>JAETQO010000004.1 GCA_021770655.1 Ruminococcus sp. | reverse complement strand
ACGAGAATATATCCGAAAGTGCAGAGGAAACCAAAGAATCACAAGAGGGTACTCTTGCAAGCTTTGACCAGATAAATAAGCTGAACGATGATAGTTCTTCTGAAAATAAGAGCGGCAGTGTAACGCCTTTGGCAATACCTAATCAAGGTACTGTATCTCTGAAAACCGATGTTAATACCTCAGAAGCAGGTAAGAAGATCAGCAAATTTTTAAAACAGGTCAAAAAACTTTTTTCTGATACAGGAAAATATATAAATCGGAACTTTGGCGGTATCTTTGCCGGTATATGGGACGGGCTTAAACGGGAGAGTATTGAGCTTGCCGACATAATGTCCGGAGTTTTCTCCGATATAAGGTCTCTTGCAGAGCCTTTAAAAGCTTATTTTGCAGGAGATTTCACAACTTATCTGCAAACCGTTTTCAGAACGTTGGGAACGATAGCGGTCGGCTTGTTTGACAGCTTCAATATGGTATTTTCCGATATATGGAGCAAAGCTGGAAGCTCAGGCGTGCTTGTCGGTTATCAAGGGCAAGCAGTTTGAATATCCGATATGGTTCGATGTCGAGGGCAAATCCCTTGTCGGTAGAACAGGAGTATCAGCTATGTGCAAGGCGTTTTGTGGAGCGTTGGAGGCGGCAGGGTACTTTGCAGGTATCTACATATCTCGCAGTTCTGCGCAGACTATGCTTACAAGTGAGGTCGCTAACAGATACGCGCTGTGGCTTGCTGAGTATGGCAGTAAGTGTAATTACAGCGGCGCATACGGTATGTGGCAGTACAGCTCCACAGGTCGTGTTCCTGGCATTAACGGTAATGTTGACTGCAACTATTGTTATGTTGATTATCCGAGTGTGATAAAGGCTAAGGGGCTTAATGGCTTTAAGGCGCAGGTCGGAACAAAGACCAAGGTACTTGACAGTTCAGGCTACAAGAAGGGACAGCAGTCAGACGGCATTCTTGCGATCAAGTCGCTACTGTCTATCGCCAAGAAATTGGGTATTGTCAAGACCGGTGTAGATCCAAACGGCATTTTCGGTAAGGGTACTCATTTGGCAGTCAATGAGCTTCTCGCGAAGTGGGGATACGAGGCTAACGGTGTTGCAGGAGATAACTTTGTGATTAAGCTTACTACAGAGATTTCAAAGAAAATATAGGGCATAATTTCAGCCGTCTCGGAGTGTTCCGGGGCGGCTGGTTCGGTTAAAATCACTTTTATTTATATTTTTCACTTGCAAATAAAGACATTTTGTGCTACAATATGATAAAAAATGTAGGCGGTGTCGATATGGAAGAAGAAAGCCTTAAGAAAAAGTTAGATATAGATGAAAGAAAAAGTAGCAATATAAAATACAGACAGAGTGCTAATTCGTTATTTAATTTCATGCCTAAAATTGAGTATTTACATAAAAAATTACTTGATAAAAGGATTGTTCCAAGATATGTTTCAGAAAATGTTCGATATTTAAAAGTTCCCAAATTTTTTACCTTTGAGGTACCGATGATTTGCTTTTGTGATATAAATCTTCATAAGATTTCATTGCATGCTAAAGGAGATGGTAATTTCAATGGTTACGGCTGTTTTGCAATTGCATTTTCCAAGGAATTTTGTTTAAAAAAATCAGTACAACCGGTACATTATGTAAATGAAGATTCAGAATTCTTTAATTCCTTTTCTAATACACTGAATGTTGCTATGGATTGTACCGAATATGATGATATAAAATTTGAATGCCTTTCTGATCATCTTGTTAAGGAAGTTATGTTTATGAAACCATTAACTGGGACTCAGAATGAAAAATTGAAGAATTTTCATGATGAGCAGGAATGGCGCTTTGTTCCTGACCTTAGTAAAAGTGATATGCAATTGTTTTTAACTAATGACAAAATTCTTGACAAATATAATAAGGCAATCGAGAAATTAGCAGACAAGAAAGATGATCAAGGTAAAACTGACAAGTATAATATATGCTTTAAATTTGAATATTCTGACATTAAATATTTAATAATTGACAGAGAAGAAAATCGTTCTAGTTTTATAGATTGGATAATGCGATTAAAGGATAAAGTAAGCGGTTGTACTGAAAAAGATTGTATGGATCTTATTTCAAAAATTCGAGTGCTTGAAACAATAGAGGAGGATGCTTAAAAAATGCTCATAAAAAAGTTGAAAGAGAGTATAGAAAATGGAACTGCTGAAAGTACAATTCCAGAAGAGTTGTTAAAAGTTTTTAACGACGAATTGCCTGAAGGTATGAAATATCAATGTTTGGATTCATCTCATTTGGTTGTTGATTTGTCACAAACAAAAAATACATTTACTTTCAATGATAGTGAAAATAAAGCTTTTTTTGATAAATATGGAAAATACATTAAGTCAGGTGATGATATTTTAAAAATTGCACGTCTTGCTCAAACAACGCTAAAGGTTAATAATGAAAAAACAGTGTACAAAGGGACTGAAATTGATCGGAAATTTGTATTTAGAAGCGTTTTTGATAATGAAGATATAAATCCAATAGGGTATCTTGAACCACCTGAATTGCCGACGATATGTTTAGAACTGTCAGACAATGAAGATAGAAGTATCAATACTATTGTTCACTTACAAATGCAGCAGTGTGATAATATAGAACAATGTGTATATTCAAACGTCGCTGAAAATGAAACAATTTGTGTCACTATGGTAGCAGATTCAGAGTATTCACACAAAAAGATATGCAATTTCTCGTTTAATATGTATATTGCAAATAAAAATGCAAAATATGTCACAGATGTTATTAATGCTTACAAGTTGTATGTGGCATTAATAGAGAACCGCTTACTTATCAATGGATATTTGTTTGATTATAAAAATGATATTGATGATGAGAAACGTGAAAATATATTTAAAGGATTAAAATTATATGAAAAAATGTATCAGATTGAAAGAAAGTTAGGAGTTCATTTCGACCTTTCTGTTGAAACAGACGAGGAGGATTTGTATTATTTAAATGGTTTGTATTCCTCTTTTATAGAAAACAAGCCGTTTGTTAATTATCAGACAATTGATAATGTTGTTATTACTAAATCAGAACACGAGGATATGATCAATCGAGTTGGGAAAGATCATCTGTTTGCTTTTTGCTTAAGTGGTAAACTAGAACTGACAATATATGGTCAAGATATCAAGGTATATTACATTAGAATAGCTAGTAAATTAAGAATAAAAGGTACTGAGCAAGTGGAAGATGAAAATGTTAAACTTTTGTTTGAATCTGAAGAAAATAAACCAACAATCGTTTGTATGCTGTATCAAAGTGAGCAAGAGTTAGACAATGCAATGAGTGAGGATAACTTTATTGAGAAAATTTTAGCTTTGGCACATAATTGAATGTTACTATAGTTTACCAGCTAACAAGAAATCTTTCTATTGATTCAGATATGTTTATAGCAAAAAAATTTCTATGCCTTTAATCTAAGCTTTGATAAATAGCACAAGTGGTAATTTCATATAAAAAAAGCTTGCAAAGTTCGCCGCAGGCAAGGAGCTTACAGACAACAAGACCGTGAGCGAATCCGCAGCGATACTTGTTACATATATATCCTGTAATCCTCATAGCTTGTGCAAATATGATTTAGGCAATTTAAACAAAAAAATATCGGTATCGCATTGGTAACAAAATAAGGCTTAAATGCCCTATTTTCGGTCTGCGCGGTTGCTGTTGAAGAGGCGATGAAGTAAGCTTTTAACAGCTTATAATGTCTATTAACGAATAATAAACAGATCCCGCTGAGGTTCGGTGAACAGCTGAACTTTGGCGGGATTTTTTATTTTTTGACGATTCTTATGTCATGTACGAATTTTCAAGCTGCGGATAAATATGATTTTTAAAGCACAAAACTCTTGCAAAAAAAGCTTAAACGTATTATAATAGTATGTAAAGGTGATTTTATTCGATGAGACAACATAATGAACATTTTTAAGGAGAGAACATCAATGGCACGAATAAGAAAAAACGTCGCTTTGATTATTGCAGTAATATTAGCGGTAACAATGACGGGCTGTAAGAAGGATAAGAAAGAAACAGAATCTTCGACAGTTGCTCAGATCAAAAACAGCGATAATGCCGCACCCAGCAATGTGGAGATCAAAAACTACGAGTTCCCTGAATTTCTTAATGATCTGAAAGCGCCCGATGAGCTTTCAAGACAGGTATATACAAGCTTTGATAAATCAAAATACATTGCCGAAGTTAAAGAACAGCCCTTTGATGATTATCAATGCGAAAATATACTTGCAGATAAGTTTTATACTTTCAGACAGGGCAAATTTCTTGGATTGCTGAACAGCGACGGTGAAGAACTTGTCGAAGCGACGGATTATACAGATATTACCGTTGTGAGCGACGGAATTTTGCAGTTTTGCTTTGATAAAGAAAGAAACGCTCCTATGCAGTATGCTCTCTATGACGAGTACGGCACTTTGACGTCTTACAAGCCGGAGAAATTCAATGCCGAAAATATAGCTGTTTATGAAGTCGGATCAGATGATGCTGATCAGCCGGATAAAATATGTTGCAGTCTTTCAACTCCGGACGGTAATTTGGTTTCCGATTCTTCCGGTACCGGTGTGTGGGATTCTGCCGAGCGAGTGGAAATGGAAGACATCAGCACGGTCAAGGCCTATAAAGGCTATTTTAAGGTGACAAAAGGCTCTGCCTGTTATTTTATCTGCTTTGACGATTACTATAATTATACGATATACGAAGGAGCATACGCTCTTGTAAAGATCAAAGTCGGAAATGTTTACGGTGAATGTTATATTTTGAATCACGACGATTACGCCGAGCTTGATAAAATGATCGACAGCTTCGGCAATGCCGCCTACAGAAGCGCGCCGTCAAAAGACCCTTCGCTGGATTTCATACAGATAACCTTTGGTTTGAAAGAAAGTACTCAGACTGAGATAACAATTTCTTCAGACGGCTATTGCCTTACAGATACGATCTCGGCTGAGGACGGGCAGACGGTCAATAAGTACTTCTCTTATCTTGATAAGGAGGATTTCGCTGATCTGATTTTATGGGCAGATCAGGTGCTTTCCTTGGAATACAAAAAGCAATAATTAATTTTTCGTAAACAATATGCAGGAATTTGTAGATTTCCTGCATTTTCTTGAATGCTGAAGCTTTTTTCGGTTGACATTATAAGCAATCTGTGGTATTATATTTATTGTATTGACGGCGTTCCTGCATATTTTTACTTTTGGTGCAAATACTTTTGTTAAGGCTATTTTACAGGAGGTTTGCTATGGAAGAGGAACAGGAGCGAATGGAAGAAGATGAGCTTGAAAGCAGGACCGAGCAGATAAAGGAAATGGGGAACATTACGATTCCCAACGCCAAGCATATTATTCATTGTCTGAATATCATCGGTCAGGTCGAGGGTCATTATATTCTTCCGGCACAAAATAAAACTACGAAGTACGAGCATATTATTCCGGCTCTGGTTGCGATAGAGCAGGACAGAAGCATAGAGGGACTTGTGATAATTCTTAACACCGTAGGCGGAGACGTTGAGGCTGGGCTGGCTATCGCGGAGCTTATCGCAAGTATGAAAACGCCTACCGTTTCAATGGTGGTGGGCGGAGGACATTCTATCGGCGTTCCTCTTGCAGTGTGTGCAAAAAAATCTTTTATTGTACCCAGCGCAACGATGACTATTCACCCGGTTAGAATGAACGGATTGGTTCTCGGCGTGCCCCAGACCCTTTCTTATTTTGATAAGATGCAGGAGAGAATAGTTAGGTTTGTCTGTGACAATTCCCGCATTACACCCGACAGATTCAGAGAACTTATGATGGCGACGGGTGAGCTTGTTATGGATGTCGGCTCGGTTATTGACGGCGAACAGGCGGTAAGTGAAGGACTGATCGATCGGCTTGGAGGTCTTTCGGAGGCAATAGAGTGCCTTTACGATATGATAGAAAACAATTCCGAAAAGGAGAGGGCTGAAAATGTTTCAGACGATTCTTAATCCCTACGACGTTTTCAGGAATGACATAAGTATTGCGGATGTATCAGACATCGAAGATGAGGAAATCAACGTTTTGGATACCGACCCTTCGGCCTTTTTAAGCAGAGACGGATTTTATCTATGACGCTATAATATGGAGGACATCAATGAGTATTATCAATGCAATTTTTCAGGCGATCATTCAGGGCTTGACCGAGTTTCTTCCGGTTTCAAGTTCGGGACATCTTTCACTTTATCAGCATTTTACCGGCAACAGCGGAGAGGGAGCTCTGTTCTTTTCAGCGATACTGCATTTAGGAACGCTTGTCGCGGTGTTTGTCGCTTTCAGGCATACTATATGGGCTATGATAAAAGAGCTTGGCGTAATGATAAAGGATATTTTCAGCGGCAAGTTTACCGTTAAGGGAATGAATCCCGAAAGACGCATGATAGTCATGATGGTGATTTCCTGTTTCTGCCTGTTGCCGTTTCTTCCTTTTAAGGGCTGGTTTGAGGGCATCGCGGAGGATTCCAGCATATTTGCCGAAGGACTTTGCTTTCTGTATACTGCGGCTATTCTTTACATGTCGGACCGCTGTACAAAAGGAAACAAGACTGCTGCTAATATCAACGGAAAGGACGCCGTTACCGTCGGACTTTTCCAGGGCGTTGCACTTCTTCCGGGCGTTTCACGTTCCGGTTCTACCATAAGCGCCGGACTTTTTTCGGGAATGAGCAGAGAAACAGCCGTTAAATATTCGTTTATTCTGGGTATACCGGTAATACTTCTCAGTTGTTTGCTGGAGCTTAAAGACGCTTTAACAAGCGAAGCGGACATACAGGTTGGCAGCTGTCTTGTAGGTTTTGTTGTAGCGGCAATAGTCGGCTTGTGTGCGATAAAGCTTGTTAACTGGCTGGTGAAAACAGACAAATTCAAGGTGTTTGCCTACTATACTCTGGTGCTTGGAGTACTCGTGCTTATTGTTGCGTTTATCGAGATGTGTATGGGTCATCCGATTACTTTTGCAAAATAATATCATTTTTTTGTAAAAAAGCTTGAAAGATATATTTCAGGCTTTTTTATAGGTTTATACGATTACCGAAAGGATTGATAAATTACATGGCAGCCAAGAAAAACGGCTCTAAGCCTGCGGCTAAACAGAGCGGTGCAAAAACTGCTCCAGCCTCAAAGCCTGCCGCGCCTAAACAGAATAACAAGCAGTCCGGCACGAAAAAGGCTAATGCGCCTGCGTCCAATTCTCTGAAAGCTGTCAAAGAAAAGGAAAACAGGCGCTTTTGGTCTTACATACTTTTCTTCTTTGGGATACTTGAACTTCTCATAACCTTTATCGAGGGCGATGGGCTGTGGAAATGGCTGCATTGCTTTAACAGAGGTATGTTCGGGATTTCAGTTTTCCTCTTTGCGCCGATGATAATATATGTTGCGCTTATGATCGCTTCCGATTTTACTCACAACAGAGTAATTGCCAAAGTGGTCGAGGGCAGTGTTCTTATGTTGCTTATCAGCGGAATGGCTCAGATCTTGCAAATTGGCTCAGTGGACGGAAGTTCTTTCTGGCTGAAACTTGTGGGATTATATAATGACGGAGTAAATCTTCGGGGCGGAGGACTTGCAAGCGCCGTACTTGGCTGGCCTCTGCTTGCACTGTTCAAAAAGGTCGGCGCGGCAATAATAATTATTCTTGTGGCGTTTACATTTGTGATGCTTTTGACAAACGTTACTCTGCCTCAGCTATTAAAGGCGTTGACAAAGCCCTTTGTCAAAAGCTATGAAGCGGTCAACGAGGACAGGATTCAGAGAGCGGCTCAGCCTCCCAAAGAGAAAAAAGAGCGGGAGCCGAGAAGAAACGGCAGAGTGGATATTGCAAAATATTATCCCGACGACGAGCCGGATACTGCACCCGAAGCCTTTGTTCCTTTGTCTGATGAGGACGAGATGATCGAAGATGTTAATATCGCTGAGCTGAATATGCCTGATCACCCTGTTCAGGCGCCTGTTATCACACAGGAAAAGCTTGAGGAAACAGCGAAAACTACTGATAACGAAGAGCTTAAACGTATCATAAAGAATGCGATAGGCGATGGCAGAAACGGAGAAAAAGGTGAGACCGATAAGACGGACAAGCCGTCTGTGGTGAACGTTGAAAACAACGGTCAAACCACATTCTTTGAGAAGGACAATAAGATCTCCGCCTATGTTTATCCGCCGGTCGACATATTGAAATTTTCCAAAAACGCGGCGTCTGCAGATATAGTTCAGCAGGAGATACAGGAGAAATCAACAAAGCTTGTTGAGACCCTTGAAACCTATGGCGCAAAGACGAGGATCGTAGGAATACACAGAGGTCCCTCTGTAACAAGATATGAATTACAGCCTGCGGCGGGAGTAAGAGTGTCGAAGATCACCGGACTTTCCGATGATATAGCTCTTAGTCTTGCGGCGATGAGCGTGCGTATCGAAGCGCCTGTTCCCGGTAAAGCCTGCATCGGCGTCGAGATCCCGAACGATCACCGCGACACTGTCTCTCTTCGTGAGCTTATTGACAGTGATGAGTACAGAAAAGCCAACGGAAAGCTTACCTTTGCGGTAGGAAAGGATATTGAGGGCAACATCATAATCGGAGATATTGCAAAAATGCCGCATATGCTGGTAGCCGGTACTACAGGTTCAGGTAAGTCCGTATTTACAAACTCTATCATTCTTTCGATCCTGTACCACGCTTCACCCGACGAGGTAAAGCTTATTCTTATCGACCCTAAAAAGGTAGAGTTTCCGATATACAATAAAATACCGCATCTGCTTATCCCTGTCGTTACCGAGCCGCTGAAAGCAGCCGGAGCGCTTGGCTGGGCAGTAAACGAGATGAACAAGCGTTATCTGCTGTTTGAGGCGAATAATGTCAAAAATCTTCAGGAATTCAATGAAATGGTTCTTGAGGAAAGAAACAAGCCTGAGGATCAGCAGGACGAAATAAGAGCGAAAATGGACCTTCTTCCCCAGATCGTTATTGTTGTGGACGAGTTTGCCGACCTTATGATGGCGGCGAGAAGCGAGGTTGAGGATTCCGTACTCAGACTGGCACAGCTTGCCCGTGCCGCAGGTATCCATATGATAATCGCAACTCAGTCGCCTCGTGCGGACGTGCTTACGGGTCTTATCAAATCAAATATCCCGTCACGAGTTTCTCTGAGCGTATCGAGTAATGTTGACTCACGAGTTATTCTTGATGAAAGCGGCGCTGAAAAACTGCTCGGAAACGGCGACCTGCTTTATAAGCCCGTAGGCGTTAAAAAGCCCATAAGAATGCAGAGCGGATATGCCGCCACGTCGGAGATACGGGAGGTCGTAAACTTCCTTAAAAACGAGCATACCGCCGAGTACAGCGACGAGGTCATTCATGAGGTCGAACAGAACACTCCTCAGCCGAAAGAAAACGGCTCTGCGGGCAATGCCGAAAACGTTACAGTCAATCCCGACGACGATCTTGTTAATCAGGCAATTTCCATAATCGTTCAGACAAACAACGCCTCTACGGCGTTTCTGCAAAGAAAGTTAAAACTCGGTTTCCCGAGAGCCGCCAGAATCATGGACGAGATCGAAGAAATGGGAATAATCGGTCCGCAGGAAGGCTCAAAGCCCAGAAAGATAAATATTACCGAGGCTGAATGGGCGGAAATGCAGGCAAGAAGGTAGGAATATCAGCAAGTTAGATGTGCACAAAGCCGTTAGGCGGCAGTTGTGCGGCGTTGCCTTAAACAAAGAGGTGAAAAACAGTGGCGTTTATGCCGATTTCAAAACAGGATATGAAAGAGCGCGGTATAGAGCAGTTGGATTTTGTATATATAATCGGCGACGCCTATGTTGACCACCCCAGTTTCGGAGTCGCTATTATTTCCAGAGTGCTTGAGCATCACGGATATACGGTGGGAATCATACCACAGCCCGACTGGAACGATCCGACGGAAGTTCTCAGACTCGGCAAGCCGAGACTTGCCTTTCTGGTAACCGCAGGAAATATCGATTCCATGGTCTCTCATTATACGGTTGCAAAGAAAAAACGCTCCGACGATCTGTATTCTGCCGGAGGAAAGGGAGGAAAACGTCCCGACAGAGCGGCGACTGTTTACTGCCGTATGTGTAAAAATGCCGCTCCGGAAATACCTGTTCTCTGCGGAGGTCTTGAGGTTTCCCTAAGACGCTTTGCACATTACGATTATTGGAAGAACGAGGTCATACCCTCAGTGCTTGTCGACTGCGGCGCCGACCTGCTGATGTTCGGAATGGGCGAACATTCCGTTGTGGAGATTGCGGACAGACTTAATGCAGGCGAGGACGTGCATACTATTCTTGACGTAAGAGGTACTTGCTATCTATGCGACCCTGTGGATACTCCTTACGGAGCGGTTCAGTGTCCTTCTTATAAGGAGGTAAAGGAAAATAAAGTCCTTTATGCCAAAGCCTGCCGTATACAGTATGACCAGCAGGACGAGGTCTACGGAAAAACGATAATTCAGAGGCAGGGAGATAAAATGCTTGTGCAGAATCCGCCTGCGCTTTCACTTACGACTGAGGAACTTGACGAAGTTTATGCTCTGCCCTATGAGAGAACCTATCACCCGATATATGAAAAGGAGGGCGGTGTGCCTTCCATAAAAGAGGTTCGCTTTTCCATAACTCATAACAGAGGCTGTTTCGGTTTCTGTAATTTCTGTTCCATTGCCTTGCATCAGGGCAGAAAGATCACCTGCCGAAGCGAACAGTCTGTCATTGACGAGGCAGTCAAGCTTACAAAATTAAAAGACTTTAAGGGATATATTCATGATGTTGGAGGTCCGACGGCGAATTTCCGCCGACCGTCCTGCGATAAACAGCTTACAATGGGGCTTTGCAAGGGTAAAAAATGCCTTGCGCCTAAGCCTTGTCCGAATCTCGTGGTAGATCATACGGAATATCTTCATATGCTCAGAAAGCTCAGACGGCTGGACGGAGTTAAAAAGGTTTTTATCAGAAGCGGAATAAGATACGATTATCTTATAGAGGACAAGGACGAAGAATTTATGAAGGAGCTGATCGAACATCATATCAGCGGCCAGCTGAAAGTCGCTCCCGAGCATTGCTCCGCCGCTGTTCTTGATAAAATGGGCAAGCCGCATATTGAGGCTTATAAAAAGTTTCAGAAGAAATTTTATGAGATCACAAAACAGAAGGGCAGAGATCAGTATCTTATACCCTATCTTATGTCCTCTCATCCCGGCTCAAGGCTTTCGGACGCTGTAGAGCTTGCAATGTTTCTGAAACAGAATAATATCCGTCCTGAGCAGGTGCAGGATTTCTATCCAACGCCGGGAACGCTTTCGACCTGTATGTTTTATACCGAGCTTGATCCTTATACGCTCGAACCGGTATACGTTGCAAAGAAACCGGAGGAAAAAGCGATGCAGCGTGTGCTGCTCCAGTATTACAAGCCGGAGAACAAGCAAAAGGTCATTGCCGCTCTTGTCAAAGCTAACAGACGCGATCTTATCGGAAACGGTCCGGATAAGCTTGTAGTGCCCGATTCGGAATATCTGAAAAAGGAAAAGACGAAGAAAGCTAATAACGGCAGGAATTCATCTACAGTTAACAAAAAAGGAAGTGCAAAATGGCAAAAAGACCGCAGAAAAGGAAAACGCTGAGCGGTTCGATGTCTAAGTCCGCCAAGAAAGCCGCAGGGCTTGTCGGAATATTTATACTGCTCTTGTTTACGTTCCTTGACCTTACCGGGATCGTAAGCTTTGACAGCCTGCTGATAAAGGCGGGCGTTGAGGATAAGCCTGCGGAACACGCCAATACCGAGGTGCATTTTATTGATGTGGGGCAGGGCGACAGTACGCTTCTTATCTCGCAGGGCGAGGCAATGCTCGTTGACAGCGGCGAGAAGGACGAAAGCAATACTGTCATCAACTATCTGAAACAGCAGGGAGTTGATGAGATAAAATATCTTGTCGTTACTCACCCGCATTCGGATCATATGGGAGAAATGAGCGAGATAATCGACAGTTTCGGTGTTGATAATTTTATAATGCCAAGGGTAAAAAACGACGTTGTTCCAACAACGGTCACATATGAGAATATGCTTAAAAGCATAAAGGCTAAGGGGCTGAAGATAACAGCGGCAAAGCCTTGTGAATTTACTGTGGGCGACTGTAAGGTTCAGCTTTTTACGCCCGAGGAGGATTATGATAATCTGAATAATTATTCCACGCTTGTTAAAATAACCGACGGCGGCAACAGCTTTCTGATTACCGGCGACTGTGAAACCACCGAGGAAAAGGACATTCTTTCTCAGGGTTACGACCTTTCCGCAAAGGTTCTAAAAGCGGGACATCACGGAAGCTCTACTTCGTCCGGCGTTGATTTTCTTAACGAGGTAATGCCGAGGTACGCCGTGATCTCCTGCGGAGTCGGCAATAAATACGGACACCCTCACGAGGAGACCGTGACCAGACTGAAAAAATATGCGTCTCATCTCTATATAACCGCCGAGGACGGCAGTATAGTGTTTAAATCGGACGGAGAGGGATTGAGCGTTGAAACATCTAAGGGGGATAAGAAAAAATGACAAGCAGGCTGATCGTTGACAGAATAGAAAACGACGTAGTTATTTGCCAGGATATGGACGGAAACGAGGCTGCACTGTCCGTTTCTCAGACGGATAACGTCCGTGAAGGCGACGTTATCGTTTTTGACGGCGGAGTGTACAGAACAGATAAGGATCAGACAAAACAGCGCAGAGAAAAAATAATCGCCCTTCAGGACGAGCTTTGGGCGTAATGATATGAGAGGTAAGGATCAATGGAAAAGGATTTGTTTTCGTTAATAAATGAAAAGCTTCCGAGCTTGTCCAAGGGACATAAGCTTATTGCAAACTATATCCTGTCTCACTATGACAAGGCGGCGTTCATGACCGCTCAGAAGCTTGGTAAAACGGTAGGCGTGAGCGAGTCAACGGTAGTAAGATTTGCTTCGGAGCTTGGCTACGACGGCTATCCGTCATTGCAAAGGGGTTTGCAGGAGCTTATGAGAAATAAGCTTACGGCGGTACAGCGTATCGAAGTAACGTCCGACCTTATGAGCGGGGATAATGTTCTTGAAAGAGTATTGAATCTCGATATTGACAAGATCAGACGAACTCTTGAAGAAACCTCCCGTGAGGACTTTAACAAGGCAGTGGATATGATAGTGTCCTGCAATACTATTTACATAATGGGAACAAGGAGCGCCGCTTCGATAGCTTCTTTTCTGAGCTATTATCTGGGACTGATATTTCCGCATGTAAAGCTTGTGCAAAGTACAACTACCTCCGAGCTTTTTGAGAAGATAATGAGGATAGACAATAAGGACATTATGATAGGCATTTCTTTCCCAAGATATTCAAAACAGACGGTGAAAGCGCTTAAATACGCTAAAAACAACGGTGCAAATGTCATTGCTATTACTGATTCAAAAGCCTCTCCCATAGCAAAGTATGCGGACAGTCTTTTGCTTGCAAGAAGCGATATGGCTTCATTCGTAGATTCGCTTGTAGCGCCGCTCAGCCTTATCAATGCGCTGATAGTGGCGGTATCTATCAGAAATATTGACAGGGTCTCACAGACATTTGAAAAGCTTGAACAGGTCTGGGAAGAGTATGACGTTTACGCAAAGAGCGAGGAAGATACAAAATGAAACGATATGATGCGGTAATAGCAGGCGGAGGCGCGGCGGGGCTTTTCTGCGCCGTACAGCTTGGCTGGCAGGGCAGGAGCGTGCTTGTTATCGAACACAGCGACAAGCCGGGGCGAAAGCTGATGATAACGGGGAAAGGACGCTGTAACGTTACAAATAACTGCGGAACGGATGAGGTCATGAAAAACATTCCGCGCAATTCAAAGTTTATGTTTTCGGCTCTGAGCAGGTTTTCTCCGGAGGACGTTATGTCCTTTTTTGAATGTCTTGGAGTAAAGCTGAAAACCGAGCGCGGCAACAGAGTGTTTCCCGTTAGCGACAATGCAGGAGAAATAGTTGCGGCTCTTGTAAAAGCCGCAGAGGACAGCGGAGCGGAGTTTGTCCGTGATGATGTAAAGGAGATTATCATCGAAAACGGCAAAGCGGCAGGCTTCAGATGTGAAAGCGGAGATTACTTCGGAGAGCATATTATTGTTGCTACCGGCGGAAGATCTTATCCCCGCACCGGCTCGACAGGTGACGGTTATAAACTTGCGAGGTCGGTCGGACATAATGTGACGGAAATAACGCCGTCGCTTTGTCCTATAGTTACGGCAGAGTGCGAGGAGTGCGCGCTTGCAATGGGCTTGTCGCTGAAAAACTGTACGCTTTCCCTCAGAGAGAACGACAGCGCAAAACCAATTTTTCATGAGCTGGGCGAAATGCTGTTCACGCACTTCGGTCTCAGCGGACCGCTGGTGCTTTCTGCCTCTGCACATCTCGGCGATCTTAGCGGAAATAAATATTATCTCGACATCGATCTGAAACCTGGTCTTGATCTTGAACAGCTTGATAACAGGATATTGAGGGATTTTAATGATTTTCCCAACAGGGATTTTCAGAATTCGCTTAACAGGCTTTTGCCCTCGAAGATAATTCCTATGGTGATAAAACGCAGTGGGATCGCGGGTGATAAAAAGGTCAATCAGATAACCAAAGAGGAAAGGGAACGGCTGGAGCATATTATAAAGAAGCTTACTTTCCGTGTGAAAAGTATGCGGTCGATCGATGAAGCGATCATTACCCGCGGCGGTGTTGACGTTTCGCAAATAGATCCGAAAACTATGAAGTCTAAGCTTTGCGATAAGCTTTATTTTATCGGCGAAGTTCTGGACGTTGACGCATATACAGGCGGTTTTAATCTGCAAATAGCATTTTCCACAGCCTACAGCTGTGCAAACAATATAGATTGATAAGGAGTTTTGGATATGGGAATAAATGTTGCCCTTGACGGACCTTCCGGAGCAGGAAAGTCTACGATTGCAAAGGCGGTTGCAAAAAAGCTTGAGTATGTTTATGTAGATACCGGCGCAATGTATCGTTCTATAGCATACTATGCGGTAAGCAAAGGCGCAGAGCTTTCCGACGTTTCACAGGTAAAAAGCCTGTTGCCGGAAATTTCAATAAAGCTTTGCTATACCGAAGCCGGACAGCGTGTTATGCTGAATGACGAGGACGTTTCCGATAAAATACGTACGCCTGAAATATCTATGGGCGCGTCAAAGGTTTCCGCAATACCTGAGGTAAGAGAGTTCCTTTTTGATTTACAGCAAGGCATTGCAAAAGAGAATAACATCATCATGGACGGAAGAGACATAGGAACCGTGGTTCTGCCGAATGCAGATGTGAAGATTTTCCTTACTGCGACGCCTGAGGCGAGAGCAGACAGGAGATATAGGGAACTTAAAGAAAAGGGCGATACTTCAACCTATGAGGAGGTACTGCAGGATATAATCCGGCGTGATTATAACGACACTCACCGTGAGATAGCCCCTTTGAAAAAGGCAGACGACGCAGTTGAGGTGGATTCAACAAATCTCACTCTTGAAGAATCCGTTGAGGAGATATACAGAATCATCACAGAAAAGACTAAAAAAAAAGAGCGCAGAGTTAAAGAGATAGCTCCGCTCAGACCGGTAAGCAAGACTCAAAGGCTTGGGCATTTTCATATGTTCTGGTATACTTTGCTGAGATATATTGTTACAGGTATCTATCATTTGTATTTCAATATCACTTTTGAGGGTACGGAGAACATTCCTAAGGACGGAGGCAATATCTTTGCGTCAAATCACAGAAGTTATCAGGACCCTGTGTTTATCGCACTTCCGACAAGAGTACCGCTGTCGTATATGGCTAAGGAAGAACTTTTTCACCAGAATATTTTCTTCACCGTATTGATAAAAGCCTTTGGTGCGTTTCCTGTCACAAGAGGAAAAGGAGATACTCAGGCGATCGATACCTCTATTGAAAAGCTTGAAAAGGGAAGAAACCTTGTTATTTTCCCCGAGGGTACGCGTTCAAAGGACGGAAAGGTCGGAAAGGGCAAGACAGGAGTGGCTCTTGTTGCCGCAATGGCGCAGGTTCCCGTAGTTCCGGTAGGCATCAATTTTGAGGGTAAGCTTAAATTCAGAAAGCGCGTGGTAGTAAGATTCGGCAAACCGATAGTTCCCTCTGAAATAGGCGTGACTTCTACAAATCCTCACGCTCTTAAAACGATCAAAAATGAAATTATGGAAAAAATAACGGAGCTGGTACATTAAAATGTTAACAAAATGTAAAATTTGCGTTGCAAAAACCGCAGGTTTCTGTTTTGGTGTAGACAGAGCCGTAAAAATAGTGTATAATGAATTAGATAACCGAAATAATGTTGTAACGTTAGGTCCAATAATTCACAACCCAAACGTAGTTTCGGATCTGAAAGCAAAGGGCGTTTATCCCGTTGAGCTTTCCCAGATCAAGAAAGACCAGACAGTTATCATTCGCTCCCACGGCGTTGGAAGAGAAGTATACAGACAACTTGAGAAGATCGGCGCTGAAGTGATCGACGCGACCTGTCCTTTTGTTGCGAGAATCCATAAAATTGCAGATGAAAAGTCACAGGAGGGATATGTTATCCTTATAGCCGGCGACGCCTCTCACCCTGAAGTAATGGGAATAAGAGGACATTGCCGAGGAGAAAGTTATGTGTTCAATTCTTGTGACGATTTTGAAAATTTGGTGAAAGGCACAGATTTTTCGTCAAAAAAGGTTGCAATTTTAGCTCAGACAACGTATAATAAGAATATGTGGAAAAAGTGCGAAGAGCTGTTTGAAAAATCTTTGCCGGAGGCTGTGGTGTATAACACCATTTGCAGTGCGACTTCTGAAAGACAGAAGGAGGCCGCAGAGCTTGCAAAGATAGCCGACCTGATGATAATAGTCGGCGGGCTGCACAGTTCCAACACTCACAAGCTGAAAGCGATTTGCGAAGAGTACTGCAAATGCTTCCTTGTTGAGGACGCCGATGGACTTAAAGCTTGTAATATTGACTTATCAGGTGCAAAATTTATCGGGATTTCTGCCGGCGCATCAACACCGGCTTATATAATCAAGGAGGTACAACAGACCATGAGTGAAATGTTGAACAATGTTGACGAAGAATTTAATTTTGAGGAGGAACTTGAAAAGACTCTGAAAAAAATACATACGGGAATGAAGGTTGAAGGTATCGTAACCGATATCAATAACGGTGAAGTTGCCGTTGATATCGGAACAAAGCATACAGGTTACATTCCGGCTTCCGAGCTTTCAGACGATCCGACCAAGAAACCTGAGGATATTGTAAGCGTAGGCGACAAGATCGACCTTATCGTTCTGAAAACTAACGACCAGGAAGGTATTGTTACACTTTCCAAGAAGAAGGTCGACGCTGTTCTGGGCTTCCAGAAGATCGTTGAGGCTAAAGAGGCCGACGCTACTCTTACAGGTACGGTAACTAATGTTGTCAAGGGCGGCGTTCTTGTTTCTTCAAACGGCGTTAAGGTATTTATCCCGGCTTCTCAGGCCGCACCGAGAAGAGATTTTGATCTTAACGAGCTTCTCAAGCAGACTGTAAACTTCAAGATCCTTGAGGTCAATGAGGCAAAGCAGAGAGCCGTAGGTTCTATCCGCGCAGTTGCAAGAGAAGAAAGAGCGGCGGCACAGGCTAAGTTCTTTGAAACAGCTCAGATCGGTTCTGAGGTTGAGGGTACTGTTAAGTCTATCACAGATTACGGCGTATTCGTTGATCTCGGCGGGGTTGACGGTCTTATCAGAAGAATGGATCTTTCATGGAACAGGATCAAGCATCCTTCGGACGTTGTATCTATCGGTGATAAGATAACTGTAACTATCAAGGACATTGACAGCGAGACCAAGAAGGTTTCTTTGACATATAAGAAGGCTTCCGAGAATCCTTGGGAGATCTTCAAGGCTAATTATGAGGTCGGACAGGTTGTAAAGGCAACGATCGTTTCTATTACTTCTTTCGGTGCTTTTGCTCAGATCATCGACGGTATCGACGGTCTTATCCATATCTCACAGATCGCTAACCAGAGAGTCAACAATGTCGCAGATATTCTTTCCGCCGGCCAGGTAGTTGACTGCCAGATCACTGAGATCGACACTGATAAAAAGAGAATCAGCTTGTCTATGAGAGCTTTGCTTCCTGCTGAAGACGAGGCTGAAGAAGACGCAGAATAAGCAATAATTCAGGGGGCGAGAAATCGCCCCTGTTTTTTTCTTTTGTGTGAAAAGTGCAAATTGTGCAAAATTGATGCGCTGAATTTGTCGAATTGCTAAAAAATTCAGCTCCGGCAATCAGAATTTTTGAAAACGCTTAACTTTTTGATTCGTATGTGGTATAATAATATCAGGTAAATTTTAAGATACGAAAGGTTAAATTTATGGATGAAATAAAAAACAAGACAGCAAAGAAAAGGAAAAAGAAAAAATCTACAAACCCTGCTGTCAAAGCGCTTAAAATCTTCGGAACTGTCCTTTTGTCGGTATTCTTGATAATAATTATCACCTGCTCGATATTTGCGACGGTACTAACGATATATGTCCTTAATTTTGCGGATACCACAACTACCGTTAGCCTTGATAAGACTGAGGCAAGTAATATTTCAAGATTCCTTTCGGAAAACCCCGACTATGACGAGGAAGGTGAGGATTCTCAGGAGTATGAGCTTTATTACGCTTTGAAAAACACCAATAAGCACGTTGTGTGGGCAGACTTGGAAGATATTCCGCAGTATCTTCAGGACGCATTCGTTTGTACCGAGGACGAGAGATTTTATTCTCATGACGGTGTTGACTTCAAGAGAACTTTTGCCGCTTTCGTAAACGTATTTATTCCTATCTACGGTGACAGACAGGTCGGAGGTTCGACTATCACCCAGCAGACGATAAAAAATATCACCGGAGACGATTCCAGAGACAGCATTAAGGGTATCGAGCGTAAGATACGAGAGATATTCCGGTCGATAAACGTGGAGAAGACATATGCTAAAGAAGATATTCTCCAGAGCTATCTGAATCTTGTTCCGCTTACCACGCAGGAATATGATATTATCGGAGTTCAGGCCGCAGCAAATTTCTATTTTGGTAAAGATGTTTCCGAACTGGACCTTGCCGAGTCCGCTTCGCTTGCAGGAATGACAAGCGCCCCAGCGGCAAACAATCCCTACGACAGTCCTGAAAACAACAAGATACGACAGAAATATACTTTGAATCATATGCTGGAAAACGGCGCGATTTCCGAGCAGGAGTATAACGACGCTCTTGCGGAAGAACTGGTCGTTACCGGCGATATAAACTATTCCAGCGCAACTATCTATGAGGATGAAACTAAGGATCAGGGTCCGACTTCATATTTTATGGACGCGGCAATAAATCAGACTATCCAGATAATTGCGGATAATTACGGAATTTCATATGAGGAAGCGTCTGCCAGACTTTATGACGGCGGTTATACGATATATACTACCGTTGACCGCGATATGCAGAAGAAGGTCGAGAAGGAGATGCAGACTCAGAGCAACTTTACGACCTATCAGATGAACGCTGATGACGATACGCTGTGGTCCGGCTTTATCGCTATGGACTATGAGGGTAATGTAAAAGCGGTTGTCGGAGGCAGAAACGAAAAGACCGAATCCCGCGTTTACAATATTGCAACGGACGCGACCCGTTCGCCCGGTTCCTGTATCAAGCCTATAGCGTCTTATGCGCCTGCTCTTGATCAGGATCTTATGACTTGGTCTACGCTGTTTACTGATGAGCCTATTACTATTAAGGTAGACGGCAAAGACTCTAAGTGGCCTGTAAACTACTCAGAAACAGGAGATAATGAGAACTGGTCGTATAAGCAGATAGCAACATGGGAAATGCTTGCCAGATCTCTCAATACTCTGCCTGCTCAGCTTGTTAAAAAGATGACTCCTGAGTATTCCTATAATTTCCTTAAGGAAAAGCTTGACATTACTACGCTTGAAGACGCAGACGCAGACTACTCGGCTGTAACTGTCGGCGGTCTTACAAGGGGTACTAAGCTTGAAGAGCTTGTCGGCGCTTATATGATCTTCGGCAACGGCGGTAAAAAGTATGACGTTACCTATATTTCAAAGATTGAAGATGCAGACGGAAATGCTATTTTTGAGAAGAATGACGGATATAAGCAGGCGATCAGCGAATCTACAGCATATGTTATGAACAGAATGATGCAGAACGTTATAAATACCGAACAGGGTACAGGACGTTATGCAAAGCTCAGCAATACCGACCTTGTTGGTAAAACGGGTACGTCTTCCGTCTGGAACGATCTTTCGTTTGTTGGCTGTACTCCTGATTATGTTTCGGGAATATGGATAGGATACGAGAATCCTAAGACCATTCCGACAAACGAGTATCAGAACATCGGCGCTATCTGGAAGAATATTTTCGGCAGTATTGCGGAAAATGAAAAGCATAAGTCTTTTGACAAGACCTTTAAGATGCCTGATTCTGTTGAAAAGCTCACTTACTGTACAAAGACGGGTAAGCTTGCTTCCAACGGCTGTTACAGTACGGCAACGGGATATTATAAGAAGTCCAACGAGCCTGAATATTGTAACGGCAATCACTAAAAATCAAAGCCTCCATACATTTTCATGGAGGCTTTTTTTGAGAGGATAAATAATATGTCTCAGAATTTGCGTTTATGTATACCCTGTCATTTCGGGCTTGAAAGCGTTCTTGCATACGAAGTGAAAAAAATCGGCGGGGAGAATTTAAACACCACCGACGGGAAAGTCTGTTTCGACGGAGATTATACCACGCTGGCAAGAGCTAATATGCGAGTTGCAACGGGGGAGAGAGTTCTTATTGAGCTTGGCAGTTTCAGAGCCGAAAGCTTTGAAGAACTGTTTGACGGTGTTATTAAACTGCCGCTGGAGGATTTTATCGGCAGTGAGGATGCGTTTCCTGTCAAAGGACACTCGCTGAATTCTAAACTCCATTCTATACCCGATTGCCAGAAGATCGTTAAGAAAGCTTGTGTTAAAAGACTTGAGCGGATATACGGTATAAGCTATTTTGAAGAAACCGGTGCAAAGCATCAGATCCAGTTTGCTATCCATAAGGATATAGCGACTGTTTATCTTGACACTTCAGGCGTAGGTCTGCATAAGAGAGGCTACAGAAGAAATTCCAACGACGCTCCTATAAAGGAAACTCTTGCCGCCGGAATAGTTGATCTGGCAAGAGTAAGAGCAGATTCTATCGTTGTAGATCCGATGTGCGGTTCGGGTACGTTTCTTATTGAATCTGCTTATAAGGCGTTAAATGTAGCGCCGGGATTGCGGAGAAATTTTGCGGCGCAGAATTGGCGGCAGATACCTGCACAGGTCTGGCAGGACGTAAGAACAGAGGCTATGGAGTCAATCGACCGAAAGGGAAGCTTCAAAGCTTTCGGGTTTGACGTAGACTTTGACGCGGCTGAGCTTACTATAAGCAATGCTAAAAAGGCGGGAGTTGCTTCTAAGCTTGAAGTAAAACAGCAGGATATTTCAAAATATCGTCGCATAGAGGGTGCGATCACGATCGTAAATCCGCCTTATGGAGAAAGAATGCTGGAAATCAGGGAGGCGGAGGAGCTTTACAAAAAAATGGGACAGCGGCTTTGTCCTTCGAAAGAAAATCCCTGCTATATAATTTCACCGCACGAAGAGTTTGAAAGCTTTTTCGGTAAAAATGCAGATAAGAAGAGAAAGCTTTATAACGGAATGATAAAGTGTAATTTGTATATGTACTTTAAATAGAGGGTGTATGATGAACTGTAATTTAAACGATCTTGACGGCATAATATTTGATATGGACGGCGTTATTTTTGACAGCGAAAAAGTCGGACTTGAAAGCTGGGAAAGGCTCGGCGAAAAGTACGGTCTTAAAAATGTCAAAGAAAACGCAATGAAGTGTATTGGCAGAAGTACAGTGGATACGATGAAAATTTTAGAGGACGCATATGGAGATAAGGTCTCAATTCCTAAGCTTTACGATGAGGCTAAAGCAGTTTTTGCAGAAATAATCTCTCAAGGGGGACTTCCTTTAAAAAAGGGAGCGAGAGAACTGCTTGTATATCTGTATGAGAATGGTGTCAAGGTAGGACTTGCCTCTTCTACATCTTATAACGGCGTGATTTCACATCTTGAAGATGCCGACCTGAGAGATTATTTTCAGGTGATAGTCGGAGGAGATATGATAAAGCATTCAAAGCCCGAACCTGATATTTATCTGCTTGCCTGTGAAAAGCTGGGCATCAGATCGGAATATACGGTGGCAATAGAAGATTCATACAATGGTATTAAGTCGGCTTACAGAGCGGGAATGATGGCAATTATGGTGCCGGATCTGATTCCGCCGACTGATGAGATAATGTCAATGGTGTACAAAAAGATGGACAGCTTATCAGATGTCCTCGAATATTTCAAAAAATAAAAGGGAGGTATTTCATATGAAGTATGAAATCAAAGGTGCGCCAATGCCGGTAGCAATTTGTTATCTTGATCCGGGAGAGTCGCTCGTTACTGAAAAGGGAGGAATGAGCTGGATGACACCAAATCTGGAGATGACTACCAACGGCGGCGGTGGAGTAGGAAAAATGTTCTCCAGAGCATTGCAGGGGGAGTCCATGTTCCAGAACGTTTATACCGCGCAGGGAGGTCCGGGCATGATAGCTATGGCTTCAAGCTTTCCGGGTGAGATCATGGCAGTAGATGTTTCCCAAATGCCGATCGTGGCTCAGAAACACGCTTTTCTCGGTTCTGAAACGTCCGTTAATATGCAGATGTTCTTCCAGAAAAAGCTTGGCGCAGGATTTTTCGGCGGTGAAGGTTTTATCATGCAGAGCTTTTCAGGCAGGGGAATAGTATTCCTTGAATTTGACGGCTCAGTTATCGACTATGTGCTTGCACCTGGACAGACTATGATGATAGACACAGGCTGTCTTGCGGCTATGGAAGCGACCTGCTCTATTGAGATAGAGCGTGTTAAGGGTGTTAAAAATATGCTGTTCGGCGGAGAAGGACTTTTCAATTCTAAGGTCACAGGTCCGGGCAGGATATGGCTCCAGACCATGCCTTCCGATAAGCTCGCAGAAGTTATTGCTCCTTATATTACTACAGGCTCTGCTAGGTAATTTATTACATAGGGGTAACACCGCACAACTACCGCCTAACGGCTTTGTGCACGTCTAACTTGCCAATTATCCGTTATCTTGCACAGAAACTCCTTGAAAGACAAAGTATTCCTACGTCGTTTCTATACAATCTAACGAAAATTTTTCTGCGTTATCCGCACACAATAGTTGTGCGGTGTTATCTAGAAGAAACTCCTTTCGGTAAACTATGCCGGAAGGAGTTTCTTTTTTAACGAACTGTTTTTGCTCAGGTACAAATTGGAAAGCTTTTTCCTGCATACTTGACCGCTGTGTTGGTAATAATTATATTATCAAAGTTCAGGAGAAGTTTATGCAGTACAATAAAGTTGAAATAAGCGGAGTAAATACAAACAATCTGAAAACGTTAAAGGAATCGGAAAAAATTGAACTGCTGAAAAAGACGCATGCAGGCGACAAAAAAGCTAGAGAAGAACTTATCAACGGAAATTTGCGTCTTGTGTTAAGCGTTTTGCAGAAATTTGTAAGCCGCTGTGAGTCTCCGGACGATCTGTTTCAGGTCGGAGTGGTGGGACTGATTAAGGCTATCGATAATTTTGATACAAGCCTTGACGTGAGATTTTCTACTTATGCCGTACCTATGATAGCGGGCGAGCTGAGAAGATATCTCAGGGATTATCAGCCTATGAGAGTTTCAAGATCGTTAAGAGATCTGGCATATAAAGCAATGCAGGCGAAAGAACAGCTTATCAATGAAAATCAGGAAGAACCGACAGTTGAACAGATCGCCGGCAGAATAGGCGAAAAGCGAGCAGATGTCGTTACAGCGTTAGAATCGATCACCGACCCTATTTCTTTGTACGAACCCGTATATTCCGATAACGGTGACACGCTTTATGTTCTTGACCAAGTTGGCGACAGCTACGACGATAAAAGCTGGATGGAGGAGCTTTCATTGAAGGACGCACTCAACAGTCTTCTTCCAAGAGAGCGCAATATACTTTTTCTCAGATTTTTCAAAGGCAAGACGCAGGTTGAAGTTGCCAAAAGCATTGGCATATCACAGGCGCAGGTATCAAGGCTTGAAAAAGGCGCTTTGGACAGGATCAAAAGTCAACTTTAGACTATGTTCGACATATATTACGTCAATATTAATACAGATATAGTATTTCATGTATTAAAAGTAAATCTATGCTGAACAATTTTACAAAACATTGCTGATAATTTTCATATTTGATATAATTATTATGTCGGACGGACAGCTTTAGTCTGAAACTGTCCGACAAGCCGTCAAACCTAAGGAGCAGTAAGTCATGTTTTCAAAATACACTATTCTAATTGCAGAAGACTTTGAAGGACAGCATGAACTGCTTGCCAATGAATTGAAGAAAAACAATACCGAGGTTTTTATCTGTCAAAACAAAGACATAAATCTTGAGATTGGAGCGATAAAATATTCACCTGAAATAATCATATTAAACTGTTGTTTGTTAGGTTATCAGAAGACTGTGAGTTTTATCGAAAGGCTGAAATCAAATGGCATTCATCCTGTTTTTTATAATATCTATACTTATGAGGACAGTGAGATAATAGGACAGTTGCTGGACAGCGGTTCAGTAATAAGTATCAGTGTTCCGTACAGCGCACCTGCGGTATGCGAACATATAATGCAAAGACTTGAAGAATTGCCGCTGGATATACCCGCTTTTAAAGAAATGGTACATAAAGCTGTTTCCGATTTCGTAATAGCCACAAAAGTTTCGCCGAACAGTGACGGTTACAGCTATTTGGTAGATTGTATATTTAATATGCTTATGAACTATCACGGTAAGGTTTCTTTAAAGTCACAGCTTTATCCTGAGACAGCCGAGAAGTATGACAAAAATGTGCATTGCATAGAACATTCAATACGGACTGCGATCAATTCGGCTTGGAAGAAACTTTCCGACGAAGATAAAAGAAAACACTTTCCGGTTTGCGCAGAATCCGGTGTGAAGCCTACGAACTCAGTGTACATAGCGCAGGCGGTCGAACTGATAAAAGAAAAATATATGGATATTTTCATAAAATATTATAAGACTAACGGTCATTAAACAAGCCTCGCGGCGCATAGACTTTTTTAAAAAGGCTATGCGCCGTGTTTGTGGAGGGAGGTAAGTCTGCATCGTATTTTTACGGTACGGGCGTGTTTATGATCTGCAGTTTTTCAAGTCTTAGGAACAAAGAGGTCGTGAATATGAAAACAGGGCTGAAAATCGGTTATGTAGACGATATTGAAATGGATACAGCCAGCAGTAACATCGTCTCGCTTATAGTCTATGGTAAGCCCAGAGCGTTCGGAATAATGGGAAGAGATGAGGATATAGTAATAAAATGCAGTAATATCGAGCTGATAGGGGAGGATACCATTCTTGTGAATTTTTCAGAGGAGGCAGTATGTACAAAATCAAGGTCTTATAAGGTTGAAAATTTGTTAAAATAGTTTCTGTACTTCTCTTGCAAAATGGATAAAAGTATGGTATAATATTAAAGCAATTCGCACGGATAGGTTTTGCTGTTGGTCCTGCATAGCAGGTGAAGGCAATTTAAGCCGTCCGGAGGATAAGTGATCCGCATAAATGCGGAAATTTAAAACCAAACAGGAGGTTACTACAATGGGAGTAGTATCAATGAAGCAGCTTCTTGAAGCCGGTGTACATTTTGGTCACCAGACAAGAAGATGGAATCCGAAAATGGCACCGTACATTTTCACAGAAAGAAACGGAATTTACATTATCGATCTTCAGAAGACCGTTAAGAAGCTCGAAGAAGCTTATATGTTTATCCGCGATCTTTCCGCAAACGGAGAAGAGGTACTTTTCGTAGGTACTAAGAAGCAGGCAGGCGACTCTATCAAGGAAGAGGCGCTCAGAGCAAACGCACATTATGTAAACGCCAGATGGCTTGGCGGTATGATGACCAACTTCAAGACTATCCAGCAGAGAATAAAGAGACTTGAACAGCTCCACAATATGGAGACAGACGGCACTTTCGATCTTCTGCCTAAGAAGGAAGTTGTTAAGCTCAATCTCGAGATCGAGAAACTTGAGAAATTCCTCGGCGGTATCAAGAACATGAAGAAGCTTCCGGGCGCACTTTTCGTTGTTGACCCAAGAAAAGAAAAGATCGCTGTAGCTGAGGCTAAGAAGCTTGGTATCCCTGTAGTTGCGATCGTTGACACAAACTGTGATCCTGACGATGTTGACTATGTTATCCCTGGTAACGATGACGCTATCAGAGCAGTAAAGCTTATTGCAGGCTGTATGGCTAACGCTATCATCGAGGGCAGACAGGGCGAGGACGCTGAGTCCGCAGAAGAAGCAGAGAAGGTTGAAGAGACTGACGAGTCTGCTGAATAATAGTTGAAACTCAGGCAGGCATTTATTGAATATTTGTCTGCCTTATTTCGGTATAAAACACTTTAGGAGGAATTACAATGGGAAAGGTATCCGTTTCGGAAATCAAAGAACTTATGACAGCTACAGGCGTAGGCATGATGGATTGCAAGAAGGCGCTTGTTGAGGCTGACGGAGATATGGAAAAGGCTGTTACGATCCTTCGTGAGAAGGGTCTTGCAACACAGGCTAAGAAGAGCGGCAGAGTTGCGGCAGAGGGTATCTGCACAGCCGTAGTAAAGGGTAACGCAGGCTGCGTTCTCGAAGTTAACATTGAAACAGACTTTGCTGCAAACAACGAGGAATTCAAGTCTTTCGTCGCAGCAGTTGCCGATACAATCATCGAGTCTGATCCTGCTGATGTTGAGTCTCTTAAGGCTACAAAGATCAGCGGCGGAGACAAGACTGTTGAGGAAACTCTCCAGGATCTCTTCATCAAGATCAGAGAGAATATGGTTATCAGAAGATTCAAGAGAATGGAAGGAATCCTTGTTCCTTACGTTCACGGTGCAGGCAGTATCGGCGTAATGGTTAAGCTTGATTCCGACATTGCCGCAGATAACGCAGAGCTTCTCGCTTGCGGTAAGGACTGCGCACTTCAGGTTGCGGCTATGAATCCGGCATATCTTGACAGGGCTTCTGTTCCTGCTGATGCTCTTGATAAGGAGAGAGAGATCATGCTAGCTCAGATGGCTGAGGATCCTAAGATGGCAAGCAAGCCTGATCAGGTTAAGCACAAGATCATTGACGGTAAGATCGGTAAATATTATTCCGAGAACTGTCTCCTTGAACAGGCGTTTGTTAAGGATGACAAGACTACTGTCGGCAAGTATGTTGATTCTGTAGCTAAGAAGCTCGGCGGTTCTATCAACGTTGTTGAGTATGTTCGTTTCGAGAGGGGCGAAGGCGTTGAGAAGAAAGAAGACAATTTCGCAGACGAAGTTGCTTCAATGATTAAGTAATCGGTAATTACAGTTCTAAAGGCTGTGCAGAAATAAACTGCACAGCCTTTTTTGTTTCAATATTATTTAAATTGAATAAGAACATCGCATATGCTGCCCTCCGCAGGCTTTTGTAAAATTCCTTTTTTAACGCAGTAGTTTGAAACAGTATCATAAAAACCTGTGAAAAATCCTGCGCACATTCTTTGTGCGTCATCTTCAAGGTGTTTTGGAAATAGTTTTTTGTATCCAGAAACAAAGCTCTTGACAATTTCCGAATATTCAGGAATAAGCGGATAGAAAATATCGTTGGTAATTTCATTGAATTTTGCTTTCTGTTCCTTGGTAAACGACGGAACAGTCACGAACAGTTCTCCGTTCTCACGTCTGATTATATAACCGCTCTTTATCGCATTAGCGGCGCTCTCCTCATCCTTTGCTTTGCCGCTGTTTAAAATATCTTCGCAGGCGTTTATATAAGTGTCGTACATCATATCTCTGAAAACAAATCCGTTTACGGCATAAACGTCATGTCTGAAGGTGCCGTCAGTACCATGATTGGAACAACATTGATGTCCAATGCCTGTTCTGTGGTATTTACCGCTTTCCATATATCCTATGTAACGCCATTTATTTCCGTCGTAGTTGATCGGTCTACCCGGATGCTCAATATTGCTGTACTTAAAGCTAAGATAGTCGAAAGCCATTACTCCGTACAGAAATTTCAACTCATTAGCTTTTTTATCGGCACGGTAAAAGTCTATCTTGTCGGCTTTCTGATAAAGTTCTTCAAGCGCAGAGATCAATTTATCCATGATAGGCATAAGGGCGTTTTCTGCGTTTTCCTCGCAGTATTTTCCGTATTTATCCGTCCAGATGATAAAGTCTGTCTGATATTTTCCCTTGACAGGCTGAATGACTGCACAACGCTTTACCAGATTGTTAATTCTATCTTCGATATAATATGCAGGTACTCCGCAAAGCTTTGAAAGTTCTTCGATGTTATGGGGCTTTTCATAGCAGTAATACAAAATATTCTGCGAAAGAGCGTCATTAATATATTCGCTTGGAAAGGGTTTTGATGTACCGTTATAGTCACCTTCGCCGTAAATATCAATTTTCATTTTTATTGGTCTTAATGCAGTTTCGTTCATTTTCACACACTCCTTTTTGAGTTTTCGCCGAGCCTCCGAAAGCCGCCATGTTACTGTACCTTCGGGAATTTTAAGCTGTTCGGCGATTTGTTTTGTAGAAAGTCCGTCATAGTAATACAGTATAACAATGTCCCGGTAAATTCTTGCAAGCATAGCTATTTTTTCACGAAGCAATGCATACAGCTCTTCATCGGAATCAGATAATACATCATCTTCAATAAATTCGTACGGAGCGTCATAGACATACATCGCGCGCTGTTTGCCCATGCCTCTTCGGAACATTTTTGCGACATTTGACGCAAGCGACCATAGCCACGGTTCAAAACGGCTTTCATCACGCAGCTTTGAAAGTTCCGAAATTGCCGTAAGAAGAATTTCCTGAGATAATTCCTCCGCTTCGTCGTTTGAAAAGGTTTTACTTACTGCATATGCATATACTTTGTCGGTATATTCGGCAATAATTGACTTATCCATTGTATATTCACCGCCCTTGACTGCTTTCATAAATAAAGTGCAGAAATTGATAGTTTCATTGGGTACTTTTAAAATATTTTAAAAAAATCAGCCCTATTCGGACTGATTTTCTTTTTGGATATCGTTCTGGGCTTCATGTTTGGCGCATTTTCGCTCATAGTAAACATTCATTATAGAAGTGATAATCGAAAGTATGCAGAATATAAGCAAAAGCTTATTGGATATTTTGCGGTTAATGAAATTCATCGTCGGGTTAAGCACATCCAATATCCAGAAAACAATGAACATACCCGCAAGAATGATAGTTATGTGAGGTAGAATTTTTCCGAATCTGTTCATTCCTGTCCTCCTATATAAATAATGTCGCTGAGATCGCGTCCCCCTCCGTCGGGAGCGTTGACGATCCGATTGTCAAAATACATCATTGCAGATTTGCCGCCGTCAAGGTTATAAGCGGTCATACAGCCCTCGTCGCACATTATCGCCGCAAGCTCGCTGAGCGTTGCGCCCTTGGAGTATCCCTCCATACGTCCGTCCACCGTAACAAAAATATAATGTCCGGGAGAAACGCTTCCGAATGCGGAACGTGGATTACTGCTGTTCAGGTATGACGTGGTGTTGAATGTTGTAAGCACGTTTCCGTTTCCGTCAAGCAGAGCGGGTCCGAAGTTCCATGCCTGCCATGCACCCTGAGCAATCACTTCGTCCTCGTTATATTCAGCAGGGGAGTATGTCTTGACAGTTCCGTCTGTGAAAAGAACGCATACGTCTGCGTCGTTGTCATCATTACGGTATTTCACGCCGTTTCTTATGACTATACTTCTTTCTGAGTTGCCGTAGAAATCGCCGTTGACAGCAAAAATCGCATTGTTATCCACAGCCATATTGTAAACAGAATCCTTAATGTTTTTTCCGAAAACGCCATCGGCAAAAGCCGTCTTGATTACTCCGGCATTTGTGACGTAAACATCGGCAACGAAATATGTGATCCTATCACTGCCGTCGCCTACTGATTTTTTATATACCGTTACCTGCGCCTCGTCTGTTTTTGCCTCGCCGATTTTTTCAGATTGAATCTCAGCGTTTGTTATACTGCTTACTGCATTGCTGTCGGACAAATAGTCGGCTGTGTCCTGATTGCCCCAGTTTCTTCTTTCGGTCTGTTCTGTCCTGAGAGTTGTAGTATCCGTTTTATTTTGCGGAGCGGTAGTTGTGACCGCCGTCTGAACATCGGCGCTTTGACCTGCGGCATTATCAGAATCGTCGGGCAGAGTAAATACGCCCTCCGCATTACTGTCAACATTGGCGATAACCTCGCCTTTGACCTCAGATGCCTGTGGCATGACATAATCGAAAAGCATAAACACGCCTATTGCGGCAGCAGTCAACACTGTGTCAAGCAGTATCATCGCCCAGACGGGCATACGTTTTTCTATTTTTGGCTCTGCCATTAATCAAGACCTTCCTTTCCGCCTTTCTTCTTGAAAACGAAGCTTTTCTGAATAGCCCAGCTTACGAAGAACAGTATGATCTCAATGAGAATCTTACTGATATATTTATTATGTATAACGTAGGTTACGCATAATTTGAGCATTACAGTGTTTGCCGCAAGGATAAATGATGCGAGCAGAAAATATTTTACTGCGGTTTCTGCAAGCCCGTCCTTGTTTTTGAAAACGTATTTTTTGTTCATTCCAAAATTGAAACAGGAACTTATTACTCTGGCGGATATGTTGGAAAAAACCACGCTTCCGCTTATAAGTGTGAAAATGCTGTATAGCATAAAGTCCACGCAAAAGCTCAGCAGAGAAGAACAGGAGAATTTCAGAATATCTCTGTATATCCTCCATGAATCCTTTATGGGATTAAAGTGAGAGGATTCATTGTTTTCAAGATAAACCGTTTCAATCGGAACTTCAAAAAACTTAATGCCCTCTCTTGCACATTCAAGCAGCATATTCATTTCAAACTCATATCTGTTTCCGCTTAATTTCAGCATAAACGGGATAAGCTCAGAGGAAAAACCTCTCAAGCCTGTCTGAGTGTCGCTTACTTTAACTCCTGCGGCAAAGGAAAAAACAAATTTGGTGACATTATTGCCGAACTTGCTTCTGAAAGGGATTTCTCCAGTGAATTTCCGACAGCCCATAATAAGCTTATCGGAATGTTCTTTCAAAGCCTCGGCGATTCGGATAATATCCTCAGTTTTATGCTGTCCGTCTGCGTCTGCGATAACGACGCCTGAAATATCGTTCTCATTATTTTCTATGTATTCCAGCGCAGTTTTAATGCCCTTTCCCTTTCCCATATTGACTTGGTGAGTAAGCACGACCGCACTTTTTTCAGCCTCCTTGAAAAGGGGAGTCTTGTCCGAGCCACTGCCGTCATTGACCACAATCAAGTGAAAATCCGTCTGTGACCTGATTCCGTTGATAACATCCAGCATTTTGGCGTCCGGTTCATAAGCGGGAATAATAACGTATATTTTATTAATTGACATTATTGTTCCTCTCTTCCTTTGTTTTAAGTAACATTATAAGTATAGCACATATGCTTTAAAATTACAATAAATCTTAGCGATTTTTTTCAATTTGTCGCATAAGCAGGAAAATACAGCAATTGAGAAATAATGCAAAGCCTGGATTTATCTCTTTGTTTGTATTCCGCTCCTTAGGGAAGCACTGATTAAATCAATTCGCTTTAATCAGTGCATCCCAAGGAAGCACTGATTAAATCAAATTCGCCCCGTTCAAACAATGAAACTCACGCGGCTGAATTTGATACGCTTCGCTTTAATCAGTGCATCCTTAGAAAAAGCCGATGAATCTGTGATATATCTCACAAATCCATCGGCTCCTTGTTTAAACTCAGAATGATAGTAATATTCAATTTTTACTGTGCAGGATCATTGACTATTCCTACCAAAACATGATAATCGCTTTCTGTCTCCTCAGCATATTTTTTCAAGGTTTTGCCGTATGGACTTTATTATCCTTTTTTCAAGTCTTGAAATGTAAGACTGAGAAATGCCGACAGCGTCGGCGACCTGCTTCTGGGTCATTTCTTTTCCGTTTGAAAGCCCGAAACGCATTTTCATTATCTGTTTTTCACGAGGTTCAAGTTTTTCGATTTCTTCAAGAAGGAGCTGTTTTTCAACTTCGCTTTCAATACCTTTGTTTACGGTATCTTCTTCCGTACCGAGAATATCCGACAACAGAAGTTCGTTTCCGTCCCAATCTACGTTGAGCGGTTCGTCAATCGAGATATCATTCTTATATTGTGAGGACTTGCGGAGAAACATAAGTATTTCGTTTTCAATACATCTTGAGGCATAGGTAGCAAGCTTGATGTTTTTGGTAGGACAAAATGTCTTTACTGCTTTGATAAGTCCGATAGAACCAATGGATATGAGGTCTTCGATACCCACTCCCGTGGATTCAAATTTTTTGGCTATGTATACTACCAATCTCAGATTATGGACGATAAGCAATTCCCTTGCCTTTTTTTCGTCTGTTTCAAGCAGTTCAAAGGCTTTTGCCTCTTCCTCTTTTGTCAACGGAGGCGGGAGTGAGTCGGCGCCGTTGAGATAATCGACGCAGTCCGGACCGTCGGAAAAAAGCTTTTCCATAAATCTGTTTATTTTCATTGTGATTGACTTTAACATAACCATTGTTCAAACTCCTTTTAAATAATCAACTTATCAGTACCGGATTGAAGATCGCCCTTGACGTACCGTTTTGTGATCTTATCACTCCGACATAGCATTTTACCTCTTTACAATTATCCCTGTCATCGATTATCCTTACCTTGCCGTTAGCGGTAACGTGTATAAGGCCCTCGCCGCTTACAGTATTGTATGGAATAAGTCTGAATCCGCAAAGTGTTTCAGGATTCTCACTGTCAAGATCATAGTGAAAATAAAGCTCGTCACAGCAGAACACTACTATAGGAGTGCCGGTAAAAGTGTCGCAAAGTCTGTTGCCGCTGTCGCAAACTGCGGGGATTTTCAAAATGTATCCGCCGTTTTCGTATATTGCCTCGTATTTAGCCGCTTTGTTAAAGCTTTTCCGCGTTATGATCTCATATAAACTCAGCAGTCCGTAAGCCGTCGCAGTTGCAAGTACAAGATTTAAAATGGAAACATTGAAATATACGGTAAGATTTTTGAAAAAAATGATGCGGCTGCGGGATAGCTGCCATACTGTCACGGTCACTCCTGTGAACAGCGCTGAGACCGTGCAGTAAATCATAAAATATCTAAGCCATTCGTAAAAGCTTCGGAATCTGAAAGCAGTGCATAGCGTAAGAACTATTCCGGCAAGCTTTAAAATGATTATACCCACCGACTGAAAATAAGAACTGCCGTCTATTACTATAATAAGTGAGGACAATCCTCCGACAGCGCAGGCCGCAAAAAGCTTAAACGGCTTGATCGTTCTGTGGCATATCCTGCACAACGCCTCAAGATAAACGCAGGTCATAATGCCGTTTGTTATCAGCAGTATATCTATGTATATCTTCATGCTCTCCTCCTTTGTCTGTAATTATTATAAGTCATGTCCTTTGGAAAAAATGTCGCATTTAATGATTGACAATAATCAAAAAAGTAAAAAAAGCCCGCCGTGTGAAATGCTCACACAGCGGGCAAAATAAATATTCATTTAAGGCAACATCGCACAACTATTGTGTGCGGATAACGGAAAATTGGCAAGTTAGACGTGCACAAAGCCGTTAGGCGGTAGTTGTGCGGTGTTGCCTTAATCTGCAAAGAATACCGAGAAAGCCTTATAAGCCATATAGGTATCTATTTTTGACGTTACTTCAAACGGAGCGTGCATCGAAAGTACGGGAACGCCTACGTCAATTACATTCATATCAAGGTTAGCGATATACTGAGCAACGGTTCCTCCTCCGCCGCCGTCAACCTTTCCGAGTTCGCCGGTCTGCCATACTATTCCGTTTTCATCGAACAGCTTTCTAATTCTGCCTACAAATTCCGCAGACGCGTCTGATGTACCGGATTTTCCTCTTGCGCCGGTAAACTTAGTTGCCACAACGCCGTAATTTATCTGAGATGCGTTTCTTATCTCAAACGGTTCGGGGAACGTGGGGTCGAAAGCCGCATTTACATCTGCAGAAAGACATTCGGACGCTGAGATAACGTTTCTTCCTTCAAAGCCGTAGGTCTTTGCGAGATCCGCAATAAAGTAGGGAAGATATGAGCTGTTAAGTCCGGTGTTTCCGTCGCTTCCTGTTTCCTCCTTGTCGGTAAGAACGGTCATGCAGGTTTTTTTAGGATCCTTGCATTTAAGGATAGCCTGCAAAGCCGTATAACCGCACACTCTGTCGTCTTGACCGTATGCGCCTACCATGCTTCTGTCAAAGCCTACATCTCTTGCCTTGAACTGAGGAACTGCTTCAAGCTCGGCAGAAATAAAATCGTCTTCGACAATACCGTATTTCTCGTTGAGAATAGCCATAATATTAAGCTTGACTTTATTTGAAACCTTGTCGTCCTTGAAAGGTCTTGAGCCGATAAGAAGGTTAAGCTCTTCGCCCTTCACAAGCTGTGGCGCGGGTCTTTTCATCTGTGCGTCGGCAAGATGAGGAAGAAGATCAGTCACACAGAAAACGGGATCGTTTTTGTCCTCTCCGATGTTTACGGTTACGCTTTCACCGTCTGCCTTGACGATAACGCCGTGCAGAGACATTGGAATGGTCGTCCACTGATATTTCTTTATGCCGCCGTAATAATGAGTCTTAAAGAGACAAAGCTCTTTGTCCTCATAAAGCGGATTCTGTTTCAGATCAAGACGGGGAGAGTCTATATGCGCCGCCGCAAGTCTTATTCCCTTGTCAATACTGTCTGTACCCATAACTGTAAGTATTACAGCTTTTCCTCTGTTGACATAATAGAACTTATCTCCGGTTTCATATTTCTTTCCCTTTTCGTACGGTGTGAAGCCTGCCTTTTCTGCTTGAGCAACAGCCTCGATAACCGCCTCTCTTTCGGTTTTCGCCTTGTCAAGAAAGCTCTTATAGCCCTCGCAGAATTTATCTGCTTTTTTCAGCTTTTCGTCGCTTAGTCTTAAACCGCCGTTTTTCTTATCCGACAGCAGTTTTTCAGCAAGCTTTTCACCTTCGGATTTTTCTTTTTTCTTGTCCATAAAGTATTCCTCCTTACGCAGTATGGATCTGTCTTTATTCAGTATCGATTTCTCCTTGACTGCTTAAAATTTTCTTGTAGTTGTCATATGCCTTGCGTATCTTTCTTACATAATTGGAAGTGGCGTCGTTTTCTTCCGGAATATCGGCGTCGTCAAAGTTTTCCGGATCGATAGTGCCGTCTTCTATCCAGCTGTCCACCAATCCCATTCCGCAGTGATATGCCGCCGCAGAAAGTTCAATGGAACTGTCGTATTTATTCATCAGATAGCTGAGATAATAAGTGCCGTACTGAATGTTCAGCTCCGGATCGAATATATCGTCATAGGTGTGCTCACGCTGGTCGTCCAGTCTGTATTTTATCCAGTCGTAAGCGTCTTCCATGAGCTGCATAAGCCCCCGTGCACCCACTTCCGACACAGCGTCCTCGTCAAATCCGCTTTCGACTTTTATCACAGCAAAAACCAGCACAGGATCGCAGTCGTATTTCTTACAGTACTTGATAACATATTCCTCATACTCAGTTGGATAAGAAAAAGAGTAGGGAATATCTTTTGCCTTATCGATTATCTGCTCGTGATAAAGATAGCCAAGCCAACCTATCGCCGCCAGAAGTATTACAACAGCCACGATAACAGGGCGTTTGTTTATTTTCTTTTTTCTTTTCTTTTTACCCTTTGCCGCCATTATACCTTTCCTTTATATTATTTATAACCTCGGCGGTTTTATCCGTTACAGCAGATAAATCGCCGTTGTTTTCTATTACATAATCAGAATGCTGCCTGAAAAATTCTGTCGTATGCTGTGAATTAAAACGTTTCTTTGCAAGCTCCTCTGAAATGCCGTCCCTTGAAATGATGCGCATTAATCTGGTTTTCTCATCGGCAATAACGCTTACTATCCTGTCGCATAGCTTATCCGCTCCCGCTTCAAAGAGAGTCGGCGCGTCAAGAAGAGCAAATTCCGAAAGCTTTTCCGCTTCGTTCAGCTTTTCTTTTATCATGTCGTTAATAAACGGATAGATAGTCTGATTAAGTTTTTCAAGCTTGTCTTTGTCCGAAAAAACGATCTCAGCCATTTTCCGCCTGTCAAGAACAAGGTCATTGCTGAAACACTCCGGAAAAATTTCCGAAAGCTTTTTACAGCATAAACTGCCCGCCTCCGTTACTTTCCGAGCTATCATATCACAGTTTATGACCGTAAAACCGCTTTGCTCGAAAGCTTTTGAAACTGTGGTTTTTCCTGCACCGCTTTGTCCTGTAAGACCAATGATAGCTTTCATCTGAGTTTCACCACCTGAAAGCCTGCCGCTCTAAGCAGACGGTTGTATACTGCAAGACCTACGCCGTTTTTGTTTGGACATCTTGCAAAGACCTTTTTTGCTCCTCTCTTATCAAGCTCCCTCAGTGCGTCAAAAAGCTCACGAGCCTGTTTCTCATCGGTTTTTCCGTAACAGATGAAGGGCAGATCAATTTCTTTGCAGTCGCTTTCTTCAAAAACCATACAAAGAGTATCCGAATCGCTGTGATCTTTGACATAGCGTCTGTAATCATCGAGAGTACCGTCGATAATTGTAACATCGGCTTTTGGGGCGTAATGCTTGTATTTCATTCCGGGAGAGCGAACTTTGACGTTTTCTCCCAGTTTTTCCAGAACGCCTTTGTCTATAAGTACATTCGGCGTTATTTCTTTCAGATCTTCCGCTGAAATAAAACCCGGTCTCAAGAGTCGTATGCCGTTTTCTCCTTCAAAGGATATAACAGTCGATTCCACGCCCACGCCGCACATACCGCCGTCAACTATAGCGGGAATCCTGCCGTTCATGTCATCAAAAACGTGTTGCGCAGTAGTAGGAGAGGGACTTCCCGAGAGATTTGCCGACGGTGCGGCGATAGGGAAACCGCAGGAGTTTATTATAGCTCTGGCAGTTTTGTGAGAGGGCATTCTTATGCCTACAGTATCAAGTCCGCCGCTGGTGACCGTTGGTATCCTATTGGATTTCGGCATTATCATAGTAAGGGGACCGGGCCAGAACCGCTTTGCACATTCAAGAGCAAGAGGCGGAACTTTTAACGTTAATTCGCTTATCTGTTCTGTATCGGAAACATGAACGATAAGGGGATTGTCTGCCGGACGTCCCTTTGCGGAAAATATTTTCCTTACCGCAGTTTCGTCAAAGGCGTTCGCCCCCAGACCGTAAACCGTTTCTGTAGGTATTCCGACCACCTCGCCACGTTTAAGCAGTTCGGCGGCATAATTTATACTGTCCTCGTCTGTGCCGAGTATTTTTGTGTCAAACATTATTTATTCTTCTTCCTGATTTGCAAGCTTCGCCGCCTGATCGGCTGTAGCGAGAGCGTCGATAATTTCGTCCAGAGCGCCGTTCAGCACTTGTTCAAGTCTGTAGATAGTAAGACCGATCCTGTGATCGGAAATTCTTCCCTCAGGATAGTTGTAGGTTCTGATCCTCTCCGAGCGGTCGCCTGTTCCTACCTGTGAACGTCTGTTGTCGGCAATTTCCTTATCCTGAGCCTGCTGTTTTTGATCGAGAAGTCTTGAACGCAGAACTTTAAGCGCCTTCTCTTTATTTTTGAACTGAGAACGTTCGTCCTGGCATTCTACGACCATACCGGTGGGGATATGCGTTATCCTTATCGCAGACGAGGTCTTGTTGATATGCTGTCCGCCTGCGCCTGATGAACGGAAAACGTCGATCTTCAGGTCTTTCTCTTCGTTAAGGTCAAGCTCAACCTCGTCCGCTTCCGGCAGAACTGCCACTGTGACGGTAGATGTGTGAACTCTACCTTGAGATTCAGTCTCCGGTACTCGCTGAACTCTGTGAACTCCGCTTTCATACTTGAATCTTGAATATGCGCCGTCGCCCGAAACACTGAAAGTTATTTCCTTAAATCCGCCAAGCTCTGTTTCATTAGCGTTCATAACTTCGATGTTCCAGCCTTTCTGAGCCGCATACATAGAGTACATTCTGTACAGCGAGCCTGCAAAGAGAGCGGCTTCCTCGCCGCCTGCCCCGCCTCTGATCTCGATGATAACGTTTCTCTCGTCATTCGGGTCTTTCGGCAGAAGTAAAAGTTTCAGTTCATCTTCAAGCTCAGTCATTTCTTCCTTTGACTCTTCAAGCTGAGTCTGAACCATTTCCTTGAAATCCTTATCCATTCCGCCTGCGTCCAAAAGTTCAAGAGCCTCGTCGTTAGCGTCCTTGGCTTTTTTGTATTCGCCGAATTTTTCGACGATAGGCGTAAGCGTTTTGTATTCCTTCATCAGACTTGTATAAAGCTGTTGATCGTTGACCGTATCCGGCTGCATAAGCTTTTCATTTATTTCGTTGAATTTATCTTCCAGCGCTTTTAACTTTTCAAACATAAATATTTCTCCTTACATTATAAATTTGGGATCTGTTTGATTTGAAAACAAGCGCAGCTATGATTCAGCCTCTCTTATAACGGTTTTTACATTCTTTTCCGCTTTGCTCCGAACTATCATAAATTCTCTGCCGCAGCCCTCGCAGCGCAGCTTGAAATCCATTCCCGAACGCAGAACAAGCATTTTGTTGCTGCCGCAGGGGTGATTTTTCTTCATAACCAGAATATCGCCCTTGATAATGTCCATCTGCACCACATTCCTTTCATAAATTCATACTTAATTATTATAGCACACTTATGCAAAAATGGCAATAGTAATAAAAGTAAATACACGGAAATCAATTTTTACATAAAGAGCTTGTTTCTGTATATCTTTCCCGCCGTACGGCGGGGAAGATATACAGATAATTATTGTAATTTAAACATAATATCGTCTTTTCCCGATTTAATATTTTGAAAATTGATTTCCCTGAAGTAAATAAGCGTATTTTACCTTTCGGGCAAGCAAAACGGGCGGAATAATTTCCGCCCGCAGGAAGCTTACGCTTATTATTCGTAAATATTTTCTCTGATATAATCAATGTTTGCGTCAAAATCAATACCGAGAACGCTCATGCCTCTGATGGTAAGATTCTGCCAGGTGTTGTCTGCAGGAACTCTGCATTGTTCACGGTCATATCCGAGATAGGACGCAGAATTTAGGATAAGCGAGAATATTTCGTCTTTTTGCAGATTTGTGGTTACATTAGGAAGGAGCGTGTCAAGCAGATCATTCATTTCCGTAATACTCATATCCTTCATCTTTTCAATTATCTTTTCAAGAACGGTTCTCTGTCTGTCGGTTCTTGCAAAGTCCGTGCCGATATATCTTATTCTTGAATATGCAAGAGCCTGAGCGCCGTCAAGAGTGTAAGTGCCGCCTTGGGAAAGCTTGCCCTCGTTTGCCGGTCTGCCTTCAAGTGAATTTATCTCGTTAAGGTAACTGTTGATATATTGCACTTCGTCGTCGGTAACGTTTATTTCAACTCCGCCTACAGAGTCCACAACTGTTGTAAACGAGAAGAAGTTTACCTGAACATATTTGTTGATCTCGATCTTAAAGTTCTGTTCCAGCGTGTCGATAAGCAGATCAGGGCCTCCGTATGCGTAGGAGTGATTAAGTCTTGTTGATTCTACGCCCGGAATAGAAAGGTAAATATCTCTGAGGAACGAGGTCATAACGACCTTTTCGGTTTTTTTGTTTATAGATACTAATATCATGCTGTCGGAACGGCCTCTTGAACTGTTGTCCCTTGCGTCCGTACCGATAAGCAGGACATTCAGAACGTCTTTGTCTTTCATAATATCGATAGCATTGTTTTCCATGTTATCTTTTATCGCGTCCTCAACAGCGTCAATATCCTCTTTTGGAGAATCCGGTTCAGATGTAACGTCATCATCAGGCTCGATAGACTCAAGTATCTCATAACTGCTTGCCTCGGGAACAATATGGATTTTATTGATGTAGTGGTATATGACAGCCAAGCCTGCGCCAATAACAGCGCCAACTATCAGCAGTATTATGAGGATTATTATAAGCGCTTTCTTTTTCTTGCTCATTTTTTTCTTAGAGGTTTTGTTATCTTTCTTTTCAGTCGCTTTAGGCTTGTTTTCGGTTTTAGGCGCAGTGTGATTTTTATCTTCCCGAACAGGCGCTTTCGGCGAAGCTGGTTTATCGGTGGTATTCGGTTTCCGATCTTGTTCATTCGCTGTTGTTTTTTTCTTTTCCATAGTTTCGGCAATTATGGATTCTATGGACTGGTCTTTATTATTGCTCATCAGATTCCCTCCTGAATTCATTGAATCGGCATTTTACTATTTATTGTATATTATATACCCGTTTTTGCAATAAATCAATAGAAATCAATAAATTTTGTGCTTTTTAGACTTAAAGTTGCGGACAGGGGAGGCACGGTGTGTCAAAATTAACAAGAAATAATGCAAAAGTCAAAAAAATCGGGATTTACTCTTGACTAATGTGGGTAATGATGTTATGATAATTATGTATTTTTATAACATAATACATTATTAATAAAGGATTGAGATATAATGAAAACACCGTTTATAACAAAAGAAAAAGCAGAAGAAATTATTAAAAAGTTCCCTACGCCTTTTCATATTTATGACGAGAAGGGCATAAGACAGAGAGCAAGAGATCTCCAAAAGGCTTTCAGCTGGAATAAAGGTTTCAAAGAATATTTTGCGGTAAAGGCTACGCCTAATCCGTTTATCCTGAAAATTCTTCAGGAGGAGGGCTGCGGAGTTGACTGTTCGTCGCTTACGGAGCTTATGATGAGCGAGTGCTGCGGTTTTAAGGGCAGTGATATAATGTTTTCCTCCAATGTTACTCCGAAGGATGATTTTCTTAAGGCAAGAGAGCTTGGTGCATATATAAATCTTGACGATTTTACGCATATTGATTATCTTGACGAGCTTTGCGGGATTCCCGAAACTATCTGCTGCCGTTTCAATCCGGGCGGACATTTTGAGATAGAGACTCAGATAATGGATAACCCCGGCGAGGCAAAATACGGATTTACAAGAGAACAGCTTTTTGAGGGATTTAAGATTTTACAGCAAAAGGGCGCAAAGCATTTCGGTATCCATGCGTTCCTTGCTTCAAATACGGTATCAAACGCATATTATCCGAAGCTTGCAAGGATACTTTTTGAGCTTGCTGTTGAACTTCACGAAAAGACCGGGGCAGACATCAAGTTTGTCAATCTCTCAGGTGGAGTAGGTATAGCGTATGAGCCGGACAAGCCGCAGAACGACATCTTTGCTATCGGCGAGGGCGTTCGCAAGGCTTTTGAGGATATTATGATTCCCGCAGGTCTCGGTGATGTCGCTATCTTTACCGAGCTTGGCAGATATATGCTTGCGCCTTTCGGTCACCTTGTTGCGACCTGTACTCATCATAAACATACATATAAGGAGTACGCAGGACTTGACGCTTGCGCCTGCAATCTTATGCGGCCTGCAATGTACGGCGCATATCATCATATAACTGTTCTCGGAAAGGAAAATGCTCCCTGCGATCATAAGTACGACGTCACAGGCGGACTTTGCGAGAACAATGATAAGTTTGCCGTTGACAGAATGCTTCCTCAGATCGATACAGGCGATATTCTGGTAATTCACGATACCGGTGCGCACGGATTTTCTATGGGATACAATTATAACGGAAAGCTTCGTTCTGCGGAGATACTTCTCCATGAGGACGGCTCTTTTGAAATGATAAGACGTGCGGAAACTCCGGCAGATTATTTTGCAACTTTTGATTTCACGGATATTTTTGATAAATATATAAAGAATAATAAGTAATGACGCTTAGATCCACAGGGATATTCTCTGTGGATTTTGCTCTTTTTTTGTGAGCAAACCGGAAATATTGAAATGAGTCGGTTTTAAATATTAAAAAAATTGGAATTATTGCGTTTTTTGCTTGCAAATTATCCGGAAATGTAGTATAATATTAAATTGAATTGGTGTGTTCTGCACCTAATATTAAGAAAGGGCAGGGATTGTATATGGATTTGGATATGGTTAAATACCTAGCCGAGCTTAGTAAGCTTGAATATTCCGAGGGAGAGCTTGCGAAAACGGCAAATGAGATGACTGATATTATTGATCTTATGGATACCGTTAAGGAAATCAACATTACCTATGACGATCTAAAGGATAATCACGATGTTTATCTTAACGACTTGCGGGAGGACGTGCAGGCTGAATCGATGCCTACGTCAAAGGTTCTTCAGAACGCCGTTAATACCAATAATTGCTTTGTAGTTCCTAAGGTAGTGGAATAAATAATTAATGGAAGGTAGTGTGAAATTTGGACGTTTCATCGATGAAAATCCGCGATATGCGAAAAGCTCTGGACGATAGGCAGGTTTCTGCCGCTGAGCTTGCAAAAGCATATCTTGATAAGATAAAACAATATGACGGAAAAATTCAGAGTTATATCACTGTTACAGAGGATATAGCTCTCAAGCAGGCCGAAAAGGCTCAGTCCGTTATCGATAAGGGCGAATCCAAGGCCCTTACGGGCATTCCCGTTGCCGTAAAGGATAATATATGTACAGAGGGAGTTAAAACGACCTGTGCGTCTAAGATGCTGGAGAATTTTATTCCTCCGTATAATGCAACGGTCATGGAAAAGCTTGACGCTGAGAATATCGTTATGCTTGGTAAGACTTCAATGGACGAGTTTGCAATGGGTGGCTCGACTCAGACTTCTGCATTTGCAAAGACTAAGAATCCGTATGATTTGGGTTGTGTTCCGGGCGGTTCTTCGGGCGGCTCTGCGGCCGCCGTTGCGGCAGGACTTGCTCCTGTGGCACTCGGTACCGATACAGGCGGATCTATCCGACAGCCTGCGGCATTCTGCGGCGTAACGGGTATCAAGCCTACCTATAGCAGAGTTTCAAGATTCGGTCTTGTCGCTTTTGCCTCGTCGCTCGATCAGATCGGTTCGATAGGTAAGGACGCACACGACTGCGCTATTCTTCTGAACGAGATCTGCGGATATGATCCCCACGACGGCACAAGCTCTAAGAATGCTGTTCCCGACTTTACCGCTGAGATCGGCGAGTCGGTAAAGGGTATGAAATTTGCTCTGCCCAAGGAGTTTTTTTGCGACGGTATTGACGAGGACGTAAAGACGGCTGTATTAAAGGCGGCGGACGAGTATAAGGCAATGGGTGCAGAGATTGTTGAGTGTTCTATGCCTTCGCTTAAATATGCGGTACCATGTTATTATCTTCTCGCCTGCGCCGAGGCCGCTTCAAATCTGTCCAGATATGACGGTATAAAATACGGTCACAGAGTTTCCAAGGCAGACAGCTATGAGGAGCTTGTTATCAAGTCCCGTTCAGAAGGCTTCGGAGAGGAAGTCAAGAGAAGAATACTTCTTGGTAACTACTGCCTTTCAAGCGGATATTACGACGCTTACTACAGAAAGGCTCTTGCTCTGAGACAGCTTATCAGACAGGAATATAACGATATTTTTGATAAGTGCGACGTTATTCTTACTCCGACAACTCCATCAGTGGCATACAGTCCTGAAAAAACTTCCGATCCTGTTCAGATGTATCAGGCGGATATTTGCACTGTTACAGTAAATATTGCAGGGCTTCCTGCAATTTCCACTCCTTGCGGATATGACAAAAAGGGTATGCCTATCGGAATGTCCGTTATAGGAAGAAAATTTGACGAGGCTACTATTATCAAAGTCGCAGACGCATACGAAAAGGGCTTTACGCCTGTTGCGCCAAAGCTTTAAGGGAGGAAGAGACAAATGGAAAAATGGAAAACTGTCATCGGTCTTGAAATCCATGCCGAGCTGCTTACTAAAACAAAAATTTTCTGTAACTGTTCCGCCGAATTCGGCGGCGAGCCTAATACCAGGTGCTGTCCTGTCTGCACGGGTATGCCCGGAACTCTGCCGGTCATCAATCAGCAGGCGGTAGAATATGCCGTCAAAGCCGGTTATGCGCTTAACTGCGAGATCAATAAGTTCTCTGTATTTGACAGAAAGAACTATTTCTATCCCGACCTTCCGAAAGCATATCAGATCTCGCAGCTTTACAGACCGATCGTAGGTCCCGGATATGTTCCGATAGAGGTGGGCGGAGTAAAGAAAAATATCAGAATCAACCATATACATCTTGAAGAGGATGCAGGAAAGCTTGTCCATGACGATTTTAACGGCGTTTCAATGGCGGATTATAACAGATGCGGAATCCCTCTGATAGAAATTGTTACCGAGCCGGATATTTCTTCAGCCGAAGAGGCTATGGCGTTCGTTGAGCAGATATCCTTGCTTTTGCAGTATGCAGGCGTATGCGACTGTAAAATGGAGCAGGGCTCTCTGAGATGCGATGTAAATATTTCTCTTATGAGACCTGATGCTAAGGAATTCGGTACCCGTGCCGAGATAAAGAACATCAACTCAATAAAGTCTGTCGGACGTGCTATAAAGTACGAGGAAAAGAGACAGGCGCTGCTCCTTGAGGCAGGAAAGAAAGTCGTTCAGGAAACAAGGCGTTATAACGCTAACAGAGATAAGACTACTTCCATGCGTACAAAGGAAAACGCTAACGACTATCGTTATTTCCCCGAGCCGGATATTTTGCAGGTAAATCTTACAGACGGACAGCTTGAAGAGATAAAGGCTAAGCTTCCTGAGCTTCCGAACAAGAGAAAAAAGAAGTATATTGAAAGTTATGGAATTTCCGAGGTCGATGCAAATATCCTTATTCAGTCAAAGGTAATATCAGATTTCTTTGAATCGGCTATTGAGAGCTACAATAATCCTAAGAGCGTTTCGGTATTCATTCTTGGTGAGTTTATGAGACGTGTAAACCTCGGCGAGATAGATGTAAACAACATTTCCTTTACCCCGGAAGAATTTGCTCAGCTTGTTGAAATGGCTGATACTGAAAAGGTATCAAAGAACGACGCTAAGGCAATTTTCAGAGCAATGGTAGAAAACGGCGGAAAGCCTATGGACATTGCCAAGGAAAAGGGTATGCTCATAACAGTTGATACCGCTAAGGTAGAAGAGGAGATCGATAAGATACTTGAGGCTAACGCCGCTCAGACAGAGCAGTATAAGAACGGCGAAACCAAGGTGTTCGGATTTATTATGGGGCAGTGCACAAAGGCATTAAAGGGCGTGGCTACTCCTAAGATTATCAAAGAGGTCCTTGAAAAAAAGCTTAAATCTCTTTGTGACGGTGCAGGCGGAACTGCGTCCGAAAAGCAGGATACCAAGGAAAATGTCATTGACACATCTAAGCTTACCGCCTATGTTAACGACAATAAATATCTGCCTTATTCCGACGGCGATATGCTTATGGTAACTACAGATAACGTCAAGTCCGAATTTACTCTGGAAGACGCTCAGGCGAATATGGGCAAAGAGGTCGAATTCTCAGGCTGTGTTCATAAGGTAAAGAATATGGGAAGCATTGCTTTCGTTGTTGTAAGAACTTCAAGAAACGTTTTCCAGACGGTATATTCCGCCGATAAGTGTAAGGATTCTATCGAAGGACTCAGAGAGGGTTATTATGTTAACGTTAAGGGCGTTGTCAAGGAAAACGCCAGAGATTTCAACGGGCTTGAGATAGAGCTTACTTCTATCAGGCTGATCTCCACATCTGCCTCGGAGCTTCCTTTGAAAATTTCACAGGGTAAGCTTAACTGTACTATCGAAGTAAATCTCGACAACCGCGCGGTATCCCTCAGAAACCCTTATGAGAGGGCTATATTCAAGCTCCAGGAGGGTCTTGTACAGGGAATGCACAGATTTATGCAGGCCAACAACTTTACTGAGATACACTCGCCTAAGATAGTTGCTCAGGGCGCAGAAGGCGGTGCAAATATTTTCCGCCTTGATTACTTCGGAAAATCTGCGTTCCTCAATCAGTCTCCTCAGTTCTATAAGCAGATGGCTGTGGCTTATTTTGACAGAGTTTATGAGATCGCTCCGGTTTACAGAGCAGAAAAGCACGCAACCTCAAGACATATCAACGAGTATATCGGTCTTGACTTTGAGATGGGCTATATTGACAGTATGTACGACGTTATGAAAATGGAGATCGCAATGCTGAAATCCATTTTTGAGTACGTTAAGAAAAACTATCAGAACGAAATAAAAATCCTTCAAGCCGAAGTTCCAGAGATAACTGAGGTTCCGTCAATCAAGTTTGCCGACGCTATAAAACTTCTTAGAGGCGGAGAGGGAAGCGGAAAGAAATTCGACCTTGATCCTGAGGACGAGGTTAATCTTGGTAAGTACGCAAAAGAGAAGTACAATTCCGATTTCATTTTTGTTACGCATTTCCCGTCATCGAAACCTCCGTTCTATGCTATGAACTCAAGAGAAGATCCAAGAGAGGCGTACAAGTTCGATTTGTTGTTCAGAGGTCTTGAAATAACCTCCGGCGGACAGAGAATCCACGATTATAACGAGCAGGTCGAGAAGATGAAGGCGCAGGGTCTTGATCCCGACGACTTCAAGAATTATCTTGAAGCGCACAAGTACGGACTTCCTCCTCACGGCGGTCTTGGAATCGGTCTTGAAAGACTTCTTATGAAGCTTCTAAACAAGAACAATATCAGAGAGACGTCACTGTTCCCAAGAGATATTAACAGACTTATGCCGTAGCATAAAATTAAGGCGACACCGCACAACTATCGCCTAACGGCTTTGTGTGCGGTATTGCCTTAAAAAATTGATCCCGCAGTTTTCATGTTTTCATAATGAAGATTGCGGGATCTTTGTATAATTGTAGGGTATGTTTTCGTCCGTTATTTCTCTACGGGCAGAATGATCGAGAATGTGTTCCCGTTATCGCGGGCAGAGAGATTCATATATCCGCCTTGTTTTAAGGCTATTTCGCGGGCGAGATAAAGACCTATACCAATACCGTCGCTGCTGCGGCTGTTCATGCCGCGATAAAATCTGGTGAATATCCTGCTCCGCTCATTTTCGGGAACAGGCTTGTTCTGATCTTTCACCTCTACCGATGCAAACATACCGAATCTTTTTACCGTAATTGAAATCATTGTTCCGCTGTCGGAATATTTTACGGCATTGTCAAGAAGATTGAAAATCGCCTCGGCAGTCCACCTTCTGTCGTGATAAGCGTCAATGCTTTCTCCGGAATAGCTAAGCTCAATGTTCTTGACCTTAGCCTTTGAAAATACGTCCTTTATAGAGATCATCACAGTTTCGTTCAGGCTTTGAAGTTCTTTGTGAAGATTAATAAGACCTCCTTCAAGACGGGATATTTTTATCATGCTTTCGGACAGAAAATTCAGCCGTTCCACAGAATTACCGATTATTTCGGTGTATTCCTTTCTTTGCTCTTCGGATATGCTTTCGTCTTTCAGAAAATCAGTGTACATTTTCAGATTTGCTATAGGTGTTTTCAATTGGTGGGAAATGTCCGATACCAACGCCTTGATGTTTTCCTGTTCCGCAAGAGAGCTTTCGTTTTTATGCTTTAGTATCCTTACAAGCTTAAGTATTTTATTCTGTAGCTTTGAAAGCATAGTATCTTCGTTTTCGGGGAAAATCTCTTTTTTTTCAAGAGTGATAAGATTGTCGCAGAGCCTTGACAGATCGTCAACAACTCCGATTATGTATTTATCGTCTGTATGCGACTGAACGCAGATCAGCACACAAACGGAAAGCATTGAAAGCAAACATATAACAGCGGCGGCTGTATTGTCGGAAAAAATGTAAACCGCAGTTGGCGCTGCGATCAGCAGTATAGCCGCAGCTGTCCGAATAAGTGTTATGTTCTTACGATAATCGCGAAGTTTCATTTTACTCTCCAAAAGTATAACCTATACCAAACACGGTTATTATGTATACAGGGTTTTTAGGATCGGGTTCAAGCTTTTGACGCAAGCGCCTGATGTGAACGCTGAGGGTGTTTTCGTCGATGTAATTCTCGGCGCAGTCCCATATCTTTTCGATAAGCACGGTGCGTGTAAGGACTTGCCCTTTGTTTTTGATAAGCAGTTTCAACAGCTTGTATTCAGTTGCCGAAAGCTTGACGGGTTCGCCCTCAGATGTCACGGACATTCTCCTGAAATCTACTGTAAGTCCCTTGAAGGAAAACAGATCGGGATTCCGGTTGTTAGCCGAGCTTCTGCGGATAACCGCCTTTATGCGCTGTCCGAGGATACCGACAGAGAACGGTTTTGAAATATAATCGTCACAGCCGTATTCAAAACCCTCTATCATATTTTCCTCTGTGTCGTTGGCAGTAAGAAAAATCACGGGAGTGTCGCTGGTGTTTCTGATCTCTCTGCAAAGCTCAAGTCCGTTTCCGTCGGGGAGGTTTATATCCAGCAGAATAAGACTGAATGCTTTTGTGAGCTGTGCGCGCGCTTCCGAAACGGTATACACCGATACTGCTTCATATCCCTGCTTTTCAAGATAAACCTTTATTCCGCCGTTAATGATTATGTCGTCCTCTACAATAAGGATAGAATACATTTATATCACCCGCTTAATTATACCACAAAAGACCGTGCCTTGTAAAGGGAGCGGTCTTTTGCCTCATGAAAATCAATTTTTACAGACAGCGTTTGTTTTTGTGCGTTTTTCCTTAATCTTCGCTTCTGAGCCGTTCTGTCACGCTTTGTTTTGACAGCGTTCTGTAAACGACAGCCGGAACGATAATACATATCGTCATAATAACTGCGGCAATTATCAGCATAAGCTCCCACGGATAATTATACACCGCATAATCGGCGGTCATTTGTGCAAATTTAGCGACTGTGTAAACAATGACGTTTCCTATAGTGAGAATAAGCGCCAGTGTGATAACTCCGTAATAAACGCCCTCAAGCATAAGCATTTTTCTTACCTGCTTTTTGGTCATTCCCGCGCTTTCCATTACCGCAAGCTCCTTACGTCTTGTAAACACGCCGGTAACCATTACGTTTACAAAGTTGATAACGCCTATAAATATCAGTATTATAGAGATACCTGCCGTAAGAATGTTCATAGAGGTCATCGAAGATTTAAAATCAGAAATCATTTCGGATTTTATTTCTGTGTCCAGTACGCAGGGGTTAGTCTTGATAAGCTCCTTGATCTGTGCGGTAACGTTTGGCTCCGCTTCAGGCTCACAGTCCGCAATGATATTGTCAACAGACGGGGAGTCTGTAAGCTTGTCGATAACGCTCTGGCTTACAAGCACACAGGAGGGAGCGCCTGCCTTTTCCCAGTAGTAGCCTACGTTTATACCGCGGTCATCGTCACGCTTAGGACAAGCGCCGATCTCCAAAGTTACCGATCTTTTGCTTTCGCTGTTGGTCAAGGTAATGCTTTTACCCTTTACCATATCCGATTGTTTGTCACTTTCAACGTAACCCACAAGTGCAATTTCGCCTTTTTCAAATCGTTCAATATCTATCTTTTGTCTTGCCTTTTTGTTATAGATTTTCATCATATCCGAGCTTACACCGATAACAGGAGCGGAATAAGGGTTTTCCTTATAAAATTCGATCATGTCCCGAATTGTTTTGCTGTCCTCCGTTTCGTTTTCTATGAACGGTCTGAAAACACCTTCGTCAAATGCAATGTCTGCGTCGGCAGAACGGTTCACGCTTACGCTTGTTATGCCGTTTATTTTGGAAATGTCTTCCGCAAGCTTTTCGGCATATTCAACGTATTCGCTTTCTTCTTCCTCGGAATTTTCTTCGTTGCCGGAATTGGTGTATATCGCATAATCGTTTGGCAGGTAGTAATCCACATAGTTTTCAAGCTTCAAACTGCCTAAAAAAGCATTGGTGGAAAGAAATGCCATAGTGCCCATAAACAGAGAAGCGAAAACAAGCATCGCGCGCTTTTTTTCTCTGAATACATTGCGGTATGCCATTTTGTAAAGCTTGCCGCCGCTTGTGGATTTTTTCGCCTTGATTTTCACATTGCTTTGACCGTTGTATTTCAGCGCCTCGACAGGTGAAACCTTTGCCGCCAGCTTCGCAGGCTTCCGACAGCTTATTGCTACTGTCAATATGCCGAATATTATTGTGCCGATATAAATAAATACGTTAAAGTTTATATCGGTCGGCATTGCTCCCTCTCTGCCTGAGCCGACCATATTGAGCGCATACGGTACGGCGGCAAACGATATTACAGTACCGAGCAGAATTCCGATAGGAATACCTATAACCGACAGTCTGAACGCCTGCATTTTAACAATGCTTTTGATCTGTTTGGGAGATGTACCGATAGTTTTAAGCATTCCGTAAAAGCGTATATCCTTTGTGACGGAAATATACATTACATTATATATCAGCAGATAGCCGCTGAATACTATGATAAGACCTATCAGACCTATTACTGTCGCAACCACCATTACGTTTGAACTGTTTTCCTCCTGCGAGTCGTAGGAGGATTTTAACTGCTCATCGTTTTTAAGACTTACACTTTCATTCAGTTCGGACAGCAGATCTGCCTGAGAGCCTGCCTTAGCGGACATGGAAAGCACGCCGTTCTTTTCAACGGTCATTCCCAGCGAGTCGGAATAAGCTTTGGATACAAAGCCCTGAAAGCCGCCTGCGCCGGAGGTGTAATCGGTAAACCAGCCTGAAAGAATAAAGTTTTTTGCCTCGCCGTCAACATTTAACCCGATCTCCATAGAAACAGTCGGGTCTTTGATGTTCAAAGCGTCAAGCGCCGCCTTTGACAGCATTATTTCATTTTCCTGCGACGGATACGAGCCTGTTATATCACTTACCGCCGGAGAAAAGTTTTCTTCAAATTCCGTTTTGTCGTAATAATCGAGATATATCGATGTTTCGGCGTTATCCTGTCCTTGTGCCGTATTTGTGGATATCTGTATACCGGCGGCGTTCAGATGACTGCATTTCTTTGCCTGCGCTGTCTGCTCGTCGGTTGGTTCGTAAAGATATATTGTTGATTTTGTGCCTTGCTCACGGAGCATCATTATATTGATATTTTTTCCGAGGCTGAACCCGATACTGAATACTGCAGTAAACATAAAGGTGGTAAGTATTATCGCCAGCACTGCAACAGCGTTTCTTATGCGGTTGCTTTTCATTGAACGCACGGAAATTCGTTTTACGGCGGTTTGATTGTTGTTTTTCAGCATTGTTACACAACCTTTCCGTCCTCTATGCGTATCATACGGTCCGCCATCAGTGCGATCTCTTCGTTATGAGTTATCATTACGATAGTCTGATTGAACTCGCGGCTGGTAATTTTAAGCAGAGATATAACGTCCATACCCGTTTTGCTGTCCAGGTTACCCGTTGGTTCATCTGCCAGTATAATAGCAGGCTTGGAGGAAAGCGCCCGTGCAATAGCTACTCTCTGCTGTTGACCGCCCGAAAGCTGGTTGGGCATAGCGCTGAGCTTTTTATCAAGTCCGAGTTTGTTTATTATGGTGTCTACATATTTTTTGTCGATTTCCGCACCGTCAAGCTCAATAGGAAGTACAATGTTTTCATAAACATTCAGTACGGGAACGAGATTGTAATTCTGAAAGACAAATCCGATATTTCTTCTGCGGAATATAGTTAGTTCTTCGTCATTCATATTAAATATTTTATTACCCGAAACCGTCACCTCGCCCGAAGTCGGTCTGTCAAGTCCGCCCAGCATATTCAGCAGAGTCGATTTTCCACTGCCGGAAGTACCGATTATCGATACAAATTCTCCGTCCTCCACCGATATTGAAACGTTGTTCAGCGCCTTTACTTCATTTTCTCCTGAACCGTAGCGCTTGCAAAGCCTTTCTGATGTGAGAATACTCATTTTTATCGTCTCCTTTCTTGTCCGATCTTATTATAACGTATTCTTCTTACGATTTGATTACGGTTTCTCTTAAATATTTAGGAAAAATCAGTGCGCAATGATATAACGGATATTCATGTCGGCGAATAAACGGGTAATATTTATCCAATAAAAATAATATAAATAGTCTGAAAAGACTGTGGAATTGTTTTGGAGGATAGATATTATGAAAAGAATTATTCCGATTATTATGTGTTTCTTCATGCTTTGTTCCTGTGTGAGCGATAACGGTGAAAAAGACAGCCAGAGGGAGAGACTGGTTACAATGGAAAGAGCGTCGGTCATTCCGGTCGGTGCAGATATCGGCAAGGCAGACAACGGCGAAAAGCTTAATTACGATATTCAGAAAGCAATATGGATTTCTTATATAGATCTTGCGCCGATGCTTACGGGAAAAACTCAGGACGAGTTTGAAAACAACTTTTCTGCCGCCTGTAAAAATATTTCTGAGCTGGGGTGCAATACCGTTTACGTTCATGTCCGTCCTTTCGGAGACGCCGTTTATGATTCGTCGCTTTATCCGCCTTCACGTTATATAACGGGCAGTGCAGGGGAGCCTGGAGATTTCGACCCGTTGAAAATCATGATAGATACGGCTCATAGGTACAAGCTGTCTTTTCATGCCTGGATAAATCCTCTGCGCTGTGAAAGCGAGCAGAATATTACTGCATATGACGACAGCTGGCTTATCAAGCGGTGGTATGACGATGATAACGGTTATGTGGAAAAGGTAGAGGGTGACGAGCATTTGTGGCTTAATCCTGCATATGAAGACGTCCGCAGACTTATTGCCGACGGAGCGGCAGAGCTTGCGGAAAAATACGATATTGACGGTATACATTATGACGATTATTTTTATCCCACTACAGACGAAAGCTTTGACGCCGAATGCTTTGCCGCACAGACTTCCTGCGATGATCTGCAGGAGTGGAGACTGAACAACATTTCTCAAATGGTGGAAGAGATATACAGCGCAGTGAAAGCCGAGGACAACAGCATTCTGGTCGGGGTTTCGCCTCAGGGAAATATAGAAAACAATTATGAGTTTATGTATGCCGATGTGAAAAAGTGGTGCGGAGAAAACGGCTACATTGACTATATCTGTCCGCAGATATATTTCGGATACAATAATTCCGTTAAGCCGTATATTGAAACATTGGAGGCGTGGCATGATATATGTACAGCCGATATTGATCTTATAGCCGGACTTGCAGTCTATAAAATCGGTGAAGAAAACGAGTTTTCTCAGACGGTAGGCATCATCGCTGAACAGTTAGACGACGCCGTAGGGGGGTATGATTACAGCGGTGCGGCGTTGTATAATTATTTAAGTTTATTTGAACCGGAGAAAACGATTCAGGAAAGAATAGACGAAGAGCTGCAATGTATCAGAAGTTCCCTTGAAAAATATTAGTATTTATAAAAATATATGCGATATGTAATATTATGAATAAAAAATGTAAATAAATTGTGATTAATTATTGAGAAATTTATGTAACTTAACTAAAGCTATTGAAATTTCTGTAGAAATATAGTATAATGTTATGTGCTGTAAGGCAATGATGTATAGTAGTTTTGTACACATTGCATAGATGTATTGCTTTATTTTATGAAATATTTATTTGGAGGGATTTCGGTGTATAAAATAGTTACAAGAAAACAGCTCAATGATTCTGTTGTTCTTATGGAAATTGACGCGCCTTTTATTGCAGCGAAGGCTGAAGCAGGTCAGTTTATCATTTACAGAGTCGATGAAAAGGGAGAGCGTATTCCGCTCACCATTGCCGATTATGACAGAGAAAAGGGTACAATCACAATTATATTCCAGGTTATCGGCGGTTCTACCATGGAGCTTGCAAAGCTGAACGAGGGCGATTTTATTCACGACGTTGTGGGTCCTCTCGGCGTGGCTACCGAGTATGATGAGGGAATCAAGAGAGTTGCCGTAGTAGGCGGCGGCGTTGGCTGTGCTATTGCATATCCTCAGGCCAAGAAGCTTCACAATATGGGCGTTGAGGTTGATCTTATCGCCGGTTTCAGAAGTAAGGATATTGTTATTCTTGAGGACGAGATGGGTAAGGCTTCTTCTCATCTTCATATTTGTACGGACGACGGTTCCTATGGTTATCACGGTTTTGTTACCAACAAGCTTCAGGAGCTTATCGACAGCGGCGTAAAGTTTGACGAAGTTATCGCTATCGGACCTGTTCCGATGATGAAGTTTGTATGTAAGGTAACCGAGCCTTATGGTATCAAGACGCTTGTTTCGCTTAACCCGATCATGATCGACGGTACCGGAATGTGCGGCGGCTGTCGTGTAACCGTTGACGGAAAGATCAGATACGCTTGCGTAGACGGTCCGGATTTTGACGGACACAAGGTCGATTTTGACGAGCTTATGAGGAGAAATTCTACTTATAAGGAGCAGGAAAAGGCTCACGTTTGCAGACTTACGGGAGGTATCAGATAATGGCTAATATGAGTTTGACAAAGACTCCGATCGCAGAACAGGATCCGAAGATCAGAGCAAGAAACTTTAAAGAAGTAACTCTGGGCTATACCCCTGAGGAGGCTATGGAAGAGGCAAAGAGATGCCTTAATTGTAAGAATAAGCCGTGTATGACAGGTTGTCCGGTAAGCGTAAGGATACCTGAGTTTGTCGCTAAGGTAGCAGAGGGCAAGTTTGAGGAAGCATATTCTATCATCAAGTCAACAAACGCCTTGCCGGCAGTTTGCGGAAGAGTATGTCCTCAGGAAAACCAGTGCGAGGGCAAGTGCGTAAGAGGAATCAAGGGCGAGCCTGTTGCGATCGGCAGACTTGAGAGATTTTGTGCAGACTATATGATGGACAAGACCGTTGCAGTTGAAAAGGCAGAGCCTAACGGTCACAAGGTTGCCGTTGTCGGCGGCGGCCCTTCAAGCCTTACGGTTGCAGGCGACCTTGCTAAGCTTGGTTATGACGTAACTATTTACGAGGCCTTCCATACGGCAGGCGGCGTTCTGATGTACGGTATTCCTGAGTTCAGACTTCCTAAGACCATTGTTCAGCATGAGATCGACAATCTTACCAATATGGGCGTACATATTATGACCAATATGGTAATCGGAAAGGTTCTTTCTATTGACGAGCTTATGGGTATGGGCTATGAGGCAGTATTCGTTGGTTCAGGCGCAGGTCTTCCGAGATTTATGGGTATCGAGGGTGAAGGTCTTGTAGGCGTTTACTCCGCTAATGAGTATCTTACAAGAATCAACCTTATGAAAGCTTATAAGGACGAATATGATACGCCTATAATGAAGTCCAGGAATGTTGCTGTAGTGGGCGGCGGAAACGTTGCTATGGACGCTGCACGTTCAGCTATGAGACTGGGTGCAGAGCATGTTTATATCGTATACCGTCGTTCAATGGACGAGCTTCCTGCAAGAAAGGAAGAGGTTCATCATGCTCAGGAAGAGGGTATCGAGTTCCTCGTACTCAACAATCCTGTTAAGATTCTCGGCGACGAGAACGGTCATGTTTCCGGTATGGAGTGCGTAAAGATGGAGCTTGGCGAGCCGGACGAGAGCGGAAGAAGACGTCCTGTTGTTATCGAGGGTTCAAATTTTGTTCTTGATGTTGATACTGCTATTATGTCTATAGGTACATCTCCTAACCCGCTCATCAGAAGCACAACCCCGGGTCTTGAGGCAAACAATCACGGCTGCCTTATTGTTGACGAGAATGAGTCTACAACTAAGGAAGGCGTTTATGCAGGCGGAGACGCCGTTACAGGCGCCGCTACGGTTATTCTTGCAATGGGTGCAGGTAAAAAGGCTGCCGCCGCTATCGATGAGTATATAAAGAACAAGTAAAGCGCTGATTCAATCAAATTCGCTTTAATCAGCGTATTCCAAGAAATAATTTCATTTAAGTTGAAAATAAATTGTTAAAAGACTTGAAGTTTAGCGCATTATCTGTTATACTAATATAGTATTACTGATTTGGAGGTCTTTTGATGAATTTAACAGCAATAATCTCAGTATTTGCCAATGAACAGAATTCAGCCGCTTCGCTTGCGATGACATTTATTCCGCTGATATTGATTATCGTATTTTTCTATTTCTTTATTATCCGTCCTCAGAAAAAGCAGGATAAGAAAGACGCTGAAATGAGAGATAGTCTTGAGATCGGTGATGAGGTCGTTACAAACGGCGGAATCGTAGGAATAGTTTTCTCTATCAAGGACGACACGGTCGTAATTGAAACAGGAGGAGACAGAAGTAAGATACGCGTTAAAAAGTGGGCTATAGCTAAGAACGAAACTGTTCATGATGACAATGCGTAATTGAAATAAAAGAGCAGAGGCTCAGATAAAATTTCAGATCGTTTCGGGCGGATTTATTCCGCCCGTTTCTTTTTGTAAAAGTTCTTAAATAGTATTAATCGGAATATAAATTAATTGAACGGTATTGCCCTAATCAATTTTGCGGAGGAACTTTTTATGAAAAACAACAGGTTTTTTAGCGGAAAAAAACTGTCTGCGCTGTCGTCTCCCGCGCTTTCGGCGTGTTTAGGCTTCGGTGTTGTATTCCTTATGATTCTGATTTTTGCCTTTGTGGTTACCAAAATTGACGCTACGGATTTCATGCTTTCTGTAATGTCTACAGTAGCGTTGTGCGTTGGCGGCTATGTAGGAGGCTATGTTAGCGGTAAAAGACAGCGCAGAAACGGTTTGCTTTCCGGAGTTCTGTGTGGAGTTTTTATTTTTCTGGCAATTGTTGCTCTCAGCGCTGTTTTTTCTAAAACTGTCGAAAGCTTCTCTGTGCCTACAAAGCTGATCCTTACCTTGGCCTGCGCCGGAATAGGCGGAGTTGTGGGAGTAAACTCCAAAAGCGGCAGATATTAGGCGCTGATCTTTAAAAATAAATATTTATACTGCATTAATCATTTATTCATAAATGTGGGCGTAATATGTGGTATAATATTCTTAACTTAATTATTGGAGGAATATCTGATGAAACATATTAAGACGATCAATAAGGCTAATCTCAAGAAAACCGCTGCTAAGGGCGGATGCGGTAAGTGCCAGGCTTCATGCCAGTCTGCCTGCAAGACATCCTGCACAGTAGCTAATCAGAAGTGTGAAAGAGAAGCTTAATTTTTCTGCTTTTTTATAAAGGGGCATTTTTATGTCCCTTTATTTTTGTTATAGGACGCAATAAAATGTGAAGGGTGATTTTAATGATACATAAGTTTAAACTTGGCGGTTTTAACATTCTTCTGGATGTAAACAGCGGAGGAGTGCATATCATAGACGATCTTACCTATGATCTGCTGGATAATGTTGAGCTTCCATTTGGTGATAAATGTCCCGAGGCGGCTGTAAATAAGTTATCCAAGACATATTCACGGCAGGATATAGAGGACTGCTATCAGGAGATAGTTTCTCTTTATAACGATAAGATACTATTCAGCGAAGACGATTATGAGAAGTATGCTCTTTCTGCTGTAGCGTCTCCGATCAAGGCTATGTGCCTGCATATTGCTCACGACTGCAATCTGAGATGTAAATATTGCTTTGCATCTACCGGAGACTTCGGCGGCGGAAGAATGCTTATGGATTTCGAGACAGGTAAGAGAGCTATAGATTTTCTTCTTGAAAGATCAGGCGACAGAAAGTTTCTAGAGGTGGACTTCTTCGGCGGCGAGCCTTCAATGAACTTTGATGTGGTTAAACAGCTTGTTGAGTACGCCCGTTCAAAGGAAGAGGAATTCGGCAAGAAGTTTAGATTTACGGTTACAACTAACGGTGTGCATCTTACGGACGATATGATAGATTTCATAAATAAAGAGATGTACAATGTTGTTCTTTCGATAGACGGAAGAAAAGAAGTTAATGACAGAATGAGGGTTCGTGTTGACGGAACGGGAAGTTATGACCGGATAATTCCGAACTTCAAGCGCCTTGTAGAAAAGCGTCCGAAGGACAGGGACTGGTATGTAAGAGGAACCTATACAAAGTACAATCTTGATTTCTCGAATGACGTAATGCACCTGTATGAGCTTGGTTTTGATCAGATCTCTGTTGAGCCTGTTATGGCTGATCCCTCCGAGCCTTATGCGATCACAGAGGCCGACCTGCCGAAAATTTTTAAGGAGTATGAGGTTCTTTCCGAGAAGATACAGAAAATCAGAGACGAGGGCAAGTTTATTAACTTCTTCCACTTCATGATCGATCTGGATCAGGGACCTTGCGCTATCAAACGTCTTAGAGGATGCGGAAGCGGCAATGAGTATGTTTCCGTAACTCCCGACGGCGACATTTATCCGTGTCATCAGTTTGTCGGCATAGAGAAATTCAAAATGGGAAACCTTTATGCGGGAACATTTGACGAGGAAATGAAGAAAATGTTTGCACAGGCTCATGTATACACTAAGCCGGAGTGTAAGAAATGCTGGGCGAAGTTCTATTGCAGCGGCGGATGTAACGCAAATAATTATATCTATGCAGGAGACATTCACAACGCTCACAAGCTCTCATGCCAGATTCAGAAAAAGCGCCTTGAGTGTGCAATAATGATGAAAGCGGTAAAAATGCTTGAATCTGCGGAATAATAAAATATGCGAGCAGTCTTTTATGAAGATTGCTCGCTTTGTTTATACATAATGTGATTTGCTTAATCGGTTGTTTATTTCGGACATATCAATTCCGAATTTACTTAGTATAGTACCTGAATAGCTTGTCTTGGTCGGATAATCCTTTTTGATCTTATAAAGTCTTTCGCCTGTTTTTTTATCTACTGTCATTACGATACTGCATACTTTTGAACGAATATCGCTGTCATCGTTAATTTCATCGATAACAGATACCAGATCTATCAAATGAGTAGCTAAAATTCCCCTTACACCGATCGTGCAGAAAATTTTAAGTAGTTCTTTGGAAATTTCTATACATTCGTTCGGCGTTGTGCTTTGAATTGATTCATTCATCAGAAGAAGGCTTTCAGGAGTGATCGTGTTGCTTATGATCTTGAATTCTTTTATTTCGCTTGTGAATTTGCTTGCATCAATCCCTATCTGTTCTTCTTTAGGAAAATGCGTATAAATAAAATCTGCGATCGATATTTCACAGGTTTCCGCAGGAACATATAATCCTGCCTGCGCCAGAACCTGGCATATGCCAATAGCTCTTACAAAGGTAGTTTTACCGCCGTTGTTAGCACCTGTAAGAATATACATTCTTGAATTATTATCAAATTCAATATCATTGGTTATTACACTTCTTTTATCATTGTGGTTCAAATTCCATACTTTGCTTTCGGACATATAAACCAAGTCAAAAATCCCCTTGATCTTAGCTGTTCTCAGTTTAGGCTCAAGCAATTTTGGCCTGCACATTTTTAGTCCGGTATTTTCACAAAGCTTAATAAGATTTACAGCACCCATATAATATTCAAGCTGATAATTAATATGCTGCATATCTTTAAACCCGATTTTCTGATATTCCGCAAGCACATCATCTATCATCTGAATATATTTATCGGTTATGAAACTTAATTCTTTAAACAAATTTTCATCGGCGGTATTGACTATTCTTTCGTTGGTTGCTTCGCTGTTGATGTATTTGTTTCTCATATTTTTGACGATCTTATCTTTTGAAAAATTTGCACCGTGATACAATATTTTGTCAAAAAGAGAAGGCTTTAAAATATAAGGATCTTTTGAATAGTTAATAATTCCGGCAGAAACCGGTACCATTCTTTCATCAAGATTAATTGCGACGGTAACGCTTCTGATATTGTTGCGGATAGATTCTTTTAATTCACCCAATTCCGTCCTGAGAGAATTGAAATGTTTGTTGCGGTAATTCTCCTCAAAAAAGTCAAACATTTTGCGAACGCCGACGGATTTTATTTCTTTGCTGTGCTTTTCGATGAATCCGTGCATTATGTCCATACATTCAATATATCCGTCAAACGCAGTTATAGCGTCGTTTAAAACGTCAAAAGAATCCGGTTCCGAAAGCTTATAGATATTCTTTCTATCGTTCTCAATCATTACATTGATTATTCTCTTTATTGTCGTACTCAAAGTAGGAACGTTAAGAAAATCCTCCAGAATGTCGAGTCTGTATGATATAACGTCAGTATCCATACACATTTCTGAAAAAATATTCATCGTATAATGCACATTATACGAGCTTATTATTTTGGCGACCGTTTCAAGTTCAAGGCTTTTAAGATAGCTTTGAGGATACTCAGCAAGCTGGTTTCTCCTCTTCTTCAGTTCAATTCTTTTTTGCTGGCTGGGGTAAAGCAGGTCGACTGCAAAGTCGCCGGAGTCAATTTCGTCGTGTTTCATTTTTTACCTCCATTGAATGATGAACCGTATATTTTTACAAATCGTCTTGCAGAAAAAATACTGAACGCCAGATGCAGAAATATCACAAAAATCAAAACTATTAAAGAAATCGTTTCATATTTATTGAAAAGTTCTTTAGTCTGAGCAGACAGTTGGTCACGGTAAGCGATTCTGCCGCTGTTAAGAATACTTATCTTTTTTTCGGTTTCGGCTAAAGCTCCTTGCAAAAAGCTTTTTAATTTACCGTATAAAAACAGATCATTTACAATATTAATTATAATATAAATGACAGTGAATTTTTTAAAGAATGAAAATTCATCAATGTTTTTTAATCGTGCTTTGGATCGTCTTGCTTTTGATATAGATCCGGTATTAAGCCATAAAAAGAGGATTGAAAAAAATGAAAAAAGAATTATAGGATAAACTGTCAGCCATATATATGCAGTATGTTCAATGTCAATTTCCAGATACCACAGAGATATAATAAAGATGGTGTCCTGTATTATAATAACTGATAATAGCTTTATGATAAATGATATTGAAAAAGCTTTATTAAAAGTCATATCTGTCTTCAATCCTTACTGATACAAATCAGGAATTCTCTTTCAATGCCTTAGCCAACTGTGCCGGACATGAAGTTCCTCTGCCGTTGCAGTCTATACCGTCAAGCTTGTCAATAACGTCTCGAACCTTCATTCCGACTACAAGCTTGGAAATACCCTGAGTATTACCGTTGCAGCCGCCTGTGAAACGAACGCTCTTAATAACGTCGCCGTCCAATTCGATGTCAATTTTTCTTGAACATACTCCTTTTGGAGCATAAGATATTGTTTTCATTGTTTTGACCTCCGGTTATATTCTTGCTGCGCCTGTTTCTCTTGCAGCCTGCGCCACTGCTTCGGCAACGGCTACGGGAACTGCTCTGTCAAATGCGTTCGGAAGAATGAAGTCTGCGCAAAGCTTGTTCTCGGGAACACAGCCTGCGATAGCCCTTGCCGCGGCCATCTTCATTTCTTCGTTTATGTCGGAGGCTCTTACAGCCAATGCTCCCTTGAAAATTCCGGGAAAAGCTACAACGTTGTTTATCTGGTTAGGGAAGTCTGAACGTCCTGTTCCTACGATAAATGCTCCTGCCGCTTTTGCCTCGTCGGGCATTATCTCAGGAGTAGGATTAGCCATAGCAAAAAGAATAGGCTTGTCGTTCATTGACCTTACCATTTCAGGCGTAACCAGCCCCGGTCTTGAAACTCCCACAAACGCGTCTGCACACTTAAGCGCATCAGCCAGCGAGCCGTGAAGTTTGTTTTTGTTTGTGACCTTTGCCATTTCAGCGTGCGCCTCATTGAGATAATTATCTCCCTCGCATATGATACCCTCTTTGTCGACCATTATGAGATTACCGATTTTCAGTGACAAAAGAAGTTTTCCGATAGCACAGCCTGCCGCTCCGGCGCCGTTTATGACAAGGGTGATATCTTCGATTTTCTTTCCTGCGACTTTGCAGGCGTTCATCAACGCTGCGCCGACTACAATAGCAGTACCGTGCTGATCGTCGTGAAATACGGGAATGTCAACTTTCTTTTTAAGCTTTTCCTCAATTTCAAAGCACCTCGGTGCTGAAATATCCTCAAGATTGATTCCGCCGAAGCTGTCGGAGATCATAGCGATAGTGTTTACGATTTCGTCAACGTCGTTTGATTTAATGCAGAGCGGAAAAGCGTCCACGTCTGCAAATTCCTTGAACAGAGCGCATTTGCCCTCCATAACGGGCATACCCGCAAGTCCGCCGATATTTCCAAGACCAAGTACAGCTGAACCGTCGGTTATAACAGCAACAAGGTTTGCACGTCTTGTAAGTTCATAAGACAAATCGGGATCCTTCTGTATCTCAAGGCAAGGCTGAGCAACGCCCGGCGTGTAAGCCAGAGTCAGATCCTTTGCGTTATTGATTTTGGGACGGGAGCAGACTTCGATCTTACCCTTCCATTCCTTATGCTTTTGAAGCGATTCTTCCATCACGTTCATATTTTTTACAATCCTCTCTGTCTGAGCCTGTTGCCGGCTCAAAGTATTTAAATTATTTAAATAATTTAAGAAACCCCGCATAAGCGGAAGTCTCTTAGTTTTTACCGTCTTAATTTTAAATCGGCAAGTGCGCCGTAATGCAGAACATCAAATTTATCGGCGCCGAAGCTGTCTGGCATATCAAGATGTTCTTTTTCAAATGAGTTTATATCGTTCTCGGACAGTGACGCTCCGACGCCTCTGCAAGCCCTAATTCTGCCATTCCAGCTTTCACGGGTAAACAGTTATTATTTCACAGCCGCTTTGCTAGCTTTTTGCGAATTGACATGGATAAGCTTGAACAGCTTGTCAAGATTTTCCTTATCTGTAGTCATACTTCCTATATGCGTCATTGTTTCGTTGTAAAGTCCGTGAAAATCCGAACCGCCGGTAACGATCAGATCATGTTCTTTAGCAATGTCAACAAGTTTCTTCTGCTGTATCGGCGTAGCGGAATAGTGATAAGCCTCTATTCCGTCGATCTTACCGGCCTCAATAAGCTCTTTTAACAGCTCAGTATTATTAAACATATAGGGATGAGCCATCACTGCAACACCCTTAGAGGAGTGGATAAGGTCAAGCACAAAATTAACGTCCGGATATTCTCTGGTGACAAGGCATTCGCCGTTGGGGTAAGAAAACAGCTTGTCGTTTACAGAGCCGTAAAGCTCTGTAGCATATCCGTAGTTTACAAGCGCCCTCATAATGTGCTGTTTGAAAATACTTTTAGAGCCTTTTGTATAATGAAGAACAGCGTCGGCAGGAATAGGATACCTTTCCGTTACTTTCTCGATCATATCCTTAGCGCAGTCTTTCCTTATTTGACAGGACTTTAGGCAAAGGCCTTCAAGTCTGTCTGGTTTCTGAGGAGCATAGCACAAAATATGCACCTTTGAATTTCTGGCTTTGTCCCAAGCGGAAAGCTCTACCGCAGGTATTACCTTAACGCCGTATCTGTCGCCGAGAACCTGAGCCCTGCTTGACGACGAAAGCGTGTCATGGTCGGTTATTGCGAGAAAATCCAGTCCCATTCTTTTAGCCTGAACGATGACCTCCTCAATTCCGAGAGAACCGTCCGAAAGTGTTGTATGACAATGTAAATCTCCGGTCATATCTTTGTCCTCCAAATCTATAAAAGTATATTTTTCAGCCGCATATAAATTGGACTAAATAATTATAACATATTTTATATACATTTGCAAGCTTTTTTGAATGATTTACACAATTTCAGCCGATCGGCAAGCGTCATTTGTCGTATAAAACAAAAAACAGGGCGAAAAATAGTGCATTATCACTACAAGTCTCAGACGCTGCAGTTGAAAAACTTACCGCAAAACCAAATATCATCAGCTTGGAATGTTTTCCCGTTCAGATATTCCAGAATACCTGCGTCGGTAGTAAATTTAAAAGTGAGCTTGTACGAATACAGCGCCTGCGTTTTTACATTATATTCCCGATTGATCTTATTTATACCGTATTTTCCGTCTCCCAGCAAAGGATAACCGATGTGCGACATATGCGCCCTTATCTGATGAGTCCTGCCGGTGACCAAGTCTACCTCCAGAAGCGCCAGACCCAGTTCTTTGTTTTGGTCAAGTACTTTGTATTTCGTTATCATGGTTTTATTATACGGCGTTTTTCTGTCGGAGATTTTTGCGGTTTTTGTCTGCTCATTGCGCTCGTGATAAGCGGTAAGAGTATCTTCTTTTTGGGGAGGAATACCTACGGTAACACAGAGGTAAAGCTTTTCAAGCTCTCGATTCTTGACTTTCTGATTAAGTATTCTGAGGCTTTCGGCATTTTTGGCGCAGATAACTATTCCGCCTGTATTGCGGTCTATTCTGTTGCAAAGCGCAGGAGCAAAAGATAATTCTTCGTTAGGGTTATATTCTCCTTTGTCGTACAGATAGTGCTGAATTCGGTTTATCAGCGTATCAGCCGTGCCGCTTTCGTCCTCGTGTACCACAAGTCCGCACTTTTTGTCGCAGAGGATAATATTTTCATCCTCGTAAACAATATTGAGAGCAGTGGGAGCGCTTAGAAATGCGGGTTTGTTTGTCTGCTTATCGCCAAAAAATTCGTCGTTTATATAAAGCTGTATTACATCTCCCTCGGAAAGTCTTGTGGAAATTTCACAGCGTTTGCCGTTTAACTTTATGCGCTTTAGCCGAATATATTTGTAAAGCAGATTTTTCGGAAGTCTTGGCACAGCCTTTGCCAGAAACTTGTCAATACGCTGGCCGCTGTCGTTTTTGTTTATAGTAAATTCTTTCATTGCTGATATACCTTATTCTTCAAACAGGCCGTTTTCAAGCCTGTAAACAGTATCCGGACCTACAAACACCGGAAATTTCCCCGTGCGTTCTATAGTTTGTCCGTTTATCATTCCTATGTGCGTTGAAATATGTCTGAACTGCTTTAATACAAGCTCAAGCCGTGTAAATTTACAGTTCTGCGGGTATTCGTACAGCATATCGTCCGTAAGAGTGTCCATATAGGCGAAGGTCTTGTTTCTCACCTTATGCAGATAGTTTAAAAGCTGTTCGTCGCTGAGGGTTATGTTGCAGGGATTGTCGGGATTATCCATACCTTCTGTGTGAAATTCAGGCTCGTCGTAAACAAATGGATTGAAAAACCATTTGTCCGCCGAGTGAATTGTATGATATACATATCTCCAGGCGGGAGAGCCGCACACAAGGGCGTTTCTGTCATAGGTCTTTATAGCAGTTTCAAGATTTATAAAATTTGAATCTACTTGTTTTTTTATCATTTCGCAGTGCTTGCGCATATTGACAGCTCCTTTATTATTCAGCATTTCGGATATCGGTACGTTCAATTTATTGTCCTTGCCGTTTTATTTAATTATACTTTATAAACTGCCGTTTTGCAAGCTGATTTGCAAATTTGTCTGAGATTTATAAAAATGCTGTCAAAACCCCTTTACATAAATAAATTTTTGTAGTATAATAAAGTAAACAATCGTTCGATAATTTTCTGAGGAGTACTTTTTTATGGATAAATTTCAGTTGGTTTCAGACTATAAGCTTTCCGGCGACCAGCCGGAGGCAGTGGACGCTCTTGTAAAGGGAATAGAAAGCGGTATGCGTGAGCAGACGCTTATGGGCGTTACCGGTTCGGGAAAAACATTCACGATGGCTAACGTTATTGCGAGGATAAACAGGCCCACATTGGTTCTGGCTCACAATAAGATACTTGCAGCTCAGCTTTGTTCCGAGTTCAAGGAGTTTTTTCCGAACAATGCGGTAGAATACTTTGTATCATATTATGACTACTATCAGCCTGAGGCGTATGTTCCGAGCAAGGACGTATATATTGAAAAGGACAGCTCGGTAAACGACGAGATAGACAAGCTCCGTCACTCGGCGACTTCCGCTATTGCCGAAAGACGCGATGTTATTATCGTTGCCAGCGTTTCCTGCATTTACTCTCTGGGCGACCCTGAGGAGTATAAATCCATGGTAGTATCTATAAGAAAAGGTATGGAGAAATCCCGTGACAGGCTTATAGCTGAGCTTGTAGGAATACAGTATGAAAGAAACGACATAAATTTTGTAAGAAATAAATTCAGAGTTAGGGGAGACGTTGTGGAGATATTCCCTGCGAACTCTACCGACACCGCAATAAGAGTTGAGTTCTTCGGGGACGAGATAGACAGGATATCCGAGATCAACGTGGTAACGGGAGAGATGCTTTGTTCTCTTGCTCATATTGCGATTTTCCCCGCCTCTCATTATATCGTAAGCAGGGATAAAATGAGAGACGCTATCGAAGAGATAAAGCAGGAGCTTGATGAGCGTATCAAATACTTTAAGGATAACGATATGCTTATAGAAGCGCAGAGAATTGCCCAGCGTACCAATTACGATATTGAAATGATGGAGGAAATCGGTTTTTGCAGCGGCATTGAGAACTATTCCAGAGTGCTTGCAAGGCGGCCGGCGGGTTCAACGCCTTTCACCCTGCTGGACTTTTTGCCGGAGGATTTTGTCCTTTTCGTTGACGAATCTCACGTTTCTCTGCCGCAGGTAAGGGGAATGTATGCAGGCGACAGGGCAAGAAAGCAGACCCTTGTGGATTACGGTTTTCGTCTGCCCTCGGCATTGGATAACCGTCCTTTGACATTTGATGAGTTTTATTCGCATATCAATCAGGCGGTTTTCGTTTCTGCAACTCCGGGGCCTATAGAAAAAGAAAAATCAAAGCAGATAGTAGAGCAGGTCATCAGACCGACGGGTCTTCTTGATCCTGAGATCATCGTAAAACTCACCGAGGGACAGATAGAAGATCTGCTGTCCGAGATAAATATGCGTACGGCAAAAAATCAGAGGGTACTGGTTACAACTTTGACCAAGAAAATGGCGGAGGATCTTACGGCTTATCTTAAAAACTTTGACGTCAAAGTAAGATATATGCATCACGATATTGATACCATTGAGCGTATGGAGATAATACGGGATCTCCGTTTGGGCGAATTTGACGTTCTTGTGGGAATCAACCTGCTCCGTGAAGGACTTGATCTGCCGGAGGTCACGCTTGTTGCGATACTCGACGCCGACAAGGAAGGTTTCCTGCGTTCTGAAAGCGCGCTTATTCAGACCATAGGAAGGGCGGCGAGAAATGCCGAAGGTAAGGTCATCATGTATGCCGATACCGTTACCCGTTCAATGGAAAACGCTATATCCGAAACAGAACGCCGCCGTTCCATTCAGATGAAATTCAATGAAGAACACGGCATTGTTCCTAAAACAATAGTCAAGGATATACGAGATGTAATAGAGATCTCCACTAAAGAAGAGGTTGAGTATTCCGCAAGACAGAAATCCAAGCTCACAAAGGCTGAAACGGCACAGCTTATAGACAAGCTCACCAAGGAAATGAAAGAGGCGGCAAAGCTGCTCGAATTTGAACACGCTGCGTTCCTGCGTGACAAGATCGCAGAACTTAAGGGAGAGAAGTAATGTACATTGCAGACAATATAATCAAAAATGCGCTTAAAAACGTATATGATAACACAAGTATCGAACAGACTGATCCAGATGTTGAAAGGTATTTCGGGTTTGATATTTCAGGTAAGGCAGGTATTGTATGACAGTAAAATTTTATAACGAAAATCACTCCTGCAAGCTGAAATATGCAGTTATCGCCGCTTTTTATAAGGATAAATATGTTTTTGTAAGGCACAGGGAGCGCGATACTCTTGAAATTCCCGGCGGACATTGGGAGCGCGGCGAAACTATAGAGCAGACCGCAAAGCGGGAGCTTTTCGAGGAAACGGGAGCGGAGAAGTTCACATTGGAAAAAATCTGCGTTTATTCGGTAAGCGGGGATAATTCCGAACCTAACGAAGAAACCTTCGGCATGCTGTTTTATGCCGATGTTGAGGAGTTTGCGGACAAACCCGATTCTGAGATAGCCGAAGTGAGGCTGTTGGAAAGCTGTCCTGAAAATTGGACTTATCCGGAAATTCAGCCCATGCTTTTGAAGCGTGCTGAGAAATTTTTGAATGGATTTTTCAGATAATGTTGATGAATAATTAAAATTAGGGTGATAATATGAAATATGAGCAATACATAACCCTCGGCAGGACTGAAAGGATTGAAAACAGCATTGCTCCCTGCGGACTTGTCTGTGAGCTTTGCAGCGAGAGAACGCATTGCAGGGGCTGTAATTTCAGCAGTCAAGAAGAAATTCCGTGCTGTTGCTTTCAGCGCCGATGCTGTGACGAAAAGGAAATCGAGGGCTGTTGGAAATGTGAAGATTTTCCCTGCGGAAAAGATATGCACGACATTTCAAAGCACGGCGTAAGACTGCTTGCTTTTGCCGAGTATGTAAAACGTAACAGCTGTAAGGCTCTGGCTGAGCGGCTTATGGAAAACGAGAAAAAGGGGATAATTTATCATAAAGACCCGATAAGTTATACAGGAGATTACGACGGCTATAATACGGTCGATGAAGTGATCTTACTGTTGGAATACGGTAATACAGGAGGGTAAAGTAAAATGCCTATTAATGAAATAGTGATAAAAGGCGCAAGAGAGCATAATCTGAAAAATGTAGACCTTACTATTCCACGTGACAAGCTTATTGTCATGACGGGATTATCCGGTTCAGGAAAATCATCTCTTGCTTTTGATACGATTTATGCCGACGGACAAAGAAGGTATGTCGAGTCCTTGTCTTCATATGCCAGAATGTTTTTGGGACAAATGGACAAGCCGGACGTGGACAGCATTGAGGGCTTGTCTCCGGCGATCTCTATCGATCAGAAAACAACGTCAAAAAATCCGCGTTCTACTGTAGGTACTGTAACGGAGATATACGACTATCTGCGTTTGCTTTACGCAAGGATCGGCGTGCCTCATTGCCCGGTCTGCGGCAGGGAGATCAAACAGCAGACTGTCGATCAGATAGTCGACAGAGTTATGGAGCTGCCGGAAGGCACAAAGATACAGTTGCTTGCTCCGATCGTAAAAGGCAGAAAAGGCGAACATGTCAAGGAACTCGATCAGGCAAGAAAATCAGGCTATGTAAGAGTCCGTGTTGACGGTATCATCTATGATCTTTCGGAAGAGATAAAAATTGAAAAGAACAAAAAGCATACTGTCGAGATAATTGTTGACAGACTTGTAATCAAGGACGGTATAAAATCGCGCCTTACCGACAGTATAGAAACTGTTTCCGGTTTGACCGGAGGTCTGGTAGTCGTTGACGTGATTGACGGCGAGGAGCTGATGTTCTCGCAGAATTATGCCTGCCCGGAGCATGGGGTGTCTATCGACGAGCTTTCACCGAGAATGTTCTCTTTCAACAATCCTTACGGCGCATGCGAAAAGTGTACCGGACTTGGCGTGTTCAAGAAAATAGATCCCGATATGATTATTCCGAACAAAGATCTGTCTATAAGGCAGGGAGCGATCAAGGCGAGCGGCTGGAATACTCTTGACGATTCGTCAATTGCAATGATGTATTTCAGGGCGATCTCAGAAACCTACGGAATATCGCTGGACGAGCCTGTGAAAAACCTTGATCCCGACGCTATAGATATTTTTCTCTACGGAACGCAGGGACAGAAACTGAAGCTGAGCCGCAATTCAAAGTTCTATAAGGCGGAGTACAGCTCTGAATTCGAGGGTATTATCCCGAATCTTGAAAGAAGATACAAAGAGTCGGGAAGCGATTGGTCCAAAGCTGATATTGAAGTTTGTATGAGCGATGAAAAATGCCCCTCATGTCACGGAGAAAGACTGAAAAAAGAAAGTCTCAGCGTGACCGTCGGCGGACTTAATATAGCTCAGCTTTGTCACCTTTCGGTTTCAAAAGCTCTTGATTTTTTTGAAAACCTTGAGATAAGCGACAGAGATAAGCTTATCGGCGAAAGAATAATCAAAGAGATAAAGGACAGACTTGGATTTTTAAAAAGCGTCGGTCTGGAGTATCTTACGCTGTCACGTTCTGCCGGAACGCTTTCGGGCGGCGAAAGCCAGCGCATACGTCTTGCTACCCAGATAGGTTCGTCGCTCGTGGGGGTGCTGTATATCCTTGACGAACCGTCTATCGGTCTGCACCAGAGAGATAACGACAAGCTTATTGCAACTCTGCAAAGACTCAGAGATCTGGGGAATACGCTTATAGTCGTTGAACACGACGAAGATACTATGAGAGCCGCAGATTATATTGTAGACGTAGGACCCGGCGCAGGAATACACGGCGGCGAGATCGTTGCGGCGGGAACTGTCCGTGATATTATGAAATGCAAAAAGTCAATTACGGGACAGTATCTCAGCGGGGCAAAGAAGATACCCGTTCCGCAGGAGAGAAGAAAAGGCAACGGCAATTTTCTTACCGTTTTAGGCGCAACTCAGAACAATCTGAAAAATATTGACGTGCAGATACCGCTTGGTACGTTCACCTGCGTGACAGGCGTTTCAGGTTCGGGAAAGTCATCGCTTGTAAACGAGATAATCTATAAGGAGCTTGCAGGAAAGCTTAACAGAGCCAGGATACGTCCCGGCGAGTTCAAAGAGATGAAAGGTCTTGAATATCTCGATAAAGTTATCGACATAGATCAGTCGCCAATCGGCAGAACGCCAAGATCCAATCCCGCCACATATACCGGAGTTTTTACCGACATCAGAAATCTTTACGCACAGACAGCCGACGCTAAAATGAAAGGATATAATTCAGGAAGATTCTCATTTAACGTTAAGGGAGGAAGGTGCGAGGCCTGCGAGGGCGACGGAATAATCAAGATCGAAATGCATTTTCTGCCGGACGTTTACGTTCCCTGCGAAGTCTGCGGCGGAATGAGATACAACCGTGAAACGCTGGAGGTACGCTATAAGGGTAAAAACATTTACGACGTACTTGAAATGACCGTTGAGGAGGGCGTTGAGTTTTTCAGCAGTATCCCTAAAATCAGCAGAAAGCTTGAAACTCTTTACGAGGTCGGTCTCGGCTACGTCAAAATAGGGCAGGCGGCTACAACGCTTTCCGGAGGCGAGGCGCAGAGAGTCAAGCTTGCGACTGAGCTTTCAAAACGCGCTACGGGCAAAACGATATATATTCTTGACGAGCCTACTACGGGACTTCATACTGCAGATGTTCATAAGCTTATCGACGTACTGCAAAAGCTCGTCGATACGGGAAACACCGTGCTTGTTATCGAGCATAATCTTGACGTTATCAAAACCGCAGATCATATCATCGATCTCGGGCCTGAGGGCGGCGACGGCGGCGGAACTATAGTTTGTACCGGAACACCCGAAGAGATAGCGGCTTGTGAAAAGTCCTATACCGGACAATATCTGAAAAAGATGCTTTGATCTCAAAGTAATTTTTATCGCCGATTAAGAATATGCTTAATCGGTGATATTTTTTGTTTAAGATAAAATTTAAGAATACATATTATGGAGTGTCATTCAGCTTTTTTCTGATTCTCGCATTGACGTTTATATGCACTCCCTCACAGACGGATAAAATTTTGACCGCTCTTATGTGCTGTGCTTTTCACGAGATAGGTCATCTTGCTCTGATGTCTGTCTTTGGTAAAAAAGTTAAGGAGATCGTGCTATACGGCGGCGGGATACGCATTACACCCGACGGAGGCAGGCTCTTAAGTACCGGCAAGGATCTTGCTGTTCTGTTGGCAGGCTGTGCAATGAACTTTTTACTTGCGGCAATATCATACTGTGCGTACGGAATGAGTTTTTTCTGTGAAGTCAATATTATGCTGGGAACGCTGAATATGCTCCCGTTTAAGTATTTTGACGGAGGAAGAGTGCTTGAAGCAATAATGAAAAACGGAAGAGCCTATGATCTGTTGAGAGCGGCGTTTATTTTTCTTACAGCCGCCGTAATTATACAGATGAATTTGAACGGAATGGTGAGCGTATCTTTCATTGCGACATTTTGCTTTGTGGCAATATCCGAAATTTTGTATTAACGCGGTTGAATTTTTTGATTCGGTATGATATAATTGAAAATAAAACGTACTACGGAGCGGCACTCTGTGAGTAAATATTATGGTTCTCATTTGGATTTTGCTGTGTCCGGTATCAGGAGGTTGAATTTTGGAAGAATTAAAGCATAAAATCGAAAAGCTTCTGCTGAAAACCCAGAAGCCTGCAAGATATATAGGCGGAGAGATCGGAAGCGTTGTCAAGGATAAGTCCAAAGTCGACGTGCGCTTTGCGTTCTGCTTTCCAGATACCTATGACGTGGGAATGTCCCATTTGGGTATGAAAATACTTTACGGTCTGAAAAACGCGCGGGAAAACTGGTGGTGTGAAAGGGTTTTCATGCCGGAGGACGATTACAACAAGCTTATGCGTGAAAACGGTATACCGCTTTACGCTCTTGAAAGCCTTGACCCATTGACCGAATTTGATTTTATAGGATTTACTTTGCAATATGAGCTGTCATATAACAACGTGCTGGAAATGCTTGACCTTGCAGGCTTGCCGGTGTATGCGAAGGACAGAAAGGAGCTTACGCCAATTGTGGTGGGGGGCGGACCGTGCGTCTGCAATCCTGAGCCTCTGGCGGATTTCTTTGACTTGTTTATTCTCGGTGAGGGCGAGGAGGTAAATATCGAGCTGTTGGAGCTGTACGAGGAAATGAAGCCCATGAAACCTACCAAAGAGCAGTTCCTGCGTGAAGCCGCAAAGATCGAAGGCGTTTATGTTCCGAGCTTTTATGACGTTGCATATAACGAGGACGGCACAATCAAAGCTATAACTCCGAATGTTCCGGAAGCGCCTGCAAAGGTGAGAAAGCGTGTTATAAGTGATTTTGATAAGGTTTATTATCCCGAGGGCTTTGTTGTACCTTTCACCCAGATAGTTCACGACAGAGCGGTGGTCGAGGTGCTGAGAGGATGTATAAGAGGCTGTCGGTTCTGCCAGGCTGGTTTTATTTACCGCCCGTTCAGAGAAAAGAGCATTGATACGATAAAGCATGAAACCAAGTGTCTCTGCGAACAGACAGGATATGAGGAGGTATCTTTGTCATCACTGTCTACCAGCGACTATACTAAGATCAACGAGCTTCTTGAAAATCTTGTGGAGTATACCGATAAGGAACAGGTCAATCTTGCTCTGCCGTCGCTGAGAGTGGATAACTTCAGTGAGGAATTGCTGGAGAAAATAAAGTCCGTAAGAAAAAGCGGGCTTACCTTTGCACCTGAAGCGGGAACACAAAGACTCCGTGATGTGATAAACAAAAACGTCACTGAAGAGGAAATAATGCGAAGCTGTAAAACCGCATTTGAGGGCGGATATTCTACGGTAAAGCTTTACTTCATGCTTGGTCTGCCGGATGAAACGCTTGACGATGTTGCAGGGATCGCAAAACTTGCTCAGAAGGTAGTGGATTTGTATTATGAAACGCCTAAGGAGCTGAGAGGTAAGGGAGGCGTGCGGGTATCGGTATCTACCGCCACATTTGTACCAAAACCCTTTACCCCGTTTGAGTTTGAACCGCAGGATACGCCCGAACAGATTGCTGAAAAGCAGGAGCATTTGTTTAAGAGCCTTACCAGCAAGAAGATTCGTTTAAGCACCCATCAATCCAATACCTCCGTGCTTGAAGCCGTTCTTGCCAGAGGCGACAGACGGCTCTGCAAGGTCGTTTATACGGCGTGGAAGAAGGGCTGTTATCTTGACGGCTGGGACGAGCATTTCAAATTCGACAAATGGACCGAAGCCTTTGACGAATGCGGGGCGGATATGAAGTTTTATGCAAACCGCCGCCGTTCATATGAGGAAGTTGCTCCTTGGTCGCATCTTGACTATCTCGTATCGCATGAATTTTTTATCAGGGAAAACAAAAAGGCTCATACGGCGCAGACGACCCGCAACTGTAAAGAAGGATGTTCCGGCTGTGGAATAAAATGTGAATACGGAGGTGTTTACTGTGGCAAGAGTTCCGGAACCTAAAAATGTCAATCTTATTGTTGACAGATATGAATACAGAGCCGTATTTTCAAAGACGGGAAGAGCCAAGTATATCTCTCATCTTGATCTTATGAGAGCGTTTCAGCGTGCTTTTAAGCGCGCTCACCTGCCGATATGGTATACTCAGGGATTTAATCCTCACGTTTACATAATGTTTCCGCTCGCTCTTCCGCTCGGAACCGACAGTAAAGTGGAAATAATGGATTTTGCTCTTACGGAAGAACTGGATTTTGATGAGATTTTGAACAGACTGAGTAAACAGACTCCTGAGGGACTTGAAATTGTTTCTGTATCTAAGCCGGTGCATAAGCATACCGATATAGCATTTGCTGAGTATGAAATAAAACTTCGTACAAATAAAAGTGCGGAGGAAACGCATGAATGCTTTGAACATTTTCTGTCACGGGATAAAATCGAGATAGAAAAAAGAACCAAAAAGAAAACCGTCAACCTTGTCGATATCAGACCGCATATAAACGTAAAAAAATATAATGTTGACGGCGGTGGCCTTGATGTTTGTCTTGTACTTCCGTGCGGAGGAGGCTTCAACATCAATGTGAATGTGGTAATAGACGCGTTTTGCGGTATAAGCGGACTTAGCGTTGAAGATATTTATACAGAATGCACAAAAATCATGACTGCCGACGGCGAAAATTTTACATGATTTTTCTTGCATTAATACGCAAAGTGTGATATAATATTAAAGCATTTGAATTACCGTCGGTTCTTCCGACGAGAGTTAATGCCTTGTCCGAAGGACATGACATTAAAGCGGACAGTCCTCTGGCTTTGCAGTGTGCATCGCTGCTATAAAGCGTATGAATGTCTGAAAATATAAGGAGGAATTTAAAGTGGACGCTTTAAAGCTTATTTCAGAGTCAAGCCTTAAATCCGAGGCGCCTGTTATCAACATCGGTGATACAGTTAAGGTACACGTAAGAATTACAGAGGGAGACAAGTCAAGAATCCAGGTATTCGAGGGTACTGTTATCGCTAAGAAACACGGCGGTATCAACGAGACTTTCACAGTCCGCAGAGTAGCGCACGGATGCGGAATCGAGAGAGTATTCCCGGTTCACTCACCTGTTGTTGAAAAGGTTGAGGTTGTTCGTTCCGGTAAGGTTCGCCGCGCTAAGCTCTATTATCTCCGTGACAGAGTTGGTAAGGCGGCTAAGGTCAAGGAAGCAATCAGATAATTCTTTCATAAGAAAAGAGTCGGTTATCCGGCTCTTTTTTTGTAAGTTTAAAAAATTTCTTAAAACCCTTGTAATTTCAGAATAAATTTGTTATAATAAATCTATATGATTATTTGACTGATGCAGTAATTACAGAATTGAGGCTATTGTATGGATGACAATAAGAAATTCGGAGAGGTAAACAGCGAGGATATAGAGCGCGTGAAAAAAGCCGCTCTCGATGATTTAAGGGAAAAGCCTCCTATAGACGTTAAAGACGAAGTGTTTGAGTGGATTGAATCCTTTGTTTTTGCAATGTTCGTTGTTATTCTTATTTTTACATTTCTGTTCCGGATCGTTTTGGTTCAGGGCCAGTCTATGTGCAACACCCTTCAGAACGGCGACAGACTTATTATTTCGCATATCAACTATACTCCTTCAAAGGGAGACATTGTAGTTATAAACAGTTCAAAACTGAACAAGACTATTATCAAACGCGTTATAGGTACAGCCGGAGATACAGTTAGGGTAAATTATGACAATAATACTGTTACCGTAAACGGAAAGGTCATCTCAAACGAGAATATAAAGGAGCCTATGTATAATACCGGTTACTTCTCCGATGAATATCTGGTTGAGAGCAGCGTTTACGAATATAACGTGCCGGACGGAAGCATTTTTGTAATGGGCGATAACAGAAACAATTCTACGGACGGAAGAAGCATAGGCTTTGTCAGCACTGATGATGTGCTTGGAAAGGCGATATTCAGACTTTTCCCATTTAATTCAATAGGCAAAGTAAAATGAGCGATAAGAGAAGTATGAGAGCGGACAAAAAGAGTTCGGCGGCGGATAATATTTTTGATTGGCTTGAAACCATTGCGTTTTCTGTTTTTCTTGTGATATTTATTTTCACTTTTATTTTCAGGATAGCCAACGTCAAGGGGCAGTCAATGCAGGACACTCTTTATCAGGGCGACAGATTGGTTATATCTCACTTGTTTTATACGCCTGAACAAGGGGATATTGTTGTTATCGATTCGTCTGCGCTTAACGAGACCATAATCAAAAGAATTATCGCAACATCGAATCAGACTGTTTCGGTGGACTATAAAACCGGAACCGTTAAGGTTGACGGAAAGGTTATTGATGAGCCTTATGTTAAGGAAAAGGACTCCTTTGAGCAGAATTACTTTTCGGGAAAATATTACAACAGTGAAAGCGATACATATGAATATACAGTACCCTTCGGTTATGTGCTTGTAATGGGCGACAACCGAAACCATTCTACCGACAGCCGTGTCATCGGCTGTGTTTCGCAGGACGAGATTGTGGGCAGAGCGCTGTTCAGATTTTATTCGGGAAACGGCGGAAAGCTCGGCAGGATAGATTGATCAGATCGTAAGGAGGAATGTTTATGAGCGAAGCGTCGCACGTTCAGTGGTTTCCGGGACATATGGCAAAGACCAGACGTATTATGGCTTCTAATCTGAAGCTTGTAGACGCAGTGGTCGAGATCACCGACGCTCGTATTCCTTATTCGAGCAGAAATCCTGAAATGAAGAAGATTGTTGGTTCAAAGCCAAGACTTCTTCTCCTTAATAAAGCGGATTCTGCCGATCCGGAGGTCACGGCAATGTGGCTTGACTATTATGCCAAGCAGGGTATATCAGCCCTTGCGACCGACTGCCGAAGCGGTAAAAACGTGAATAAGTTTTATGCCAAGCTGAAAGAATTGTTGGCGGACGATATTGAAAAATGGAACTCCAGAGGTATGACGGGTAGACCTATAAGAATAATGATAGTCGGAATCCCTAACGTGGGTAAGTCTTCCTTTATCAATCGGCTGGCAGGCGCAAAGCTTGCGAAAGTCGAAGACAGACCGGGAGTTACAAGAGGAAAACAGTGGGCAAAGCTGGAGGACGGCTTTGAACTGCTGGATATGCCCGGTGTGCTTTGGCCGAAGTTTGAGGATAAGCTTGTGGGCGAAAGACTTGCGTTTACGGGCGCAGTCAAGGACGAGATAATGGATATTGAATATCTTGCCTGCCGTCTGCTGGAATTTCTGAATGATAATTATCCCGAACTTATTGAAAAGCGCTACGGCGTTAAAACTGATGATATTGAGCCTGCGGATGAAGAAACTGTAGGCTGCGTAGTCGGGTTTGAAATTCTCGAACGTATCGGCAGAAAAAGAGGATTTCTTGTTTCAGGCGGGGAGATCAATACGGAAAGAGCGGCGATTACCGTTATGGACGAGTTCAGAAACGGAACTGTCGGCAGACTAACTCTTGAAAAACCAAAGGGGTATTGATATGACTCTGTTTGAATTTGACAATCAAATCAGAAAAGACTATAATATAGTCTGCGGCTGTGACGAAGCGGGAAGAGGACCTCTTGCTGGAGATGTTTTCGCCGCCGCAGTGATTTTTGATAAGGATACCGTTATAGAGAGTATTAACGACAGTAAAAAGCTTACGCCTAAAAAGCGTGATATTCTCTTTGATGAGATCATGGAAAAGGCTCTTGATTTTTCCATTCAAACTGCAACGGTCGGAGAAATCGAAGAGTTCAATATCTTAAACTGCGCTATGCTTGCTATGAGGAGAGCAGTTGAAGATCTTGAGATAAAGCCTGATATTTGTATTATTGACGGTAACAAGACCCCGGACGTACTTTTATGTCCGGCAAAAGCGGTCGTAAAGGGCGACGGAAAAAGCCAGGCGGTAGCCGCCGCGTCAATACTTGCGAAAGTTGCAAGGGACAGATATATGGAACAAATGTCGGAAAAATATCCGCATTATCAGTTTGAAAAACACAAGGGCTACGGTACTAAACTTCATTATCAGATGCTTGACGAATTCGGTCCTTGTGAAATACATAGAATGAGTTTTCTCAAAAAATATTATGCAGCCAAAGAAAAACAGAGTTGATCACAGTACGCTTAGGAAAACGGGCAATATCGGCGAAGACGCCGTATGCGCTTTTCTCCTGCGTCACGGATATGAGATCTTAAAGAGAAATTTTACCGTAAGAGGCGGTGAAATAGATATTATAGCTAAAAAAGCGGATGTTATTGCCTTTGTGGAGGTCAAGACCCGAAAGAAAAATTCATTGACTTCGGGAGAGGAAGCTATTACCGAATCAAAGAAAAGGCATATAATAAAAACCGCTGAAAGCTATTTTCTGATGCTGGAAACTCCGTGCGACTGTCGTTTCGACGTTGCAGTCGTGGAACTGGACGGCGGAAGAGTAACGCGTCTGAAGTATTATGTAAGCGCTTTCGACGCTAGTCAAAAGTAAAAATTTTCGGCAAAAGCCGGATAATTAAAGAAGGGTTGTTGGTTTATGTTTTACAGAAGTACAAGAAACAGCGGTGTAAACGTTACGTCTGCACAGGCAATCGCACAGGGTATTTCTCAGGACGGCGGTCTGTTTGTTCCGTCTGAAATCCCGTCGGTTTCTCTCGATGAGATAAAAGCCTTGGGTGAAAAAACTTATGCGGAGAGAGCTTTGTTCGTTTTCTCTAAGTTCCTTACGGACTATACCGAAGCTGAGATCCGCTACTGCGTGGACGGAGCTTATAACACAAAGAATTTTGATACCGATAATATTGCTGAGCTTGCTCACCTTTTCGACGGTACTTATATGCTTGAACTGTGGCACGGTCCTACCTGCGCATTCAAGGATATGGCGCTCCAGATACTTCCCTATCTTCTTACTACAGCTACAAAGAAGATCAACCTTAATAAAAAGGTTGTTATTCTTGTAGCAACCTCCGGCGATACCGGTAAGGCGGCGCTTGAAGGATTCAAGGACGTCGAGGGTACTGAGATCCTCGTATTCTATCCGGAGGACGGCGTTTCTGCAATGCAGAAAAAGCAGATGACCACACAGGAGGGTGAAAACGTTGGAGTGTGCGCTATAAAGGGTAACTTTGACGACGCTCAGAACGGTGTAAAGGCTATTTTCACTAATCCGGAAATTGCCGGTAAGCTTGCAGACAACGGAATGATGTTCTCTTCTGCAAACTCCATTAACTGGGGACGTCTTGCGCCGCAGATCATATACTACGTTTCTTCTTATGCTCAGCTTGTTGCAGACGGAGAGATAGAACTTGGCGACAAGATAAATATTGTAGTTCCTACAGGAAACTTCGGAAATATTCTTGCCGGTTATTATGCAAAGCATATGGGCGTTCCTGTAAATAAGCTTATCTGCGCTTCAAACGCCAACAATGTTCTTACCGATTTCATAAAAACAGGAATTTACGACAGAAATCGTCCGTTCCATACGACTATCTCACCGTCTATGGATATTCTTATTTCTTCCAATCTGGAAAGACTTCTTTATCATCTTTGCGGTTCTGATGACGCTCAGATCAGAGAATGGTTCGGAAAGCTTGCTGAAACAGGAAGATACGAGGTTACCGATGACGTAAAGAAAGCCCTTGCCGATGAGTTTTACGCAGGATGCTGTAACGACGACCAGACAAAGGCTTGCATAAAGGAGATCTATGACGAGTATTCCTATACCTGCGATACTCATACAGCAGTCGCTGTTAAGGTTTATAAGGATTATGTAAGCGCAACGGGAGATAAAACCAAAACAGTTATTGCTTCTACCGCAAGTCCTTATAAGTTTTCAGGCTCTGTTCTCAGCGCTGTCGGCAAGGACACAGATTGTGATGAATTCGGTCTTGTGGACGAACTTGCAGAGGTCTCCAATATCCCTGTTCCTGCTTCACTGGCGGCTCTCAAGGATAAGGAGATACGTTTCTCGAAGGTTATCGAAAAGACGGCAATGAAGAATTATGTTTTCGAAGCGCTTGGGATCTAATATATATGTACCCGCCCGGCTTTTGTCGGACGGATGTCAATAAATTCTCACAGATCTATTGACGCTGCGAATCGAAATTAGCTTCTTGCCTTAAAGGTCTTGCACTCAGTTTCGTCGCAGCAGTTTGGGTCTGAACAAGTGCAGCTTACATCGATCTTACCGGCTGTACATTCGCTTGCATTCTTGTTGTAAACGCAGTTGTCAACGTTGCAGTGGATACCGTAAATTCTATCCTTCTCCATTGTTCATTCACTCCTTTCGCAACTCTCGGTTGCAAGCTTATTATGTGCAGTGGCAGTCGGATTATTACGATTTTCAAAAAGTTTAGGAGGAAATTATTTGAGTCTGTTCGTTATTGCGGATCTTCATTTGTCTTTGGGCGTTGATAAGCCAATGGATATATTCGGCGGCTGGGACGACTATGTTTCCAGACTGGAGGAAAACTGGCAGAGCAAGGTCAAGCCTGAGGACACTGTTGTAATGCCCGGAGATCTGTCGTGGGGAATGAATTTTTCTCAGTCCTTCAAGGATTTTGAGTTTGTGAACAGTCTTAACGGCATAAAAATAATTTCCAAAGGAAATCACGACTACTGGTGGAATACCAAGAATAAAATGGATAAGTTTTTATCGGAAAATGGATTTGATACTATCAAAATTCTGCATAATAATCACTACAAGTACGGTAATATAGGAATATGCGGCACGAGAGGCTGGATAAATGATAACGGTGAGCCTGCCGACCAAAAGGTTCTTGCCAGGGAGGCGGGAAGGCTGTCCGTGTCTATCGAGTCTGCACTTAAAGAAGGACTCAGACCTGTTGTGTTTCTGCATTATCCGCCTGTTTTTGCCAATAGCTGTAATTATGATATTCTTGAAGTTCTGCATAAGTATGATATTAAGCAGTGCTTTTATGGTCACATTCACGGGAAAGCTAAGTCTTTAGCGATAAACGGAGTTCGGGACGGTATTGATTACCGCCTTATTTCAAGCGATTTCTTGCAATTTGACCCAATGGATATAACTAAAATTGTGCAAAGTGACAATTTATAAAAAAATGCTGGAAATGACATTTTTTTTGTGCTATAATGTATAAGATACATTTATATAATGGAGGAATAATAAATGAGTTTAAAAGCTACAAACAACGTTGAAACCAATAAGTATGAATTGGAAATTGAGATTTCTGCCGAAGATTTTGAGGCTGCTATACAGAAGGCTTATCTTAAGGCTAAGAAGAACATTTCTATTCCCGGTTTCCGTAAGGGAAAAGCTCCAAGAAAGCTTATTGAAAAAGAGTACGGCGATCAGGTATTCTTTGAGGACGCAGTAAACATTCTCTATGCTCCGGAAGTAAACGGCGCTATCGACGAGTCCGGACTTGAGCTTGTTACCCGCCCCGAGGTCGAGGTTACCGAGATCAGCAAGGAAAACGGCGTAAAGCTGAAGGCTGTATGCACAACTAAGCCTGAAGTTGAAATTAAGGATTACAAGGGTATAGAAGTTGAAAAAGTTGTCAATCCTGTAACTGATGAGGATATCAGCAAACAGCTCGACGCTCTCAGAGAGAAGAACGTAACGGTTGAAACCGTTGATGACAGAGCCGCTGAAAACGGCGATGACGTAGTAATCGACTTCGAGGGCTTCAAGGACGATGTTGCTTTTGAGGGCGGAAAGGCTGAGGACTTCACACTTTCCCTTGGAAGCGGACAGTTTATCCCAGGCTTTGAGGATCAGATCGTTGGTCATAATGCAGGCGAGGAATTTGACATCAACGTAACCTTCCCTGAAGAGTATCAGGTAAAAGAGCTTGCAGGCGCTCCTGCGGTATTCAAGATCAAGCTGAAGAGCATTTCCAAGAAGGTTATGCCGGAGCTGGACGACGATATGGTCAAGGATTCCACCGAGTTCGAGACAGTTGACGAGTATAAGGCGGACGTTAAGAAGAAGCTTGAGGAAGCCTCTGAGAAGCATGCTGATGCTGAGGTTGAGGCTAAGATATTCGATAAGGTTATTGAGAATATGACAGCTGAGATTCCACAGGTCATGTTTGATAACAGAGTAAACGAAATGGTTCAGGAGCTTGAGCAGAGGCTTTCTCCTCAGGGTATCACTCTCGACCTTTACCTTCAGTACACAGGTCAGACAATCGATTCTGTAAAGAAGGCGTATGCTGAGCAGGCAGAAAAGCAGGTCAAACTTCGTCTTGCCCTCGAAAAGATCGTAGCTCTTGAAAATATCGAGGTTACCGAAGACGAGCTTAATGCTGAGTTTGCTAAGCTTTCAGACACATATAAGCTTGACGTTGACCAGATTAAGCAGTTTATCCGCGACGAGGATCTCTCAAAGGATATCGCCGTAGGCAAGGCTGTTGACCTTATTAAGGACGCGGCAGTAATTAAGTAATATTTTTTGCTTTCGCCCGCATAAAAGCTATGCGGGCGAAATTAGATTAAGGAGGCATTTTTTATGGCATTGGTACCTTATGTAGTTGAACAGACCAGCAGGGGAGAACGCAGTTATGATATTTATTCCCGACTGCTCAACGACAGAATAATTATGCTCTGCGACCAGATAGACGATGCAGTGGCAAGCGTTGTAGTGGCTCAGCTTCTTTATCTTGAGGGTCAAGACCCCGAAAAGGATATTGACCTATATATCAATAGTCCCGGAGGCGTAATTACTGCCGGTATGGCTATTTATGATACAATGCAGTATATCAAGTGCGACGTATCCACTATTTGTATGGGTATGGCGGCTTCCATGGGCTCATTCCTGCTTTCCAGCGGTGCCAAGGGCAAGAGATTTGCACTGCCAAACAGCGAGATCCTTATCCACCAGCCGCTTATCTCAGGCGGCGGACTTTCAGGTCAATGTACCGACATTAAGATCCATTCAGACCACATGGTAAAGACAAGAGAAAAGCTCAACAGCATTTTGTCACAGAATACCGGCAAGCCTATTGAGCAGATCAATATAGATACTGAGCGTGATAACTATATGACTGCTCAGGAGGCTATGGAATATGGTCTTATTGATAAGGTAATTACTAACAGATAGGTTCGGTGAAATAATAATGGCTAATGAGACGATAAAAAAATGCTCATTCTGCGGAAAGCCCGAAAGCAAGGTCAAAAATATGTTTTCGGCCGGCAACGATCATATATGCGACGAGTGTGTGCTGTTCTGTTATGATATTCTGGCAGAACAGGCGGGACTTCCTACGTCAAAACAGCAGAGATCCGGAAAAAGCTCTAAGTCCGCATCTGAGGGCATAACTCTGAAAAAACCGGCTGAGATAAAAAAAGTGCTTGACGAGTATGTTATAGGACAGGAGGACGCTAAGATCGCGCTTTCCGTTGCAGTTTACAATCATTACAAGAGAATCTTATCTCTTGACGATGATGATGACGTTGAGATACAGAAAAGTAACGTTTTGCTTCTTGGACCTACGGGTACAGGTAAGACGCTGTTGGCACAGACGCTTGCTAAACTTCTGAATGTGCCTTTTGCTATAGCAGACGCGACTACGCTGACCGAGGCTGGATATGTCGGCGACGACGTTGAAAACGTGTTGACCAGACTTATTCAGGCCGCTGATTATAATGTTGAAGCGGCTCAGAACGGTATCATCTATATCGACGAGATCGATAAAATATCAAGAAAATCCGAAAATGTGTCGATAACACGAGATGTAAGCGGAGAGGGCGTTCAGCAGGCTCTTCTGAAAATTGTTGAAGGCTGTGTTTCTAATGTTCCTCCTCAGGGTGGAAGAAAGCATCCTCATCAGGAATTTATTCAGATCGACACTAAAAATATTCTCTTTATCTGCGGCGGTGCGTTTGAGGGACTTGATTCTGTGATCAAGAAGAGAACTGAATCTTCGTCATTAGGTTTTGGAGGATCAGTCAAGGGCAAAACTGAGGAAAAGAACGTTCTCAAAAAGGTCGTTCCTCACGATCTGGTCAAGTTCGGAATAGTTCCAGAGCTTGTGGGCAGGCTTCCGGTAATAACTGTTTTGGACGAGCTTGACGAGGACGCATTGTGCAGGATCCTTACCGAGCCTAAGAATTCTCTTATCAAGCAATATACAAAGCTGTTCAAACTTGATAATATCGATTTTGAAGTTACAGAAGATGCAAAGAGAGAGATAGCGAAGAAAACTATTTCTCAGAAAACCGGCGCAAGAGGACTCAGGGCTATTGTTGAAAAAATTCTTACAAAGCTTATGTTTGAAGCGCCTTCCGATGACGAGATCGTTGGTATAAAAATAACTGCCGAATGTGTAAGAGGCGAAGCTGAGCCTGAAATCACACGGGCGGTAAGTTCGCCAAGAAAAGAATGATAAAAGGTGTAATGCAGTGTAAATAGTGATACATCTTAAATATCGTATAAAAACCACTTTTGATGTTATGTCGAAGGTGGTTTTTCATTTTCAGATCAATATCTATGAGAAACATAAATGACTTTTTATTTGGTAAATTTACAATTGCATTTATGTACATTCTGCACAAATGATTTAAATGTTTTTAATTGATGTTTTAAGCATATTGACATTTTTGTTAAAATGTGATACAATAATGTAAATTGGCGAATTATGCGGTTACTGTTTTAGAAGCGAGTGTAATTTACTCCATGATATGGTAACAGTTTGTAATGTCATTTTATTCATTAAAATTATGAGTGGAGAGATTTTCTTGAGTAAGTGCAGACCTTTAATTGCTGTTCTTGTTGACGAGGCTGATAAAAACTTTATATGCGGTGCTTTGAATGTTATTCAAAGAGAGCTTTTTGATGCGAATATGGATGTTGTGATTTTTTCTACGCTTCTCACAAGACATGAGGAGATTTCTATAGAAAACAAGCTGTTTGATATTGTAAATTTTGACCTTATTGACGGAGCTATTGTATTTTTGAAGGGCTTGAAAGGTGATGAAATTCAAAACACAGTCGCTGAAAAGCTTAAAAATTTCGGCAAGCCGGTTGTGTATATGGATGAATTTATCTATGGTGAAAACAATACGGTTTTTGATTATACAGAGCTTGCTAATGAAACTGCGGAACATCTTGCGTACGTTCACGGAGTTAAAACTGCGGCATATGTAGACGGACACGACCCTTCTGAATATTTTGAATGCCTGAGAAAAAATTTTTTAGATGCTATGGGTCAAAACGGTATATCGGTTCCTGAAGGGCTGGACTTTTTCGGAAAGGACCTAAAAGGAGATTTTTCGGGAATTGCCGATAAAATAATTGACAGAGGTCTGCCTAATGCAGTATTATGTTGCAGCAATTATTCGGCGGCCGCTCTTATCGGTGAGTTTTCCCGCAGAAATATCAGAGTTCCGGAAGATGTTATTGTTGTGGGCAGCTGCAGCGGTGAACCATATGATACAAACTTGAATATCTCTTCTGTAAGAAGAGATCCAACTAAAATAGCAGCGAATGCCGCGAGGAAAATAATTTCTGCGATAAACGGCACACAGTTTGTTCCCTATGACGGTGTTTCGTGCAGATTTGAAAGCGGATTCAGCTGTGGATGCAGTCATATAGATTTGCAAAGCCTTTCAAAAACGGTAATGAATGAAATGACGCCCCATAGCTCCAACGGTTTTGATTCATGCTATAATTATATGCGGGAGGAGCTTATAAGCGCACCTTCATTTACTGATTTTCTTTGGAAATTGGATTGGTATACATTTTTTCTCGGTGATCTCAAGGGCTTTTGGATGTGCTTGAACGATAATATCATGCACACCGGCGACGCAGTTGTTGATTATACTGATAATATCAATTTGCCTTATTTTCGTATGAACGGTCATGGTTCTGTGGACGAACAGCATAAGTTCAGCCGAAGTGAAATGCTGCCTTACATATTTGAGAACAGGGAAAAACCGTCCGCTTTCATTTTTACGCCGCTTCATTTTGATAATGTTAATTTCGGATATATCGTCCTTTCTTACGGCGACAGCGGAGCGGTTTTTGATCGCATTTACTACAAATGGATACGATACGTTACCTGTGGTCTTGAAAAGCAGCGCAGACATACGATCTACTGCGATGATACTGTGAACGCTCAGATACGCGACACATTGACGGGTCTTCTTAATATGCGCGGCTTCAAGAGGATAATGACCGAAGAGTTCAGCAGAAACAGAGATCAGCTTCTGAGGATAATTTCTGTCGATGTTGACAATCTTAATGGAATAAATAAAGCCTACGGCTACAAAGAGGGAGACAAGGTACTTCAAAAGATCGGCGTAATACTTAATAACAGTGCGGGTGACAGTGACATATGCGTAAGAGTAAGCGGCGATGAATTTATTATTGCCGGTATTCTGGATCACGAAAATTCAGTAGATGAAGTGCCGTTGAAGCTTGAAAGAAATCTTGAAGCCTATAACAGTTCAAGTTCAAATGAATATGGAATAAATATCTTCTCATCAAGAGTAACAGCTGTATTTGATTCTCTTGATCTTTTGGATAAGCTTCCGTATGATGCGTCTTATCAGCGGAACATGGTAAAGGATAACAGAAATAAAAAGAGAATTCTTCGCTTGGCTGAGTATAATGAAGATGATTTTGATCCTGAGGAGCGTATGTATGTCGGAAAAATGCTCAACGACAATCTGCTCAGTTATCAATTTCAGCCTATTGTGGACGCTCATACGGGAGAGGTGTTTGCATATGAGGCATTAATGCGTTCAGTCGGCGACATGAAGATCTCGCCTGTTTCAATTCTGAATCATGCTTCCGCTTTGGGCAGGTTATCGGATGTGGAGCGTCTAACGCTTATGAACACCTTCGAGTTCTTAAGTAAAAACAGGGACAAATTTGAAAGTAAGCTTCTCTTTGTTAACTGTATTCCTTCCTGCGTTCTTTCAGATGAAGATTTTGACGAGCTCTATTCAAAATACAGCAATATAATGGATAAGATAGTCCTCGAGTTCACTGAGCAGACAGAAGCAAGCTCAGAACAGCTTAGAATGATCGTGGCAAGAAGTCAAAGGGTTAATTGCAAGATCGCTATTGACGATTACGGCACCGGGTATTCCAATATAAGCAATCTGCTCACATTTATGCCTCATTGTGTGAAAATCGACAGAAGTCTTATAATGAATATACAGTCGGATAAGCGCAAACAATATTTTACCCGCAACATCATTGAGTATGCTCACGATAATAATTTTAAGGCTCTTGCAGAGGGCGTTGAGACTTCAGAGGAGCTTGCCGCCGTGATTTCTATGGGCGTAGATCTCATTCAGGGTTATTATGCCGCCAAGCCTTCGTATGAGCTTATAGAGTCCGTTGCACCGGAGGTATCTTCGGAAATTATAAGCGCTTACGGGCGCAGTCGGAATATTGTTTATCAGAAAACATATTTTACCGGAGATGAAAAGAGCAGAGATATTAAATCTCTTGACCTTGAAAGCTATACGCATATTTTTATAAGCAGTAATGAATATACTTTATACGGCAAAGGCGATTATACGTCTGAGATTGCAGTAACTGTAAAAGACGGTATAGAGTGTGTTTTAAACCTTGTGGATACCAATATAAGAAACGAATGCGGAGAACCGTGTATCAAGCTGGGAAACGGTTCAAAGCTAACGCTTAATATTATTGGTGACGTTACTGTTTTCGGAGCTATTCTTGTTCCTGAAACTGCCGCTCTGAATATTATAGGCGGCGGAACTCTTTCGGTAATTCAGAAATCGGACTGTCAATTTGCAATCGGAAATGATCTGAACCATTCATACGGAAACATTGCAATTAACCTTGATAATCGTATTGACATAAAGGTAGGAGCAGAGAAGTGCGTTGCAATTGGCGGAGGAACTAACGGCGGCGGTTCGATCATAGACGTTAGAACAAAGGATATGTCCGTAGACATCAGCGGAAAACACGTCTTGGGAATAGGAAGTTTCTTTTCCGACACCAAGGTAAGGATAAACGACTCGGCTGTCGCTTTTCGTATGCAATGTGAAAAGGGAATAGCTATGGGCGGCTATGGAATTGGAATGAATGTTTCAGTCAACAATTCTAGTTTTGATATAAAAGCAGACGGTAAAAATATTTCCGGCATTTATTCGGTAGATGCCGGTGACGGAAACGTTTTGTTATCAAACAGTAATGTCAATATGACCTACAACGGAGAATTTATCCATGCTATAGGCTTTGAATACGGCTTTGGAAAGATCTCGGCTGAAAACAGTATCTGCAATATCAGAATTGAGGGCGACAATGCCTATGTAATAGGAAGCCGAGATAAGGACGCTGAAATCGCGATCGGCAAATGCAAGGGCTCTCTTTTTATTGCATCTTCAAATGCCAATTTGATTTTAGCTCATGAGGAAATGGTTAGTATTACAGAATCTGAATTTTCACAGTATGAAAAGTAAAGCTATTGATGTTCAGTGATGAAAATGTTATATAGTATAAAAAATCGCACTAAAACAGTAATTTACCACAAAATTATTTTTCTCTAAAATTCTTGGAAATGTGAAAATTTTTTGATTAGCCTATTGAAAAATTAAAAATAATATGCTATAATATCATCATAAATAATTGTGCGGAAACGGGGGTTTATTATGAGCGCAACTATTATGATCGTCTTTTGGGCGATAGCTTTTGTATTTTTCGTAATCTGCGAAGTTGCAACAGGTACCGCATTAGTGTCGGTGTGGCTTGCGATTGCCGCACTTGCTTCAATGTTCTGCGCTATCGGGAAGGTTTCTTTCCTTGTTCAGTGCATTGTGTTTGTTGCCGGTTCGATCGTTTTGCTTATTCTTACAAGACCGGCTGTCCGGAAGCTTCAGAATAAAACTGTGGCGACCAACTATGAGCTTGACGTAGGAAAAACTGCTATTGTCACCGAGTCGATCGATAATTCGGTAAATCAGGGAAGAGTAACGCTTGACGGTACTAATTGGGCGGCAAGGTCTTTGGATAACTCTGTTATTTCGGCGGGAACACCCGTTACTGTCGAGCAGGTTGACGGTGCAAAGCTGATTGTTTCCTCTGCGAAATGACGGCTTACATAATATTATTAATTTAGGAGGATTATAATGGGTATTTATATTGCTTTAGCGGTGATCGTGTTTCTGATCATAGTCGTAATCAGTAACATCAAGATCGTTCCGCAGGCATATGTCTTTGTTGTAGAAAGGCTTGGCGCATTCCACGCCGCTTGGGGTACAGGACTTCATGTTAAAGTACCTTTTATCGATCGTGTTGCAAAAAGAGTTTCCATTAAGGAGCAGGTTGTAGACTTTAAGCCGCAGTCCGTTATTACAAAGGATAACGTTACAATGCAGATCGATACGGTTGTATTTTTCCAGATCACAAACGCTATGCAGTTTACTTACGGAGTTGAGCGTCCTATTTCCGCTATTGAGAATCTTACAGCAACTACTCTCCGTAATATCGTAGGCGATCTTGACCTTGAGGCAACGCTTACCTCAAGGGACATAATCAACACAAGAATTACAGCTATCCTTGACGAGGCTACCGACAGATGGGGCATAAAGGTACAGCGTGTAGAGCTTAAAAATATTCTCCCGCCCAGAGAGATTCAGGATGCGATGGAGAAACAGATGAAGGCTGATCGTGAGAGACGTGAGAAGGTTATTCAGGCAGAGGCTGAAAAGAAATCTCAGGTTCTTGTTGCGGAAGGTGAAAAGGAGTCTAAGATACTCAGGGCGCAGGCTGATAAGGAATCTCAGATCCTTGCGGCTGAGGCTGAGAAGCAGTCAATGATCCTTCGCGCGGACGCTGTTAAGGCTCAGAAAATACTTGAGGCCGAAGGTGAAGCGCAGGCTATCGATATGGTACAGAAGGCTGTTGCCGACAGTATCGTAAAATTGAATTCTGCCAATCCTAACGAGCAGGTTATCCAGCTCAAGAGTCTTGAGGCATTCTCCAAGGCCGCAGACGGTAAAGCTACTAAGATCATTATTCCAAGTGAGATACAGGGTCTTGCCGGTCTGGCAACAGGTCTTAAAGAAGTTATTACAGATAAAAAACCGCAGTAATTATATGAATTTCAGAACACTTCCAATGCGCTTTTGTATTGGAAGTGTTTTTTAGTTTCAGCCCGGCGGTGTTGTTTTTAGCCTGTTCAAAAGAGTATTTGTAATTTCTAGGGTTAATGAAATTATGAATGTACAAATGCCAAAGGGTATGAATAGGAGCAATATTAAAATGCCGCCCAAAGTTGAAACTGCATTATGTAGTATTTTTTTCATTGTTTGCATTTTAAGCCTCCTGATGTTTTTTATAGTTTCAGTATAACTTAAATGCTGAATTATTGACATCTATTTATGTTACATTTTTATAATCTATGTGACATTTTCGTAAGGTAGTTTTTATGTTATTCGGGTAAATATAATAACAGATTATGTTTTTGTGTACATAAATATATACGCCCGTTCCTATCGATTAATAGAAACGGGCGTAGGTCTTTTTATAAATTTGATAAGATGTATTCTGTTATGTTTTCCGTTGTGATACCTTGTTCTTTCAATAACTCGGCGGGATCATATCTGTCGTAAAAACTTTTTTTCAGACCAAAGCATTTTACCTTCATTTCTGTATCACCATAGTACGCCGCGATTTTTTCGCCAAAACCGCCCTCCAGAATACCGTCTTCAAGGGTGACGGCAAGGCGGTGATCTTCTTTCAGCTTATCTAAAAGCTCAGTATCCAGCCCGGTTATGAATCTGGGATTTATCAGCGTAGCGTTTATGTTGTTTCCGGCGAGTTTTTCAACGATCTCCTCTCCGAGCTGATAGAAATCGCCAAGAGCAATAACTGCCACATTTTCGCCGTGCTTTGTGACTTCATATTTGTTCAGCTCGCTGTAATCTGTCTGAACGGCTTTGCCGCGGGAGATCACGCCGTTGCAGGGAACACGGATCGCAATCGGATGTCTGTTCTGTTCGATAGCCCATTCCGTCATAGCAAAATATTCTTCCTTGCAGGTAGGGGCAAGATAAACAAGGTTCGGTATATTTGACATCATCGGAATATCATATAAGCCAAGGTGAGTAACATCGTTCATTCCCCACACTGAAGCCGAATAAACAAGTATCGTAACAGGGTTTCGGTTAATGCAAATGTCCTGTGAAAGTTGATCGTAGGTTCTCTGTATAAACGTGCTGTATACGCCGTAAACAGGTTTACCGCCGTTTTTGGCAATTCCTGAAGCCAGTGCAACAGCTGTTTCTTCAGCGATGCCCACGTCAATAAACTGTTTATCTGCTTTTATACGGTTCTCTTTAACAAAGCCAAATACTGCCGGCGTTGCAGACGTTATACCTATAACGGAAGGATCGCCCTGCATTTTCTTAAGCAGATATTCGGCTGTCATTGCACCGTAATCTTCACCGTTTGGGGTAAATCCGGATTTTCCTGTTTCTATGTCAAAAGGCATACACCAATGCCAGTCTTCCTTGTTTTCTTCCGCTATTTTATATCCCCTTCCTTTTTCCGTAACGATGTGCACGGCAACAGGCTTTTTGGAATCTTTAACATTTTCAAACGCCGTGATAAGCTCGTCAATGTCGTTTCCGTTCTTAACAAAAACATAATCAAGTCCCATTGCAGTAAAAAGATTTGTTTTTGCATTTCCGTTCGTATTACGAAGTTCCTTTAGGTTTTTATACATACCGCCGTGGTTTTCGGCAATAGACATATCGTTGTCGTTGATTACTATTATAAGGTTGGTGTCAAGTTCTCCGGCAAGATCCAGTCCCTCGAGCGCTTCGCCGCCGCTGAGTGAGCCGTCGCCGATAACAGCGATTATATTGCCTGTGCCGCCGTTCAGATCTCTGCCCTTTGCCAGTCCGCAGGCAAGGCTTATGGAAGTTGACGTATGTCCGATCTCGAAGAAGTCGTGTTCGCTTTCTTCCGGACAGCTGTAACCCGAAACGTCATCGTACTTTTCCGGATATAAATAAGCGTCTTTTCTTCCGGTAAGCATTTTGTGAGGATAGCTTTGATGAGAAACGTCAAAAACGATTTTATCCTTTGGCGAGTCGAATACATAGTGCAGAGCGATCGTTGCTTCGACCATACCGAAATTCGGACCGAAGTGACCGCCGTGTATGCTTAATCTTTTTAGGAGCGCGTCCCTCATTTCCTGTGCAAGGACTTTTCTTTCATTAGAGTCAAGCTTTTTTACATCAGCGGGCGAGTTAATATTTTCAAGATACATATTATTACCTCCATAATTTTTATTATAGTATAAGTATACAACTTAGAGGTAACTCTAAGTCAAGTGCCTTCTGAAAAATTAAGTTTATATTCATATTTGGGGCTTTCTTGTAAATGTTTTGTTAATAATTCTCAATGATATTGACTTTGAGTATGCATTATGTTTTATAATAATAAAAAACGGTAAAGGAGTGTTCTTAATGGGAAAGTATACTATATCAGAGGTTGCAGAAAAAATGGGAGTATCGGCTCACACCTTGAGATACTACGATAAAGAGGGGCTGCTTCCATTTGTTGAAAAGGTCAACGGCAGGCGCGTGTTCAAGGATGAGGATTTTGCTTGGTTAAGGGTGCTGAATTGTCTGAAAAAAACAGGTATGCCTTTAAAAGAAATTAGGAGGTATCAGGAGCTTTGTGCCAAAGGTGATGATACTCTTGAAGAACGTTTACAGATAATGCTGAATCAGAAAGCGGCAATAGAGGAGAAAATAGAACTTTTGAAACTCAATATGAAAGAGCTTGATTATAAGATATGGTATTACCAAAAGGCAATAGAGGCCGGTACGGAGAAAATACATAGTGAACATATGTGTAATCCTACTTTAGAGCCTGATGAGATACCGGATAGCTGACAATGAAAATATAGTAATTGTGTGATTTCATTTTATCTGTTTAGGGGTGCACTGATTAAAGCGAAGCGTATCAAATTCAGCCGCGTGAGTTTCATTGTTTGAACGGGGCGAATTTGATTTAATCAGTGCTTCCTTAGTATTGTAAGGCGTTTTGACTGATCAATTAAATTGCTATGCAATGTGTTATTCTATCGGTTATTTACAGCTAACTAAATACGCAAATTTTTGTTATTACAGCCAGTTAGCTTAGTGTAACTATACGAAGCTTATAAATCGCATTGCGCTTATCGCAGCTCGTTTTTCCGAAATTCAGGATGTATCTCTGTCGCTAATAATAGTTATTTTACTTTTGACTGCAATAGTAGGTTTGATTATACATAAGATGTTTGTTGATAAAAAAGAGGAAAAAACTCCTGCGGCTGCTGTCCCAACTCTTAAATGCGTCATTCGCAAACGGAAAAACGATTATGATCTTACAAAAAACACTTCCGCCACAATGATGTGTCGGAAGTGTTTGCGTTAGTTTTCTTTAAAATAAACGTCATACCATACAAGAAATGAGAACACTGTCCATATCTTTCTGGAATAGTCATATTTTCCTGCACGATGATCGTCAAGCAGCGCCACAAGCTTATCTGTATGGAAGAACTGAGCAGACTCAGGAGAAGTAAATTTTTCCTTGACAATGTTGTAGTATTTGTCTTCCTTGAGCCAGACCCTGATAGGAACAGGGAAGCCTAGCTTTTTCTTGTTTGCGGTCTGCGGAGGGCAAGCCTGTAGGGCGGCAAGTCTCATAGCGTACTTGGTCTCGGTTTCCGTTACTCTGTGTTTTACGGGGATCCGTTCAGCAAGCTCCATAACCTTTCTGTCAAGGAAAGGCACTCTAAGCTCCAGAGAATGAGCCATACTCATTTTATCTGCCTTCAGAAGAATATCTCCGGTCATCCAAAGGTGCAGGTCTATATACTGCATCTGCGTGACCTGATCCTGATCTCTCACCTTGTCATAGAAAGGTTTTGTAATAGCCATAGCGTCGGGCGCATTGGTTTTTATGCTGAGCAGTTCCTTACGCTCCTTTTCCGAAAAGATGTATGCGTTACCGATAAATCTTTCGTCAAGATCCTTAGAGCCTCTGATAAGATAGTTTATGCCATGCTTATGAGGAAGCTTATCGGCAATTGCGCCTATAGCTTTTCTGATTGGTCTTGGAATCTTGAAGTAGCCTGCCATATCAGCCGGATTGTGATAAATATTGTATCCGCCGAAAATTTCGTCTGCGCCTTCGCCGGAAAGTACAGCTTTCACCTTTTCGGAAGCTATCTGGCAAACAAAGAACAGTGCAACCGCCGCAGGATCGGCAAGCGGTTCATCCATATGATACTGTATTTTAGCAAGATTTCCCCAGTATTCGTCCGGAGTAATGACCTTAGAGAAATTCTCTTTGTGGATATATTTTGAAAATTCCTTTGCATAACCGATCTCGTTATATTTTTCGTCCTCGCCGAATCCAACAGTAAACGTCTTGTCAACATCGGCAACGGCGGCAACGTAGCTTGAATCAACACCGCTTGAAAGGAAAGAGCCTACCTCGACGTCGGCAAATTTATGTACGTTCACCGAATCCTTAAAGGTGTCGCTTATTCTGTTGACCCACTCTTCAAGCTCAGGAACGTTGTCGGGATTGAATTTGACCTCCCAGTATCTCCTTACGTCAAGCTTACCGTTTTTATAGGTAAAGCAATGGGCGGCGGGCAGTTTGTGAACATTCTTAAAAAATGTCTCTGTGGAAGGTGAATACTGGAAAGTAAGATAAGTTTCAAGTACGTCGGTATTGAGTTCTTTCTTAAAGTGCGGGTGATCCAGAAAGCTTTTGATCTCAGAACCCCACATAAGTGTTTCGCCCATAGTTGCATAATAGAGAGGCTTGATTCCGAAGAAATCTCTGGCTCCGAACACCTCGTTTTTATTTTTGTCAAAAATCACAAAAGCGAACATTCCTCTGAGCTTATCGAGCATATCCTCTCCCCATTGCTCATAACCGTGGATAAGCACTTCAGAATCGGTCTGAGTATAGAAAGTATGACCTTCAGCCAGAAGCTGTTCTCTGAGTTCTTTATAGTTGTATATTTCTCCGTTGAACGTAAGGACAAGGGATCTGTCCTCGTTGAAAATAGGTTGACTGCCTTGTTCGGAAAGGTCTATGATAGAAAGTCTGCGAAAGCCCATAGCAATCTGTTCATCAACGTACTTACCGTCGGAATCGGGTCCGCGATGCTTGATTCTGTCCATCATCTTTCCCAGAACGATGGAAGCGTCGTTAATTTTATTTGTAAATCCAACAAAACCGCACATAAAAAAGCCTCATTTCAGATATAAGTGTTAGTTTGCCGCACCGATAAAATCACGGAAAGCAAAAAAGTAATACATAAAATATTATACACTATACAATGGATTTTTGCAAGGGGTAAAAGCAAAAAATACACAAAATAATTACTTCTGATTTGTGCATATATACCGTATTTATTGACTTTTATTTTTACTTAAGAGTGCCTTAGTCTTATATATGAAATTTAATTTTGCGAAAACTGTTGAAAAAAGCAAAAATATATAGTATAATAAACTAAGACAATAGAAGTAAAATACATTCAACAGCCAATTTTAATGGAGGTTGACGTTTGTGTTTAATTTTCAGATTTAATTTTGGAGAAATGTTCTATGGAAGAAAAGCAAAAAAAGAAAAAAGGTTTCAGAATCGATATAGTTTTAATTGCCGGTCTGTTTGTTTTGCTTATATCATTTTGTGCTTATATGATGAATACAACGCTGGAAGATGTGTTGAAAGATGAATACGGCAGTTCGATAGTCACTCATGATTATACTTATGAGAGCGTCTCTGAAACAGAATAATTTTTTTGCCGCATATAAAAAATGCGGCATATTTTATGTCTGATCATAATGACAAGCTTATCAACTTGTCATTATGATCAGACAGCATTTATTTAATTGATTATTAACTGATAATTGAATAGGCAACAGCTTTTGTGCTATCGGCAATTCATTTGTGATATTATAAATGCCAATAAATTGCGCGTTTGCGCATAAAGCAATATAACTTTACATGATTCTTCTTGCTTCTGCTTTTTAATTTATAATGTAAAGCAGTAAAACTTTATTTTAATCTGATATGAATATGTCAAATATAATGAAAATATGTCTGATATGTTTGTTTGTGCATATAACACAAAATATCAGCTCGTAATTTGTCACAAATCCACTTGACTTTGCAAATGATATACTATATACTTGTACATAGCGATTTGCATAACACTAGATATTGTGATTGTGTGAATACTGATTTTATATATCTAAGGAAAAATTAATATTTAACGGAGGCGGTTTCAGTGATAATCAAAATTAAAAAGCGTGATGGTCGTACTGTTACTTTTAATATAGAGAAAATTGCCAATGCGATATATAAAGCTGCCGAATCGGTAGGAAAGGAAAATTATGAAGAGGCTCTTGAGCTTTCCGGTAAAGTCGTTGATATGCTTATGTCAAAGAGTCTTTCTATGCCTACTGTTGAGGAGATACAGGACTGCGTTGAGCGTGTTCTTATTGAAGAGGGAATGGCTGATACCGCAAAAAGCTATATCCTTTATCGTTCTAACCGCACCAGAGCAAGGGAAATGAATACCAAGCTTATGAAGGTTTACGAGGATTTGACTTTCCAGTCTGCCAAGGACAATGATCTTAAGCGTGAGAATGCCAATATTGACGGTGATACCGCTATGGGCACAATGCTTAAATACGGTTCTGTAGGCGCTAAGGAGTTTAATGAAATGTATGTTCTTGCTCCTGAGCATTCCAGAGCTCATTGCGAGGGCGATATTCATATCCACGATCTTGATTTTTATACCCTTACCACTACCTGCACCCAGATCGATTTAACAAAGCTTTTTGAAAAGGGCTTTTCGACCGGTCACGGTTATCTCAGAACGCCTAACGACATACAAAGCTATGCCGCGCTTGCCTGCATTGCAATTCAGTCCAATCAGAACGATCAGCACGGCGGACAGTCGCTCCCTAAATTTGATTACGATATGGCTCAGGGCGTAAAGAAAACCTTTAAGCACCGTTACCGTGACAACATCGGCAGAGGTCTTGCGCTGATCGCTGATGTGCCGGACGCTCAGAATGTAGCAAAAAAGGTCGCTGAAATGCTTGATGAACAGGGACTGGTTCCGACCTTGTCAAATGATAACGGTTATCAGGACGCAGAGGCTCAGTTCCTTGTTAATTTTGCGGACGCAAGAGATGTAAAGAAAATACAGAATTTTGCATATAAAAATTCTCTCAAAGAGACCGACCGTGCTACATATCAGGCTATGGAGGCTCTTATCCATAACCTTAACACTATGAATTCCAGAGCCGGCGCACAAACGCCTTTCAGTTCCATTAACTACGGTACGGATACTTCTATAGAGGGAAGACTGGTCATCAAGAATATTCTTCTGGCCGAGGAGGCAGGACTTGGCAACGGCGAAACTCCGATATTCCCTATCCACATATTCAAGGTAAAAGAGGGCGTTAACTTTAATTCTACCGACCCGAACTATGATCTGTTCAAACTTGCCTGCCGTGTTTCTGCTAAGAGATTGTTCCCGAACTTCTCTTTTATTGACGCTCCGTTCAATCTTCAGTATTATAAGCCGGGCAATCCTGATACGGAGATAGCGTACATGGGATGCCGTACAAGAGTTATCGGAAACGCTTATGATCCAAGCCGCGAAATCGTCACGGGAAGAGGAAATCTTTCGTTCACTACGATCAATCTGCCTCGTCTTGGTATAAAGGCTCAGGGCAATATCGGTACATTTTTTGACAGTCTTGACGAGCTTATGGATCTTTGTATAAATCAGCTTATGCATCGTTTCAGAATCCAGTGCTCCAAGAAAGTAAGAAATTATCCATTCCTTATGGGGCAGGGTGTTTGGCTTGACTCTGAAAAGCTTACCGCCGACGACACGCTTGAGGAGGTGCTCAAGCACGGTACGCTGTCCGTAGGCTTTATCGGGCTTGCCGAGTGTCTGAAAGTCCTTATCGGAAAACACCAAGGAGAATCAGACGAGGCAAGAGAGCTTGGACTTGAGATCATAACCCGCATGAGAAACCGTATGGACGAGGAGACCAAGCGTACCGGACTTAATTTCTCGTTGCTTGCAACTCCGGCTGAGGGCCTGTCGGGACGTTTTGTAAAAATGGACAGAGAGCGTTTCGGTAAAATTGCAGGGGTTACGGACAGGGAGTATTATACAAATTCTTTCCATGTTCCCGTATATTATTCGATAAATGCCTTTGAGAAAATCAAGATCGAAGCGCCCTATCATAATCTTACCAATGCCGGACATATCAGCTATATTGAGCTTGACGGCGATCCACTGAACAATCTTACTGCTTTCGAGAAGGTCGTAAGATATATGAAGGAGGCGGGAATAGGCTACGGTTCTATAAATCACCCGGTTGACCGCGATCCCGTCTGCGGATACACCGGAATTATCGGCGACAGGTGTCCGAAATGCGGACGCTCCGAAGCTGAACACAGCAAGGTTATTCACGAAAGGATACCACGTGCAAAGGTATGCTGCGAAGGGGATAAATAATACAAAAACGCATGGACGAATCAAACTCGTCCATTGCTTATTTACGGAGAAAAAATATGAAGATCAGGATTGCTGGTACGGTCGGGGAGTCCATAGTAGACGGACCGGGCTTTAGGTATACGATATTCACTCAGGGTTGCCCTCATAACTGTGAGGGTTGTCATAATCCCCAGACCCATGATTTTAACGGCGGGCATCTTGTGGAGACGGATCTTATATTACGGGAAATAATAAAAGATCCTCTTTTAGACGGCGTTACATACAGCGGCGGAGAACCGTTCTGCCAATGTAAACCATTGACAGAGTTGGCGGATAAGATAAAAGGTTTTGGCGGTTTTCCGCTGAACATTATTTCCTACACAGGCTATACTTATGAGTATCTTGTGTCTAACGCAGACGCGGATAACGGCTATATGGAGCTTTTGAAACGACTGGATTATCTTGTGGACGGTCCTTTTGTGCTTTCAAAGCGCAGTCTTGAGCTTAAATTTATGGGAAGTTCAAATCAGCGGTTCATTGACGTGCAGAAGTCTTTGAAAGAGGGAAGAGCTGTCGTTATTAGTCCTTTTTAGGTTTATGAAAAACAGCGGGTTTCGGTATTACGAAACTCGCTGTTTTGGTATAATAGTACATATTTTATATCGGTGTTATACTGCCAATACGAACAACTGTATCAGTTGCATTGACGCTTATTTAACAATTCCACATCTTCCTCGTCCCCGTATACACGCTCAGCTTCTTTAGTAATAGTTTCATCGGCATTATAGGGTTCCATAAATACAGGATTTTCAAGTTCGAATTTTTGTTTATCATTCAAAATACCTTGTTCATTTTCGTATATTTCTGTTAAATACTCTTCAAATTTCTCAGAAGACATACTGTTAAATTCTTTTTCTTGTTCTTCCGCATCTTGACCTATACGTTCGGCTTGTTCTTTTGTGGCTATCTGATAATTTGTTCCATGTTCTTTGTTGAACTTGTTAAGAATAGCCTCTCGCTCCTCGGGCGTGCTTCCTTTTGATGTTTGTTCAATTTCAATATAGCCGTTGTTGACATTGTTGTCATTTTCTTCAACATCTGCGGCAACACCGGAAAGCGAAGAGCAACTTACAATAGCAGTTGCGATAGCAAGGTATTTTACGGTGCCGATTATTGATTTTGTACATTCTTTTTTCATAATGAGTGCCTCCTTTCGGCATGGATATCGTTATTCTTTACTATAAGCTAAACTTTTCCACTAATTATATTATAATGTAAATGAAATTTTCTGTCAATAGCAAGTCGAACAAATTAAAAACAATATTTACAGCATTTTGCATAAAAAATCCTCCGCAATAGTTAAACTGCGGAGGTCGATTTTATTTGTCAGCCGGTTCTATTACCTCAACATCGTTCGGGTCAACTGTTTCAGCTTCTTCGGAAACTATTTTTACAGCCTCTTCCTGAGATTTTTTTATAGCTTCATTTATATCCTTTCCCAAGAAGTCCGGGAGCGACATACCTGCCTGATTGAACAAGTCGTTAAGCGGAGGTACAGACTCCATAAGTCCGCTTAAAAAGTTTGCTGTAGAGTTTTTGCCGTCTGCGCCTTTGCCTGAATCCCAAACGGTTATCTTATCTATCTTAATGTTCTTGATAGCTTCAACCTGAATAGCGATAAGATCTTCAAGCTTGTCGGCAACGATAAGTCTTACAGCCGCATTTGCATCTCCGCCGGCAGCTTCAACAAGTTTACGCATACCTTCGGCCTGTTTGGTGAGTATCTCCTGATTACCTTTAGCCTCAGCCTCCATTTTTGCGAAGATAGCGTCCGCCTCACCCTTTGCCTTGCGTCTTACGACTTCAGCCTGAGCCTCGGCTTCGATCTCAGCCTGCTGTTTGGAAATCTGTGCTTTTACGATAACGTCGGCAGTCTGAGTAGCCTTTTCAAGTTCTGCTCTTGTCTGCTCGGCGGACTGCTGAGCTATGTAAGCTTCCTGCTTTGCCTTAGCCGCCTGTACAGCTTCGGCTGCTGTTGCCTGTCTGAGAGCTTCCGCTTCACGCTCACGTCTGAGAGCCTCAGACTGAGCGACCTCGATCTTAGCCTGGTTTTCACCGTCGATAGCCGAAGCGTTTGCAGCGGCAACCTGAATACGCTGATCCTTCTGAGCGTTCGCTTGACCGATCTCACCGTCTCTGTGCTTTTCGGCAACAGATTTCTTAGCGTCGTTGATAGCCTTAGCGGCAGCTTCTTTACCGAGCGCCTCGAGGTATCCCGACTCGTCGGTAATATCCGTAACGTTTACGTTGATAAGTTTAAGACCTATCTTTTTCAGTTCTATCTCAACGTTGTTTGATACGGCGAGAAGAAATTTATCTCTGTCGGAGTTTATCTCCTCAATGTCCATAGTCGCAATGATAAGTCTCAGCTGTCCGAAGATAATATCCTTGGCAAGCTCCTGAATTTCTATCAGCTTCAAGCCGAGAAGTCTTTCGGCGGCATTCTGCATGACACCGGGTTCTGTCGAGATACCAACGGTAAATCTTGACGGAACATCGATTCTGATGTTCTGTTTTGACAGAGCGTTTTTCAGATCCACATTAATGGAAATCGGCGTTAGATCCATATATTCATAAGACTGAATAATAGGGACGATGAAAGCCGCTCCTCCGTGAATACATCTAGCGCTTCGTGCCTGACCGTTTTTGTCCGTACCGACTTTACCGTAAATAACCAGAACCTTGTCTGACGGGCATTTTCTGTATCGTGACAAAATAGCCATTATTGCCGCAAACAGCACGACTACTATCACGCATACGATAATTACCGGACCCATACCCATAGTTTTTTCCTCCATATATTATTTATTTTTTTGCCCGCATATCACGGGCGGATTTATTATATAATTCCGCTTGATCAGACGGAATTATATGCACTAATTAATTATATCAGCAATTACGACAATAATCAAGCGATTTTAAGTCGTTTTTGTAAAAAACAGCAAAATATCTGTAAGCTGTATTAACAATGAGAATATGATTCCCTGCCGTTTTATGGTGTATTATCCGCTTGCTGTTATAATTATCTATTTGACAATTTGTTCTCACAATTATTTTCGGATATAATGATCCGATATATTTTTTATCTTTTACGCACATTTTGACCGAGCTGTTACTGCTCCTTTTCAACTACTACAGTATCTCCCCTTAAATCGATAATGCGTACCTGAGTGCCTGTGCTGATAACTTCGTCACCGCTGTTTGCGGCAGTAAGCTCCATAAGCTGATCGTTTATCGTTACGTTGACTTTTCCAAGCCCTTGATTTCGGGGAGGGCAGGGAATGTAGACAGTTGCTGTTTCGCCAATAGCGTTTTTTAAATCAGCCGTACCGTTTTCCGCCAGTCTTAAAGAGAGCTGAACGATCTTTGCGACTAACAGCATTGTAGCAAGTCCCAGGACAAATCCTATCACGGTAGAAAGAACGGGCAGAACGCCTGAGCTTACCAGCACAATCGACGACCAGCTGAACACGGTAAAGAACGTTACGACAGTTTGCAGAGTGAACATTCTCATTGACGTAAAATCTGCCGGATTACCGCCGTCAATATTGTGATCAGCGCCCATATCATGAACGCCGTGACTTAAATCAAAGTTTCCGTGACCGCTTATGTCGGTATCGATGTCAATGTCAAGATCCAGTCCTGATGTATCGCTGAAATCGTGACCGCCGCCGCCGTCGTGCATACCGAACATTGAAAGCACAGTCTGTATCAGCAGTATCAGCGTTGACGGAAATGCTATACAGTAAAGCACCTTTAACAAAAGCGACAATTCTTCCCACCATTCGCTCATATTGAATGCACCTCCATATACATTTGCGTAAATTTTATTTACGTCTATTATATATCATATTTCTTTCTTTGTCAATAGGTTTTTCACAAAATTCAAAATATTTTTCAACCGTTTTTCGTTGCCTTAATTTCAAATGTTAATTTTTTGTGAAACGCTTGCATTGAGAATATAAATCTGCTATTATATATGTAAATGACATTTACGATTTGTGAGAGGAGGGCAATTTGTCATGGACGGAATAACTCTTGGCAGGCGGATAAAAGAAGCCCGTCTTGCAAAAAAAATGACTCAGAGCGAGGTAGTCGGAGATTTCATAACTCGTAATATGCTCAGCCAGATAGAAAGCGGAGCGGCAACTCCGTCGATAAAAACTCTTGAATATCTGTGCAGAGTGCTTGAGATACCGCTTGGTACGCTTATGCCCGACGAAAACGGTAACGATACAGCTTTTAACGCTCTGGACTATATAAATATACGGGACTGTTTCATTCAAAAGAACTACAGGGCGGTTGCCGATTCAGAAACGCCTGATGATTTTCCTGATGAAGTGACAGCGATAAAGGCAAAAGCCTGCTGTTATCTTGCTCAGGAGCTTTCAGTTTCCGAAAAAACAGCTGATCTACAGTCGGCAGTAGATTATGCCGGAAAAGCAAAAGATCTTTCTAAGCAGGGTATCTTTGCGAATGAAAGCGTTGAAACCGCCGCAGAAGATATTCTGAAAAAAACAGCAGAGCGACTGAGTGAATACTATAAAAGTCTTACTTGAAATTTACAGCGTAAAAGGCAGTATTGCTTTTGCGCTGTTTTTTTAGCCACGGACGAATAATATTAGTGCAAAATGAAAAAATAATTTTGCGCTGCAAAATATAAATATTCCAAACGCAGGTATAGTTTTAAACTATGAATATAGATATATTATTTGTAGTTGTAAATTTCACAGTAATGTGATATACTGTATTCAGAGGGTGGTAATTTGAAATTAGAAAGAATAAATCAGCAGGAAGCCGCAAGGTATATGGGCTTTCGCGGTAATAAACCCGACAAAAAAACGCAGGCTGTTATTGACGAATGTGAAAAGGCTCTGCTTGACGTGATAAATCCCAAATTTGTATATAGGCTTTTCGGAATAATCCCAAGGGATAACGGAATTGAGATTTTAGGAACGCCGCTTTTTTTGGGAGGAAAGGATATATGCGAACATCTGAAAGGCTGTTCCCGGTGCGTGCTTTTTGCGGCTACCATTTCTGCGGGTGTCGATAAGCTCCTTCGCGCGTATGAGGCTGAGGATATGACGAAAGCGGTTGTCAGTGATTGTCTTGCCAGCGCGGCAATAGAGCAGGTCTGCGACGGTGTAGACGAAATCGTAAAAGAAAAACTAACGGGCTGTTATCAGACCTGGCGTTTTTCTCCGGGCTACGGAGATCTGCCGATAAGTGTTCAGAGAACCTTTTTGGACGTGCTGAATGCGCCTAAGCTTATAGGTCTTAACGCAACGGAAAATAATATTCTCACTCCGAGAAAATCAGTAACCGCTGTGATAGGAATATCGGAACATGAAATTTCAAAAGGCAGACGAGGCTGTGCAAGCTGTAATATGAGAAATGTCTGTCAATTCAGAAAAAGGGGCGAACATTGTGGATTTTAAAAGACTGCTGAACAGTAAGGAATTTGTGGTGCTTGACGGAGCAATGGGCACTATGCTTCAGGCAAAGGGGCTTGAAATGGGCGGTACTCCCGAAGCGCTGAACATAGATAAACCTGATTGGCTAACGGATATACACAGACAGTATATCGAGGCAGGTTCGGATATTGTGTATGCAAATACCTTTGGCGCAAACAGATTCAAGCTTAAAAAGTGCGGTTACACCGTACAGCAAGTTATTCCTGCCGCGATCGAGAACGCTCGTAAAGCCTGCGAGGATACGGATACGCTTGTTGCTCTTGATATAGGTCCTATAGGACAGCTTCTCGAGCCTACCGGAACTTTTACATTTGAGGAAGCCTACGACGTCTATAAGGAGCAGATCGTTGCGGGAAGTTCTGCAGATCTTATAGTGTTTGAAACTATGACTGATCTTTATGAGCTTAAAGCCGCCGTTCTTGCGGCGAGAGAAAACAGCTCACTGCCGATACTCTGTACAATGACTTTTGAAGAGAATATGAGGACATTCACCGGTGTTTCGATAAGCTCAATGGCTTTGACTCTTGAAGGTCTTGGCGTAGACGCTGTCGGTGTAAACTGTTCCCTCGGGCCGAAAGAGCTTTATCCGGTAGTTGAGGAGCTTTGCAAATGGACGAATCTTCCCGTTATCGTAAAACCAAATGCAGGCTTGCCTGATCCTGTGACAAATGAGTATGACTGTACACCGGAGGAGTTCACGGAGTTTGCGGAAAAGCTTATCCCTCTCGGAGTAAGAATTCTGGGCGGGTGCTGTGGAACTGATCCCGATTATATCAGAAAGCTGAGCGAGATGCTCAAAGGAAAAAAGCGTGTAAACATCATTCATAGCATTCCTGCCGCTTGTTGTTCTGCAACGCATACCGTTGAAATAGATCAGCCGAGAATAATCGGCGAAAGAATAAATCCTACGGGCAAAAAACGTTTCAAGGAGGCGCTTCTTTCCAACGATATTGATTATATTCTCGGACAGGCTATAGAGCAGGTACACGCCGGTGCGGATATTCTTGACGTAAACGTAGGACTTCCCGGTATCGACGAAAAAGCTATGATGGTAAAAGCGGTCAAAGCTCTTCAAGGTGTTGTAGATGTTCCTTTGCAGATAGATTCAACTATCCCTGAAGTTCTTGAGGCGGCTCTGAGAGTTTATAACGGAAAGCCTATAGTCAATTCAGTTAATGCGGAAAACGGTTCAATCGAAAAGGTTCTGCCTTTGGTAAAGAAGTACGGAGCGGCTGTCGTGGGGCTTACTCTTGATGAAAACGGTATTCCAAAGACTGCGGATAAGCGCTTTGAGCTTGCTGAGAAGATACTTAACAAGGCTCTTGAATACGGTATCAGAAAAGAGGACGTGTATATAGACTGTCTTACTTTGACCGCGTCGGCGGAGCAGGAAGGGGTAATGGAGACTGTTAATGCGTTGGAGCGTGTTAAGAATGAACTTGGTTTAAAAACCGTGCTGGGAGTATCCAATATAAGTTTCGGTCTCCCGAACCGTGAGCTTGTAAGTCACAACTTCCTTATGATGGCGCTCACCAAGGGTCTTGATCTTCCTATCATAAATCCTAACGTTGACGCGATGACAGGAGCGGTACGTTCATACAAGCTTTTGGCTAACATTGACAAAAACTCTGCAGATTATATCGCTCATTACGGCGGAAATAATAAAGCTACTGCCGAGGCAGATCAGAAGACTGATATTGACCTGCCGTATGCTATAGAAAACGGTTTGAAAAAGGAAGGCAGAGATATTACAGCCGAACTTCTTAAAGAACATGAGCCGATGTATATTATAAACGAATTGCTTATTCCTGCGCTTGATAAGGCGGGAGATCAGTTTGAAACCGGAAAGATATTTCTTCCTCAGCTTATCCAGACAGCAGGCGTAGCACAGACCTGCTTTGAAGTAATAAAGAACTACATTCTTTCCACGGGCGAAAAAACCGTTTCAAAGGGAAAGATAATTCTTGCCACCGTAAAGGGGGACATTCATGATATAGGAAAGAATATAGTAAAGGTCCTTCTTGAGAACTACGGCTACGATGTCATCGACCTTGGTAAGGACGTTGATTATCAGACGGTAGTTGACTGCGCGATCGAAAACGAAGTTCATCTTGTGGGACTTTCAGCACTTATGACAACAACGCTTGTAAGTATGGAAAACACGGTTAAACTTCTTCGTGAGAATAATGTGGATTGCAGGATATTTGTGGGCGGCGCTGTGGTAACTCCTGAATACGCTGAACAGATCGGAGCGGATTTCTATGCAAAGGATGCAAAGGAATCTGTAGATATTGCAAGAAAATTTTTCGGAAACTGAATAAAGTAAAAGAGATCCTCCCATATTCAGAATAAAGATATGTTCTGAATCAAGGGAGGATTTTTTATGAGAAAATTCAGTATTTCTATTATTGCCGCACTTATTGCTTCTGTAGGCGCTTCCGGCGCAGAGGCTTGCAGTCTTACGCCGAATACAGGTGCACTTTTTGTTCTTCAAAGTGCAGTTTATTCGCAATGCGAAACCGAGCAGGAGAACCAAATAATCGTTCTTGACGGCGACAAGGAGAAAATCGAATTTTCGTTCAAGCTTATTGAGATATTAGACAGCCTGTTTGATTAACTGTACATTCATTTGATACGATATTTTCATGGTAATACCGCACGAACTATCTGCTTCGTTTCTATACAATCTAACGAAAAATTTTCTGCGTTATCCGCACACAATAGTTGTGCGGTGTTATCCTTGAAAAAATACAGCGGATAATACCATTTGACGAGCGAGTAGAGATAATCAAACCGTACTATTACATGGGCGGGCAAGATGCAAATTTATATGCTTAGGGATTGAAGAAATTTAATGAGAGTGGTATAATAGAAATGTGTATTATGACTTTATTATACAGAAGGGAAGAAACAAATTGCCGAATTTCGAAGATCCGTTAGACTGTTTGAAAAAATATTTCAGAAATGACAGCTTTATATATAAGCAAGAGGAGGTTATCACAGCAATCCTTGAAGGCAGAGACGTTATGGCTGTTATGCCTACCGGAAGTGGAAAATCTCTTTGCTATCAGCTCCCTGCTGTAATGCTTGAAGGTGTAACTGTAGTTGTGTCTTCGCTCATAGCTCTTATGCAGGATCAAGTGGATAAACTCAATAAGCTTGGAATTCATACGGCATATATAAACAGCGAGCTTGACGGTAAAACACGCAATAAAATTATGCGTGATGCTACAAGCAATGATAAAAAGAAAAATTACAAGCTCTTGTATGTGTCGCCTGAAAGACTCATGAAACCAAAGTTTATCAGATTTGCACAAAAGCTGGATATCAGCATGATTACAGTAGACGAGGCACATTGCGTTTCCTTATGGGGATACGATTTCAGAGCGGATTATCTTAAAATTGCGAGATTTATAACAATGCTGGATAAACGTCCTATAATTACGGCATTTACCGCAACAGCTACAGAATTTATAAAGGAGGACATAATACGTATTCTCAGATTAAATCAGCCGTTTATCGTATCAGGAGGATATGAAAGAACAAACCTTACATTCAGCGTTAAACATCGGAAAAATTTTCAAGCTAAAATGATGACACTGTATGCATACATGACAAAACACTTTGATCAATGCGGAATTATCTATTGTTCTACGGTGGAAAACACGGAAAATGTTTATAAACATCTGAAAATGAAAAACTATAATGTATCAAAATACCACGGCGATATGGAACCGGAAGATAAGAAAGAAAATTTTGACCTTTTCAAAAGTGGGAAAAACAACATTATGGTAGCCACAAACGCTTTCGGAATGGGAATAGACATAAGCAATATAAGATTTGTTATTCATTTCGATATGCCAAAGGATCTTGAAAATTATTATCAAGAGGCAGGTCGTGCAGGGCGTGACAGAAAACAGGCGGAATGTATTCTTTATTATTCGGAAGATGATATTAAAATCTGTTTATCATTTTTAAAAAATGCCGCATTAAACAGTGAATTTGATGAAGAAACTTCTGATTTCAGATACAAATTAGGGTTAGAGCGTCTTGAATATATGAAATCATATGGCAAAATGGAAGAAGAATCCACAAGTGATGAACTGAATCGATTTACTATTGACTACTTTAAAAACCACAGACCATTATGTTCGCACGACAAGGAAATACAGGCAGAACAGATCAAAATCGAGGAACGACTCAAAGCAATCGATGTTCTTTATATTAACACTACAAAGGCAGCGAATTTAATACGAAAAGGTAATTATGAGTCGTGTGTTCCACAAATAGTTAAGGTCGAAAAAAATAAATTCAGGGAGCTTACTGTGGAATTTAGAATTGACAGAAAACTCACATATTTTGACTTAATGGTGGCAGACGCTGTATATACTCTCGAAACAATGAAACTTCAGACAATTTATCCGAAGAAAATCATGGAGGTTTTATCGGGTGATCCCGATGTAACATTAAAGCCCGACAGAAAAAAAGAGATAGAAGACAGTCTGGAAAAAATGATGAATACATATTTCAGGCTTGACAGGTCAAATGGAAAGTATGGATTTGCCTTTGAGGATGAAAAGGATATTAACATATTTGAGGGACCATTTCTTCCTCTCATGAAGTGGGGGAAAAACGGCTACAGATATTCCGAAACGCCTCCGCTGTACCGTTATGCAGAGCTTACTAACGGTCAATTTTTTACAATTCCCCTGAAACGTCTATGCGTAAAAAGCCAGAATGATGTACAGAAGCCTAAAAAAATCATGCCGGATTCGATCGAGAATTTGGAACTGAAATTTTACCTTGCATGGCATATCATACTTTCAGATCCCAAACGTACATATTACCGTAAAAACAGATCCTCAATGAGCAGAATGATCAAATTTGAAAATGATGATTCCCGGAGAGCCGATATGCTTGATATTCTTGATATAGATATTCCGGAGGACAAGTATCTGAAAAAAAGAAAAAAGAGCACACTTTATGAAAAGGTAAAAACGATACTGGATTACCATATGAGTATCGGAGTAATAAGCTCGTATGTCTTTGAAGTTAACGGAAAACTGGCAGAAAACGAGACAAAGATCACGGGAAAGGAAACCGGCGTTTTAGTTCATTATCCTATGTTTAAAACACCTTGACGGAAAACTTTATCCACTTTTTTTCAATGTAATTGTCGTTTTGGGGGACTGTAGACAATGCACTGGGGGGAAACTTTCCAATTGTAGTTTCTGTATACATGAGAGTTTTTGAAAAAAATAATTTTAAAAACCTATTGTTTACTGGCTTTTCTTACGCAATATGGATAATTCAACTCGACTATCAGACAAAAAATATCTGTTTATAAAGATATACTAAAAAAGAACTCCGCTATGCGAAAAAATACATAGCGGAGTTCTTGCTTTGATAAAATCAGGAAGATTGAACTTCAGAGTTTTCATTTAAATCTTCCATCAGATCGACCTCTTCAATGAAAAGAAATTGACGGTAAGTTTCGTTTCCGTTTTTATCAATGTAATTATCATTACGGACAGTGTAACCAATGCTTACGATATTGCCTTTGTGCATTTTGTTGTAAACACTGTTATCTTTTTGTCCTGCTTCGATAAGCCCTTCAAGCAAAACAGTTTCAGATTGTTTTGCTTTGTTTTTATCTGCATAATTACCATCAATGTCGACGTTAATGTTCACCTCCGATCTGTAACTGCCGTCCTCGTTTTTAAAAACAGCAACATCCTTCAAAAGCCTACCGGTTACTACACCGTAGTTGTTAATGTTTGACATAAAATGACCTCTCTTTCAATAGTTTATAAATTTGTTTTTTTTATTTTATCAGCAATTTATTGCCGATAATTATTATGAAATTTGGATTTTCCTCGAACGACGATAGTCGTTTTTTCGAGCATTTGTCGGGCAGCACAATGACACTGCCCGAACAAACTTGTAATGGTGCTCGAGAAAGGAACCATTTACAATGGCTACCGAGCGTATCTCAGAACTCGGCTAATGACGGAACAGTAAACCGTCATTTAATTTACCCTCGAAACCATTTATGGTTTCTTTACTTAAATGAGCGTTTTTGCAAAAAAACGTTTTAAAGCCCTATTATTTATGGACTTTGCTTATGCAATATGGATATGTCAATCTCAGCTTCACAAGTTTAATTGATTTATTATTTTATATTACTCTCGAACTGCCAAAGGCAGTTCTAACTATTTAGGTTAATAAAAAATGCGCGAGCGCATTACGAGTGTATTTTAAACGATTGTTTAATAATTCAATCGTATTGTCATTAATTCTTTTTTTCTTACTTTTATATTATCCGTTATGCTTTATGGTATAACGGATTTTTTTGGATAAGAAATGCGTATACGCATTTCGAGTGTATTTAAAAACCAGAAAAGCGGCACTGCTGTGCCGCCGAGGTAATAATAAATCAAATAATGAAAGGAGATTTCACTATGAAATCAAAAGAATTCAAGGAATTTGTAAACACCATTCTCACCGCAAAACTCACTGATTTTTGCGGCGAGGATACTTATCAAACTTTAACACCGGGTGACTTATTTTCGTTGCAGGAGGATAATCCCGAAATTCTGAATTATACATTCAGAGATTTTATTGAAATATACTCAAAAATTGCTCCGACGAAAGAAGAAATTGATAAGAAACTGCCGGGAGAGGAGAACTTTAAGACAAGAGTAAATCTACACAGAATTTTTGACTTTAAACGTATGGTATACTTTTATGTTTTGCGGAAAGTTTTTGTATCGCCGACAGGTAAAAATCTGTATATAGTAGACGACAAAACAGCAAACATTATAGGCAGACAATATTTGAAAAGAAATACAGGAAGCGTTGATCCTCATTTAAGCTATGCTGTCAAAGAACTGATGAAAATGAAAGTTATAGATTTTCTTGGGGAAATAGGTTCATTATGTGCCGGCAGCAATAGTAAAAATATAATTCAGCTTGCGGAATGCTACCTAAAAATCAGAGCAGAGGTAGAGCAAAAAGACTGCAAGGATATCAAGGAAATTATGGTAGGCGATGTAATCGTAACCCTTGGTGATTTTTCACATTTTTCATATGAGGGTTTAAACAGCAGAATTTCAATGATCGAAAATTTAATTCTTATACCTTTCAGTATTGCTTCGGGTCTTACACTGAAAAATTCATAGTCAAAGCGGCGCTTACAGCGCCGCCGAGTGAATAAGAAAGCGATTTTTGAGTTTATTGCAAAAAATATACAGGAGATGAAATTATATGATGAATATCGAAGAGTTTAAGAACTCTGCAAATTCGCAGACAGTCACGGACAAGGAATGTATCGGCATTTTATTGGATAAAATCTATAGTATGTCTATAGAAAAGCTTTACGTTAAAAGACGGTGGAGCACCTGTGATCCACTGTCGGATTATCTGCTCCCAGCCGTTGATATAGATATATCAAAAGAAAGGCTTTCTAAATTCAAGTATTATAATATAGCAGAAATTGTTCGTAAGCAACAGGCACAATTACAATTAGATGACACAGAAGACAAAACAATTAAAGATAATTACTATACAGCATTGTTTTACTTTTCTCAAATGATGGCATGTTTCGTTCCGTTTCAAAAGTCAAAAAGGAGGTGACTGATTTATGATTGATTTAAGATCGTTTAGTGAAAACGATAATTATCAAAGCATTCAAAAAATGTTCTGCCGTATTAAAATGAAAAGTTATTTTGAATATTTGACTGAACTAACAGGAGAAAGCAGATTTATTCATATGTATCATGAGCTTCTGGATTATACCGATATAGATGATAAATATATGTTTGATTTTGAAATGCAGGACTATATTTTGAATGGTGATATTACTTTAGGTGAAATGTTGGTTGCCGGCGGAAAAATGCTTAATTCAAATAAGTACTATCCCAAGGAACTAAGAACGCAGGCAGAATATACAGGGCAAAAAATTATAAGTTACATAATGATTCACCCTTTTATATCCATTCACAGGCTAAAAGAAAGCAAAAAATAATTGTATACACAGAAAGGAATAAAAATATGATACCAAATATTATCAAAGAAAGCGCCAAGGGATATCAGTCCCTTAGCATTAATGACACTCTTTTACAGGAGAGAAAAATATTTTTTACACACGATGTAAATCCCGATAGCTGTAACGATCTTCTTGAACAGCTTATGTATCTGGAATGCGAGGCTCCGGGAGAGGAAATTACGCTGTACATAAACAGTCCGGGCGGCGACGTTTCAAGCGGTCTTGCCGTTTATGATTTTATACGCCTTATGTCTTCGCCCGTAAAAACAGTTTGTATAGGCACTGCCGCAAGCATGGGTTCGATACTGTTTCTTGCAGGAGATAAACGTGAAATGCTTACTCATGCAAAAATAATGATCCATGATCCCAGCTATTCAAACGGTGACTACGGAGGCATGAAACCTCTTGAGATACAGGAAAAGGTAAACAATCTTATGGAAATACGCAAAGAGTTGTGTTCTATAATTGCCGAACGTACTGGTAAATCGATCAAAGAGGTGCACCGCAAGACCAAATGCGATACGTATTTCAATGCAGAAGAGGCTTTAGCCTTTGGAATTGCAACATCAATTATTACAGAATTAACACGAAAGGAAGATTAATCAATATGAATAACTACAGAATTTTAGCCGAGGGAAAATCTATATCAAATAACACATTCAAAACAGGACTTAACAACAACGACCTTATTATCGGCCCCTCAGGCGCCGGTAAGACAGGCGGCTACGTTATACCAAACATACTGCAGTTCAATTCGAGCATGATAGTTGCGGATATAAAATGCAATCTTTACAAAAAGCTTTCACCCGCTCTGCGCATGAACGGTTACGACGTACATATTGTAAATTTCGTTGATTCTAAAAATTCCGACTCATACAATCCTTTGGATTATATTCCCTATGATATGGAAACAAATAGTTTCTGCGAACAGGATATTGTGTCAATTGCACATACGCTGGTGCCTATGCTTGATTCAAAAGATCCGTTCTGGGAGAATGCGGCAAGAACGGTAGTCGCTTGTCTTATTGCTTATGTGCTTGAAGCGTTTGATTATGAGGACCGTAATCTATGCACAGTGCTTGAGGTGTTTAAAGCAATAATGTGCATTCCGGTTGAACAGAACATAGAAGCGGGAATAACGTTTCTTGAAGAATGGGCGCTTAAGCGCCCGGACAGTTTTGCGGCAAAGAAATACAAGATGTTTAAAGGAATCATCACGACAGACAAAACTTGGCCCTGCATACTGCAGTTTGTGTCCGCAGCTCTTGATCCGTTTGATTTCCGTGAAGCCAGAAGCATATTCTGCGGACAGTCTGATTTTAGAATTGAAGATCTTGGAAGGCGAAAATCAGTTGTATTTCTGAATATCAGCGACACAGATCGTTCTCTTGACAGTCTTATAAATATCTTCTACACACAGGCTCTTCAGACGCTCTGTCGTGAAGCGGATAAGAATCATAACAGCAAACTTAAAGTACCTGTTAGGATAATTATGGACGACTTTGCTACCAATGCTTATGTTGAAAACTTTGACAAAATCATATCGGTCATTCGTTCCAGAGAAATCTCGGTAAGTATTATACTCCAAAGCATGACTCAGCTTGAAACTATGTACAGTCCCTCCGCCGCAGCTACGATTGTAAATAACTGCGATCATGTTCTCTATTTGGGTGGAAGCGATATAAAAACTGCCGAATATATAGCGGAAAAGTCATGCAAGTCTGTTGAGAGTATTTTATGTATGGAGCTTAACAAGGCATATCTGCTTTGCAGAGGTAAAAAGGGCGAGCTTGTGGACAAGATTAAACCTTACTCCATGAACATTTCCGAAACTGCGCAAGGGAAAGATGATGTTGACGGCTCCGACATTGAGGAATTGGATTTAGATTATAATAAGGTTCCGTTCTTTTAACGTTACTGCAAGAAAAAAGGCTGTGAGCTAATGTGAAATGCTCGCAGCCTTTTTAATTTATGCTAATACATATTTTTTCTGACGTTTGATTCATTGATTGTACATAAAAATATAGAGTAGAGAATATTTAACAAAAAGTCTGACAGGGAAATCAATTTTCAAAATATTAAATCGGGAAAAGACGATATTATGTTTAAATTACAATAATTATCTGTATATCTTCCCCGCCGTACGGCGGGGAAGATATACAGAAACAAG
>JAETQO010000003.1 GCA_021770655.1 Ruminococcus sp. | reverse complement strand
CGGAAAGACGGACGCTGTCCGGGGATTGCTGCAAAAATACGGTGCGTCCAAGCTGTCGGCGGTTGACCCCAAGCATTATAAGGCATTGCTTGTCGATGCGGAGGTGTTGTGATGCCTCCAAGTAAACACGCAATCCTATCAGCATCTTCATCTCATCGCTGGCTGAACTGCAACCCCTCTGCACGACTGGAACAGGAATTTGCAGACTATGAAACAGAGGCTGCCGCCGAAGGAACCGCCGCCCACGCCCTTTGTGAGCATAAGCTCCGCAAAGCGCTGAAGATGCGCTCCAAAAAGCCGATCAGCACTTACGACTGTGATGAAATGGATGCATACACAGACGGCTATGTGGAATTTGTGCTGGAGCAGTTAAATGAAGCAAAACAGAACTGTTCCGACCCGCTCGTGCTGATCGAGAAGAAGCTGGATTTTTCCTGTTATGTGCCGGACGGCTTCGGCACCGGCGACTGTCTGATCGTGGCGGATAAACTCCTGCACATTATCGACTTCAAATACGGTCAGGGAATTTTGGTGGAAGCCGAGCAAAATCCGCAGATGATGCTGTATGCCCTGGGCGCTCTGCGGCTGTTCGACTCCCTCTATGACATTGAATCGGTATCCATGACCATTTATCAGCCGAGGCGTGAGAATGTGTCCACCTGGACAATCAGTGTCTCTGATCTTATGAATTGGGCGGAAAATACACTGAAACCCAAGGCTGAACTTGCCTATAAAGGCGAAGGTGAATATGCGCCCGGAAACTGGTGTCAGTTCTGCAAGGCGGCAGTCAAGTGCCGTGCCAGAGCAGAAGAGAAGCTGCAGCTTGCAAAATATGAGTTTGCACAGCCGCCCCTCCTCTCGGATGAGGAGATTGAGGAAATACTCGGCAAGCTGGACGACCTCACCAAATGGGCAAATGAGATCGCAGCCTACGCCCAGGACGCCGCCGTCAATCACGGAAAGGTGTGGCATGGTTTTAAGCTGGTGGAAAGCCGAACTAACCGCAAGTACACAGACGAGGATGCCGTTATCGAAGTTGCCCACTCGGCAGGCTATACCGACATCTTCAAGAAATCCCTCATTTCCATCACCGAGATGGAACGGCTTATGGGCAAAAAGACCTTTTCTGAAATTCTCGGCGGACTTGTTATCAAGCCCCAGGGCAAACCGACGCTTGTTTCCGTATCCGACAGGCGTCCTGCAATTACATCCACAGGTGCGGAACATGACTTTACTGAAATTACGGAGGAATAAATAAAATGGCTAATCAGAAATCCAATACCAAGGTTGTTACAGGCGTTGTTCGCCTTTCCTACGCAAATGTATGGGAGCCCGCTTCCATTAACGGCGGTACCCCTAAATACAGCGTCTCTCTTATTATCCCAAAATCCGATCAGAAAACAATCGACGCCATCAATGCGGCCGTGGATGCGGCTATCAAGGACGGTGCTGCGAAATTCGGCGGTAAAATTCCGAACAAGGCAGCTTTGAAACTGCCGCTTCGCGATGGTGACATCGAGCGTGAGGATGAAGCGTACAAAGACTCTTATTTCGTCAATGCCAACAGCACTACCGCTCCCCAGATCGTTGACCGCAGCGTTCAGCCGATCCTCGACCGTGCAGAGGTGTATTCCGGCTGCTATGCGAGAGTCTCTGTAAACTTCTATGCCTTCAACTCAAACGGTAATCGCGGCATTGCCTGCGGACTTGGGAATATCCAAAAAGTCAAGGACGGTGAACCGCTCGGCGGAAGAACCTCGGCGGCTGACGATTTCGCAACCGATCTTGACGATGACTTTCTGGCATGAGGACACTCAGTATCGACATTGAGACATTCAGCAGCATAAACCTCGCTCAAAGCGGGGTTTATCGCTATGCTGAAGCACCGGATTTTGAAATTCTCCTTTTCGGTTACTCGGCGGACGGCGCACCCGTTGAGATGATTGACTTTTCCGCAGGTGAAACGCTTCCTGCTGATATTCGCTCTGCGCTGACCGATCCCACCGTCACGAAATGGGCGTTCAATGCGCAGTTTGAGCGTGTGTGTCTGTCGCGGTATCTGGAGTACCCCGTGGGACAATATCTCGATCCCGCTTCCTGGCACTGCACGATGGTCTGGGCGGCAACCTTGGGACTTCCACTTTCTCTTGAGGGCGTAGGCTCCGTTCTCGGACTGGAAAAGCAAAAGCTGAAGGAAGGCAAAGACCTTATCCGCTGGTTCTGCACCCCGGCTAAAAGCCGGGACGGCACGGAATATCGGCATTATCCCTCCGATTACCCGGAAAAATGGGCGAAATTCAAAGCCTATAACCTTCGTGATGTAGAGACGGAAATGGCAGTACAGCAGAAGCTGTCCAAATTCCTGGTGACTGAATCGGAATGGCGCAATTACACTCTCGACCAGCAGATCAACGACCGTGGCATTATGCTCGACCGAATCCTTGTTTCACAGGCGATTCACTGTGACAAACAATTCAAAAAGACGCATATGGAGCAGGCACGGGATGTTACCGGGCTTGATAACCCCAATTCTCCTGCACAGCTGAAAGCATGGCTTGCCGAAAGAGGCGTGAAAACCGACTCCCTCTCCAAAACTGCCGTTCTGGAACTCCTTGAAAAAGCGGACGGCGAGGTTGAACTTGCGCTGTCTCTGCGGCAGGAGCTTGCCAAGAGCAGTGTCAAGAAATACACAGCTATGGAGTCAGTCGTTGGTTCAGACAGCCGTGCCAGAGGTCTTATCCAGTTTTACGGTGCAAACCGAACCGGGCGCTATGCCGGAAGACTCGTCCAGGTGCAGAATCTGCCGCAGAACCATCTGCCCGATCTTGACAAAGCAAGAAGCCTTGTCAAGGGCGGACAGTTTGACGCTGTGGAAATGCTCTACGACTCCGTACCGCTGGTGCTGTCAGAACTGATCCGCACCGCTTTTGTGCCGAAACCCGGATGCCGCTTTTATGTGGCGGACTTTTCCGCTATTGAGGCGAGAGTCATCGCATGGATCGCCGGAGAGCATTGGCGGCAGGAGGTCTTTGCAAATGGCGGAGACATCTACTGTGCGTCGGCTTCTCAGATGTTTCATGTCCCTGTGGAAAAGCACGGCGTGAACAGCCATCTTCGTCAGAAAGGCAAAATCGCAGAACTTGCCCTCGGCTACGGCGGCTCGGTGGGTGCTCTCAAGGCCATGGGCGCAATGAACTACGGCTTGCAGGAAGAAGAACTGAAACCGCTGGTGGACGCTTGGCGGCAGTCCAATCCCCACATTGTAAAACTGTGGTGGGATGTAGACAAGGCGGCGTCCACCTGTGTCAGAGAACGAATCTCGACAGAAGCATACGGCATCCGCTTTTATTACCAAAGCGGGATGATGTTCGTTGTGCTGCCCTCCGGCAGAAAACTTGTGTATGTGAAGCCGAAAATGGGACTGAACCGCTTCGGCAAGGAGTCCGTTACATACGAGGGCGTGGGAGAACAGAAAAAGTGGCTGCGGCTGGAAAGCTACGGTCCCAAGTTTGTGGAGAACATTGTGCAGGCAACTGCCCGTGACATTCTGGCGGAAGCCATGCTTCGACTGAACGCTGACGGATATAAGATCGTGATGCACGTCCATGACGAGGCGGTGATTGATGCGCCGCCAGATACCGACCTTTCAGATATCTGCGCCATTATGGGTCAGACTCCTGCCTGGGCAAATGGACTTTTGCTCCGTGCAGACGGGTATGTCTGCGATTTTTACAAGAAGGATTGAGGTGAAAATGTGCATATCAATAAATTCAATTCTGAAGGCTATCAAGACCCCACAGCCTATGAAGCCCTCACCACGATAGAAAAGGAAGCAAAGGTTCTTTATGCCTTTCGCCCGATTATATATATTTGCTCTCCCTTGTCCGGCAATGTGGAGCAGAACCAGGAAAATGCCCGTCGTTACTGCCGCTTCGCTGTTGACAGCGGATACATTCCTATTGCGCCGCATCTGTTTTTTCCGCAGTTTATGTCGGATGAAAATGAGAAAGAACGCAGTCTTGCACTGTTCATGGATATAGCGCTGCTCTCCAAGTGCGCTGAACTGTGGGTGTTCGGAGAAACCATCTCCCAAGGTATGAGCATTGAAATTGAAAAAGCAAAGCGCAAAAGACAACTGATCCGCTACTTCACTGCGGATTGCAAGGAGGTCAGAGAATGAAAATAGCAGTCGGCAACAGTCGCATGGATAAGAAGTGGAAAAACCGTGAAATCTCCTGGGAAGAGTTCTGCACCAAAGTCAGCACTACCCAGCGTACCACCGAAACCGTGGAGGAATACCGCAAGCTGAAAAAAGGAATGCAGGATTCCATCAAGGATGTGGGCGGTTTTGTAGGCGGTCACCTTCGGGAAGGCAGGCGCAAAAACGGCATGGTACTGTGCCGTTCCATGCTGACGCTGGATATGGACTATGGCACACCGGGCATTTGGGAGGAAGTTCTGATGCTCCACGATTTCAAGTGCTGCGTCTATTCCACCCATAAACACACGCCGGAGTACCCGCGGCTTCGCATGATTATCCCGCTTTCCCGTGAGGTTACCGAGGACGAATACCCGGCAGTCGCCCGAATGGTGGCAAAGGACATCGGCATCGACCTGTTTGACGATACCACCTATGAAGCCTGCCGCCTGATGTACTGGCCTTCCACCTCTGCAAACGGCAAGTTTTTCTATCATACCAAGGACGGTGAAGACCTTGATCCCGATCAATATCTGAACCGCTATCAGGATTGGCGGGATGCATCCACCTGGCCCGTATCCTCCCGTCAGTCCGAAGCGGTACGCCGCAGCATTGCACAACAGACCGATCCGCTGACGAAACCGGGTGTAGTATATCCGTGTTGCCGATGGTAACGCCGCCGTAACAAAATAACCGTTGCCGGTGGTTGCCGTTGGAGAGGTCTGTAACTTGACCGTTAACAACCCAAGCCCCGCCCGGTAGGGTGGTTTCGCAGTATGTTGCCTTTGTTGCCGATTGCTTACTTAAAGGTTGTGAGTAAAGAAAAAGAATAGAAATCGGCAGCGCATATACGCATACGCGAGAAAAGGTTGACGCTTCATCGGCAACAGCAATCGGCAACAAAGGAGTTCTACATGAGAGAAAAAACAGTTGAAAACAAGCTGGTGAAAGCCGTCAAAGCACTTGGCGGTCTTGCACCGAAATTTATAAGCCCCGGCTTTGATGGAGTACCGGATCGTCTAATACTCCTGCCGAAAGGCAGAATCGCCTTTATCGAACTGAAAGCAGAGGGCAAAACGCTCCGTCCTCTGCAAGTAAGGCGAAAAAGGCAGTTAGAAGCACTCGGCTTTTCAGTGTACTGCATTGACAGACCGGAGCAGATTGGAGGGATACTTGATGAAATACAGTCCTCATAAATACCAGGAATACGCCACGGATTTCATCTTGGAACATCCTGTCTCTGCCGTGTTTATTGACCTTGGTCTTGGAAAAAGCGTTATCACACTGACCGCCATCTTTGACCTTTGCCTGGACAGCTTCCTTGTCCGCAAGGTACTGGTGATCGCACCGCTGCGAGTTGCCAGAGACACATGGCCTGCTGAAATCAAAAAGTGGGATCATCTGAATGGACTGTCCTACTCGGTAGCAGTCGGCAGCGAAGCGGAGCGAAAAGCCGCCCTTATGCAAAGAGCCAGCGTGTATATCATCAACAGAGAGAATGTCCAGTGGCTGATTGAGGAAAGCGGCTTGACCTTCGACTACGATATGGTGGTTATCGATGAGCTGTCCTCCTTCAAAAGCTATCAGGCAAAACGGTTCAGAAGTCTTTTGAAGGTTCGCCCCTTTATCAAACGCATTGTAGGCTTGACCGGCACTCCCTCTTCCAACGGTCTGATGGATCTGTGGGCAGAATTCCGAATCCTTGACCTGGGCAAAAGGCTGGGCAGATTCATCACCCACTACCGCAACGCCTACTTTCAGCAGGACAAGCGTAATGGACAGGTAGTGTTTTCATATAAGCCGCTGCCGGGTGCGGAGGAGAAAATCTACGCCGCTATCTCCGACATCACCATTTCCATGAAAGCCGCAGATCATTTGAAGATGCCGGAATGCTTTCACAATGACGCTATTGTGACGCTGTCCCCAAAAGAGCGGAAAGCCTATGACGCCATGAGAAAAGATCTGGTTATTTCGCTGAAAGGCGAAGAAATCGACGCCGGAAACGCCGCCGCTCTTGCAAATAAGCTGTCGCAGATGGCAAACGGCGCTGTCTATGGAGAGGATAAGCGTGTGTTTCAGATACACGACCGCAAGCTGGATATGCTGGAAGATTTGATTGAAGGTGCTAATGGAAAGCCCGTGCTTGTGGCGTACTGGTTCAAGCATGACCTTGAACGGATAAGCGAACGGCTTCATAAACTCCACATTCCGTTTCGTTTTCTTGACAGTTCCGACAGCATCCGCATATGGAACAACGGTGAACTGCCCGTGGCGCTCATCCATCCCGCATCTGCCGGACACGGCTTGAATTTGCAGGCTGGAGGTTCCACGCTGATTTGGTTTGGACTTACTTGGAGCCTGGAACTTTACCAGCAGACCAACGGCAGGCTGTGGCGGCAGGGGCAAAAATCCGATACGGTCGTCATCCACCACATCATCGCAAAGGACACCATTGATGAGCGGATCATGTTCGCTCTTCTCAAAAAAGATAAAACACAGACTGCACTGATTGATGCGGTCAAAGCAAACCTGGAGGTGCATACATGACAGCAAAGGAATATCTCAGTCAGGCTTACCGCCTGGACCAACGTATCAACAGCAAGATTGAACAGGTCGCATCGCTGAACGATCTGGCAACCAAATGTACATCCACGCTGACGGGAATGCCGAGAAATCCGAACCGTGCGAGTTCCACTATGGCGGATGCCGTTGGAAAAATCATTGATCTGCAAAATGAGATCAATCGTGACATTGACCGTCTGGTGGATCTGAAGCGTGAAATCGTGACCGTTATTAAGGCAATTGAAAACCCGGAGTATCAGACACTTTTGGAAAAGCGGTATCTGTGCTTTCTCACCTGGGAGAAGATTGCCGTGGATATGGGCTATGATTTACGATGGCTTTATCGGATACATAAACGGGCGCTTGATGAAATTCGTGTGCCGGATTCCGCAACACGCCACTAAAAGCCATTATAAAACACAAGCGGTCTATGGTATCATTACAATAGCGAAAATGAATACCGAGAGTCTCATGGGAGCAATCCTGTGGGGCTTTTCTTATGCCCCGAAGGAGGTGAACTTATGCCTACAAGACCAAAACGACCGTGCCGTATGACCGGCTGTCCGAACCTTGCTGATGACGGTGAGCTTTACTGCTCGGCACACAAAAAGACAGCTAACTACGAGTACAACCACTACCGCCGTGACCCGGAAACCAAGAAACGGTACGGCAGAGCCTGGAAGCGGATTCGTGACCGCCATATCCGTGAGCATCCTTTATGTGAGGAATGCTTGAATCATGGCATCTACAAGCCAGCCGAAGAGGTGCATCACAAGTTGCCGCTGGCTGACGGCGGCACACACGACAGAAACAATCTCATCTCCCTCTGCCGCTCCTGCCACATGAAGGCACACGGTGCTTTAGGAACAAGGTTGCCTCACAGCTTTGACGACTGACCCAGGGGCGGTTCAAATCTCCGGGACCTTTTATCCCGTGCAGCGGCCCGGGGCTTCGTGTGCAAAAAGGGCGAAATCAAAAGGGTAATTAAACCCAACCCCAAATCTTACTCTGAAAGGCGGTGAAAGTGTGCCGACAAAATCAAATAATCTGGGCGGACAAGGCGGCGCCAGACCGGGCGCAGGTCGCAAAAAGAAAGCCCTCACCGACAAGGTGGAAAGTGGAAACCCCGGCGGCAGAACATTGAAGGTGCTGGATATCCCCGATGTAAACGGTGTGGATATGCCGAAGCCCCATGATTTTCTCTCTGCCACCCAGCGTGACGGTGGTCAGCTTCAGGCAAAGGAAATCTACGAGGAAACCTGGAACTGGCTGAAAACCATCGGCTGTACCGCTGTGGTTTCTCCACAGCTTTTGGAGCGGTACGCCATGTGCGCCGCCCGATGGATTCAGTGCGAGGAGATGACCAGTACGCTCGGCTATCTCTCCAAGCACCCGACAACGGGCAAGCCGATCCCGTCACCCTTCATCAACATCGGCATCAATTACATGAATCAGGCAAACCGCCTGTGGAACGAGATATACCAAATCGTCAAGGAGAACTGCTCCACCGAGTACAGTGGAGCAAACCCGCAGGACGATTTGATGGAGCGCCTTCTGACGGCGCGGAAAGGATAACAGCATGATTGAAAAAGTAAATCCCTCACACCCGGACAAGGTGGCAGACCGTATCGCAGGTGCGATTGTAGATTTAGCATATGCCGCCGAAGCAGATCCCAAAATTGCAGTCGAGGTATTGATTGGACATGGCGTGTGCCATGCGATCATTGAAACGACCGCATGAATCCCTGGTGGAACGCTACAATCGGGCAGCCGACCGCCTTGAAGGGTTGGATAAGGCAAAAAAGGAGCGGGAAGCAAAAGCGGACAGTATCGGAGCTTTTATGTTCAGTCTTTCGGAGCAGGACGAACCGCTCACCGAATTTGATGATCGGCTCTGGCTGACGGTTATTGACACAGTCACAGCCCACGAGGACGGACGACTGGTTTTTAATTTTAAGAACGGTGCAGAGATAACCGCTTAAGACACAATCAAAGAATCGTTATGAAAAATGGTGCAGTTTGCGATATGAACTGCACCATTTGCTTTGCACCCCCTTACCCAAAATGTATCCCTTTAGGTTTAGCGTTTTTTGCATGGAGGACTTCGCTGCAAAGACAATCATCATGTTGAGAGGAAACTGAGATTTAACGCTGTAATCCTATTGCATTTTGCGTTTTTCTATGTTATACTGTTAATATCTTAACGGTAAATACATAAACGATTGGAGGCGCAATATGGATACCGTGTCAGCATTCGATTTTCTTCATTCTCTTTTCATGCTGAAAAGTCTTCTTGGGGCAGAGTTTGGAAACAGCGGCAAGTCAGATCGTCCGACATTGAGTATGCAAGAATATGTTCTTATGAAAAAAGCATCGGAAGCAAAAAGTGGGAATGCCGACCTGACTGGTATTCGAGAATTTCTCGCCATCAGCAAAGCGGCAGTTTCTCAGATGCTTTCCTCTTTAGAAAGGCGTGGCCTTATCAATCGGGAAGTAGATCCGCAGAACAGGAGAAACCTGATTTTGTCCCTGACTTCAACCGGGCGTATCGCATTAAAGGAAAAAAGTGTAGAAGTAGATCAACGCATTGCCGAGATCATCTCCTATATGGGAGAATCGGATGCGTTGCAATTTACGGCAATAATTGAAAAAATGAATGATGCTCTGAAAGCATCTTCTGAAAACAGGAGGTCACTATGACAATCAAAGAAGCAGTCATGCAAAGACACATGGTTCGCAAGTACATTGATAAGACGATTTCAGCAGAAACGGTTAAGCAACTCAATGAACGAATTGAAAAGAGTAACACCGAATACGATATAAGTATGAAATTGGTCACGGGCAATGCTGACGGCATCGGAGGATTGGCAAAGCTCCTGCTGACCAGAAGTGTATATAATTACATCATCCTCGCAGGAAAAGACCAAGCAACTCTGGACGAGAAGCTGGGCTATTGTGGTGCAGATTTAATCCTCTATGCACAAACACTGGGGTTGAACACATGGTGGTGCGGTGGTATGTTCAACAGCAAAGCTGCACGAAAGCAGCTTCAAAATGCCGATGTTCGGGTAAATGGCGTTATTGCTATCGGCTACGGTCAAACACAGGGTGTTCCCCACAAATCCAAAACCGCTGCTGAAATCAGCCGCTATAACGGCAATGAACCCCAGTGGTTCAAGGACGGTGTAGAAGCGTTGCTCTGCGCTCCGACAGCACTGAATAAGCAGCCGTATATGGTAACTGGTGACGGCAATAAAGTAACTCTCACCGCAGGCGAAGGCCATTTTTCCGGAATCGACCTGGGTATCGGGAAATATCACTTTGAAGTCGGTGCAGGAAAAGAAAACTTTGAGTGGGTTTAGGAGCAATATTGTTCGCAGTTGTTTTGATAAGTGGCTTTTAGATTATCAAGCTAAAAGCAAATAATTTTGTTCAGCCTCCAGGGAGTTGACCTGCACCGTTTGCTTTGCACCCCCTAAGTAATTCTGCACCCCCTAACTTCCAAAGGGGGTGCATTGTATCAAAATTATAGTTCTCTTTCAAAAAACGACAATTTTCGACAGAAGATTGTCGTTTAAATTTTTGTTTGATTCTTTAATGCAAAAAATTTTTTAGTCACATTGTTACAAAAAGCACAAGTGTATTGTTCCAACATTTGATTCCATGTATGTTGAGGAACACAAAATCGAAAAGCGAAAAGAAAGTTGAGGTTATGACATTGAAAAAAATATCCCTTGATGAATTTTTGAGATTAAGAAAGCTGGTTCATCGCAGTGCGAGACCCCTTGACTATACAAAATGGAAATTTCTTTTTGAAAATGGCAGCTGTGACGATTTTCTGTTGGTTCTGTCCAGCTACCAAAATGAAGACGGAGGTTTTGGACACAACATTGAGTGCAACAACTGGAACCCCAACTCCTCTCCATATACAGCATGCATTGCACTGGATTATTTGGATACGACAGGTGATTACGAAAGCAACATAAAGAGCAAAATCATTTCGGATATCGTCAAATATTTGAACTCAGGGGCATATTTGTTGGATGACGGCTGGGTGGGAATGCAGGGAATCCCCAGTAATAATGACTTCGCACATATGCCATGGTTTCATTTCGATCCTGGAAAAGCAGAAGAAGCCGATATCGGAGTTACTAAGCGACTTGCGGACTTCATTCTCAAATACGCAGACAAAGACAGCAACCTCTATTGTAAGGCTGAAGCTTTGAAAGAACGGTATGGACAATGCGGGCAGGTTCTTCTCCATGGTTATCCCGATTACAATCCGGCAGCATTGAATATTAAAGCTTTTGACCCTGAAACATATCCTTCTTGGCTGCCGCTTCCGGTGTATTTTGTCAATTCGCCGGAAAGCAGTTTTTATTCGGAATGCAAACGTACTGTGAATATGAATCTGGACACAATTATTGACTCACTTCTCTGCACACACGAGATTCAGCTTCCTTCTGCCGAGGAACTTGAAGCATATGAACAAAACAATCCCCATCCGGATGGCAAGCAGTGGTGTGTAGCCGAACAGACGATTGGGAACTATTATTGGGGCAGTAATTTTATTATACGTGACTTGGACATACTGAGGAAATTTGGCAGATTGGATTTTGATTTGCCTGTTCTAACAGAATGAGAATATCCTGGTGTGCCGTTTTTCTACCAAGATATCGATTATACCATAAATTAGCATGGAGCAATTGAAATAATTGGCAATATAATAACGTTTTTGAATTCGTTATCGCTACTTATTGTCTCATTTCCGCCTTAATTTTTCTTAAAACGAAAGAAAATCTTTTTTGTCAACATTTCACAGTCCTAGTACGGACGGTACAACTCCTGACATCGTTTTGCGGTGCCGGCTTTTTTTATGCCGTAACGCAGGAGTATACATTTTATATTCGCAAAACACAAAATGCCGTAAACACGCCGCTTGCGGCATTTGTTATTTACGAACGGCTGTTCATATTTAACTTTTTCTGATACGTATGTTTTTTGCCAGCCCTGTGCGAATTGTGAAATATTTGCACAGGGCATATTTTTTATATATACCTTTACTGCCTGCTGCGCTGATCGTTTTTGTTCTTGACCATCAGGGCGACGTGTGTTATAATAAACTTGAATGTTATTGACCCCCGGGGCTAAACCTTGCCTGTAATATTCGCCGTAAAGTCAAAATCTCTGCGTTACAAATCTCGACATATGACAGTATGCCTTCGATTGCGCATGGATATGTTGTCTTTTCGGCTTCGTCTTTTGGCAAGTTTTAACCCCGTGGAGCAATAGTGAGTAAAACATTTGAACAATCTTTTTATGGAGGGGTACTTGTGAAAAAAAGTCTGTATGCAATAATTCTTTCGAGTTTGATCTTAACTACTTCATGCGCCGGCAATGACGGGGGAGCTTCACAATCAGATTCCAAGACTTCCGAAACCGATTCGCAAACTGTTTCCTCAGCCGAAAATACAGACGATGAGCCTAAATATAAAGCTTATGCATCAATGTCGGCGAAGGAAATTGTCGCTTCAATGACTATCGAACAAAAAGCGGCTCAAATGGTTCAGCCGGCGGTTTATTCGGTTAATGAATACCAGATGGAAGAAAATGATTACGGCAGCATCCTCTCGAAATATCAGTCAGTTAATTCTGATAAGTGGCAAGATATCGTTGACGGTTTTCAGAAGTCGGCAATTAAGTCGGAGTCGGGAATACCTTATATTTACGGACAGGACGATGTTCATGGTGTGAATTATTGTCTTGATTCGGTTATTTTTCCGCATAATATCGGCTTAGGAGCGGCTAACGATCCCGAGCTTATGTACCAGATGGGACTTATAACAGCTGACGAGGCAAAGCTATGCCACATGCTGTGGAATTTTGCACCATGTGTTGCACAGTCTGTCGATCCGCGTTGGGGAAGAACATATGAAAGCTATGGATCAGATCTAGAAATGATCAAGAATTTAAGTACGCAATATACAAAAGGGCTTATTGACGGTGGCGTTATTGCCTGTCCGAAGCATTTTTTTGCCGACGGAAACGTTTTGTTCGGAACCGGAGAAAATTCTGACGTTGAAAGGCTTATCGACAGGGGAGACGCCGTTTTATCCGAAGAGGAAATAGCTGAGTTATTGTCGGTTTATCAGGCGCAGATCGATGCAGGCGCTCAGACTATAATGATAAGTCACAGCTCTCTTAACGGCTTGAAAATGCATGAAAATGCGGAGTATATTCAAAAGCTTAAAAGTGAAATGGGCTTTGAAGGCTTCATAGTGAGCGACTGGAATTCTGTTCAGAATACATCGGCTTCAACTTATAAGGAACAGATCATCAATTCCGTAAATGCAGGTATAGATATGCTTATGGAGGTCGATGATTACGATCAAGCAATGCAGATAATTATTGAAGCGCAAAAAAGCGGCGACATTTCATCGGAAAGAATCGATGACGCTGTTGAAAGAATAATCAGGGTAAAACTTGACGCCGGAATATTTGACGATCCGCTTTGCGAGAATATAAAGACTGAAAAGGATTCTACAGGCTCTGAGGAATATCGTGCCGTTGCTGAAAAGCTGGTTGAGGAAAGTCTTGTTCTTCTTAAAAATGAAAATAATATTTTGCCGATAAAAAGAAAATACCTCTGTATATATTACAGGACCTGCCTGCGACAATGCACAGTCGCAGTGCGGCGGCTGGACAATCGACTGGAACAGCAGTCCTGAAAAAGATATTGAGGGTGTTACTACTATACTTGATGGATTTACAGCGAAAGCGGATGATTACGGCATCACGGTAATAACAGATGAAAACGAGGCAAACAAAGCCGATATCATACTTCTCGTAGTCGGAGAACAAGCATATGCCGAATGGAACGGAGACACGGAGGATCTGAATCTCTGCGGCGCACTCGGTCTTGATGAAAACCGAGATGCAATAAATGAAGCTGAGGCTCTTGGAAAGCCTATCGTGACCTGCATTGTAGCGGGAAGAAACGTTATAATCGACGACGAACTTTACAATAGCTGGGACAGTGTTGTAATGTGCTATCTCCCGGGTTCTGAGGGTCAGGGAGTAGCGGACGTTCTTTGCGGAGGCAGCGGTTTCAGTGGAAAGCTTCCGTCTCCATGGTACAGCAGCGTTGAACAGATCGGCACAAATAATTACTGGCTGGAAAAGGGATATGGACTGACTTATTGACAAGCACATAATACTTGCCGTTTTTGTATTTTTTAGTTTGTTCACACTGAGAGAACTTTCATCTATTTTATAATCACACCACATGAAAAGCTCGATTTTATCGGGCTTTTTTCTTTTGCTCTGATAAAAATATGCAGGTAAATGCGCTAGCCCTAAGAATAGTAAGTGTGATATAATTATAATAGTCAAGACTGTATAAAAACAGCAAAAAGCAAAACCCTTACCAAAATTCTCCTTATAATCAAACGCCGAATGACAGCAACAAAAGGATCACGCCTAAAAGACCTTTAGCCGCATAAGCAATGTCAAAGACGCAGTAACGAGCGATGATAAGATTGTTTTCAAGGTAATCGCAAAGTTCAGTGATATACTGAAAGCATTCGCATTTCATAACGATAGCTGCACGAAGCATAGCGCGTTTTGAGAAGCCTTTTCAGCCCGTTTCGCAGTCGATTCGGGAAACCCGGAGAGATCGAGGTTTGAGAAAAGTTCATCATAAAACCTTGTCTTTGGTGCAGCGGTGGTTGATTTTTATTTTCGGATAAATGGACAGCTCTGATGTCGGATGCAGAGCTGTCCATTTCTGTTCTCCGAAATCGGGGATTCGTTTTCCCTTTTTCGGATAGATGGACAGCTCCGCCGCCGGGCGAGGAACAATAAGCGGTGAATTCATCATAAAAGACCATCCGCCAGAATCAGCCGGACGCACGGCTTTTACCGTGAAGGTAATGATGCTGCCTTAAACATAAAATTCTCATTTAGGTTTACTTCCAACAACTACTATGCCGTTGATTTTTGCAAAAACCGGTGTTATACTGATTACAGAAGCTTCTGAAAAAATAAAAAAGGAGAATTGATATGACACTGAACATTGGTGAAAATCTGAAAATATACCGTTCAAAAAAGCAGATCACGCAGGAGCAGCTTGCCTATGAGTTCGGCGTGTCGCCTCAGGCGGTCAGCCGCTGGGAAACGGGCGCAACATATCCCGATATTACACTGTTGCCTGTAATTGCAAAATATTTTGATGTGACGATTGACGAACTGCTCGGCGTAGTCAAGCAGTGTCCGGATGATGAAAAGGAACTCTATCAAAAGAAGCGGCTGGCGCTGTGTCATGACGGTAAAACATACGAAGCGTTGGCTCTTGCCCGTGAGATGCTGAAAAAATATCCTTGCGATGAGGACGCTCTTTATAATCTGATGTATGAGCTTTATACTCTGCGTTTAAATGAGAATAGTAACAATTATGACAGTGAGCTTATCTCAACCGCGAATATGCTTGTTAATACGTCGAAAAAGCGGGAGATCACCAGCGGAGCAAAGCAGCTGCTCATTTTTGTGTATTCGCAATGCGGCGAGTTTGAAAAAGTTAAGGAAATTGCAGAAACGCTTGATCCTCTGTTTTGCTGCAAAGATGTGTTGTACCCCCGAGTCTTTCGAGGGAGAAGAACAGATCAGGCTGCGTCAAAATAATATTCTGATGATTGTTGGTTTGCTGAATAATCAATTTATTCCGATAGCACGTCACGAAAAAAACAGCGAAAAAAAAGCTGAAATTTACACGGCAGCAAATACTATGACCACTACGCTATTAGGTGAAAATCCTGTTTTTTATAACGGATTTATTAGTTGTAATCATTGTGTATTAGCAAAAATTTTTGCCCAAAAAAGGGACAGTGAAAAAACCATGGAACATCTGCGGCTTGCTTTGAAACATGCCAAACAGTTTGAATTTCGCCCCGAGAAAAGTCGTTACGCTCCGTGTTGGCTTGGTCTTATCGAGGACATAAAAAGCGATTCGACCAAGACCGATGAGAATACGTTGTTTGAGGACATTTTGGAAACGCTTAAAAATGACGCATTTGATTTTATGCGTGATACCGCCGACTTCAAGAATTATTTAAACGAGATAAATTGTCTCTCCGACAAACTTAAAAGTCTTAAATAGTTCTGTTGTTTTGGGTATACAACGACATAAAAATGAGTTGAGAAAATTACCGCCTGCTACGATATTAACAATCCGGCTTCGGGAAAGGTAATGGAGAAATGCGGTTTACAGTACAGTCACACTTCGGAAACAGCAAACAAACAAGATAATAAGGTAACAGCAAAATACTATATTTTGACTAAGAATGCGTGGCTGGAAATGCGGACAAAATGAAATAAATTGTGAACAAGCAAGCCCGTTCGTTGATTTAAGCTGTCAAGTGTGTTATAATAATATTTCAGAGTATAATTTAAAGGTGGGATAAACATTGCCTATTAAAATTCCGAACGACCTGCCTGCGTTTCAGACGCTGGAGGACGAAAATATATTTGTTATACCCGACGACAGAGCCGCACATCAGGATATCAGAGCGCTGAAAATCGCTATAGTAAACCTTATGCCTGATAAAATTGCAACGGAAACACAACTGCTCCGACTGCTCAGCAACACGCCTCTGCACGTTGATATTGACCTTGTACAGATGAACCATGTTTCAAAAAATACTCCTCAGGAGCATATGCTTGCGTTTTATAAAAGCTTTGACGAGGTATGCGAAAACCGTTACGACGGTCTTATTATAACCGGCGCTCCGGTCGAACAAATGGATTATGAAGAGGTCGATTACTGGAATGAACTTTGCAGAGTTTTTGAATGGTCCAAAACCAACGTTTTCTCAACGATCCATATCTGCTGGGGCGCGCAGGCGGGACTGTATTATCACTACGGAGTGCCAAAACACCCTCTTGAGAAAAAAATGTTCGGTAATTTCAAACATCATATCAATTTTACTCAAAGCATAATTCTTAAAGGTTTCGGAGATGTTTTTCATTGCCCTCATTCACGACATACCGAAATCCGAAGAGAAGATATTGAGAAAGTCGCCAATCTTATAGTCGTTGCAGAATCCAACGAGGCGGGAGTTCATCTTGTTTCGGATAAGACCCAGCGTCAATTCTTCCTGTTTGGTCATTGGGAATACGACAGAGAAACGCTTGCAAAAGAATATTTCCGTGACAAGGAAAAGGATATTGACATTGAGATACCTTACAACTATTTTCCTGATAACGATCCTGCAAACAAGCCCATTTTCAACTGGAGCTGTTCTGCGAATCTGCTGTATTCCAACTGGCTCAATTATTGTATCTATCAGAAGACTCCGTATGATCTGAACGAGCTTGTGCCTCTTGACCAAGATGTTGGTGATGTTAAATGAAAAACGGAAGGCATATTGCCGAATTTTACGGAGTCGGAGTAGTTCTTGCAATAGTCGGCGGATTCCTTGACGCATATACCTATATTTCAAGAGACGGTGTTTTCGCCAACGCTCAGACGGGAAATATGGTTCTTCTTGCATTAAATCTCCGCAGCGGTAACCGGTTAAAAGTCTTTTCCTATTTTGTACCTATTTTATCCTTTTTCCTTGGCGTGCTTATTGTTGAAATGATAAAATCAAAATTCAATGAGCATCCTAAGATACATTGGCACAGGATAATCCTTGAGATAGAGATCGGTGTGATACTGATCGTCGGTTTTATTCCCCAAGGAAATCTTAATTCATTAGCCAATGTGCTTGTATCGTTTACCTGCGCAATGCAGGTAGAAGCGTTTAGGAAAATGAACGGCAACCCGTTTGCAACGACTATGTGCACCGGAAACCTCAGAAGCGCTACAGATAATCTCTTTCAGTATTTCAAAACCAAAAACAAGGACAAGTTAAAAAATGCACTGCAATACTATGGGATAATAATGTTTTTTATCGGCGGCGCCGCCCTTGGGGCGCTGATGACCGATCTCATCGGTACAAAAGCAGTAATTTTAGCGGCATTGGGTCTGCTTTGCACCCTTTTGATTTTACGGTCTGATGATGAAAAAAACATACAATGAGATTTTATACAGTCAAAAGGCTTACTTTACGAAAGCTATCATTGCTAAAATCGAATAAATATACAGCATCATTTTGAATTAAATCGGTGCTGTTTTTTCTCCGTATCCAAAAATAAAAAGCCCGCAAAGACTTTTAAATCTTTGCGGGCCTTTCGCCGTTAAGAATGGAGCAAGCTATTGCCGCACAAAAACAGGAGGTTATACAAGAATAACTTCATCAATATTTATTACTGCATTAAACACACTGCGGCATATACTACTTTATTTTCGGTATTTGTTCCGAAATTATATCGATAATAAAATCGATAGACTCCGTACAATCATTTTTAAGCCACTCGGCTATGACCGCTATAATTCCGTGAATATAAAATGTGAGCATATAATTTTTCCGATTTTCTGAAATTCCGAATCTGTCGAGTATACGGCTCAGAACATTAGTAACCATTTTATCATAGCTTTCGTTAAGCCTGAGAGAATCCGACTTTGACAAAGATGTGGCGAACAGCTTTTTGTGCTCGAGAATAAACGTCAAATAGGGATTCAGAAGTTTCGGCGTAATTAGATAAAGCTCATTCAGATCAGCATTTTCAATGTCATGTATAACAGAAACGTCCTTGTCCGGGAAATACGTAAGAAGCCGATCAAACATATACTGCACGCTTTCGTTAAGCAGGTCTCCGATATTTTCATAATGGAGATAAAATGTTGAACGATTAACGCCTGCATATTTACAGATTTCTTTTACCGTAATATATTCGAGATCCTTTTTTTCAAGAATATCCAAAAATGCTTTATCCATTTTTACGGCTGTGTTGAAATACTTACTTTCTGCTTTGTTCAATCGCTCCACCGGCTTTCGATTAATTATTACTGTTTTTCGCTGATTTCCTTTGCAAGCTGTACAATTTCGTATGCATATTTTTTCTTGCCTTTTTCACGCAGTTTTTTATAGATAGGGTAGTTTATACCGACCATAAGCATACCGATCACTCCTATTACAATTCCGATTGCAGTGACCGCCGTCGTACCCGGACCGATAACTTTCATGGAAAGACACATTCCCAGTCCGAAGATCAGCGCAGCAACAATACCGAAAGTATAAGTAAAGATCTCAGAAGGGAGCTTGGCTTTTTGGTCGAGCTTTTTAAGGGCAACGACCTTTGAAGTATCCTTAGGCGAGTACTCGTTGGCAATAGATTCTGCATAAATTTTGTCCGTGTTCATAATGATAACCTCCGTAATAAATAAACTTTTTCAAAGTACAATTTCCGTACCCGATGATTTAATTATACGGTATCTTTCGTACAAAGTGAACAACGCAGAACCTGTTTAGTGTTGATTTAAGTTATGAGATTTAACTCAATTTATTTTATCACAAGAATATGAACATTTCTATTGCCGGATTTTCCGTTTGTCTGTTCTGAGGCGGTTTTAGAAATTGATAACACATTTTGGTGCGGAATGTGATACAATAAATTTATGTGTTTGAAGGGTAAAAAAATCTGTCTTTTCTTTGCATGAAAAATCAGGAATGACACATAAAAATCCGCTATAATATAGATACACGGAAGGACGGTGAACTGTTGTGGACTGGATAACCGGAATACAGAACGCACTTGATTACATTGAAGAACATATTACCGAAGAACTGGATTACGAAGAAATTGCAAAGCAGGCGGCTTGCTCTAACTTCTATTTTCAAAGAATTTTTGGTATTCTATGCGGGTTTTCTTTGGGAGAATATATCCGAAACAGACGGCTTTCGATTGCCGGCAGCGAGTTGTCTGTTCAGAATATCAAGGTGATTGACGCGGCGATCAAATACGGTTATGACAGCCCCGAAAGTTTCACAAGAGCGTTTGTGAAGTTTCACGGAATTACACCGTCACAGGCAAAAAAGGACGGCAGTAAGCTGAAAAACTTTTCAAGGATTTCCGTGCAGATCATATTGAAAGGCGGTAGTGTTATGGACTACAAAATTGTGAAGAAAGAAGCTTTTAGGGTCATCGAAAAGCTTGAGCGGCACAGTATTAATGACAGCGAAAACAAAAACACCATTCCCGAATTCTGGGAGCGTTCTCGCAAGGACGGTACGGTAAATAAGCTTTTAGAGCTTACTTCGGATAAGGAATTTATTTTAGGAGTGTGTTACAATCACGCTCCGACGAATACTCAGACCTTTGGTTATTCTATTGCGGCAGTCTGCGGTGATGATACCGCTGTACCGGACGGATTCAGAATCAGTGAGATTCCTGCGAGGACCTGGGCGGTATTTGAATGTATCGGACCGATGCCGCAGGCTATACAGCAGTTGTGGCACAGAATATGCACGGAGTTTTTCCCGACGTCAAACTATAAGCCCACATATGAAATGGACATTGAAGCTTATCCGGCGGGAAATATGGCTTCGGAGGATTACAGGACAGAGATATGGGTGCCGGTCGTTGAAAAATAAAATATTATACAGAGGTATGCCTTAAATCTCCGCTGATAGTTTAATTTATCTGAAAAAGAGCAGGTTTGTGTTCAAACCCGCTCTTTTGCTGTTCAGATATATCAATACTTTATTTTCAAGGTCTTTCCGGGAACGCTCACACCGTCCGATAGGGTAATGGGCAGTTTCTGATCCTCCGTAAACCCTATTGTTTCGCCGTCTTTAAGCTCAACGCCCTCGGACAGCACGTACTCGGAAATGGAAAGTAAAAATCCCAGCAGATCGTTCGGCTGTTTAGGAGAATCAACTATCTCCATTTCCTCATAGCCGAAAAATCTCATTCCCGACGTAAAAGCGCAAAGTCCCGTTTTCGCCAGATACATTCCCGTATAAATAAGGATAGGCATAGGATATTCGCCCTTCTTTATACTCTCGGCAAAGTTTATGTAAAAATCTCTCTCATAAACCGTCGGATCCTTGTAAATGCCGATAGAATTATCCAGCTTTAACAGCGAGCAGGCAACCTTTGCAAACAGTATAGCCTGATCGATAGGGTCGATCTTGTTCATAACTGCCAGCATAACGTGTGCCTGATGCTTAGCTACCTCGCTTGCACCCTCTTTCCAGAGTATATTATACTTCGCCGCTCCTTCAGCCTCCTTGTTCGGAACAGGGTTCGGCATAAGCGAACAAGCTACCAGCATATCGTCAACCTTGAATACAAGCGCGTTGTCCTTTACCTCGTCATCAGCAACGATATTCCAATCGTCTTTCAGGAATTTTTTAAATCTAAGCCAGTCGATATTTGCGTCCTTGTAAAGTACAAAGCCCGCAAGCACATTTCCCTTTTTATTTTCTTCCTGTATATCCTTTGTTTCCTCAGACATTTTGTACCTCCGATAAAAATATTATAATGATATTATATCACAGCGCGGAAAAAATTGCAACCGCCGAGAACCCGTTTCCGCTTACTATATCTTACCGTCCCAGATATACTGTTTCAGATCGACCCTATTGTCCTTTACCTCTATCCCGTCCGCCTCCAGCCTGCGTTTCTGCTCGTCGCCGCCGCCGAAAGCAAAGCTTCCCGAAAGCTCTCCCTTTGAATTTACCACACGGTAGCACGGCGTTTCTTCTCCGTCGGGATTATGGTGCAAAGCGTTTCCTACCGCCCTGCACATACGGGGATTCCCCAGCATTGCGGCGATCTGTCCGTAGGTCGCCACTCTGCCTTTCGGTATTTTCCTAACAAGCTCGTAAACTCTATCGTACATTACTTTTCTCCCTCAATGCTGATAATAACATATTCCGAATTTTTTTGCGTCCTGATGGGGAATCCCCAGCCCGACGCTCCCGAAGTCACAACTGCGTCCATACCATTGACGGTTTCCTGCCCGTAATACAGCTCCGAGATGCCGAAAAGCTTCATAAACCAACCGCCCGGCATTATCTGTCCTGCGTGAGTGTGACCCGATACCTGCAAATCTGCGCCGCTCTCCGCTTTTTCAACAAAATCGTAGGGCTGATGATCCATAACAATAATAAAGCTATCCTCGTCCGTTTCCTTTATCAGGGATTTCATATTCCTGCGGCCGCCGTCCGAACGATCCTTCCTTCCGATAAGCGTAAGCTCGTCGTTAAGCCTTACGCTTTCGTCCTCAAGTATAGTTATGCCGCTGTCCTCAATAGCGGATACAAGCTGTTGCTCTGTATAGTTAGGTTCTGCCGTATACAGCGACCTGTCGTGATTTCCGTAAACATAAAATACCCCGTATTTGGTTTTCGTGTTTCCCAGAATTTCAAATACGTCCTGCATCTGTTCAAGCGTAGTGCTTTCATCAACAATATCTCCGCAAAGCATCAGCATATCCACGTCCTTGTCCGAAATGCTTTCGCAAAGCTCTCCGACCTTTTCTGAATTTGTGCTTGTGCCGAAATGAAGATCGGCTATCATCGCCGCCGTATAATTTTCCGAAAGCTTATCCGAAGAAACAGTATAATCCGTTTCGACAATGTTTCGCATATTAAAATAACCGTATGTAATAAGCGCTGCCGTTATCAGAACAGGCAATAAAGAATAGCCGTGGATATACTTTCTTATTTTGTCTTTTCCGTCCTTTGTAAAACGCCTTACAACAACATTTACAAGCAGAAAAACAAGTCCCAGTATTGAAACGTGCAGAAGAACAAGCACCCATGTAAGAGTGAAAAAAACGGGTATGCACAAAACAAGCATGACCCCCAGCCCCACAAGCGAAACCACTGCGCCGCTCTTGTCGGGCACTGTGGTCTTAACCGCACGTCTGCACATGATATATAAATTGACCGTCGCCGTAAGCAATATCACAAGCGCACCGATAAGCCAACCCATTAAAATTATCCTCCTGTCTGAGTTTTATAAAAATGTTTCTGTCGTAAATTGGAATTTAAATTCGCTTTTTCATAATATCATAGCATAGATAATCGTTATTTCCAGTTTTTATTGCGTGATATTCAATCTCTTTATATCCTCTTTTAAGATAAATTGATTTTGCAGACAGAGAAGCGTCAAGTATTATTTCATCATAGTGTTTTGCAATTGAAATTTCCGCATACTCTAATAGCTCTTTCCCATATCCATTACCTTGATATTTTGGCAGTACAAATAAACGGCAGATCTCATTTCGCTTAATTGTAACTGTACCTACTACATTTTGCTCTAAATCATAGCATAAGAAAACATTTTGGCTTGAAATATCATTTTTTATATTTTCATCATTGTGATGATTAAGAAAAAATGCTACTGCACCATTTGAATAATAATGCGGATAGATTTCAGTAATTGTTGTGTGTGTTATTTCCTTGACAATATCGAAATCAAATTCTTGTGCTCTTTTTATGCTCATTTCAATATCCCCTACAAATTCAGATTTATCTTATCAACTCAAAAATCGTATGACAGCATTATACCATAAAACCGAAAAAATGTAAACCCGTTGCCTATAAAAAAGCAGGGAAACGTTTTCCCGTTTCCCTGCTGTATTGTGACCGTATCATTATTATACGTGATCGACCGGCAATTTTACGGTTATCTCCGTACCCTCTCCCGGTCGGCTTTTAAGCTCCACCTCTCCGCTGTGGTAGGATACAATGTGCTTTACTATCGATAAACCAAGACCCGTTCCGCCTGTTTTCTTTGAACGGCTTTTGTCCACACGGTAAAATCTTTCAAACACCCTGCTCTGATGTTCTTCGGAAATGCCTATGCCGTTATCCCTGAACACAGCCACCGCCTTGTTTCCCTCTCTGAACACGCTTACCCATAACGAACCGCCGTCGTGGTTGTACTTTACGGCATTGTCCATAAGATTTAAAAACAGCTCGGTAATATAACTCTGATTTCCCGGTATCTCCACAGGTTCTCCGTCAATGTGGATAGTCACCTTGTGATTGTAAGCCTTATTCTGTAAAATCTCCTCCACGTCGTGAGCAGTTTTAAGCAAGTCTATCCTGTCCGACAAAATATGTTCCTGCTCCTCTATCTCCGAAAGCCTTATGATGTCGTTTATAAGATACAGCAGCCTTTCGCTTTCACGGTATATCATTCCGCCGTATTTCTTTATATCCTCCGGCTTTGTGAAAATTCCGTTGTCAAGCAGTTCTCCGAAGCCCTTGATAGTAGTGAGGGGAGTCTTAAGCTCATGTGAAACGTTAGCGGAAAAATCACGGCGTATCTGTTCGCTCTGTATTTCCTCCGTCACGTCCACAAGGAACATTATCAAACCGAAATCCAGAGTGTTTTCGCTGTATACCTTGTTGGCAAAGGTACGGTAAAATCTTCTCTTTACAGCCACGATACCGTTTGCCGCACCGTTTTGCTTTGCTTCGTCAAGCAGCCGTAAAACCTGCTCGTTATCGGTCATTTTTTCGATCTTTTCATGATCGTCAACATCAAAGCTCACTCCGAGGATCTTCAGTGCGCTCTTGTTCACCGACAGCACAGTCATATCTTCGTCAAGCAGTATCATTCCCTCCACCATATTTTCGGTGATGAAGGATATCTTCTCCTTTTCCGCCTTGATCTTATTCATGTTCTTGTGAATACGTTTCATAAGAACATCGGCGTTTTTTATAATAGGCTCAAGCTCTTCATAGGGCGTTTCAAGCTGTCCGATATTTTCGTTTCTCAGATCAAGCTGTTTTACAAGGGAATTTATAGGCTTTATCATGCTCTCCGACAGCTTTATGGAAATTACGGTCGTAACAAATATTATCGCACCCGCAAAAACCGCAAGCATAGGTATCACTGCCAGAAATACTCCCGCAAGATTTTCCTTGTCCGTGGAGATTCTCAGAACCCCCCCGTTATATTTCACAGCGTAATAATAGGTCGTATAGCCCAGCGTTTTCGACATTCTCATAGCCTCAGCCGAACCGTTTTTCATCGCTCCGATAAATTCTTCGCGGCCGCTGTGATTTTCCATTTCGTCCGCGTCCGTCTCCGAGTCGTATTCCACTCTGCCGTCGGAGGCAATAAAAGTTACCCTCACATCGAAGTTAAGCGCCTTTTTCAGTATTCTCGCCACTTCCTCCGGCTCTTTTTTTCCTTCTGTTACGATCTTTGCCGCAGATTTCAGATCCTCCTTCGTGGATCTTTGATAAGCCGAATAACCCAGCGAACCCACCAACAGCAGGAATATCAGCAGAGTGCATGAAACCAGCACAGTCATCACCTTGTATATTTTTTTCTGCATTTTCATGCACCTCTTTTCAAATCATGTTTTAGGCAATACCGCAAAAAGATCATTTGCGTATCGCGCAGCCGGACCGTGTCCAAACGATGACGGAAAATACGGCGTCAGGGCATATATAAAGCCACTCCGTTTGTGCAGTGTTGTACTTATCCTCAGACCTTATAGCCAATGCCCCTTACCGTCTTGATAAGATCCGTACAGCCGGCCGCCTCAAGCTTTTGCCTGAGAGTCTTGATGTGCATATCCACCGTCCTCGTTTCACCCGCAAACTCATAGCCCCATACCGTTTCCATAAGCTTGTCGCGGCTTACGGCAATGGATTTGTGCCTCATCAGATACATAAGCAGTTCAAATTCCTTATAGGTCAACACGACCTCTCGTCCGTTATACGAGCATATTCTCTTTGAAGCGTCAAGAGAAACTCCGCTTTCTTCAATCACATCGGTCTCGCTGTTTTGTTTGCCGGTCCTCCTCAAAACAGCCTTTATCCTCGAAAGCAGTTCCATTACGCCGAAAGGCTTGGTAATATAATCGTCCGCGCCCATTTCAAGTCCCGATACCTTGTCGATCTCGCTCGTCTTTGCAGTCAGCATTATAACAGGAATATCCTGCGTGCGGCTGTCCTTTTTCAGCTTTGTAAGTATAGTATATCCGTCCTCGTCGGGCAGCATTATATCGAGCAATACCAGCGACGGCTGTTTGTTTTTTATCTCTTCGTACAAAAGCTTTGCTTTTGGAAATGCTTTTGCCTCATATCCTCCGGACTTAAGAGCGCAGACGATCAGCTCTCTTATTCCGTCATCATCTTCAACACAGTAAATAAGCGACATATTTTCTTACCTCTTTCATTTATGCGGTACGCACAGCCGTTAGCTTTTCCACCGGCACGCGTCCGACCGATTTCTTTGACCCCGACCTAAAGCTCCCTGGAGGGCAAAGCGTATTTGTCCAGGTAGCGTTTAACCTGACCGTCAAAGCCTTCGCCCGAGTTTTTAAGGATCTTTATATATTCATGAGTGTCAAAGCTGTCGTCTTCCGCCTGAATAAGACATACCGCAATATTCGAGCAGTGGTCGGAGACTCTTTCAAGATTCGTGAGCAGGTCGATAAAGATAAATCCCATTTCTATGGTACATTCTCCCGACTGGAGTCTTTTGATGTGGCGTCTTTTAAGCGTCGCCCTGAGCCTGTCTACGACCTCCTCCAGAGGTTCGACCCTCGACGCCGTTTCAAGATCGTGCTTTTCAAAGGCCTCCAGAGAAATATCAAGTATCTCCTTGACCGCTCCGCATATCACGTTAAGCTCCTTTGTTGCCTGAGGCGAGAACTCCACGTCCTTTTCATGCTTTTCCACCGCCACGTCAACAATATTCTGAGCATGGTCGGAAATCCTTTCAAAATCTCCGATAACGTGCAGAAGCGTTGAAACCGATTGAGAATCCTTTATGGACATATCTTGACTTGAAAGCTTTACAAGATAAGTGCCGAGCCTGTCCTCGTACATATCCACAGCAGTCTCATTGGCGTTTATCTGCTCCGCTTTTTCACGGTCGAATTTTCCCGTGGAAATTTCAAGCGCAATTGTAATGCTTTCCTTTGCAAGCTCGCCCATTTTGTTTGTAAGATCTCTGCACTTTTCTATCGCAAAAGCAGGAGACTGCAAAAATCTGTCGTCAAGAATACGAAACTGCTGTTCCATATCCTCCTTGCCTTCGCACTCGCCGTCTCTTACCGTGAAGTAAGCAAGCTTTTCCAGCGCCTTTATAAAGGGCAGAAGCACAATGGTCGTGGAAAAGTTGAATATGGTATGCACAACGGCTATTTCCTTTGCACCCACAACATCGCTTATGAAAGAAAAATCCACAATTGCGTTTGCCAGATAGAATACGCCTAAGAACAAAAATGTTCCGATAATGTTAAAGTAAAGGTGTACCACTGCAACTCTTTTTGCGTTTTTGCTCGTACCGATAGATGAAAGCAGAGCCGTGACGCAGGTTCCTATATTCTGTCCGAGAATTATCGGAAGCGCAGAACCGAAGGTTATAGCGCCCGTAGCCGAAAGCGCCTGCAAAATTCCGACGGAAGCCGATGAAGACTGAATTATCGCCGTGAGAAGTGCGCCTGCAAGTACGCCAAGCACAGGATTATTGAACCACAGCAGTATTTCCGCAAATTCGGGAACATCCTTCAAAGGCGCAACAGCGTCGCTCATCATGGTCATTCCGAACATAAGCACCGCAAATCCTATCAGTATCGTGGCAATATCCTTTTTCCTTCCGCTCTTGGAAAAGGTAAGTATCGCCACTCCGATTATAGCAAGAACAGGAGAAAACGACGCAGGCTTCAGCATATTTACCAGCAAACTGTCACCGCTCAGACCCGAAAGGGAAAGCAGCCACGCAGTCACCGTAGTACCGATATTAGCGCCCATTATTATTCCTATAGCGGAACGAAGCTTCATTATGCCCGCGTTGACAAATCCCACCAGCATTACCGTAGTCGCCGATGAGGACTGAATGACCGACGTAACGGTCACACCCAACAGCACGGCCTTCAAAGGATTAGACGTAAGCTTTTCAAATATCTTCTCCAGCTTGCCGCCTGCAAGCTTTTCCAGCCCGCCGCCCATTACGTTCATTCCGTAAAGGAACAGCGCAAGACCGCCGATCAATGACAATACAGAAAAAATATCCATACACGACTCTCCTAATTATATTTTACATTTTTATTACGTTCTTTTCAATGCTTATTATACATTATAATTGTAAAATATCAAATCAGACAGCGTAAAATTTAGGTAAAATCGCATAAATCGTCATTTATCGTGCAGATGTCTGTTTTTTACTGTGTAAATTACATGATTTTCTCGGCCTTGTGTATCCCCGTGATAGAAAACACCACCCATTCCGCAATGTTTACTGCATGATCTCCGATGCGTTCAAAGTATTTCGCCGTCATAAGAGTGTCGATAGCCTTTTCGCCGTTTGCTTTGTCCGCGGCAATCTCGTCGATTATCTTGTTCTTTGTCTTAACAAAAAGCTCGTCTATCTTATCATCGGATTTTATCACCGTGTTGGCAAGCTCTTCGTCATTATTCACATAAGCGTCGATAGCCTGTGTCACCATGCAGGTCGCCGCCCTCGCCATTTCCGCAATATCGTCAAGCTCCCATTTCTGTTTCTTGGCGATAAGCGCACGGTTGAGCGAAGCAATATCCGCCGCCTGATCGCCGATACGCTCCATATCGGTTATCATTTTCAGTACAGAGGAAACCTTTCTCAGATCTTCCGCAAAAACCGGCTGATACTGTAAAAGTAGCCGCAGGCATATCCTTTCCACTTCTCGTTCTGCCTCGTTTATCTTCAAATCAAATTCCACAGTCTGTTTGGCAAGGACCTCGTCCTGCTCAACAAGCGACTTAATGGACATCGCAATTATCTGCTCCGTCATCGCCGCCATATCGAGAAGTTTTCTGTTAAGCTCCCCGAGTTTACAGTCAAAATTTTCACGCATATCAGTTCATTCCTTTCCGCATCGACTGCGTTTATCCGAAACGTCCGGTGATGTATTCCAGAGTTTTGTGCTCCTTCGGATTTGAAAAAATCGTATGTGTGTCGTCAAATTCCACTATCTCTCCGTGGAGGAAAAATGCGGTTTTATCCGAAATTCGTGTAGCCTGCTGCATATTATGGGTTACTATAACTATAGTATAATTCTTTTTCAGCTCCGATGCAAGCTCCTCTATCTTAATTGTTGAGATCGGGTCCAGTGCGGAAGTAGGCTCGTCCATAAGCAGAACCTCCGGCTTTACCGCCAAAGCTCTGGCAATACAGATCCTCTGCTGTTGTCCGCCGGACATTCCCAGAGCGGATTTTTTTAGTCTGTCCTTGGTTTCGTCCCATACGCAAGCCTGTTTCAGCGTCGTCTCAACGATCTCGTCAAGCTCCGCCTTCTTTTTTATGCCGTGAGTCCTCGGACCGTATGCAATATTGTCGTAAATAGACATAGGGAAAAGATTAGGCTTTTGAAAAACCATTCCCACACGCTTTCTCAACTCGGTTATCTCCATATCCTTGTAGATGTTCACACCGTCCAGCGTAAATTCTCCCGTTATCTTACAGCCCTCGACCAGATCGTTCATTCTGTTCAGGGATTTGAGCAGCGTTGATTTTCCGCAGCCCGACGGACCTATAAAGGCTGTGATCTCCTTTTCCTGTATCTCAAGATCTATGTTTTTCAGAGCCTGAAAATCTCCGTAAAATAAATCGCAGTTTTTTACCTGTAGTTTTGGCTGTGTCATTTAGTTTCCTCCTTTGGAAAGCTTTTTAGCCGCAAGAGAAGCAAGACCGTTCAGCAATAATACCACTACCAGCAGCACTACCGCCGTTGCGCTCGCCTCGTTCATGTGAAGTCCCTCGTTTGAAAGCGAATACATATGGATAGCAAGCGTGCGCCCTGAATCTGAAAGTCCCGCATATTTTGCCACCGTACCCGCCGTGTAGATAAGAGCGGCGGTCTCTCCGAAAATTCTTCCCATAGCAAGTATCACGCCTGAAAGAATACCGCTTATCGCCGGCGGCAGAACGATAACGAAGATCGTCCTCAGCTTACCTGCGCCAAGACCGTAGCTGCCCTCGCGGAAGCTGTCGTCAACCGACTTCAGAGCCTCCTCAGTAGAACGGATAATAAGCGGAAGAACCATTATAGCCAGCGTGCAGGCGCCCGAAAGCATCGAAAGCTTCCAGTTAAGAGCCAGTACGAAAAACATATTTCCGAAAAGTCCGTATACGATAGAGGGTATTCCTGAAAGAGTTTCGGTGGTAAGTCTTATAAGCCTTACAAACCGATTCCCTTTTTTAGCATATTCCACAAGATATACAGCGCAGAATATCCCCAGCGGCGCGGCTATCACAAGCGCTGCCAACAGCATTATAAATGTGTTCGCTATCGCCGGAAGCATCGAGCAGTTATCAGAAGTGTAATTCGCCGAAAACAGCGACGGCTTAAGATAAGGTACGCCCTTGATGATAACATATCCGACAATAAGCACGAAAATGCCAATGGTAAGCGTTACCGCTATCTTTGTAAGTATGTTGAACACCAGCGACATCGGGTGCGATCTGTAAGTTCTCATTTTGTCGCTCATAACGCTCACCCCTTATCCTTTCTGCCGGTGATAAGATTAAAGCAAAGATTAAGCAGAAGTATGAATACGAACAGTACCACGCCCGTTCCGATAAGAGCGTCGTAATGAAGTCCCTCCGCATAGCTCATCTCTATCACTATATTTCCCGTAAGAGTTCTTACGCCGTCCAGCATAGATTCCGGAATGATCGGCGAATTTCCTGCGATCATTATTACCGCCATAGTCTCGCCTATAGCTCTGCCTACTGCAAGAATAACGCTTGCGAGTATTCCTGATTTTGCGGCAGGGAATACCACTGTCGCTACCGCTCTTTCGTGAGTCGCTCCCAGAGCCACCGCACCTTCGTAGTAGCTGTCCGGAACTGCCTGCAAAGCGCTTACACTCATACCTACGATAGTCGGAAGTATCATAATTCCCAGAATTATTGAAACCGTCAGAACGCTGTTTCCCGTTCCGCCGAAAACGTTTCTGATAAGCGGAACAACAACTACCATTCCGAAGAAACCGTATACGATAGAGGGGATTCCTGCAAGAAGATTTATAGGCGGCATAAGCCATTTAAAAAGCTTTTTCGGACAGAACTTCGCCATAAAAACAGCCGTCATAAGTCCGATAGGCACGCCTATGATTATCGCACCCGCAGTGCAGTAAAGCGAGCCTACTATCATAGGGAAAATTCCATAGGACGCAGGAACATTTCGCGGGCTCCAGTCCGAACCCAGCAGAAATTCTTTTACTCCGATCTTTGCAATAGCAGGACAGCCCTTGGCAAACATGAAAACGCATATTACCACAACCGCCGCCACAGAAACGCAGGCGCACAGAAAGAACAGCGCTTTCATGCCCTTTTCAAGTATCCTGCCGCTTTTATTGCCGCAGTGCAGTTCCTTTGTCAACACCTTTGCCGCAGTATTTTCAGTATCCGTAATAATCACCTCATAAATTTAAACCTGTTTCCTTAAAGATGCACCGATCAAAGTGATGCGTATCAAATTCAGCCGCATAAGTTTTAGCCGGAGAATTTAATTTGATCAGCGCTTTCTTAATAAGGCGGAACGGATTTGACCGCTCCGCCTCATCAATGTTTATTATAGTAATGCGAACAAATTCACAAACACCATTTGTCTGCTCAGCTGCAGGTTATTCTCCGTCGCTCCAGTTTACCCTTTCTCCGGTATAAATCGCCTTTATATCGTCAAGAGAAAGATCCTCAACATCGTTGTCCTTATTTACAATGACCGCAATAGCGTCCTGAGCGATAGTAACAGACTTGATACCCTGTGAAAGCTCGTCGTCGGAAATATCTCTCGAAGCCATACCAATGTCGGAAGTACCGTTGATAGCGTCCTTGATGCCTGTCGAAGAGTCGGATTGCTGAACGTCAACAGTTACGTCTGAGTTTACCTTCTGATAGCTTTCGGCAAGCTTTTCCATTACAGGTGTTACCGAAGATGAACCGCTTACAACGACCTTGCCCGACGCACCGTTTGAGGCAAACGCCGCAGCGTTCTTGTCGATCATAATGTAGCCGTTGTCCTCAATGACCTGCTGGCCTTCTTTGCTCATGATGTAGTTTTCAAAATCCTGAGCCGCGTCTGAAAGACCGTCCTTCACGGCAATGTTGAAAGGTCTTACGATCTTGTATTCACCGCTTTCGATAGTCTGTGTTGAAGGCTCAACACCGTCAACCTTGAGTACCTTTACCTTGTCGTTAAGTGAGCCGAAGGAAATGTAACCGATAGCGTTCTTGTCCCCGGCTACCTGTGTAAGCACTACATCCGTAGACTTGCAGATAAGCGCGTCCTTTTTCGTGTTGTCCGTCTTGTTTCCGTCAGCGTCCTTTTCCTCAACGCCTGTAAGCTCGATAAACGCGCCTCTTGTGCCCGAACCGTCCTCGCGGGAGATGACCGTTATCTTATCCGAGCTTCCTCCGCATCCCGCAAGCATAGAACCTGCCAGTGCCAGCGCAGTTAAAATGACTCCCAATTTTGATGTTCTTGTTTTCATAAAAAATATACCTCTTTCCATATCAGCCTTGCGGCTGTCGATATACACCTTCTTATACTCCTTTTCTTAATTCATATTCAGGTGATATAATAATGATACATCGCCAATGTAAAATCAAAAACCCGAAGTGTGTAAAGCTGTTGTAATATGTTTGCAAAGGACTTTACAAAACATGAACCATTTTGTAAAGCCGTAGTACGGCACAAAAAAGCGCGCTCCGATAAAATCGGAACGCGCTTTTACAATCGCAAAATATTATCAGTAATTCTGTTGCAGTACTACCGAACCGTCGGTCTTGTTGTATGCCGCACTGTAACCGTGACCGTCAGTGGTATATACATAGTAGTAAATATATCCGGCATCTTCGGTCCTGTATTCATACGACTCTACAGTGCCGCTTATCTGACCTGTTATAGCCGAAATAGCGTCGCCTGTGTTGCCTGTTGCCTCAGTAGTGGTCGTTGTTTCTGAGGAAGTCGTTGTAGTTGTGGTTTTTTCGGTGTCGGTAGTGGTAGTAGTTTCCTCAGTCGCCTTTGTCGTAGTAGTTGTTGTGGTAGACGCAGAAGTAGTCGTGGAAGTGATCGTATCCTGTTCACTGTCGGCGGCACTGCTTTCCTCGTCCGGCTTTTTCTCGTCTTTCTTGGACTCAGCCTTGCTCTCATCTCCGTCAAGAGTATCTACATATACTCCGTCCTTGTTTCCGTCCTTATCATCAGCCGCCGAAACCGAAGACTTTTTGTTAACGTAATTGAGAGAATCATCATCGCCGCCGAAACCAAAGATCTTATATCCCGCAACCACCGCAAGAATAATAACGAGAAGAACGCCTACGGTAATGACCGCAGTTATAACAAACAGCTTTTTCTTGGCCTGATCCTCGTCTGGCTGCTCGTAATCCTCTTCTTCGTCGTAATCATAATCATCATCGCTGTATTCGTCGTAGCTTCCCGAACGATAGGACTGCTGCTGTTCCGCATGATTTTCATATGTATCGTTATACTGAACGGCAGGCTGAACATACTGCTCCGTTTGCTCAGCGTGCACAGGCTGTTTCGGTACGGAAAAAGCTCTGGTCCTTTCCTCATACTCCGCGGCCTCCTGCTTGGTGAACACTCTGGTTCTGTCGTTGTCCCCCTCGGCAGTCTCGTTTAACCTATCCCTTCTGAATCATAAAAATTAGAGCATACCTATTATATATAAATATATGATAACACAAAAAAACATAAAAATCAACCGCTTTCACCAAAAAATCATCAAATTATACCAATAATAAAACCAATCTCTTCGATTTCAAAGACATAACCCGTTATATACTATTATAATGTATATGTGCGTAAAATCTTTTCCGTCAATAATAATTAAACATAAACAAAAATATTGGCTGTGATTTGTTTAAACCTCACAAAACTTGCAAAATTGCTTGACAAACAAAATGCTATATAGTATAATAATAAAGCTGTCTGATGACGCAGACAAATGTTTTGCGGAAATATTCGTAAAACTCAAGGCACACAAAGCTTGGATTTTTTCTGTGGCACGATATAATTCCCCACCGTGTGCAACGTCAGCTACGAGGCGTAACTCAGTTTGGTAGAGTGCTTGGTTTGGGACCAAGATGCCGCAGGTTCAAGTCCTGTCGCCTCGACCAGTCATTCACCGTGGCGGGCTTGCCCGTTTCGGCTTTGCTGTAACTTTTGATTTAGTTCAGTAGCAAACTTTTTGATGACCTATAAGAACAATTTATAGCTTTATCAGCGTTTGTTTGTGCAGTATTGAAATATTAAAATTTTGCAAACAATGAAAAACGCTGTTGACATTCGGCGAAATATGTGGTATAATATATTTCGTCAATCAAGCGAACAATACGCTGGTGTAGCTCAGTTGGTAGAGCAGCTGATTTGTAATCAGCAGGTCGGGGGTTCGAGTCCGTCCACCAGCTCCATGTTTTGTAAAGCAAAGCAGAAATTTAATATGGGAGAATTCCCGAGTGGCCAAAGGGGGCAGACTGTAAATCTGTTGCTTTCAGCTTCGATGGTTCGAATCCATCTTCTCCCACCATAATAGGAACATAAAAAAGATATGTTCCGTGAAAACCCCGATTTTATCGGGGTTTTTTACTGCCTAAATACCGGGATTTTCAGATGCATATTTGTAGATATAAAACGGCCATTTTCCCTTTGCGTATGGATTTGAACTCCCGTACAACCAAATATCTGCATAGACGGCAGACAAGTCATCAAAAACTTGTCAGCCGTTTTTTGTTACCCACAGCCCGAAGTTTTGCAAAAGACTTCGGGCTTTTTTCATTTCACCAAAAAGGAGCGATCAAAATGTATTTTACCCATACCTCCTCCCTCAACAGTATTGAGGCAATTATGAAACGACCGCCCGGCGGCAGCCAGCGAGGCGGTGGCAAAAAACGCAGCCCATACAAATACACAAAGAAAGACTGCGACTGTCGGCTCTGTCTTTACTATAGAAAAAAGATTGGCTGTACCGAAGATGTATGTCCTGTGCTGGATATCCGGCTTTCCTGCGGCGCAGCTTCTCTCAGTGAAGCCGTCAAAGCTGCATATGCAGAGGTAAAGCATATCCCGTTACAAAGGCGGCTCTCAAAAATATATAACCGAAAGGATGATAAACACATGATTTTTCAAAACGAGCACCACAAGCGAATTTTTGAAACCCAGCGACTTAGTCTGCATAAGCCAAGCAATCAGGCGCTTGCCGTACTGTATCTGCTGACGGCAGACCATATTCTGTGGATCAGAACCAAACGACACATCGAAAGAAACGGTAATGTAGATTTGCAGAGCGTTCACCTTGGAGATATCTCTACAGACGGCTATGCTCTATGGAAATCCGTCGAGGAATTGCAGACCGGCGAACGGCAGATATCGCTGTGCGAACTGTCGGACAGCGGCATCGTTTCCGACAGAGCCTTCCGTCTCATTGTGCAGGCAGTCACCATTGACCGCTTCGGCGCAGCAGTTTTGAATGAACCGGAGGTATGCCATGCTTAACGCTCTCATATCCCACAAAGATCAGACGGCAGTCCTCACCTTGCCGATGGATCGTTTCAGCCTCCAATATGAGCTTGCGCAGATTGGTATCCGCCGACGGCTTACGGATATACCCATCAGCGATGAGGATGAGCAGGACATTCAGGTCAAACTCTATGCTGACTCAGATATTGGCAACAGCTTGGCGGTGCTGTTCAAGCCGACCCATTCCCTGGATGATGCTAACCTGTGCGCCCACATGGTGGAGAACGCCAGACCGGAGCTTTTGGAAGAACTCGAACAGCATATTGTTCACGGTCAGTATCACTCTCCGCAGGCAGTCATGGCGGATATCAAGGCGATGACGGACGAGCTGATTGGTGTGACCGTCAACTACTACTGTCCTCTTAAAATTCAGATATCCGATGAGGAATATGGCGATTGGTACGAGGTGGATAACGGCTATGGCATCGCTAACGAGGACGCAATCCGGGAATTGCTGCAAAAGGAACAGGACAGCGATATGAACAATATGGCGGACTATTTCCACGGCAGTGAATCCGCAAGGGCAAAACTGGTATCTGCCATCTGGGATGTGGAAAATGTGAACGGCGAGCTGTACGGCGTAATCCGCACCGGTCTTCGGGAAGCCTTAACCCCGGCAGAGGAACAGGAATGGATTGACGAATTGATTGGTCAGGCAGCAGATGGATTCGGCGAGGGACTGGAACAGCGGCGATGACTACTTCATGGAAAATGAAACGGATTTTAAGCAGCGAGTATCCGAAAGCCCTCATTTCGGAAATATGCAGTTATGACGAAGGGAGAATGTAACATGAACAAATTTGAAGTGGAACGGCGCTTTGCACAGCGCATGAAGGATAACTATCCGCCCGGCACAAGGATATTGCTTTTGCAAATGGGTGATGATCCCCGCCCTGTCGAGGACAACACAAGAGGAACGGTCAAGGTTGTGGATGATATCGGCACACTGCACTGTGATTTTGACAACGGCAGACATCTCGGCATTGTTCCCGGCGAAGACTCCTTCCGCAGATTAACAACGGAAGAACTTGCGGAAGAACAGCAAATGGACGAAACACAGGATTTCGGCATGAAAATGATTTAAGGAAAGGATGATGAAGTAACAAACGGATGATGCCTTATGGCAATCCGATTTTTAGATATGTTCGCAGGGATCGGCGGTTTCCGTTCAGGGCTTGAAGCTGTGGGCGGTTATGAATGCATCGGTCACTGCGAGATAGATAAATATGCAAATCAGGCGTACAACGCCATCTACGAACCGAAAGGAGAGCTGTATTTTGAAGATGCAAGAACCATCAACCCAAACGAGCTGCCCGACATTGACCTCATCTGTGCTGGATTTCCATGCCAAAGCTTCTCAGTTGCTGGAAAGCGGCTCGGATTTGCAGACGATACAAGAGGAACTCTTTTCTTTGAGGTTGCCCGAATCGCTGAAGCGAAACGGCCTGCATATCTTCTGTTGGAAAATGTCCCCGGTTTGCTATCGCATGACGGCGGCAGGACGCTTACTACCATCTTCTCCACACTTACTGAGCTGGTGTATGATCTCGAATGGTGTGTGCATAACAGCGCAAATTTCGGAGTCCCGCAACAACGAAGACGGCTGTACATTGTCGCAAGTCTTGGAGGACGAAGTACCGGAAGGATATTTCCTCTCGCCTGCGGCAATGCGGAAAATCTTAAAGAGCTTATCCCCGGACCGCAGGGACAAAGAGTCTATGAAACAGACGGAGTAGCCTGTACGCAATGTGCTGGATCAGGCGGTTGGGGCGGTAAAACAGGACTGTATTTCATTGATATGAATACTGATCCCATTATTACCGACCATGCCCGATGCATTACGGCAAGGCAGGACAGCGGAGTCAGCAATCACAGAGGCGAGCATTCGGCTGTCCTTGTTACAGATGAGCCGAGAGCGATCCTTACTCCAGATAGAGAGAAAGTCCGTCAGCAAGGCAGACGAGTCAAGGAACCGAAACCTCTTTTTATCCGACTCACAAGGGAGAAGTCTGCCTAAACAGTGAACCCAGTACCGGTTCACCGTGGACTCCCTTGAACTACCCACTTTAAGAGAGATTACAGCAGAAAAGAAAAAGACAGCACTAATTTTCGTCGGTAAAACGATAAGAAAAAAGAATAGCGGCGCATTCGACTGTTTTTACCAAATACGCCGTCCTTTTCTGTTGTAATAAGATAGTTTTTTCTTCGATGCTTGTTCTCTATTAAAAATCCAGTACACATCGTAGGCAAACGCAAGTTTACTTTGTGTAGTAATCATTGATAACTTTAAATCGCTGCAGCATTAATTAAGATAAATCAAAATGATACACCTTTCTCTTTTATTCTAATTAAATCCTTTATAACTTCACCGGCAATAATCAACCCTACAACGGATGGAACAAAAGCATTGCTGCCCGGCACCTGTCTGCGCTGTGTGCATTTTCTTGCTGTTCCCGGAGGGCAGATGCAGTGTGTGCGACAGCTTATCGCCATATCGTCGATAGGGGTGATTGGCGGTTCTTTTGAATAGACAACTTTCAATTTTTTGATTCCTCTGCGTCTTAGTTCATAGCGCATAACTTTAGCAAGAGGGCATACGGAGGTCTTATAAATATCCGTTACTTCAAATGCTGTAGGATCGACCTTATTTCCGGCACCCATGGAGCTGATGATAGGCGTTCCTGCAGCGTTTGCATTTTCCACTAATTCCAACTTGCCCTTAACGGTGTCAATTGCATCGACAATATAGTCATACTGTGTAAAATCGAATTGATTGGCTGTATCGGGCATGTAGAAAGTTTTGTACGTATTTACTACCGTATCAGGATTGATTTCGGCAATACGCTCGGCGGCAACATCCACCTTGTATTTGCCCACTGTTTTTCGCGTGGCATATATCTGGCGGTTAATATTTGTAAGGCATACCTTATCGTCATCGATAAGGTCAACTGTTCCAATGCCAGAGCGAACCAATGCTTCTACCGTATATCCGCCGACACCACCAATCCCGAAAACAGCCACACGGGAATTCGCAAGCTTCTCCATAGCCTCTTTTCCGAATATAAGCTCTGTTCTTGAAAATTGATTCAACATTTTGGCATTAACTCTCTTCTTTCAATCCTATATGGTTTCTCAGATACTCACGGTATCCGCCTATCAAATTGTACGCAGTATATCCTGCGTCAGATAAAATTTCGACAATCTCTCCACTGATCTCACCGGCTTGACAAAAGACATAAATGGTTTTATCCTTCGGCAAGTCGTACAGATGACGGATATTGTCCATTGTAATATTGACAGCGCCGGGAATCGAACCGAATTCATACATCATCTTTTCCCGTATATCAACTAAAATATCGTCACTGTCATCAGTCCGATTTTTCATATACTCGCATATACTGATCTCGTTTATCATTTGTTATCACCATTGCAGGCACGGCATCCCTGTAGTTCGTACTCCTCACGATTTTCTGCCAAAGATAATATATCAGAATTTTCTCCGCATACCCTGCAGTGAGAGTCCGTCTTTGACATTTTGGTAATACGAATATTCATGGATAGGGCATCGAAATTCAGAACCTTACCGACCAGCAGTTCTCCGATACCAAGCAGATACTTTATTGCTTCCGCCGCTTGAATACTCCCAATCACACCAGTAACAGCACCGAAAACACCTGCTTCGGAGCATGATACATTTTGTTCATGAGGAGGGACGCTTCCAAGCAAGCAGCGAAGACATGGTCCGCTTTTCGGAACATAGGTCATGGTCTGACCGCCGAAACGAACCGCTCCGGCATGAGAATACGGCTTTTTCAAAAGAACACAGGCATCGTTTATTAGGAATTTCGTTTCAAATCGATCAGTACCATCGATAATAAAATCGTATGGGAGTATCAATTCTTCGATATTGTCGGCGCTTACCTGTACAGAATGGAGAATCACAGAAACATCTGGGTTGATTTCTTTCAGCGTTTGTTCTGCTGAAGCAGTCTTCGGTGTCCCAATATTTTCGGTTCGGTGAATAATCTGCCTTTGCAAATTGGAACGTTCAACACAGTCAGAGTCTGCAACGCCGATTGTACCGACTCCTGCGGCGGCTAAATACATAAGCGCAGCCGAACCTAAAGCGCCGGCTCCGATAACCAGCACTTTTGCATTCAATAATTTCTTTTGTCCTGACACACCGATTTCCCGTAGGACAAAATGTCTGGAATATCGTTCGAGTTGTTCTTCGGAAAAAATCATATATGGATTCCTTTATGCTCTTTAACCATTTTGATAAAATATTTATGTACCGAAAGATCATTGTTTAGTTCCGGATGAAATGCGGTAACAAGCATATTTCCTTCTTTGGCTGCAACAATTTTTCCGTCCACAGACGCTAATATTTCCGTGTTGCCATGCACAGATTCTATATATGGAGCGCGAATAAAAGTCATGGGGATTTTCCCAATATTTTTGAATTCAGACTCTGTATAAAAACTCCCGAGTTGTCTTCCATATGCATTTCTTACGGCGGTAATGTTCATTACGGCAAAATGAACGCGATTATCATTTTTGATTTCTTTTGCTAACAGAAGCAGACCCGCACAGGTTCCGAACACAGGAAGTCCTGAAAGGATTTGTTCCTTCAAAGGATCAAATAGATTCAATTCCCGCAGAAGTTTGCCTTGCACAGTACTTTCTCCGCCGGGAATGATCAGTCCGTCAAAAGATTGCTCAAGTTTTTTTCTCTGTCGTATTTCAAAAGAAGATACGCCGATGCATGAGAGCATTTTCTCATGCTCGGCAAAAGCTCCTTGCAGAGCGAGTATCCCAATCCGCATCGTTTATTTGCCTCTTTCCGCCATTAAAAGCTCAATTTCCTGCTCGTTGATTCCGACCATTGCCTCGCCGAGATCCTCTGAAAGCTCTGCAAGCATTTTCGCATCTGTGAAATTAGTAACCGCTTTAACAATAGCCGCCGCACGCTTTTCGGGATTTCCGGATTTAAAAATACCCGAGCCGACAAAAACGCCCTCTGCGCCAAGCTGCATCATTAGCGCTGCATCGGCGGGCGTCGCGACTCCACCGGCTGCAAAGTTGACAACAGGAAGTTTTTTGTTTTCGTGTACATACAATACCAACTCATACGGAACCTGGAGCTGCTTTGCCGCATCGGACAGCTCATCTTCCGACATCGAACCGATCCGACGAATTTCCGACTGCATCATGCGCATATGGCGTACTGCCTGTACAACGTCGCCGGTGCCAGGCTCACCCTTAGTCCGTATCATTGCAGCGCCTTCGTTGATTCTTCTAAGCGCTTCGCCAAGATCCTTTGCGCCGCAAACAAACGGAACATCAAATTTTGTTTTGTCGATGTGATACTTGTCGTCGGCAGGAGAAAGCACCTCACTCTCGTCGATATAGTCGATTTCGATTGCCTGCAGAATTTGGGCTTCCGCAAAGTGACCAATTCTACATTTTGCCATAACCGGAATAGAAACGGCATTCTGTATGCCCTTAATCATTTTCGGGTCGCTCATGCGGGAAACACCACCTGCGGCACGGATGTCGGCAGGAATGCGCTCCAGCGCCATAACGGCACACGCCCCAGCCGCTTCAGCGATTTTTGCCTGTTCCGGCGTTGTAACATCCATAATGACGCCACCCTTGAGCATCTGCGCTAAGTTTTTGTTCAATTCAAATCTGTTGTTTTCCATTGTAAAGCCTTCTTTCATTTTTATTATTTTTGTTTTTTATCTTACAGAATAAATCGTTCCACCGCCAACAACGGTGTCTCCGTCGTACAGGACAACAGCCTGTCCTTTTGTGACAGCACGCTGGGGTTCGTCAAATTTGATTTGCAGCGTATCTTCGTCTGTTTGCAAAACGGTTGCCCACTGTTCCGATTGACGATATCTAACCTTTGCTTTCAGTCGTAGTGGCTCGTCAATGGAGGAGACGGAAATCAGGTTAATATCTGTTGCAGTTAGGCTCTGTGAGTACAGCTCCGACTGTTTGCCGAGTGTTACAGTATTGCAGATTGGATCGACAGCACATACATACATTGGCTCAGGAAAAGGGAGTTCCAATCCTTTTCTTTGCCCAATCGTATAACGGATGATACCGCGATGACGGCCGAGAATATTTCCATCTGCGTCTATAAAATCACCGTCCGGATATTTTTTTTCGGTGTGTTCCTCAATAAAATCTGCATAGCTCCCATTCCTGACAAAGCAGATATCCTGGCTGTCATGCTTACGGGCATTTATAAATCCATTTTCTTCGGCAATGCTTCGTACATCTGGCTTTGTCATACCGCCGAGCGGAAACTGCGTGTGTGCAAGCTGATCCTGTGTTAGTGCATACAGTACATAGCTTTGATCCTTATTAGCGTCCACCGCCTTTTTCAGCAGATATCTGCCTGATAAAGCGTCTTTTTCGATACGGGCATAGTGACCCGTTACTACATAATCATAGTCCAGTTCTTTTGCGCGGTGATACAGCTTGTCGAATTTTAGATACCGATTGCAATCGATACAGGGATTCGGAGTCATTCCGTTTTCATATGCCGCAATAAAGCGGCCTATCACCGTTTCTTCAAACCGAGTCGAAAAATTAAAAACATGATATGGGATATCAAGCGCATAGGCAACGCTTCTCGCATCCTCCACGTCGTCCAGCGAACAGCAGGAATGTTCGCTTGGAATTCCGATGTCCTCATTATGAAACAGCTTCATGGTGACACCCATACATTCATAACCGCGTAATTTCATGAGATAAGCTGCAACGCTGGAATCTACACCGCCGCTCATGGCGATTATCGCTTTCTTCATTTTCCCAACCTCAGCATTTCATCAATACATTTCCGCGAGAATGCAATAAGCTCATCGCTCATAATGATTTCCTCGCCGCCTATGCCTTTCACTGCACGGTAAACATCCATCAGGGTAGTTGCCTGCATGTTGTGGCATACGCAGTCTTTGGAAAGCGGGTAAAAGCTTTTTTCAGGGCATTTGTACCCAAGGTGTTCCACAATGCTTTTTTCCGTGCCGATAACATATTCGCTCCCTGTACCTTTTTCTGCATATGCCATAATTTCTGTCGTACTGCCGATGAAATCCGCCATTGATACAATACTCGGATGACATTCGGGATGCATCAGTATTTCAGCGTCGGGATGCTCTTTTCTTGCACGTTCTACATCTTTCTTTGTCATTCGTAAGTGTGTCGGACATCCGCCGCGGACAAGCTTCAGTTCCTTTTCCGGTACTTGCTTTGCAATATAGTCACCCAAATTACAGTCGGGGATGAACAGGATTTTATCATTCGGAATATTGCGGATGATCTTAACTGCGGAGGACGAAGTTACGCAGACGTCGCAGATCGTTTTCAGTTCTGCCGTAGTATTGATGTACGCCACTACCGTATAATCCGGCATGGACTCTTTCATCTGTGCGATCAGATCAGTATCCATTTGATCTGCCATGGGGCATCCTGCAATCGGATTGGCAAGCAAGACCTTTTTCTGCGGCGATAACATTTTCACTGTTTCCGCCATAAAGCGGACGCCGCACATGAGAACGGTCTGCTCCTTAACTTCGGCCGCCTTCTTGCTGAGCCCGAAAGAATCGCCTATGTAATCGGCAACTTCCCATATTTCCTGTCCTTGATAGGCATGAGCAAGTATGCAGACTCCTTTTGCTTTTTTTAATCGGATGATTTCATCCTGTAGTTCTCGTATCGTCATTTTTGCTTTGACTCCTTTTTGCGTTTCCGATAGAAGTTATGATTCTATATCCTGCACTGCTGACACGCCGTTCAAGACATCCTCGGCACTGGGCGGCTTCCTCTCCTGTACAGATTTTATTTTCATAAAGCGAATACAGCTTTCTTACACTTACTGGGGAGAGGTTCGGCATAACTACATTTGCGCCCGCTTTAAGTCCCAGTTCACGCCCCTGCGGATGAATCGTACCGAGTGCTGTTGTTGCCGGAATCAGCGCATAGGGGAACATGAGCCGTAAAACGGAGATCAGTCTGAGTGTGAGATTCAGACTTCCGTTCTCAAAAGACGAAAATGGCGTATCCTCATGGGTGATATACGGTCCTATTCCGATCATATCCGGCTGCAAATCCTGTAAAAAGCGCAGGTCTGAAATCAGATTCTCGGTTGTTTGATAGGGAGAACCCACCATAAAACCGGAACCCACCTGATACCCGATTTCTTTTAGATTGTACAAGCATCTCTTTCTATTGTCAGGACTCATACTGTCCGGATGAAGTTTTCTGTAATGGCTATCATCAGCGGTTTCGTGCCTTAAAAGGTAGCGATTTGTCCCCGCATCAAAGAACGATTTATAGCTTTCTTTTGATTTTTCACCAATAGACAGAGTTATGGCACAATCGGGAAAACGGCTGCGAATTTCGGATACAATGTCACATATGACGGTATCCGTATAACACGGATCCTCTCCGCCTTGCAGGACATAAGTACGGAAGCCGAGCCGGTATCCCTCTTCACAGCAGGCAAGGATATCCTCTTTGGTCAATCGGTAACGAACGGCATTTCGGTTGTCTCGTCTGATCCCACAGTAATAGCAGTTGTTTTTGCAGTAATTCGTGAATTCAATCAGTCCCCGTATATAGACCTCACTACCGTATATACTGCGACGCTTCCCGTCGGCAGCCTGATGGAGCAGATGGTCAAAAGCATCGGTTTCTAATAATCCCTTAAATTCACTGTCAGAAAGATCGCGTTCATTTTGCAGTTTTTCTATAATCTCAGAAATTTTCATAAGTTTCTTCACAGCTTCGCATGGCGAGAATCGTCCGATTGATTAAGTCATCAAGCTCCCAGCCGAGCATCGCCGCGCCACGCTCAATAACTTCTCTGGAGCATCCGGCGGCAAAGTTCGCATTTTTGTATTTCTTCTTGACCGATTTTAATTCCAGATCAGATACGCTTTTTGACGGCCGCATCAGTGCTACAGCACCAATCAGTCCGGTAAGTTCATCCACAGCATATAAAACCTTTTCCATTTCATGCTCCGGTTCTATATCCACTGTCAGCGCATATCCGTGGCTGGCTGTCGCATGAATGATTCGTTCATCAATACCGCGTTCTCTCATGATTTCCTGCTCTTTGATACAATGCTGTTCCGGGAACTGTTCAAAATCGAGATCGTGCAAAAGGCCAACGATTCCCCAGAATTCCTCTTCATCGGAATACCCAAGCTCCTTTGCAAAATAGCGCATAACGCCTTCTACCGTTAAGGCGTGCTTGAGATGAAATGGCTCTTTGTTAAATTCGGTCAGCAGTGCCAATGCCGCCTCTCTTGTCAGTGTTTCAGCCATACATATCCCTTCCTTCTGAATCAGTGGCATTCCCCGGTCTCGCAGTGTCCGCAGGAAGCACAGTCCGGGAAAATTGCATGATCGTATTCGATGCCGTTTTTATCGTAATAGTCTTTGACAGCAGCTTTTACCGCTTCCTCCGCGAGTACTGAACAGTGCAGCTTGTGTGCAGGAAGGCCGTCCAGCGCCTCTGCGACCGCCTTATTGGTAAGCGTGAGTGCTTCGGAGAGCGGCTTGCCCTTGATCATCTCGGTCGCCATGGAACTGGATGCGATAGCGCTTCCACAGCCGAAGGTTTCAAACTTAACATCCGCTATGATGTCGTTCTCAATCTTCAAATAAATCTTCATAATATCACCGCATTTGGCGTTGCCAACCTCGCCGACCCCGTCCGCATTTTCGATCACGCCCACATTGCGCGGATTTGTAAAATGATCCATCACTTTCTCACTGTATAACATAGCTTCTTTTACCCTCCTGTAAATCTCTCCAAACCGGAGACATGTTCCTCAGATAAGCGACCACTTCTTTGATTGCCTCAATCATATAGTCGATTTCTTCTATTGTGTTTTCTTCCGACAGCGATAGTCGGAGCGATCCGTGTGCAACCTCGTGCGGACGGCCGATTGCCAGCAGAACATGGCTCGGGTCCAGCGAATCGGAGGTGCAGGCAGAACCGGAGGAAGCGCAGATTCCCTTGCTGTCAAGCAGAAGGAGCAGGGATTCACCCTCGATTCCCTCAAAGCAGACATTGGCATTGCCCGGGAGACGAAGTTTCGGATCGCCATTAAGAACAGTATGAGGAATTTGAAGCAGCCCTTCAATCAGTCTGTCGCGCAACGGAATCAGCTTTGCGGTGTTTTCATCGATATCAGAAACAGCCTCCTTCAGCGCAGCCGCCATACCCATAATCGCCGGAAGATTCTCCGTGCCGGCGCGTTTGCCGCGCTCCTGTGCGCCGCCCTCAATTAAATTAGTAAGCGGGATCCCTTTCTTCGCATACAGGACGCCGATTCCTTTTGGTCCGTGAAATTTGTGAGCGGACAGCGATAGCATATCGATATTATCCTCGACCACATTGATTTTTACATGACCGACTGCCTGTACCGCATCGGTATGGAATATTACGCCTTTCTCACGACAGATTTTTCCGAGTTCTGCAATCGGTTGGATTGAGCCGATCTCGTTGTTGGCGTACATGATCGTCACAAGTGCGGTATCCGGGCGAATTGCTGCCGCCAACTCTTCCGGACGAACGATTCCGTTTTCGTGCGCATCCAACAGTGTGATCTCAAAGCCCTGTTTTTTCAGCTTTTCCAGCGTGTGCAGTACCGCATGATGCTCGATAGCACTTGAAATAATGTGCTTTTTTCCCTTCTTCGCACCAATGGACGCCGCGGAAACGATCGCCTGATTGTCCGCCTCACTGCCGCCGGAAGTGAAAGTGATTTCTCTTGCATCACACCCCAATATCTCAGCGATAATTTTTCTTGCCATGAACAGCGCCTCAGCCGCATATTGTCCTGTGCTGTGCAGACTGGATGGGTTTCCGTATATTTGATCGAAATACGGAAGCATCGCTTCTATCGCAGCTTTGCTCATTTTGGTTGTTGCGGCGTTGTCTGCATATATGTTCATTTATCTTCCTCCCTACTTGTTAAAAATCGGAGCTACAGAAAAGCAGCTCCGAATATTATCGATTTCTGCGAATTAAGCATATAATACCTATCTATTTAATATGTTATATTATAGTCTCACATTTATGGTTTGTCAAGAGGTGAAAGAATATGTGATTCTCAACTTTTTGTTAATTTTCAAGCTTTTTTTGAAAAAAGCCTTGACAAGTGATAATTGCAGTGGTATTATCAAACACATAAAACCGATAAGAATAATAGGTAATTCAAAAGGGAGACTTTCAGATATGTATAAAATAAAACGATGTAGGCCGTGGAAAGCATAGCATATTTTCATAATTATTATTTAATCGTTAAGGAGAAATCATCATGAAAACATTTGATAAGATTACAGATTTGATCGGCGGTACGCCGCTTTTGAAGCTTACTAACTATATTGCTGAGAAAGAACTCGGCGCTACAATTTATGGTAAGCTGGAATATTTCAACCCCGCAGGAAGTGTTAAGGACAGAATTGCAAAGGCGATGATCGACGAAGCTGAAGCAAAAGGCGCTTTAAAACCTGATTCCGTAATTATTGAACCGACCAGCGGAAATACCGGAATCGGCCTTGCGGCTGTAGCTGCTTCAAGAGGTTACAAGATTATACTCACCATGCCGGAAACAATGAGCATTGAACGCCGCAATCTTTTGAAGGCTTACGGCGCACAGCTTGTCCTTACCGAAGGCGCTAAGGGGATGAAGGGTGCTATCGCAAAGGCACAGGAGCTTGCAGCTGAAACGCCGAACAGCTTCATTCCCAGTCAGTTCACCAATACGGCAAATCCCGCAGCACATCGCAGTACAACCGGTCCCGAGATTTGGGAAGATACCGATGGCAAGGTGGATATCTTTGTTGCAGGTGTAGGAACTGGCGGCACAGTTTCCGGCGTCGGCGAATATCTCAAGAGCAAGAATCCGAACGTGAAGATAGTCGCAGTTGAGCCTGCCGGCTCTCCGGTACTATCTAAGGGTACTCCGGGTCCGCATAAGATTCAGGGCATCGGAGCAGGCTTTGTTCCGGAGACTCTGAATACCGAAATTTACGATGAGATCATCACCGTAGAAAACGAGGATGCCTTTGAAACAGGAAGAACACTTGCAAGGCGGGAAGGATTGCTTGTAGGAATTTCTTCCGGAGCTGCAGTATTTGCCGCGACAGAACTCGCAAAGCGTCCGGAGAATAAGGGAAAAGTCATTGTCGCACTTCTTCCCGATACCGGTGAGCGTTATTTGTCTACTCCGATGTTTGCTGAATAAAAAATGTGAATATTATAAAAGGATCCGGTTCTGAGAGCTTTTGTGCTTCGAACCGGATCCTTCATTTATCGAAAAAATGCTTTAAATCACATAATCATTCATATACCGTTCTCTTTGTTGCTCCATTATATCCTGCAAAGTAATTCCGTCAAGATACTCGATAATCACCTTATAAAGCCCCTGCCACACCGGAAGCATAGCGCAATCACCGCTTCGCTCGCATGTGGTGGATTCCTCTTCCACGCATGAAATGGGAGATAACGAGCCTTCTGTCAAGCGGAGTATTTCACCTACAGTATACTTATCAGGCGTTTTTGCAAGCTGATAACCCCCTTGTGACCCACGGATTGTTTTCAAAATACCTGATCTATTAAAAATAGGAATGATCTGCTCAAGATATTTCTTTGATATATTTTGACGCTCTGCAATATCCTTCAGAGCAATAAAACCACAATTTTGATGCTCGGCTAAATCCAGCAGCATACGAAGCGCGTAGCGGCCTTTTGTAGAAATTTTCATTTGATTCACCTCATTATTACGATAACTCTATAATAACATATATTTAGTAGGTTTTCAAGAGGCACAACAAAAATTTGTTTGTTAATACCAGCAGATGCGCAGTGTATCTTGACAAAGGCTTAATTTTTTTGTATAATATATTATATACATAGGTTTTATAAGTTATAAAGCAAATACAAGATTGTATGTATATTTAGATACTAAGGCGGTAATTTACGATGACTTTACAGCAAATTTATTATGCTATTACAATTTCCGAAACCGGTTCAATGAATAAGGCAGCGGAAATCTTATATGTAGCACAGCCGTCCCTCAGCGGCGCGATACATGATTTAGAGAATGAACTCGGCATCACGATTTTTCATCGAAGCGGTCGCGGCGTTACGCTGACAAATGACGGTGTTGAGTTTTTAACATATGCAAGACAGGTATATTCTCAGTATGAAACCCTCCTTGATAAATATGGGAATTCCGGCAAACGAAAGAAAAAATTTGGTGTATCTACTCAGCATTATTCCTTTGTTGTTAAAAGCTTTGTCGAGATGGTAAAGCAGTTTGATACGGAAGAATATGAGTTTGCCATCCGCGAAACGAAAACAAAAGAAGTGATAGAAGATGTCAGCACACTGAAAAGTGAGATCGGCATTTTGTATCTGAGCAATTTTAATCAGGCGGCAATATCAAAGCTTTTGAAAGCTCATGGACTTGAATTCCATAAACTTATTGACTGTCGTGTTTACGCATATCTGTGGCAAGGACATCCACTGGCAAATGAAAGTTCTGTAAAGATAGAGCAGTTGTATGAATACCCCTGTCTGTCATTTGAACAGGGAGAAAGCAGCTCATTTTATTTCGCAGAGGAAATCTTCAGCACGAATGAATATCCGAGAACGATCAAGGCAAATGATCGTGCTACCATGCTGAACTTGATGGTTGGATTGAATGGATATACTCTGTGTTCAGGCATCATTTGTGAGGAATTAAACGGCAGTGATTATATAGCGGTACCATTAGACAATATAGATAATAGCAGTGAAAACGGCCATATGCAGATCGGGTATATTGTAAAAAAGAATCAGATGTTAAGCAACATGGGAAGCTTGTATATTGAAGAAACGAAAAAATATTTGCAAAATCTAATGAAATCAGACGGCGCTCCTGCGTAAGATGCAGGGGCGTTTTTAATTTGCGGTATAGGCTACGCCTATTACCTACTATACCTATATGATATTGGACGATCAGAGTGTTTTAGTGTATACTATAAGCACAGAGAGAAAAGGAGGTTCCTTACCATGACAACTATCAAATGTGAAAAAACAACCAGTGTATGTGTATGATGCCGTACAAAGACTGCTATATCATTCGATGTTGTGTGCCTCAAATGTGATATTAATTATCATTATCGGACAGAAAATCAAATGAGTGCATTCTTTGGAAGTCAATGAAAAATGACTTCCTGTTTTTTTGATACTTTACCATTTAAGAACAGGAGATAATTACCGTGAGTAATAAAAAGCATCAATTTGAGACAAACCGTATCCATGCGGGATACAATTCGTCGGAGCATTTCAACTCAGTAAATGTTCCTATATATCAAACAGCGGCATTTGACCTTGAGGATATTGACAGAGCAAGAAGGTTATGGACGGGCGCAGAAACCGGAGGGATTTATTCTCGTGTAGGGAATCCTACAGCAAGCATACTGGAGGAAAGAGTCTGTGATCTGGACGGAGGATCCGCTGCGATTGCCTTGTCTTCCGGAATGGCGGCAATTACATATACAATCCTTCTGCTTGCCGAGGGAGGCGGAAACATCGTTTCCTCATCTTCGCTCTATGGGGCGGCACAGGAAACGCTCACACATTTTTTGCCGAAGTTTGGTGTAAAAACAAAGTTTGTCAAAAACAGAGATGATATCAATGAGTATGAGTCTCTGATCGATGACAACACCCGGGCAATTTACTTGGAAACGATCAGCAATCCGAATATTGAAATCTATGATTTTGAAGCGATAGCAGAAATAGCACACCGTCACGGTATTCCACTGGTGGTTGACAATACGATTGCCACTCCATATCTTTTCAGACCGTTTGAACACGGTGCGGATATTATCGTTTATTCTGCTACAAAAGGACTAACTGGTCACGGCAATGTGATTGCCGGTATTGTGGTAGAAAAAGGAGATTTCGAATATGACAAGAAGCGTTTCGCGCAACTGTATGAGAAATCATACAAAATGCGCGATTTGAACGGAAATCCACGCACACCATTGGAATTTGCTCCCGATTTTCCCGTAATAGCCGCTCTCAGAATATTCTATCTTGAATTTATCGGAGCAACGCTCAGCGCATTTGACGCATATCTTGCGATTCAAGGACTAAGCACAATTGTCGAAAGACTTGACAAAGAGGTTGCTACGACCAAAAAACTCGTAAAATATCTTGAAAGCCGGAAAGAGGTTGAATGGGTGAAATATCCATCTGCGGAAGGGAATCCTTATAAAGAACTTGCTGATAAATACTTCCCCAACGGAGCCGGAGCTGTCTTTTCCTTTGGTTTCAACGGGACGAGGGATCAGCTGAAAAAATTTATCGATGCTTTGGAGGTTTTTTCTTACCATGTAAATATCGGCGATGTACGTTCTCTGATTGCTAATCCTCCGGAAACAACGCATTCCGAGCTTGAACCTGAGTTGCACAAATTGGCAGGAATTCCAAGCAATCTGCTTCGTATTTCCGTTGGTCTTGAAAACGCCGAGGATTACCATACAGCAGTTAATCAGATCATAGTAAAAGGTGACAGAGATGATATAACCTCATTTGAGGATCTCGTTGGAAAAACAATCGGTCTTACAGTCGGAGACGCACACAACGAAGCAGCTGAAAAGTGGAATGAAGAGCACGGTAATGTTCTCACTATCCAGTATTACAACGAAGATGTTACCACAATTCTTCAGGATATTGTAAATGGACGTGTCGATGCAACTCTTAATGACCCTGCTGTTGCCGTAAGCAAAGCAAAGCTGCAGGGACTGGATGTTAAGGCTGTTGGTGAAGCGCTTGAACAAACACCGGTTTACTTCATTTTTAAGCAGGACACAGTTGGAGCTGATCTTCGTGACAAGATTGACGCGGCCCTTAAAAATCTGATTGAGAGCGGAGAATTGTCAAAGCTGTCAGTCGAATGGTTCGGTGCTGACTATACGCCGAGCGGTAAATAAATTATGGGTAAAATATTTGATTTTGATTTTATGATCCAATGCATTCCGCAAATATTGAAGGGTATCCCGTATACCCTTCTGATTGCGGTAGTAGCATTTTTAATCGGTATCGTTATAGGCTTTATCGGAGCTATGTGTAAGATTTACAATGTTCCTGTGTTGAAGCAAATAACAGGCGTTTATGTGTCGTTTATACGCGGTACGCCTTTGATCGTTCAGATTATGCTGGTCTACTATGCAGTGCCAATTTTTATACGGATCATCAATCAAAAATTTGGAACGGCATTTGATATATCATGGATACCTGCAGTTGTATTTATGTTAGTAGCTTTTTCAATGAGCGCCGGCGCTTACCTTACAGAATCTATACGCGCTTCCATTTTAGCTATTGACAAGGTACAGCTTGAGGCGGCATATTCTGTTGGAATGACCACTTTTCAGGCTATGAGAAGAATTATTCTGCCGCAGGCGATTAAGATTGGACTTCCCGTTTTTGCTAATTTTTTTATAGGCTTGCTGAAAGATACATCGCTGGCTTTCACAGCTGCAGTTCCGGAGATTATGGGTCAGGCAAAAATCGTTGCCGGTCGTGCGTCGAGATTTTTTGAAGCATACATCGTCGCAGCTCTGATCTACTGGGTGATTTGCATTATTTTTGAGCGAATTGTTGCAGTGATTGAAAAAAGAGCTAACCGCGATGAGAAAGAAGGCAAAAAATGATCGAACTTAAAGGAATACATAAATCTTTTCGTAGCACAGAGGTCTTGAAAGGAGTTGATCTCAGCGTTGAGGAGGGGCAGACCGTTGCATTGATTGGTTCAAGCGGTTCGGGAAAATCTACTTTGCTTCGCTGCATCAATCTTTTGGAAAAACCCGACAAAGGAACCGTTCGGATCGGAGACTTTTATTTTGATGCACATGATATTAACGGTCGCATTAAAAGAGAGGCCAGAAAACGCACCGCTATGGTATTCCAAGGCTTTGGATTGTTTGAAAATAAGACCGTTTTGGAGAACGTAACAGAGGCTTTGAAAGTCGTTCAGAAAAAATCTGTCGAAGAGGCGGATGATATTGGAAAACAATATCTTGAAAAGGTGGGACTGTCTAACAAGAAAAACAATTATCCTCGAACATTGTCCGGAGGACAGAAGCAGCGCGTTGCTATTGCACGGGCTCTGGCTCTTGACCCGAAAATCATACTGTTTGACGAGCCGACTTCCGCACTGGATCCCGAACTTGTACAGGAAGTTTTGCGTGTTATAAAACAAGTGTCTGAAGCAAAGGTCACAATGCTTATTGTAACACATGAAATGGATTTTGCACACGATGTCGCTGATAGGATCGCTTTTATGGCGGATGGAGAAATTTTAGAAAGCGCTCCTCCGAACGAGTTTTTTACCAATCCCAAAAGTGACAGGGCAAAACAGTTTCTCGACAGATATCTTCAAAGATTCAATTATACGATTTAAATGCAAAGGTACAGAAAGGAAAGGTAATTTATTATGGCATATATTTCACAGGTTAAATATGAAAACGCATCCGATGCGGTAAAAGCGGAGATTGACAATCAAATTAAAAGCCACGGCAGAATCACAAATATGAAACTTACTCTGCTTCATTCTCTCCCCGCTTTTCATGCGTTGATGGAGTGGTTCCCTCTTGAGGAAACAATTGAGGCATTTCTGGGCGAGCGAGCAGTAAACTTTTTCTGCTACGCAATTTCAACAGAAAATGATTGTCTTTTGTGCGGTACATTTTTTGCAAAGATTTTGAAAGATCTGAACATTGATTTTGACAACTTCGATTTTACGGATGAGGAACGAATCCTTATTGACTACGGTCGTGCTATCGTTAAAGATGCCAATAATGTTCCTACCGAAATTTTCGAGCAGATGAAGAGTCGCTGGAACGAAGAGCAGATTGTTGCTATCACGGCTTTTGCAACAATTATGATTGCCACTAACCTTATTAACAAAATACTTCAGGTTGATTTGGACGATTATCTGCGTGCGTACACCAAACAGTAGGTGTAAAAATGGTAGAATATTATCCCGAATTTTTCAATGATGTATTCGGTCCGGTTATGCAGCCGGGTTCGAGTTCCCATACAGCTGGGCCGTGCAGGCTCGGCTGTATGGCTCATAGACTCCTCACAGCTCCTTTAAAGCACATTTTAATAGAGCTTGACAAAAACGGCTCTTTTGCAGGTACTTTTGGGCTAATGAACGAGGACCTGGGGATGCTTGCCGGAGCATACGGACTATTCCCGGATGACAAATGCATTTTTGATATTAAGCAAATTTTGACCGATGAAGGAATAGATTATAAGTTTAAGCATGTGGATTTCCCGAAAGGATCGCATCCCAATGCCGTGAAATTTGTGCTGACAGATACGGAAGATCATATAGTAACACTTATGGGAAATTCTACGGGCGGAGGAATGGTCGAAACGGTTCAGATTATGGGAGTGCCTTATCGCTTTATCGGAGACTCTTTTCTCACCTGTGTTTTTGCAGAAAAAGTGGATGTTCCGGAATTGTGTAAAAATGCCGACGGCATATTGAGCGTAGAATCTATTCTGGGGATAAATGGAGAAAAGCTATATTGTATTCGCTCGGAAAGACGCCTTGAGCAACTATCAGAACAGCTTGAATCGGTTATATTCCAGCTTGATCCTATACTGCCTGTTCCGACCTTTGCTAAAAGAAAGAAGCAGTTGTTTACCACATTCGAGGAATGGATAGCTTTCGCAAAGAAAGAAAACCTCTCTCTGTCCGAGGTAGCCGTCATATATGAAGAGAATGCGTCGGGGTGGACGAAAAACAAGATCATAGAATACATGAAAACGATCCGCACGATTATGGAAAAGCAAACGCAGGCAGTGTACGAGAATGATCGTGAAATCTTAAAAACTCCATATTCTGGATATCATTATGCGGCTTGGAGAAATTACGAATCTAACAAAACTCCCATTGCAGGTACGATTATTGCCAAAGCGATACATTATGCTTTTGGAGTTCAGGCGTTAATCAAAGGAATTCCTCTTATTCCCGGTCCTATGGGTACGGGCGGCGGCTTTCTTTTTTCGGCTATGCGTGCGGTTAAAGAAGCATATGGGTACAACGATGAATCAGTTTTGGACGGTCTGTTTGTTGCTGCCGGTGTTGGGGCAATTGCCTATACAAGAACAAATCCTACAGGTGAAATGCTGGGTTGTGCAGGTGAATGCGGCATATGCGGAGCGATGGCGGCAGCAGGTATTGCTCAAATGGTAGGCGGAACGCCGGAACAGGTAGAAGCTGCGGCTTCCCTGACTTTGCAAGCAGCACTGGGATGGCCATGCGATCCCATACCGGGCGGTCATAATCAGCCGTGCTTAAGCAGATTTATCACTGCGATTGTCATGTCGATTACTTTTTCAGATATTGCACTTTCGGGCAGAAATGCAGTTATTCCTTTTCATGAGGTGGTGGATGAGGCTGATAAACTGGGGAAACAGATGTCGGATTCGCTTAAATGTACTTCTGTCGGCGGATTATGTGAAACTCCTTCCGGGCGACGGTGCAGAAATTGTTTTGAAAAATGGCGTCAGGAATCGAAATAGAATTGTGCGGCATAAAAATAGACGGAGGCTCTATGGATAAGTTTAATTTGACAGAGATTTTCAAATGGTTTCATGCCAATCCCGAGCTTGGCTTTAAGGAAACTGAGACAACGAAAAAAATACGGGAAATATTGGTTATCAACGGAATCGATATCGTAGAAACAAATTTATCAACTGGACTGATTGCTGTAATACACGGAAAAAAGCAAGGGAAAACTGTATGTCTGCGAGCAGATATAGACGCTTTACCGATTCAGGAGGAAACCGGATTGGATTATGCTTCCTGCAATACGAATGTCATGCATGCATGCGGACACGATTTTCATACTACTGTTGCTTTGGGCGTTGCAATTCGCCTGAACAGAATAAAAAACCAGTTTAGTGGAACTGTTTACATTGCATTTGAGCCGGGTGAGGAAGCGTTTGACGGAGCAAAGCACATTCTCGGCACAGGTGTATTGAAGCATGTATCGGAGTTTTATGGATTTCATGCCGACCCCGCAATGTCGATCGGAGAGGCTGGCATCAAGGTCGGCGGCGTTATGGCAGCTGTTGATCGATTCCGAATTGATGTAAAAGGCATAGGTACTCATGCCGCAACCCCGCATCTCGGAAACAATCCCATAGTCGCCCTCTCCTCATTGATGTCTGATTTACAAAATTTTGCCGGAAGAGAAATACCTCCGTCAGAGCCAGTTGTTATTAGTTTTACACATATTGACGGCGGAACAGCATGGAATATTATACCGGATACCGCCTATCTTGAAGGAACAGTTAGAACGCTTAGTGATGAGGTCAGACGGACAATAAGAGAGTCCTTTCATCGAATCGTTCAAGGTTTCAAGGATATAACGGAAGCGGAATGCGAATTACAGTGGATAAGAGGTGCATCGGCTGTAATAAACTCGGCTTCACTTTGCAACACGGCGGAAAACTCCGCCAAAGAAGAAGGTATGAAATCGGTGAATTTTATACCCGAGATGGTTAGCGATGATTTCAGCAGCTTTACAGAGCTTAACGAAAAAGCACAGGGGCTGTATTTGAAGATCGGTACAGGTAAAGGATATCCTCTGCATCACCCGAAATTTAAAGTTGACCCTGAAGCAATAGACGGTGCAGTATCATTTATAAGCAATATATTATATAAAACATTGTCGTAACATAAGAAAGAAGGTATGAAAGTGATTTATAAACCCAAAGGTGTTTGCTCCAGAGAAATACATATTGAAGTGGATAATAATGAATTTATAAAAAGTGTGAAATTCGTAGGCGGTTGCGCCGGCAATGCGATTGGAATTTCTCAGCTTGTGCAAGGAATGAGAATTGAAGACACAATTCAAAAATTGGAAGGAATAGATTGTGGCGGCAGAGGAACTTCCTGCCCGGATCAATTAGCGAAAGCTTTAAAGGAATTGCTGTAAGTGCTGACCCCTGTTTGAAACAAGCGTTGGAGATTTAACAATGGAAAAATATAATTTCAACACAATTATAGACCGCCGAAATACAAGCAGCCTAAAATACGATTTTTCAGTCGAGCGTGGTTATCCAGCAGACGTTCTTCCGCTTTGGATTGCAGATATGGATTTTCCCACCGCAGAACCGATCCTTGACGCCCTGCATAAGGCTGTCAGTCATGGTATTTTCGGTTACAGCGAGGTCAAAAAAGAATACTACGAAGCAGTATCAGGATGGTTTCAGCGTCATTTGGGATGGAAGCCGAAGTCTGAGTGGCTTGTGAAAACTCCAGGTGTGGTTTTTGCACTAGCACTGGCAATTCGCTCTCTCACCAATCCCAGCGATAGCGTTATGATTCAAACGCCGGTCTATTATCCTTTTTACTCCATTATTCGAGATAACGACCGAACGCTTATCGAAAATGAACTGGAGTATGCAGACGGACGGTACTCGATCGATTTTGCTGATTTCGAGGCGAAGATCAAGGAAAACCGGGTGAAACTGTTTATCCTTTGCTCGCCCCATAATCCTGTAGGACGGGTCTGGACGGAAGCGGAGCTCAAGCAAATTGGAGAAATATGCAAAAAATACGGTGTTATCATTGCATCGGATGAGATACACTGCGATTTTGCTTTCCCGGAGCATCCGCACACGGTGTTTGCAAAAGCATGCCCCGAATTAACAGATCAGTCTATCATTTGCACTGCACCCAGTAAAACCTTTAATCTTGCAGGCTTGCAGATTGCGAATATTTGGATTCCTAATGCGGAATACCGGAGAAAAGTCAAAAAAGAAATGGAGAGAAACGGATATTCTCAGTTGAATACATTAGGCTTGGTCGCTTCCAAAGCGGCTTATGAAAAGGGAGATGAATGGCTTTCGCAGTGCAAGGCTTATCTGCGTGATAATTTGGATTATTTGCGCGATTTTATTCGGGACAGGCTCCCCAAAATCTTCCTGGTAGAGCCTGATGGAACTTATTTTGCTTGGCTTAACTGCTCAAGATTAGGACTGGAACGTAAGGAATTAAATGAGCTTATCATCAACAAAGCGAGACTATGGTTAGATGCTGGACATATTTTCGGTAAATGTTCCGACCAGTTTCAGCGTATCGTATTAGCATGTCCCCGAAAAACTTTAGAGCAGGCTCTTGAACAGTTTGAAAAAGCAGTTCGTTGTTGCCATAACATATAAGTTTCTAGTTTATGCCATCTTTATAATGGCACAACAATTCAATTATAAATGGACTGTCAGTTCGTAAATCTATGAACTAAATAACAGGTATCAGCCCCGCCAAATAAAAAAAACAAGGTTTTGACGGGGCAATTCAACACGCCTACACCCTTCAATCCGAGTTTTTTAGATTGGAGGTGTTTTTTATGCGCTGGACTATTCTCGGCGTTCCGCTGCTTGTGATGAGCAGCGAATATGAAGCTATAACCTACATAGGTTCTTAAATGGCAGCAAATTAAAAAGCAACCACTATTTCCTACAGGAATATTACGGTTTTTGCCCTGAACCTATATACCATAAATACAATGAACTAAACGCACTTGTACGGCGAAATTTGTCGCTATGCAGGTGCGTTTTTGCATTTAGCGGTATTCCCGCACTTCACAGCGTGGGCTGTCGCAGCCCTCCATGTCAATCGTTTTGCAGCTTTTCAAAACGATTGATTGGAGGAAACCTAAATGGCAGACGATAAATATGCCAATTCAAAATGCTTTATTCTCTCGCAGGACGGCTATGAGGAAATCACTTACTCGGAGCTGTGCCGCAGACGGGACACGGATATAACCTATGAAGGTCGGAAATTCATCCCTCTGCATGGAATGCTTATGGAAGTAACGCAGGAGCAGTACACCGAGTTTTACCGAGCGCAAAACAGACAGCAGTATCTGGACAGACGGTCGGCACAGAACGGAGATATTTCCGTAGATATGCTCACCACGGATGAATTCAGCGGTACGGATATTCTGATCGATAACAGCGAACCTGTGGATGAGCAGGTAATTCATAAGATCATGTCGGACAAGCTCGCGGAATGCCTTTCTTTGCTGTCGGAAGATGAACAGGAACTGATCCATGACCTGTTTTATGCCGGTCTTACCGAGCGGGACACAGCAAAGAAATACGCTGTATCGCAAGTGGCAATCCATAAACGAAAACAGCGTATGACAGACCTGTCATATGCTCACACAGACGCATATGTTGACGCAGACAGCAGTTGGCTGATTGACCATGCGGAAAATGAAGATGAGGTATACGGTATAGTATGCGAAACAAGAGAGAACTGCCTGCACGTCATCGACTACGGACTGTTTAACAGGTGGGAGATTTACAGCGGAAACAATGCTCTGAAATACGCAGGCGATATTGAGTTTAATGTAGGTTTTGACGGCACGGTAATATGGTTTCTCACAGAGGACTAACAACAACTGAATAAGCAAAGAAAGAGTCGAAAATTCGGCTCTTTTTTCTTTGCAAAAACAAAGGAGTAATGCAAATGAAGATCAAAAAAATATTAAAACGCTGCACGGCGGCAATGCTCGCGGCGGCGATAGGAATGACCACTCTGGCGGCGAATGTTTCAGCAGCAACATAGACTTGACTGGAAACAACAATCGAAGTTTATAAAAAATAAATCAGTATAAAGACCTGAATAAAAATGTCAGGTTTTTTTTTATTGCAAAAAGAATTGAGGTGAAAATGATGCGTATACCGGTAAGCTTTCTGGAAATGTTCCGCTCCAACTTTACGGATTTTGCAGTTGCCTGTAAGCTGTATAGCCTTGTTAATGGATACACAAGACTCAGCAAAAATGGGTATGAAGTCTGCATTAAACAGGAAACCATAGCCGCTGTCTGCAAATGCTCTGTGGCAAGCGTTAAACGCTCTGTACGCCGCCTTGAGGAAATGGGCATAATCACTTATAAATATCGTTTGGACGGCTCTGATGGGCATTTAGGGGCGTATCACTATGCGTTAAAGCCTTATGATCTGAGCAAGGACTATTTCTACATAAATAATAAAAAAGCTTATTCTTCCGATTTGAAGCCTAAGCTTTTTTATGTTTATGCGGTATTTTGCAAGCTTATTTGCAATGATATAGCGAGATTTTATCAGCCGCTTAACGATCTTGTAAATATTCTGAATTTAAATAAGAACAGTGTGTGTTCATTGATAAAAGAACTAATAGAAAAAGGACTTATAAGAAAGCAAAGAAAGAAAACAAGATGTGGCGATTACACCGATAACACTTATTTTGTTGTGCTGAGAGTGGTTGGGAACATAAAAAAAAGTGGAGCCCACACACACTAAGCTCCACAGTCAATGTTATAACCTTAAAAATAAGGTCAACCACTTTACACATTTGTATAATAGCACAGATAATAAACTTTGTCAAGCCTTTTGGCAAAAATTTTGTTTGTGTAAGGGTAGTGGTTAATTTGAACCCTCATATTTATAACCCACTATGTATTATTATCTAAAAAAGGTTAAGACTTTATCTTTGTCTTATTTTACTTTGGTTATAACTATACAGGATCAATAGATCTTGATTTTTATTGTTATTCCAGCCGCCTTTTCCTCTTTTTTAGATAAAATTTAAATTTTTTGGAGGTATTCTTATGCTGCGTAGAGAATATTTGATTGAATTGAGAGAAAACAATGGTCTGAGTAGGCAAAACGTGGCGGCGGAGCTTGGCTTATCATCACGGTATTTTAAGAACGTTGAAGAAGGCAAGGTTCTGTCGACCACAGTAATGACAACGTATTTTATCGTTTTTTCGAGGTTGTATAACGTATCTGTTATGGATCTGAGCTGTTTGGAAACACAATATCAGCTATCTCGATTGAGGTACGAACAGGAGTAGGAGAAAGAGGAAAACTGTGAAAAAGAATGAGCAAGAACATTGGACGAAGCTGATAATAAATTGTCCCGGGACAATTTCAGCTATTTCTATCTCATTTTAGGTGTAGAGGGCAAGAAAAGAAAAATAAGTTGAAGCTAACAAATAATAGCCTAGTCTTTGAGCGCAGCAGAAACGGCATTACAAGCTTTTTCTGCGGCATCGTCGAAGCAATGACTATATATGTTAAGTGTGGTTGACGGCGTTGAGTGTCCTAACACGGCAGCTACAGAGACCGTATCAACTCCGGCGCTTATTTGCAGACTAGCATTAAGATGACGAAATGTATGCACACCATAAAATTTGAAGTTTCGGCGCTGACAGGTCCGTTTAAGCCAACTGTATGGAGTTGCCGGATTCATTGGGCTGCCATCTTTTTTCACGAATAACCTATCGGATTTTACTATTGTAATGCCTTTTTCGGCATTCTTTTTGAGTTCGTTGGATTGTGCATTTTGATAAAGTTTCAGCAACTTAGATAGTTCTGGCGGTATATCAACAGTGCGTGCGGATTTTTTTGTTTTTGTAACATCTGTGTATATGCCTTTGATTTTCGTGTAATTGGACGTTCTTTGAATTCTTATCCTGTTGTTTACAAAGTCTATATCTTTCCATTCAAGTCCCAGTAACTCGCTGCGTCTGAGACCGGTATATATAGCAAGTGTGAAAAAGATCTGGTACTTAAATGGCGCTTTTGCAAGCATTTTTAATAAGTCTTTGGCTTCATCCAAGCTGTAAATTTCTATTGTTTTTGACTGCATTGTCTGCCCATTTCCGTCAATTTTGGGAATGTAGAGTTTTTCACAAGGGTTATATGAAATAAATTTTTTAAATTCTGCAAAATTAAAAATATTGTGCAGATATGTCAAATGGTGTTTTATGGTTTTGCGTGACAGCGGATTTCCATTCGTTATATTTGCCCCGTTTTCAGCAAGCTTATTTATATATTTTTGCAAATCATCACTTGTAAATTCGCTTATATTCGTGTTCCCGAGTACGCTTACGACTCTTCTTGCAAGTATTTCTTCTGCATATAGAGTTGTTCCTCTATGATTTTTTCTAGCGTATTCTTCAAGCCAAAGATCGGAACACTCTTTGAAGGTCATTTGTATTTTATTATTTTCACCTTTTTTTGTTGTTTGTGCCAACGATTGAAGATTGTTCCGGGCTTGTATATCAAACAATGAGGCGGTGAGCTGAGAGCTTTGCTTTTGAAGTTCTGCAATCAACTCATCTTTTTTGTTGATTTGATCCATAAGGAAAATAATAATTTTTTTGCATTGTGCCAGCGTTAAAGAATTTTCGTCCAATAATATATTGCCTCCTGTAGAATACTGTTCCTTACGAATTGTTCTTATATTATTATATCATCATTTTCCCATTTTGCAATATATTATGACATATTTTGTCCCGGGACAATTCGGATATTGAAAATGTGGAAGAAACATCATAGCCGTTTGACATATGTGCTGTTTTTATGGTAAAATATAAGCAAGGTATCAAATGAGGAGGTCTTTCAATGGCTGAATATCTTGATGAAATAAAGTATCAAAAAATCGGAGAAAGTACAAATTCAAAATTAAAACAGGAAAACTGGAATACGGCGTTCGGTTTGCAGGCGGTAGATAATCTTGTTCCGTCTGAATATATGGTTTCACTGGCAAAAGAGAATATAAAAGGTTCTCTGTCTTATGACAAGGTTGAGGAGAATCTGAATAGTTATTATAGAAAAATGCCTGAAGATAAGGTGAATGTTTTTGAAAAAGAAGCAGATGAAGTATCTCTGAGAATGGTTAGAATACTCAATGACAAGGCTTTTGCTTTCAGCTTTCTTACATTGAAACAATATCACAAGGATTTGTTTTATGGCGTTGATATTGGATTGGGCGGAAAATATATAGGAAATTTTCGTGATTACAATATAAGCAAAAAAGAGCCTGTGTTGAATGGTGAGTCTGTCATTTACGCCGATCATAGAATGATAGCTGATACGTTGCAATATGATTTTAATGAGGAGCGTTCGCAGAAATATACCAAAATGACAGCATCAGCTCAAGTTGAACGAATAGCAACATTTGCATCAAGAATATGGCAAGTTCATCCGTTTGGAGAGGGCAATACAAGGACCACTGCTTTGTTTATTCAGAAGTATCTCAATTCTATGGGATTTGATATAAACAATGACTTGTTCAAAGATAACTCGTTATATTTCAGAAATGCTCTTGTCCGGGCAAATTATAGCAATGTTCGCTGTGGTATAGAATCAGAACCGATTTATTTGTATCGTTTTTTTGATAATCTTATAAATAACGGTACTCACTGTTTGGACAATAAGCAATTATATATCGATAATGACGAAACACTTGACTTAACTAAGAAAAATGGTATTTCATAATACTCCTCTTTTTTGTCCCGGGACAAAAAAGAATAAGCCGCAGTTCAAACACTGCGGCTTATTTTTTTATACTTATAATATTATGTCATCTGATCTGCATTTATTTATCAATCGAGCTTATCAATGTTCAGTTGTCAATGAACTGAACACATAAAAATTGAAATTTTTTCATAAAACCATTGACAAGTTATATAATATATGGTATACTATAAATGTGGGTATTTTATTAAAAATAATAAGCACCCACATAGGCGCAGAACTTCTACCAAAAGCCCTACGCCCTGAATTCACAGTTGTTCCCTCAACTATGAAAACATTTAGTGAATGCCAACTTATCGTGTTTCATTATAACACGATTTTGTCATAGTGTCAAGAGTGTTTCATAGTTTACGGCTGTGGGACACTCTTTTGTTTTTGGTATTAACCAAATATGGTTGATATATATCCCGATAGGCACTAAAAGCTCCCACTTTTTTGAGGACCTATCGGCTGGACGCATAATAAAGAAATAATGAAATGTAATCTTTGCGAAATCACTAATAACTGCTGATTTTATCAGTTGCATTGTAACAGCTTCGCCTTTGCGAGCCTGCCTTTTGACAGCTAACTCAATGTGCGCCGTGACAGACTGCTCAGAGCAGTCTCAGCGAGTATAAACACTGTGGTGTGAGCTACCTGTGAAAGTAACAAAGCAAGGGCAATAACCTCGTGCCGATGTAACCTTACGGTGTCACAGTCCAGTCCGCTGTCAAATGACATCACTGCAGAGGGGTCAAAAGTGACTTTGCCAAAGGGAAACTTCATTATATTGACTAACATAATCTTATCTTTACGATAATTTTATATATTCAGTCAGGCTGTTTGCTTGGCTGATTCAAGGGCATTCAGTTCGAGTGCCTTTGAATCAATCAAACAATGCGTTTGTTCTTTTTTAGATATTAGAACAAAGTTCGCAGAAATCTTGTTCTACGAACTTTGCTATATCTTTTGGTGCGGCAAACGGGACTTGAACCCGTACGTCAAGGACACACGCCCCTCAAACGTGCCTGTCTGCCAGTTCCAGCACTGCCGCATATCATTTTGCCGTTCTTAACGAACTCAGCTTAATTATTATAGCATTTTCGCTGTAATTTGTCAAGCATTTTTTTTCGGAAATTCGTATTATTACTAAATTTACATGGTTCATATATTTTTACATATTGTTAAGCGGTCAACTGCGGTGTTGCCTTAAAGTATATAAAGCGTTATTTACAGGATTGCAGTTAAATATCCAAAGCTTTTATGCACCGTTGCCAGAATTTCTTTAATATGGTATACTGAATCCAAGGAACAGTTGGGCAGAGTATTTCTGAGGCTGTTAAATATGAATTTAGTTTCACTGCATCGTAATAGGGATTTGTATTTTTCAAATAACGTAGTTCAAACATTTGGATAAAAATAACAAATGTTTTTGGAAAATCAGTTGTAAATAACCGGTTACAAATAAATTGGAACAAGGAGAGAAGATATATGCGATCATTTTACGCTATTGTATTAGCATCGGTATTGGCGGTTAGCATAACATTTTGTTCATGCAGTGACATCGAGGAAACATCATCTGTAAACGGCAGCTCTTATCTTGCCGAAAGCGATTCGGTTTTGACCGATAATGTGTCTTTGTCGGAGCAGAACGACCAAACCGAACAAAATGAGCAGAGCATTTTTTCGATTGAGGATATTTCTGTCGACAATACAATCGGGTATGTAAGTCAAGCTCACAATTTAAATTATTTAAACCTTTATTATGAACGAATTTCCGATCATGAGATAGTAACCTGCGACGGAAAGCTTAAAGGCAGTTTTACATATACGGTAAATGAAAATAATATCACATTCACTACCACATACGAGAATCTTTCCGATGAAAATATATGTGCGGATTTCAGACCGTCTATATCTTTTGTTTCAGACAAAGTTGATAACTCAAATCCTATCGTCACCGCCGATTTTGATGGTCATACTATAAAACCGGGGGATAGTTATTCCTTTACTGACGATGTCGAAATAGGAGAGTATAATGATGTTATGATTAATTACGAATTCAAGGTAATGATTGATTCTCAAGTCTCTGTTGATTCCTGGAAATCTGAATACGGCGATGGGATAGATGATATAAACATACTGCAATATGTACCGCTCGGATCTGTTTTCCCATTTATTGTTCATCTTTCCAAATAGCCGAAAAGCTCACGGAATAAGACTTGAATGACTTAAATCGGCAAAGCATAACTATAAAAAGCAGGGATTCCCGCTGTGGGCATTCCTGCTTTTTTATCGATCGTTTGTCCGTTCATAAAAAGCAACAGGCGGATCAGATAAATCATGATCCGCTTGTTATATGCGGTAATTTTAAATCAGAGAAGTTCCTCGTCGATGAGAGTAACTACTGCGCAGTTTTCACTGCTGTCGTCCTTGTCGCCGAAGATCTGATCTCTGAAAAGCCAGAACACGTCAACGCAGATAACCGCAAGAATAAGTATTATAAGTATGATAGGTACAAGCGCGCCTGCCCCCTTGCCCGGAGTTATGCCGCTGTTAATTTGCTGATTGTACTGGTTGTATTGAGCGTTCTGCGGCTGTACGGGCCGATTCGGCTGTCCCTGCGGAGGGATAACTCCTTGACTGCCGACCGTTTGATAGCCCTCCGGAGTGAGCACCTTTGACGCCGCCTGTGTAGCGGCGGCGGCTCCTGCATACACTGTATCGGAGACGGTGGGCGTATCCTGAACGGATACCGTTCTTGACGCCATAGCTATCTCTTCGGCGGTAGGCGCCTCTGGCTTTTTTGCCGGCGCTGATGCGGCAGGCTCCTGTCCCGGAAGATATATGCTGTCCATTGTAGGCATATCGGGAGTTGTGGGAGGAATACTCTGGGGTTTTACCGGTGCGTCGTCAAAATGAAGCTCCGGCACTTCGATAGATTCCATTTCCGGATTGCTGTCTTCGGTCTCAGGCTTTGTCGACTGCTGTTCGGACTCCGGAACTGCCGTTCCGCACACGTTACAGAATTTTGCGCCTGCGCTTACGGAATTTCCGCACACAGAGCAGATTATGTTGTTTATCAGCTGCTGCGGCATTCTTGTTCCGCAAGCCGCACAGAACTTTGCGCCCTCTTTTACAGGCAGACCGCAATTTGGACAATTATCCATAACAATACCTCTTTTCGTTTTTCGTTGTTTAAGGCAACACCGCACAGCTGCCGCCTAACGGCTTTATGCACGTCTAACTTGCCGATTTTCCGTCATCCTGCACAGAAACTCTTTGAAAGATACAAGTATTCCTGCGTTATCCGCACACAATAGTTGTGCGGTGTTTCCTTAATTTTTCCGGATCATGTAAAATTAAAATCGGTTATGACATTTCCGAAGATCAGCCAGCTGTTTTCGATTTTTACAACCGTTATTTCACGCGTATTGCTCAGAGTCTTACCGTTTAGCTTTTCATTGAAAGTAACGTTCAGTTCCATTGCTTTTTTTACGGTTATATTTTTTCGGTAGCTGTTTTTATACTGCCGTTCAAGTTCGGAGATGTCCGACTTGTCAAGCTCCCGCTTATTGGTGATCTTATACTCCAGCGAACAACCGTCTTTATCGTCCCCTCGTGTGAGCAGAGTTTCGGCAAGCGAAGGGTTATACTCTTCCGACTCCTCATATTCCGCCTTTGCTTCCGGTGTGAAACAGGACAGGTAGGATCGAGTATCGCTGTATTCTGCCGCACAGGTCATGGTAGACACGGGCTGTTCGTAATTGAGTGTGGCTCTCTCCTGCTTTCCGCAGGAACAGAGACTAAGCGCCGCCAATGCAAGGGCGCATATTCTGATTTTCAGTTTCATCATAAACACCGCGTTTTTTCAAAAAAGGGCGGAAATGATCCGCCCGATTGATTTTATGTAGTTGTGTTATTACATAATGTCAAGGTCGCCGCCGTCAAGCAGACACCATTCGCCGTCCATTTTACCTACGACGATATCCATTTTCTCAGACGAATCATCGTCATCGCCCTCAACGGTGAACTTAACGGTAAGCTGGTAAGCTTTTGTTACTTCGTACTTGGAGGCTTTCTTATCGCTCAGGAGAGAGGTAAGTGAAGACATAGCGTTATAATCGTCAAGCTCGTCGTCGTCAAGCTTTTCCTTGTCGATGATCTCATAGGACATTTTAGCGTCCTCACCGAATTCATCTTCAAATTCATCTCTGATCTCTTCGGCTTTTTCGTCAAAATCAACGTCTGCAAGACCGCTCAGAGCTTCGCTCATATCGTCATAGTATGGAGGCATAAGATCTTCGAGAGCGTCGCCGTCTCCTTTATTGTAGACCTTGACAAGATTATCGATCGGCGTCTTATAGCTTCCGCCGCCGAAGATAGCGCAGAGAATGATGACAAGAATAATAATAAGCGCCAGCAGTATGCCGAGGATCGCTATAGTAAGCTTATTCGGCTTGCTTTTAAGATTTTTGATGTTTTCCATTGAAACGGCGTCTTTGATAGTATTCATATTGATATTCTGTGCAGCCTGCTGAAAGCCCGAAACAGGAGCCGAGGTTTGCTGAGCGGCAGTCTGCTGTGGTGTTATGCTTGCGCCGCAGTTTGTACAGAACGTAGCGTTATCGTTTAACTGCGCTCCGCATTGTCCGCAAAATTTTGACATAATAAAATCTCTCCATATCCTTAAAAAATTTTCTGAAGAAAAAACACTTCATATTAATATATTAAACTATATGATGTAATTTGTCAATAGATTTTCACAAATTTAATCAAGAATATACACACATTCTGTACCGTATACAAGAAAACGTCTGTGTTTATGGATATAGCTGGGAAAAACATCAGCTGTTTTTCATTGAGCCGATTATCTCGTTGGCTTTTTTGTATATGGTTTCCGGCTTCTCACCAATAAAGAAATCACCGTTTTCATAGAGTATTTTTCCTGCGCACATGGTTAGCTTTACGTTCTGCTTTGAACCGCTGTAGACGATATTCTTGCCGATATTATTAAGCGGCTGCATATTGGGCTGATCAAGGTCGATGACGATAAGATCCGCCTGTTTTCCTGCGGCGATACAGTCGCAGTCGAAGAGCGTCATTGCTCTTGCGGAACCTATGGTCGCGGCTTGAAGCACCTTGTCTGCCGGACAGGCGGAGGCGTCGTTACAGGCGATCTTTTGCAGTCCTGTCATAAGGAACATTTCTCTGAACATATCAAGACAGTTATTGCTTGCAGGACCGTCGGTGCCTAGGGCGATGTTTATGCCCATAGACTGTATTTTGGTTATAGGAGCGATACCGCTTGCAAGCTTGACGTTTGAACCGGGGCAATGGACTGCGTAAACGTCTTTATCTCTGAAAATGTTCAGGTCCTCGTCGGACATATATACGCAGTGGAAGCCTGCGCCGCCGAAGTCGTAAATACCGAAGCTGTCGAAAAGCTTGGTGGGGGTGACGCCGTATTTCTCGGCGCACTCTCTGACCTCCTTTGCGGTCTCGGAGTTATGTACCGCAACGGGGGCTTTATATTTTGCGGCAAGCTTTCCGACCCCCTCGATAAGCTCCTTTTCGCAGGTGTATTCGGCATGGAAGCCGAGCATAAAGCTTATAAGAGGAGATTTGCCGTTATATTTCAGGTAGTTGTTTTCAAGTCTTTCAAGGGCGGAGCTGTCGCCGCTGATTGAGCCGCACAGCACACTTCTGAAACCGCTTTCTGTACAAGCCTTAACGTAGTCGTCAAGCTCAAAATACATATCGAATGCGGCTGTACAGCCTGTGGTAAGATACTCTAAAATCGCAAGCTTTGTGAGCCAGTAGACCTTTTCGCCGTCAAGCTTTGCCTCCATAGGAAAGACCTGCTTGAAGAGCCAGTCCTGTAAGGGCAGATCGTCTGCATAAGAGCGTAAAAAGGTCATAGCGGAATGGGTGTGGGCGTTCTTGAATGAGGGCATAAGCAGGTTGCCTTTCAGGTCGTATTCACGGTCGAAGTGCCTGTTCTGCAAATCCTCCGCCGATGGAATTCCCACAAAGGATATTTTGTCTTTATCCGTCCACACTTCGATATTTTCTGTTTCTATGCCCCTTTGCATCATCATTACTTTTCCGTTATAAAATCTTATCATTGGGATTCCTCTTTTCTATGTAATTTTACAGTTCTTTTTCCATATATCCGCAGGTAAAAGGAAAGAAATCATACTTTTGTGTTCCGATATGTTTAAATCCGTAATTTTCATACCATTTCCGCAGCATCTTGTTTTCTTCAACGATACCGATACTCATTTTTGTACAGTTCATTTCGGCTGCTTTATCAAAAGCATATTCAAGCAATAAGCCTCCGATTTTTTGATGTCGGTATGCTGGTAGTACGCAAAGATTGTTTAATTCGCATTCCGAATTGTCCTTTATTTCAAGAGAAAAATAACCGACTATTTTTCCGTTGTCATTATAATATCCAAACATAGGTCGTTGTTCATTATACTGCCACAGCAGGCGTTCATTATTTATTGCAAAGGCAGTAAACCGCGCAGCATTTTCTTCGGTAAAATTAAACTCATTTGCAACTGTAAGAAAGCTGTCTTTGATAACCTGAACGCATTCTGGTATATCTTTTTCGGATATTTTTTTAATCATTTTATGTTACCTCGATTAATTTAAATAGTTATAATTTATTCTCAAAATCATAGGGCGGATAGAAAATGCCCTTTTCGGTCACAATAGCCGTTATAAGCTCGGCGGGGGTGACATCGAAAGCGGGATTGTAGCATTTTATATTTTCGGGTGCTACGGGTCTGCTGAAAAACAGGCTTTTTATTTCGTCGCTTTCCCGTTCTTCAATTATGATGTCCTCGCCGCTTTTGCAGGAGAGATCTATGGTAGAGGTGGGACAGAAGACGTAGAACGGTATCCCGTAATGCTTGGCGAGTATCGCTACGGCTGAAGTGCCTATCTTATTGGCGGTATCGCCGTTTCGTGCAACTCTGTCACAGCCTGTGAAGCAGGCGTTTATCTTTCCCTGTTTCATACAGAGTGAGGACATATTGTCGCAGATAAGGGTCACGTCCTGCCCCGCTTTTGAAAGCTCCCACGCGGTAAGCCTTGCGCCTTGCAGGAGCGGTCTGGTTTCGTCCACATAGCAATGAAATTTCACGCCTTGCTCCGCACCCAGAAGGAGAGGACCCAGTCCCGTGCCGTAACGCGAGGTAGCAAGTGCGCCAGCGTTGCAGTGAGTAAGTATCCCGTCGCCGCTTTTCACAAGGGTAAGACCAAGCTCGGAAATCTTTTTGCAGGTGGAAATGTCCTCCCGGTGTATTTTTACGGCCTCGTCAAAAAGAATATCCGTGATTTGTGAAATTTCAAGGAGTCTGTTTTTCTCTGCGGCGGAATATACTCTGTTAAGCGCCCATGACAGATTTACTGCGGTAGGACGGCAGGAGCAAAGATAGTCCGCAGTGGCTTTAAGGCGGTTCAAAAAATCTTCCTTGCTTTTGCAGCTTTCGGAGATATTCAGTCCGCAGACTGCAAGTCCGTAGGCGGCGCCGATGCCTATGCAGGGAGCTCCTCTTACTCTCAGCCTTTTGACAGCCTCAAAAATTTCCTCGGCGGTTTCAAGTCTTATGTGAACAAACTCGGCGGGAAGTCTGGTCTGATCGACAGCAATGACAGCTCGTTTATCCTCGGAAAGGATAACGGGGTCGTCTGTGTTATATATCATAGAGCGCTCCTTTTTGGTTATTCAAATTCATAGACTGCGATCTGTTCTCCGTGACGGTAGATCACTCTGGGCACCCTTGCAGACACGCCGCAGACTATTTCATAGCCTATAGTACCGGTAAGCGCGCCGATCTCGTCGGCGGTTATGGAATTCTCTCCGTCTGAGCCTATAAGGATAGCTTCGTCTCCCGCTTTTACATCGTCTACTCCGCTTACGTCGCACATAAACTGATCCATACATATTCTGCCTGTAATAGGGCATTTTTTGCCGTGGATAATTACCTCGCCTTTATTTGACAAGGCTCTGGGGTATCCGTCTGCATAGCCTGCGGTTATGGTGGCAAGCTTTATTCTTTTGTCGGCTTTGTAGGTTCTTCCGTAGCTTACGCAAGTGCCTTCATCTATGTATTTTACCTGCGCTACTGCGGCTTTGAACTGCATTGCGGGTTCGGGGATAAAGGGCAGAGGCTTTGCCGGGTCGGGGTAAAGTCCGTAGAGGATTATGCCGAGCCTTGCCAGAGAGCTGTGCTTATTATAATAGTATACGCCGCCAGCCGAATTGAGGAAATGAACCTTTGAAAGTTTTACGCCCTGCTTTTCGCATAGGTCTGCGACGGAAAGTATCTTTTCCGTCTGCTTTTCGGTATATGTATTATCGTCGGGATCAAGACTGTCGGCAACGGCGTAGTGGGTGAAAATTCCCTCTAGGGAGATGTTTTTCAGCTTTGATATCTTGTCAAGATCACTGCATATCTCTTCGTTACTGCCGTGAAGTCCGATGCGGGTCATTCCGGTATCGACAGCGGCGTGAAGTCTCAGCTTTCCGTCGGATAATTCCGAAAGTTCTTCCGCATAGGCAAGCTCTGTGCACGCCTGAATGATGTTCAGCGAGGTAAGCTTCGTAGCGTTTTCGGGCGGCGTATAGCCCAGAATGAGTATTTCGCCTTTTATTCCCATTTCTCTGAGCCGCTCAGCCTCGCGGATATTTGAAACTGCGAACCAATGAATATTCATCTCGTTTTCAAGGAACGGGACTACCGCATTGTCAAAATGTCCGTAACAGCTTGCTTTTACCACGCACATGATCTCTGTGCTTTCTCCGATATACTTTCTGTATTCGGTTAAATTACGCTCGATGCTGTCCAGATCGATCTCAGCCCATGCACGTTTTAAAAATTCCATATATAATTCTTCCTTTTCAGATTTATTTTACTTTAAAAATTTGGTTTCGATTATCCGACTGCCTGAGTCGATTTGCAACGGATTTTCCTTTTTCTTTAAAATCCGATGCAAAAGCTATTGAAAAAACAAAATCATTGTGTTATAATATTAATATCTGAGGATGCGAGAATTCAATCAGCGTTTCCGTAGGATGCGCTGATTATAGCGAAGCGTATTAAATTCAGCCGCATGAGTATCTGAATTTGAATGGGGCGAATTTAATTCAATCAGCGTTTCCATAGGATGCGCTGATTATAGCGAAGCGTATTAAATTCAGCCGCATGAGTATCTGAATTTGAATGGGGCGAATTTAATTTAATCAGCGTTTCCTTAAGCTTAGGAGGCGGAATATGAGTAATGTTGTTTCCGCAGAGAATTTTTACTGCGACAGAAAAACCTCCTGCTGTTTTACAGGCCACCGAAACAGAGACCTGCCTTTTCAGGGCGATATCCACAAGCAGGGTATGAAGTGTCTTGTCAGTATGCTGGCGCTCCTTATCGAGGAGGCGTGCAGAGACGGTTACCGTACTTTCATTTCCGGTATGGCGGACGGCGTTGACATTATCTGCGCCGAGATTGTTCATGACCTTGCCGCTCAGAACAAATATCCGGATCTGAAGCTGGTCTGCGCGCTGCCTTATGCCGGACAGAGCGCCGAGCTTTCCACCGCTCTTGACAGATACCGATATTCTATGCTTGTCGCTACCTGTGATGCTCTGGTATTTGTAAGCCCCAAGTACGAAAAGGGCTGTTACAAGGCGAGAAATCAGTTTATGGTCGGTCATTCCTCGAGGGTAATCGGCGCGATCAAGGAGAAGAAGACCGGTTCGGGGACTCTTCAGACAGTGAATATGGCAAAGCGGGCGGGGCTTGAACTCAACGTTATTTCTCTTGACGACAGTCCTGTGCTTTACATTGATACGGACGGAAGGCCGGATCTTTCCGAAATACGGAAAATATAAGCCGTTTGGTTTTTCTGCGGCGCAATCAGACCTCGCCTTTACACCGTCTTATTTAGTTTACACCCAAATTGCAAATTGTTCAATAGGTTTCGGGAATTTTTCCGAAAAAATTTATATATCGATTAAGGAGATTGGTATGTCTACAACAAGAGCTGTAAAAAAGAAGAAAAAGAAGTCTCAGGCGCCTATTGCGCTTGTTTACTTTGTAACGATGATAATATTCCTGCTTATAATAGGAGCACTGGCGCTGTTTATGCTGAAACAGTTCAATATTATCGGCGGAGACGACAGCAATACGGACGGGGGCGTAAAAAGTCCGACCTACAACACTTTGTTTGCAAGAGTAAACAGCAAGGGCGTGCTGGCGGACGCGGCGGTCATCAGGGTTGCGCCGGACGCAAAGAAGATAGTTGTCATTCCTGTTTCCGCTTTTACAGTTAGCGGCGACGGCGGCAAGACTCTTCGTGAAATACACGAATCGGGCGGAATGCTTAAGCTTGAAAGCGCAGTAAGCGAGACCTTTGGCATAAGCATTGACAATTACGTTTCAATAACCAATGACGCTTTTGAAAATGCGGTGGATATTGTCGGCGGAATTACATATACTTTTGATGAGGATCTTTATTATCTTTCTCAGGATAATGATGAGAACGACATAGTTATCCCTCAGGGAGAGCTTAGCACTCTTTCGGGACATCAGATAAGGCTCATCTGTCAATATCCCGTATTTAAAGAAGGCCGCGGCGGAAATACCAAGTTCCTCGGTTCGGCTCTGGTTCAGATCATAAACAACGCTTTCCAGCAGGCGAACATTACAAAGGACAATCTTGATAATTTCTACAGTATATTCACTGAGAACAGCGATACCAACTGGACGAAGGACGATTTTAAGGAGCTTAAAATCTATCTGAAATCCATGCTCGACCAGAATCTTACTCCTGCCGAGGCGTTGGCTCCTGAGGGAGAATGGACGGACGATTCGCATTTCAAGATTTCCGACGAGTATGTTGAGAGCATAAAGACTATGCTTGCGGATACTGCGCCGTCGGCGGCAGAGGATTAAGATAGATTCTGAAATTTTTGGACAGGAAGGGTTTTCCGATATATGAAGCTTTTGGTGATCATTCTTAACAAGACCGACGTACTGGAATATTTGCTGGAGGGGCTTTCGGCCGCAGGGATAGGCGGTGCGACCATTATTGAGTCTTCGGGTATGGCGATGACGCTTTCTAAGCTTGACAGCAGTTTCCTGAGCGCTTCTATAAGGGGTCTGTTCAGCGGAGAAGAGGACAACAGAACGATCCTGTCCGTCATAAAAAATAATCAGCTCGATCTTGCAAGAAAGATCGTATACAACACGGTTGGCGATCTTTCACAGCCCAACACGGGAATAATGTTTACCGTACCTCTGGATTTTGTGGAGGGTACGATAAAAAAGCCCAAGTCTGAAGTGAAGGACAAGGACAGCGTTAATGAAAAGAACAGCAGTTAACAAAATGTTTACGTTATATTGTCAAAATATTTATTTCTTTTCATTAAAAACTTTTGAATGTCCTTGCAAAAAGATGTTTTGTATGGTATAATAACTGTAATAGGCTTTTAATGAAAGACTGGAACTTGACTTCCGGTCTTTTGGTTTTGTATGGAGGTTTTTATGGAGGGCAGAAAAACAACGGCTGAAAAGATCCGCGAGCTTGCACAGCCTCTGGCGGATGAACTGGGCTTTTTCCTTTGGGACGTAAGGTTTGAAAAGGAGGGTGCAACATGGTATCTCAGGGTGCTTATCGATAAGGACGGCGGTGTGGATATGGACGACTGCGAGGCGTTTACCAGACCGTTCAATAAGATACTTGACGATGTTGACCCTATTTCGCAAAGCTATGTATTCGAGTGCGGAAGTCCCGGACTTGGAAGAGAGCTGAGGCGTCCCGAACATTTTGAGGTCTGCATAGGCGATGTGATAAGGGTAAGGCTTATAAGACCCGACAGGAACGGTGAGAAGGAATTCGTTGTGGGGCTTGTGGGATATGACAAGGACAGGATACTTTGCCAGACTCTTGACGACGAGGGCACCGGAGTGGAAAATGTTGAATTCAGGCTTTCCGACTGCGCATACGTTAAGCTGAACGACGACGCAGATCTGTTTTAGGAAAACAATAGGCGTTCAATACGCTTTTACAATAAATCAAACTGAATAATTTTGACATGAAAGGATCGATTGGAAAAATGAATGAGAAATTTTTTGAGGCGCTGAGCCTTTTGGAAAAAGAAAATAACATCGACAGCGACGTGCTTATCGAAAAGATCAAGTCGGGCATCGAAAAGGCTATCAAGAAGGATTATCCCTACAGCGAGAATATCAGAGTTGATATTGACCCTGAAACGGGTAAGTTTGAAATGGTACTGCTCAAAGAGGTAATGGACGTTATGTATGTTGACGATCCCGATAACGAGATCTACATTGACGAGGCGAGAACCTACGACCCGAACGTAAAGGTAGGAGATATGGTGGAGATTCCGCTTAATCCGGCAAAGTTCGGAAGAGTTGCGGCTCAGAATGCGAAGCAGTCTATCAAGCACGACATCAAGGATTTTGAGAGAGCAAGACTTATCGAGCAGTATCACGATAAGGAGCATGAATGCGTTTCGGCAACGGTTCAGAAGGTCGAACCGACTACGCTCAACGCTGTACTTACCATTGACAAGAACGAGGTCTATCTTGTGAGAAACGAACAGATACCCGGTGAAACGCTCAAGGCGGGAGACATTATCAAGGTCTATGTTGTGGGCATTGCGAATCCGGACAGAAAGCCTTCGATAAAGATATCGAGAACTCACAGAGAGCTTGTCAAGAGACTGTTCGAGCTTGAGGTGCCTGAGATCGCCGACGGAACCGTTGAGGTCAAGGCTATTTCCCGTGTTGCCGGCGCAAGAAGCAAGATCGCGGTTTACTCAAAGGATCCTAACGTTGACGCTGTGGGCGCTTGCATTGGTCCGAGAAAGTCAAGAATAACGTCGGTAGTGAACGAACTTAAAGGCGAAAAGGTCGATGTTATCAACTGGTGCGAAGAACCTGCGGATTTTATCGCCAAGGCGCTTGCTCCTGCGGAGGTTGTAAAGGTCGAGCTGAGCGAGGAAGAGGGCGTAAGGGAATGCAGAGTTACCGTACCGAACAATCAGCTTTCGCTCGCTATCGGAAACAAGGGACAGAATGCCAAGCTTGCGGCAGGCTTGACCGGATATAAGATAGACATCGTTGCGGAAAATTCCGTTCCGGCAGATGAAAAGGCTGAGGAAGCGGACGATGAAAACTAAAAAAATACCGATGAGAATGTGTCTTGGGTGCGGTGAGATGAAACCCAAGAAAGAGCTTATCAGAGTGGTGAAATCCAAAGAGGGAGAGATATCCCTTGATTTGACGGGAAAGAAATCCGGCAGGGGAGCTTACATCTGCCGCAGTGCGGAATGTTTTCGCGCTGCGAGAAAGGCAAGACGCTTTGAGAAAAGTTTTTCCTGTATGATAAGCGATGAGATATACGACGGCATGGAGGGCGAGCTTGAAAATGAAGGGAAACAATAAGATCGGGCTTGTCACTATGTGCCGCAAGGCGGGTAAGCTTGTCATGGGAATGGATATGGTGAAGGACGCCTGCGCTTCGGGAAAGGCCTGCGCAGTGTTTGCCGCTTCGGATTTTTCGGAGAAATCCCTGAAAGAGATAAAGTTTTCCTGCTTCAGGTACGGCGTGAAGCTGTACGCTCTCGGAATGACAATGGACGAGATACACTTCGGACTGGGAAAGAGAACCGGAGTTATCGCTGTTTGCGACGGCGGTTTTGCCAAAGCCTGCGCAAAGGGTCTTGAACATATTGAGATCGATGAAGACGAATTTTATTGCAGTTAATGAGGAGGTTTATGACAGCCTATGAGTATGAAAACAAATAAATGTAAACTGAACGAACTGGCTAAGGACTTGAAGGTAACGAACAACGAAGTAATAGCGTGTCTTGAAAAACTGGACGGAGAAACGAAAAAGACTCAGTCCGCACTTACGCCTGAGGAAATGTCTTACGTTTTTGAGTATTTTACTCAGAAAAATCAGGTGGACAGCTTCGACGCTTATTATGCCAACAACGTAAAGCCTGTTAAGGAGGAAAAGGCGGAAAAGAAGCCTGCGGCTAAAAAGGCTGAGAAAGCCGATAAGGCTGAAAAGACAGAAAAAACCGAAAAGGTACAGAAGACCGAGGAGAAAAAGCCCGAGGCAAAGAAGGCTGAGAAGAAGCCTGCCGAGAACAAGCCGGAGGCGGTCAAGAGCGCTCCTAAGAAAGAGGTCAAGGCTCCCGAAAAGAACGAGGCTAAGAAAAAGCAGAATATGCCGGCAAAGAAAAAGGAACACGGCGTTCGTCAGCAGCTCGGCGGATTTTCCGACAAGAAGGATAACGCAGGAGGATATACTATTTCCGCCGACAGCGATTCCTTCGGCTCTCAGAGAACTATCGACACAAGAGGAAGCTATATAGAGCTTGATAAATACAACGAGAAGTATGACAATCTCGCAAACTCCAAGCAGAACAAGAGCAAGGATAATTTCACGAAGAAGCAGAAGCTTACGCAGAAGTCTCAGCAGAGGAAGAAGCAGCAGTTTTCTCACAAAAGGGAAACGGAGAGCGAAAAGCTCCGCAGACTTGAACTGGAGAGAGCAAGAAAGCAGCAGCTTAAAGTACTTATCCCTGATGAGATAGTTGTTTCCGAGCTTGCCAGCAGATTGAAAGTAACGGCTACGGAAGTTATCAAGAAGCTTATGGGTCTGGGCGTTATGGCGTCTATCAACGAGGTCGTTGACTTCGATACGGCTTCACTGGTAGCGGAGGAGCTTGGCGCAAAGGTCGAGAAAGAGATACACGTTACCATCGAGGAAAGACTTATCGAGACCGATGAAGATACGGAAGAGAGTCTTAAGGAAAGGTGTCCTGTCGTTGTTGTTATGGGACACGTTGACCACGGTAAGACATCTATCCTTGACAGGATAAGAAACGCTCACGTTACCGACACGGAGGCGGGCGGTATCACTCAGCATATCGGCGCATATCAGGTCGAGTATCAGGGCAGGAAGATAACTTTCCTTGATACTCCGGGTCACGAGGCGTTCACTTCGATGAGAGCCAGAGGCGCGAACGTTACGGATATTGCTATACTTGTTGTAGCGGCAGACGACGGTATCATGCCTCAGACCATAGAGTCTATCAACCACGCTAAGGCGGCGGGAGTTTCCATTATCGTTGCTATCAACAAAATGGATAAAGAGGGCGCAGACCCCGACAGAGTAAAACAGCAGCTTACTGAGCAGTCCCTCGTAGTAGAGGAATGGGGCGGCGATGTTATTGCCGTGCCTGTTTCGGCAAAGACGGGAATGGGTATCGACGATCTGCTTGAAAACATTCTGCTTGTATCGGACGTTAAGGAGCTTAAGGCTAACCCCGACAGACTTGCAAAGGGTACGGTCGTTGAGGCAAGACTTGACAAGGGCAAGGGTCCTGTTGCAACTCTGCTGGTACAGAACGGTACGCTCAAATCCGGCGACGTTATCATTGCGGGTACGTCTGTAGGACGTGTAAGGACCATGACGAACGACAAGGGCAGAAGCATCAAGGAAGCCGGTCCGTCAACTCCTGTTGAAATAACCGGTCTGGGAGAAGTTCCGAGCGCAGGCGACACTTTCAACGCCGTTGCAGACGAAAAGCTTGCAAGAGAGCTTGTTGAGCAGAGAAAGCATGAGGCTAAGGAAGAAATGTTCCAGCAGCATCAGAAGATCACTCTGGATAATTTGTTCAGCCAGATCGCCGAGGGCGAGATGAAGGAGCTGCCTATCATCGTAAAGGCGGACGTTCAAGGCTCTGTAGAGGCTGTTAAGCAGTCCCTTGAAAAGCTTTCCAACGAAGAGGTAAGAGTTAAGGTCATTCACGGCGGCGTAGGCGCGGTTTCGGAGAGCGACGTTATGCTTGCAAACGCGTCAAACGCTATTATCGTCGGATTCAACGTCCGCCCCGACCCCGTTGCAAAGCAGAATGCCGAGCAGAGCGGCGTGGATATAAGACTTTACAGGATCATTTACGACGCTATCGAAGAGATAACCGACGCTATGAAGGGTATGCTTGCGCCTAAGTACAGAGAGGTAGAAACTGCCCGTATCGAGGTAAGACAGGTTTACAAGATCTCGAATGTGGGAACTGTTGCAGGTTCTTATGTTCTTGACGGTAAGGTCGGCAGAAACAACGAGATAAGAGTCGTAAGAGACGGTATCGTTATTGCCGAGGACAAAATGTCCAGCCTTAAGAGATTCAAGGACGACGCCAAGGAAGTTGCCGCAGGCTTTGAATGCGGTATCACTCTTGAAAAGTTTACCGACATCAAGGAGGGCGACATTTTCGAGGCGTTCTATATGGAGGAATACAGAGACTGATAAGGGCATATCGCCCTTTGAGGCCGCTTAATAAAACAGGAGATAATAAATATTATGGCAGGTTATAAATCCGGACGAATGTCCGAGGATATAAGACGGATCATATCCGGCAAAATGAGGGATCTGAAAGATCCCAGGATACACGGAGGGGAAATGCTTACGGTAGTGCGCTGTGACGTTGCGGGAGACGGTTCGTACTGTAAGGTGTATATTTCCAGCTTTGAAGGCTATGAAAAGGCTAAGGAGGCTGTCAAGGGCTTTGAATCGGCTACGGGATATTTGAAGAGAGAGATATCAAACGTTCTGAAACTCAGAAAATGTCCGGAACTTAAATTCATTGCGGATAATTCCATTGAGCACTCCGCAAGGATAAACGAGCTTTTGAGAGAAGTTCTTCCCGAGGACGGAGAGGAAAATACCGACGACGGCGAGGAATAGACTTCACAGGGAAAGGTAGGATAAATATGACTTTTCGTGAAATACTTGATATTTTTGAAAATAACGACAAATTTGTGATTTTAACCCATAAAAGCCCCGACGGAGATACTCTCGGTTCAGGCTTTGCGCTTTGCGCTTTTCTGAGGGATATGGGAAAGAAAGCGAATGTTTTAAATTCCGACAGCTTTCCCGAAAGATATGATTTCATCTATGACGGATACTATCCTCAGGAATTTGAGCCGCAGTATGTTATTGCAGTGGATATTGCAGACACTCAGCTTATCGGGAGCAATCTTTCGCAGTTTGCCGAGGAGGGAGCTATAGATCTTTGTATAGATCATCATATTTCAAACAAGTATTTTGCAAAACAGTCCTATGTTGATCCGAACGCTTCGGCGGCGGCGCTTATCATGTATCAGATATTCAAATATTCAGGCAGGGAGATCTCGCGGCAGATAGCAAGATGTCTTTACACCGGCATAGCTACCGACACCGGCTGTTTCAAGTATGAAAACACTATTCCCGAGGCTCATATCGCCTGTGCGGAGCTTATGGCTTACGGCATTGATTTTGCGTTTATCAACAGGAAGATGTTTGATGTGAAGAGCAGAGGAAGAATGAAGGTCGAGCAGTCTGTCATCGGAAATATGGAGTATTACTTCAACGGAAAATGCTCTGTGATAGTGCTTACCAAAAAGCTTATGGAGGAAAGCGGAGCGGACGCTGCGGAATTTGAGGGGCTTGCCTCGATACCTTTGACTGTAGAGGGCGTAAAGATCGGCATTACCGTCAAGCAAAGACATGAAAACGTATATAAAATATCCGTTAGGACAAACGAGGACATAGACGCTTCCGCATTCTGCAAGGCGTTCGGCGGCGGAGGTCATATCAGAGCGGCGGGCTGTGAGATACACGGCGGTCTTGACGAGGTCAAGCGGCTTATTCTGGAGCAGGTCGAAAGGGTAATTGACTGATGACGGCGGACAATTTGTGCGGTATACTTCCGGTGGCAAAGCCGGAGGGCTGGACTTCATTTGACGTTATAGCAAAGCTGAGGGGCGTTCTGAAGATCAAAAGGCTCGGTCATTCGGGTACTCTTGACCCTATGGCGACGGGAGTTCTTCCTGTTTTTGTGGGCAGGGCGACAAAGGCGTGCGACATTATTCCCGACAGGAAAAAAGTTTACACCGCAGGATTTGAGTTTGGCGTTTCAACGGACACGTTGGATATTACCGGCAAGGTCCTGAAAAAAAACAGCGGGGCGGTAACTCTTAGCGAGATAGAACAAGTCAAGGCAGGTTTTATCGGGGATATTATGCAGACGCCACCTATGTATTCGGCGGTAAAGGTCGGCGGAAAAAGGCTTTACGAGCTTGCCAGACAGGGAAAAGAGGTCGAGCGAAAGCCCCGGAGTGTTCACATAGGCGGGATAGAGATACTGAGCTACGATGAGAACGCAAGGCGCGGAGTTATGCGGGTCCTTTGTGAAAAGGGGACGTATATACGCTCGGTCATAAGCGACATTGGCGACAGTCTCGGCTGCGGAGGAATCATGACCTCTCTGGAAAGGACTTATTCCGGCGGGATAGACATTTCTCAGTGCGAAAGCATACCGCAGATTGAAGAGATATGTGCGGACGGCGGTCTTGAAAGCTTGCTTATTCCCATAGACAGGGCTTTTGAGGTTTACCGAAAAGTAGATTTAGGAGAATGGGAAACCAAGCTTTACAAAAACGGAGTAAAGCTCAGGATCGGGCAGACGGGACTTGCAGAGCCGGAAGAGGAAACGCTTTACAGGGTTTACGGCTGTGACGGAAGTTTTCTCGGAATAGGAAAAGTCCGGGGCGGAGAGTTTCGCTGTGTAAAGAATTTCTGATTGTAAGGAGGCTTGTCCGTGCGGAATCTGCACGGGAATTTGTATGTTTCAGGATATTCCCAATGAATTTGATATAAATTTTGACGGCAGGGAGATAGACGAAAAGGCGTATGTTCTTTGCTATGACGGTGAAAAAGTGCTGTGCAGAATTGACGGCGGCGCTGAATTTCCGAGAATAGGCAATTTAAAGGACAGACCCGAAACGGTTTTCGCTTTTTCGGCAGACGGAATAAGGTATTTTCTGTGTCTGAGCGGCAGGGCTTCTGCTGAGGGCTTTGAATATAAAAGCCTGAAAGCGGTAAGGGGTGCGGCTCAGGATATTAACAAGTTTGCGGCTATCACGGGTTTTCACTATTACAAATTTCATGGAGAAAACCGATTCTGCGGACGGTGCGGAGGAAAGCTTGTTCACGATCCCGAAAAAAGGTGTATGCTTTGCGGAAACTGCGGCAACGAAGTTTTTCCGAAGATATCTCCTGCGGTGATAGTGGGAATAATAGACCAGGAGAATGACAGTATAGTGCTTACCAAATACGCGGAAAGGGATTACAAGAAATACGCGTTGGTTGCAGGCTTTGCCGAAATGGGCGAAAGCGCGGAGGACGCCGTTAAACGCGAAGTCATGGAGGAAACGGGACTTGAAATAACGGAGCTGAAATATTACAAATCTCAGCCTTGGGGATTGGCGCAGAATCTGCTGATTGGCTTTCTCGGATATGTAAAAGGTTCGCGCAGGATAATAATGGATAAGAACGAGCTTTCGGAGGCTGTCTGGGTATCCAGAGAGAAACTTCAGGTCGGAAACGAGGGAGTAAGCCTTACGGAGGATATGATGAGGGCGTTCAAGGAAGGACGCATATAAAAATATATCGGAAAGCCGAGAGGAGATATTTTGGTTTTACTTACGGAAGAAGAAAATATTGTCGATGAAAAAACGGTTTGCGCGCTGGGGCTTTTCGACGGAGTACATCTCGGACACAGGCTTGTGATCGGTCGGGCGGCGGAGCTTGCAAAAAACGGTATGAAAACAGCTGTTTTTACCTTTGATTCGGAGACGGTGACGTCTAAGGGCAGGCTTGAGCTTTTGCTTGACGAGGAGGAAAAGCGCAGGAAGATTTCCGAACTTGGCGCGGATTATATTTATTCGCCGGACTTTTTCTTGTATAAGGATCTTTCGGCGGAGGATTTTGTAAGAAAGATACTTGTGGGCAAGCTTAACTGCGGCGCGGCGGTTTGCGGAAAGGATTACCGTTTCGGGCACGAGGCTCAGGGAGATACGGAGCTTTTAAGCAGGCTTGGCGAGAAATACGGTTTTAAGGTCGCAAGTCTTGATAAGCTTATGCAGGACGGCGAAGAAGTAAGCTCCAGCGTGATAAGAGAGCATATCAGGAAAGGCGAGATCGAAAGGGCAAACGCTTTGCTGGGATATACCTTTGGCTACAGGCTGAAAGTGGAGCACGGGAACGAGCTGGGAAGAACATGGAATTTTCCCACCATTAATCAGGTTCTGCCTGAAAAGACGGTACTGCCTGAATTCGGGGTTTATTGTTCGAGAGTGACAATAGACGGAAAGCGGTATGTCGGAGTTACCAATATTGGAGTAAAGCCGACGGTGAACAGTAGCGGACTTCCTCTTGCGGAAACGTATATCGTGGATTTTGACGGTGATCTTTACGGCAGAACAGTGGAGATACTGCTTGATCGTTTTGTGCGTCCGGAAAGAAAATTTGACAGCTTTGAAGAGCTTAAAGAACAGATTTCAAAAGACTGTGACGACACGGTAAATTTTTATAGACTCGATAATTGAATTGAAAGGATAGATTAAAATGAACAAAGTCAGAACAAGATTTGCGCCAAGTCCTACGGGCTATATGCACATAGGAAATCTGAGAACGGCGCTGTTCGCTTATCTTATCGCAAAGAAAAACGGCGGAGATTTTATTCTCAGGATCGAGGACACCGATCAGGAGCGTTACGTTGAGGGCGCTACCGAGGTCATTTATCAGACTTTAAAGGACGTCGGACTTAACTGGGACGAGGGTCCGGACATCGGAGGACCTGTAGGTCCTTATGTTCAGTCGGAGAGAATGGGTATGTTCAAGAAATACGCCGAGGAGCTTGTGGAAAAGGGCGAGGCATATTACTGTTTCTGCGACAAGGAAAGGCTTGAGGAAGTAAGAGCTATTCAGGAGGCGAGCGGCATCGCTCCTATGTACGACAGGCACTGCCGTAATCTTTCTCCCGAAGAGATAAAGGAAAAGCTTGACGCAGGCGTTCCTTATGTAATAAGACAGAAAATACCCACAGAGGGGGAAATAACCTTCCATGACGAGCTTTACGGCGATATTACCGTTGACTGCGCAACTCTTGACGACCAGATACTGATAAAGACGGACGGTATGCCCACATACAACTTTGCAAACGTTGTGGACGATCATCTTATGGGTATCACTCACGTTGTAAGAGGAAACGAGTATCTTGCTTCCGCACCTAAGTACAATCTGCTTTACAAAGCGTTCGGCTGGGAAGTCCCTGTTTATATCCACGTTGAGCATATCATGAAGGACAAACAACACAAGCTTTCCAAGAGAGACGGCGACGCTTCTTATCAGGATCTGATGCAGAAGGGCTATCTCAAAGAGGCTGTTATAAACTATATCGCTCTGCTGGGCTGGGCGCCTAAGGGCGAGGAGGAGATATTCTCGCTTGACGAGCTTATCAATGAGTTCGATATCCACGGACTTTCAAAGGCTCCGGCTATATTCGACCCTGCTAAGCTTAAAGCTATCAACAGCAAGTATATAAAGGCAATGTCTCCGGAAAAGTTTGCGGAATATGCCGTGCCTTATATCAAGCAGAGCGTTCACAGAGACGATGTTGACCTTCGGGAGATATCAAATCTTTTGCAGGCGAGAACGGAGCTGTTTACGGAGATCCCCGAAATGGTGGACTTTATCGACGAACTGCCCGATTATGACATTGCTCTATATACTCACAAGAAGATGAAGACCAATGCGGAAAATTCACTGGAATCCCTTAAAGCGGTTCTTCCCGTACTGGAAGGCGTTGAGGATTGGACGGAAGAAAACATTCACGACGCGCTTTTCGACCTTATCGGTAAGCTTGGCGTTAAGAACGGCATAGTTCTCTGGCCGCTCAGAGTTGCGGTATCGGGCAAGGCGTTCACTCCCGGAGGAGGAGTTGAAATATCCTACCTTATCGGCAAGGAAGATACGCTTGCAAGAATCGGAAAGGGTATTGAAAAGCTGTCCTGAGAAATTTCGTCAGGCGGAGTTACCCGTATAGTTTCCTGAAACTATCACTCTGTTTTCACATTAGTGAAATAAAATTATATAGAAATTTAGTTATCTTTTTCCCGTGAGGAGGAAAAACAATGATCGAGGTTATTAACCTTACAAAGCAGTACGGCGACAAAAAGGCCGTGGATAATATTTCATTCAAAGCAGACGACGGCGAGGTGCTGGGCTTTCTCGGTCCTAACGGAGCGGGAAAATCCACTACCATGAATATTCTTACCGGCTACATATCATGCACCGACGGAAAGGCGCTTATCGACGGCGTGGATATTCTTGAAGACCCTATCAAGGCAAAGCAGAAGATAGGCTATCTTCCTGAGCTTCCGCCTCTTTATATGGATATGACCGTAAAGGAATATCTTTATTTTGTGTACGATCTGAAAAAATGCAAACTGCCGAAGATATCTCATTTGAAAGATATTTGCAGTCTTGTAAGGATCGAGCACGTTTATAACAGGATAATTAAAAACCTTTCAAAGGGTTATCGCCAGAGAGTCGGTCTTGCACAGGCGCTTATCGGAAATCCCAAGGTGCTTATTCTGGACGAGCCTACGGTGGGTCTTGACCCTAAGCAGATAATCGAGATAAGAACGCTTATCAAAAAGCTCGGAAAAAATCACACGGTAATACTTTCCTCTCACATTTTGTCGGAGGTTCAGGCGGTTTGCGATAAGATCGTTGTTATCAATGAAGGAAAGATAGTTGCAAACGACACGGAGGAGCATCTTTCTCAGAAGCTTTCGGGGGAGCATAAGCTTTCCGCTCAGATCGAGGGAGATAGGGATAAGATACTGAGAACGATACAGGGCATCAAGGGTATCGATAAGGTCGTCTGCGATGCGGAGCATAAGAACAACGTCTGCGATTTCAGGATAGAGGCTAAAGAGGGCGTGGACATCAGACGTGAGCTGTTTAAGAAGGTGGCTGAGAACGGCTGGTATATCTTAGAGCTTAAAACCTCCGAGCTTTCTCTTGAGGATATATTCCTCAAGCTTACCATGGGCGAGGCTGTGCCCGCTCTTGACAATGCCGCCGGCGGAGAGGAGAATGACTGATGGGCGCGATTTTCAGACGAGAGGTAAGAGCGTATTTCACCTCTCCTATAGGATATATATTTCTTGCGGCATTCTATGCCTATGCAGGGATCATGTTTGCAAACAACAGTCTTGAAAGCGGATATACCAAGCTGGATTCCGTTTTCAGCACACTGCTTATAATTATTATCGTACTTATTCCTATTCTTACTATGAGGACGATCTCGGAGGAAAAACGTTCAAGGACAGATCAGTGTCTGCTTACCGCGCCGGTGAGTCTGACAAGCATTGTCGCAGGCAAATTCCTTGCGGCGTTTCTCATTTATCTGATAGCTGTTGCTATAACAGGCGTATTTGCGGTAGTCGTTTCGGCATTCGGCACGCCCGACTGGAACGTTGTTATCGGAAACATCGTTGCTTTGGCGCTGGTGGGCGGCGCGTATATCGCAATAGGCATATTCTGCTCGTCATTCACTGAAAACCAGGTGGTTTCCGCCGTAATATGCTTTATTGCGCTGATCTTCGTTTCGTTCCTTTCGACTATCGGAAATCTTATTCCTTTTGAATGGGTGACTGCTGTCTGCGAAAAGGTTTCCTTCGGCGAAAGATATTATGCGTTTACTTACGGCTTATTCGACTTTTCTAACGTTGTGTTCTTCCTGAGCGCAATCGCGGCATTTCTTTTCCTTACGGTAAGAGTGCTTGAAAAACGCCGCTGGGGCTAAAGGAGGGGCATTGAAATGGAACAGAATAATAATGAGAAGATCTCCGCGTCCGGAAAGGATTTGCTGAACGACGTTATTGCCGACGAAAAAGCGGCTAAGAACGTTTCCGAGGACGGAGGAAAGAAAAAGAACGAGAAGAAAGAGAAAAAGCCGAAAGACAAGAAAGGCTTCAACGGAAAGAAACTCAAGCACGGCACTATGGCGACGGTATTTACCTGCGTATTCCTCGCTTTGCTGGTGCTTGTGAACGTTGTTGCCACAATGCTTTTCGACAGATACCCTATAACAATAGACCTTACCAGTGAAAAGATATACTCCGTTTCCGACAAAACGGAGGATTATGTCAAGGACGTTGACGTTGACGTTCAGGTAACGGTTTTTGCAGACGAACAGACTTATACCAACTACAGCTCATACAATAAGCAGGCTGTGGAGCTTTTGAAAAATTACTGCAAGCTCAATCATCATATAAGCTATCGCTTTGTCGATATTGATTCTCACCCTGAGATAGTCAAGGAGTATACCGATACTATCAGCCAGTTCGATATTATTTTTGAAACGAACACAGAGGTGGACGGCGAAGAGATAAAGAGAACGAGAAAACTCGGTATGCTTGATCTGCTCAGCTTTAACGACGAATTCCAGACCCAGCTTTCTCAGTCGGGATACAGCTTAGAGCTGTTAGCACAGCAGTGCGGAGGTGACCTTGCGTTCCTGTCCTACTACGGCAACTACGTTGAGTCATCAAACGCCGAGCAGGCTTTCACTTCGGCTCTTATGACGGTAACCGATCCCAATCCTGTCTACGTTACTGTTCTTACGGGCAGAAGCGAGCTTACGGAACTTACCTACTTCCAGACGCTTTTGACTGCGAACGGATATAACGTAAACACAGCGGATATTACCTCCGAGGAGATTCCGGAGGACACCGACGTTATCGTTGTGCCTGCGCCTAAGACGGACTATCTTCCCGAGGACATAACCAAGATCAGCGATTTCCTTAATAATGACGGCGATCTCGGCAAGCAGATGATCTATATAGCGTCCTACGGACAGGAGAAAACTCCTAACCTTGACGAGTTTTTGGCAGAATACGGTCTTGCCGTAGGAGACGGAGTTATCTGCGAGAGCGACGCAAGCAGTTATTACAATTCGCCCTGCATTACTATAGCAAATAAGGTTTCGGATAATTTTACTCAGGACGTTGCTTCTGAAAATCCGCTGATACTTTCGGCGCTCTGCCGTCCGATAAATCTGCTTTTTGACGAGCAGGACATGGTCTCTACAGACGCTTATCTTCAGTCCTCCGATTCCGCATTTACAGCGGACGTTGAGCTTTCTCAGACTACGGGACAGGTAAGCTTCGGAGACGCAAAGACAAAGGGTCAGCAGACCTACTGCGCGGTAGGTTCAAAGGCGAAGTTTGTCGGTGAAAACACTGTTTACAGCAACATAATGGCAGTCGGCTCGGAGGCTATGCTTTCGGACAACTATCTGCAGTATTCCCAGTATCAGAACAGCGAATATTTCATCAGCGTACTGAACGGACTTACGAGTAAAACCGCAGGTATCACCATTACGCCGAAAACTATCACAGGGAATGTGTTCGATATCAATCAACAGCAGAAGACCGCTCTTAAATGGACATTCTGTTTGGGCATTCCTGCGGCGGTACTTATTGTGGGAATAGTTGTCTGGGCAAGAAGAAAGAACAAGTAAGATCGAGGTAAGCATAAATGAATGGTAAATTGCAGGGAATCATAGTCTGCGGCGTTGTTGCCGCCTGCCTTGGCGGCGTGATGCTGTTTCTCAACTCCACGAACGGCGGGACTGATACGGAATCAAGCTCCAAATCGGGCATATCCGCCCCCAACAAGGACGAGAGCGTTGTGATCCTCGAAAGATCAAGCAACGATATAACCGCCGTAAAGGTAGTCAACGAGTATGGAGTATTTACTCTTGAAAAGCCCGAATCGGGTAAATCAAACTGGACTATCGGCGAGCTTGGAAACGTAAATCAGAACGCGACCGCAGAGTCGTCTATGGTTTCCAATCTTGATAATTTCGAGGCGAAAAAGCTTGTCGAAAAGGACGTAGAGGATATGTCCAAATACGGTCTTGACGAGCCGACGGCAGAATTTGTCGTTTCCTACAGCGACGGCACGGACGTTACCGTTCATGTGGGCAGTGTTTCTCCCGGCAACGAGCGTTACAGCTATGTAAGCCTTGACGATGAAAAAACTGTCTATATGGTCATGGGTACGAAGCTTTCGTATTATACCGACCCCGTGACCGAATATGCGTCCCTTACTCTGCTGGCGAAGCCTTCCGACGAGGACTGGCCTGATTACGGTAAGGAGACGGTTTCACGCAAGGATCTTGATTACGATATGACGTTCGAGAACAATCCGAACGAGGTCGAGGGGCTGTCGGGACAGGTTCTTACCGAGCCGATATTCGCTTATCTGAACATTACCAATTCATCTGCGGCAACCCACGGTATATGGGGACTTACGGCGCAGAGCTGTGAAGTGCTTGCCCCGACGGACGAGGACTTTAAGGAATACGGACTTGACGATCCGTTTGCTGAGGTAAGGCTCAGCGGAGACGGTTATGATTACACGCTGAAGATCGGCGACCCTGTTTATCAGACTGTCGGAGACAGCAGTGAGACTACCGACACCGTAACGGCATATTACTGCTACTTTACGGGCGTAAACGGCGTTGACTGTATCTATCTTGTTTCGGCAGACAGTCTGCCGTGGGCGACGGTAAAGGCGGAGGACGTTATCACAAGTCTTATGACCTCGAATTATCTTGTGGATCTGTCGGATATCGAAGTTGTATACAACGGAGAAAAGACGGTTTACGAGGTAGAGAGCAACGGCACCAGCGCAGATACCAATGAAGACGGGAGCACTGCGGAGGTAACAAAGGTCGTATGCGGCGGTAAGGAGCTTGACATTGATAATTTCAAGAGCTTCTATCAGTATCTGATGGGCTGTCCGACAAACGAGATATACTTTGAAGAGCCTGAGGGCGAAAGCTATATGACCATTACTCTGAACCGCAAGGACGGAGGTAAGGACGTTATGGAGATGTACAAGGATTCTTCAAGAAGATCCGTTGTAAAGCTTAACGGAAAGCCTTCGTTCAGGATACAGAGCGGCTGGACGGATTCCTTTGTTTCAAACATGGAAAAGCTTGCGAAAGGCGAAGCGGTAAACGACACCTATTGATACTGAGCCAAAGCACGATTCGACGGATTTTTCAAAGAGGACGTGCTATGATAGAAGTCCGGCTGTAAGATCGGAAACGATAAAAGATTTTGAAAAGCTCTTTTAATTTCGTGAAAAGTATGTTATAATTAAGGCAACATCGCATAACCATTGACGTACAGATGTGCGGCAATGGCGTTAGCCGGTGGTTGTGCGGCGTTGCCTTATAAGTGGAAATCAAAAGAAAATAACACTAATAGATTGGAGGAGATATTTATGGCAGAAGAGAAAACGGCTTTTTTCACCTATAAGGGGCTTCCTTTGGTGAGAAAAGGGAATCAGATTTATTTTGGAAATATGTATGACGAATACGTTGTAATGATCGAAATACTTGACACCGAGAAGGTCGGCGGACTGGACGTTGCAAACAAGGTGAGGATAAGAAAAATGGCGACGGACATTACCCTGCCGCCTAATCAGCAGATAGTTAAAAAGGCAGAGAAATCAAGCCTTTATGAGGCGCTGGATATTGCCTGCGCTTGGCTGAAGGTATCGTAACAGCACATAAAAACGGCGTGTACCCGTAAAAAGGTACACGCCGATATTTTTTGTCTGTCATATGTTATCATAATACCACCGGATTCCATATATTTCAATGGCTATGCCTGCCAAAACAAAATATCAAAAATTAGAGATATTAGACAAAGAAAGGTATATACAAAATTCTTAAATCGTTTAAGTTTCAAAATTCAATAATCATGAAAAAGTTTTTTGAAAACAAAGACATTTTTTTGCCGTTACCCCCTTGTCAAGCTAACCTTAATATGTTAAAATAAGATTGGCGTTATGAAAATGACGAAAAATTATGCGGAAACGTTTACAGCCCGCGTCAAAATAATAAAAAAGGAGCGTAAAAAAATATGCAGTACGGCTATTTTGACCTTGAACACAAGGAATATGTAATCACAAGACCCGATACTCCGGCACCATGGGCTAACTACCTCGGTTCACCGGAATACGGCGCTATCGTTTCAAACAACGGCGGAGGATACAGCTTTGTAAAAAGCGGCGCTAACGGAAGAATTATCCGTTACCGTTTCAATTCCAACATCGGTCTGCCGGGCAGATATGTTTATATCCGCGATAACGATTCTAAGGATTACTGGTCCTGCACATGGCAGCCTGTAGGCAAGCCGCTGGATCAGTACAAGACCGAGTGTCATCACGGTACGGCTTATACTACCGTTAAGTCCGACTATGCCGACATTCATTCGGAGCTTACATACTATGTTCCGCTTAATAAGACCTATGAGGTTTGGAGAACAAAGATCACCAACAATTCAGACAGATACAGAAATCTTTCAGCATTCGGATTTGTTGAGTTCACAAACGAGAACAATTACGAGCAGGATCAGGTAAACCTCCAGTATACTCTGTTCATCACAAGAACAAGCTTTGACGGTAACAAGATCGTTCAGCATATCAACGAGAACAGCGGCAAGGATGCCAGCGGTTCCAACTGGAGAGAGAGATTTTTCGGCGTTGTAGGCGCTCCCGTTTCCGCTTATAACGGAAATCTTGACAGCTTTATCGGCTCATACAGAGATTACGGCAACCCTGTCGCCGTTGAAAGAGGATTCTGCGACAATAAGCTTAACTATAACTCCAATGCCTGCGGCGCTTTGCAGTCTGAGATCATGCTTGCTCCCGGCGAGACAAAGGAGATCATCTATGTTGTAGGACAGAAAAATCCGAAGGTCGCAGATGAGATCCTTGCAGCATACAACGAGCCGGGCAAGGTTGACGCCGAGGTTGAGGAGCTTATCGCTTACTGGCACGGCCAGCTCAACAACTTCCAGGTAGAAACCCCTTCCAACGAGTTCAACAACATGGTAAACGTATGGAACGCTTATCAGTGCTTTATCACATTTATCTGGTCAAGAGCGGCGTCCTTTATTTACTGCGGTCTGAGAAACGGCTACGGCTACAGAGATACCGTTCAGGATATTCAGGGTATCATTCATATCAATCCCGAGCTTGCGGCAGAGAAGATCAGATTCATGATCTCCGCTCAGGTCGACAACGGCGGCGGACTTCCGCTTGTTAAGTTCGACCACAATGCCGGTCATGAAACTTGTCCCGATGAAAACGACGAAAATTCCGTTTACGCTAAGGAAACAGGTCATCCGTGCTACAGAGCCGACGACGCTCTCTGGCTGTTCCCGACCGTTAATAAGTACATCGGCGAGAGCGGAAACAAGGCGTTCCTTGACGAGGTCATTGTTTATGCCAACGGCGGCGAGGACACTGTTTACGAGCATCTGAAGAAGGCTATTCAGTTTTCTATGGAAAGACTTGGCGCGCATACAATGCCTGCGGGACTTTATGCGGACTGGAACGACTGCCTGAGACTTGGCAAGAAGGGCGAATCTACCTTCGTTGCATTCCAGCTTTACTACGCTATGAGCGTTATCAAGGGTTATGCTCAGGACAGAGGCGATACCGATTATGCTGCATATATCGACAAGGTACAGCCTGAGCTTGGCAAGAGCCTTGAGGCTTGCTGGGACGAGGACAGATTTATCAGAGGCTACAGAGAGAACGGCGAGATCGTCGGCGCTAAGCACGATCCCGAGGCTTCAATGTGGCTCAATCCTCAGTCATGGTCCGTTATTTCCGGCTTTGCCTCCAAGGAAAAGGCTGAAACGGCTATGGAAAAGGTACATGAGATACTCAATACTCCTTACGGCGTAAAGATCATGGAGCCGCCTTATGTTGACAACTACTTTGACGGTGCGCTCATGCACATCTTCAATCCGGACACAAAGGAAAACGGCGGTATCTTCTCTCAGACTCAGGGCTGGGCGATACTTGCTGAGTCACTCCTCGGTCACGGCGACAGAGCGTTCGAGTACTTCCTTGAGTCCTCTCCTGCAAACATGAACGACAAGGCGGAGACAAGAGTGCTTGAGCCGTACGTTCACGGACAGTTCACCGAGTCCACACGTTCGCCTTATGCGGGACGTTCTCACGTTCACTGGTTAACAGGAACAGGCTCTACCGTAATGGTAGGCTGTGTAGAGGGTATCTGCGGTATGAGACCGAACGCAGAGGGTCTTGTTATCAGCCCGTCCATTCCTCACGAGTGGGACGGTTTCAAGATAGAAAAGAACTTCCGCGGTAAGCATCTTTCTATCGACATTCAGAACCCCGATCACGTTCAGAGCGGCGTTAAGTCGATCACTGTAAACGGCGAGGCTGTTGAGGGCAATTTCGTTTGCGAGTGCAAGATGACTGAACAGACTGATATTGTGGTTGTTCTGGGATAATCGGAAATTATAGTATGAAATTAAGAGGAACACTCCTTGACGGGGTGTTCCTTTTAATTTATTGTTTATTTTTTTGAATATTTTGTTGAATATTTTGTACTTTGCTATATGTAGCTGTTGAGACTGCATTTCCGTACTTGACTTGCCTTGAAATTTTTTGAGTGGCATTTAATTGTTGTTTGGACAGGTTTAATTGTTCTTTTGACATATTAAGCTGTTCTTTTAAAAGACTTGTATGTTCGTCTTGTTTAGCCATAATATTTTGACTGTATTCAATCTGCTGTTGTTGTAGTTCTAAAGTTTTTCTTCTGTGAAGCTCTTCTTCGTAAAGATTAAATAAATCTTTTTCTGAATCAGCTCGTTTTGTATTAAGAAGTTCAAGGAAAAATTCTATTGCGTCCATAGATTGGTATTTTTCCGGTACAGTCAATTCATATAATTTGATTTCATCACTTTCCCAGCATTCGTCAAGTTGAGTTTGTGTATCTTCGATCTCCTTCATAATTCTAATAACTGTTTCTTCGTGATATTTATCGGCTTCCAAATTAAATTCATCGTCGTGCTTTACTTTGGAAAAGAAACCTACAATTTTAAAACCAATAAATGCAATTAATAATGCGAAAACCCAATAATCAACAATAGTTATTATTATAAAAAGGATTATTGCAACTAAATATCGGAATGTTCCTCCGTCGCCGTTTCGTATTTTTTCCTCTTTTTTAATTGCATTTTCATAATCATTATTTTGTTTTGCCAATAAGTTTTGAAGTTCAATAATCTCATTTAAAGTTTTTTTTATGATACTGTATACATTAATTAAATCGTTACCATAAAGAATTTTTTTGCGTTGTGCGGCTTGAATATAATGATGAACACTAGGATCAATTATGCATTGCTTTTTTATAACATTAATTTGAGTTTGACTGCAATTCTGTGAAGTGATATAATCGTCAAGTATATTACAAAGTTTTTGTATTTCGTTCCTTTGGTCATTTTTTGACATTTCAACAGTTGAACCGCATTTATCACATACATCAGAATTGTTGGAGATTTTATTTCCGCAAAATATACACTTAGAATATAATTCACTCATATACAATCGCTCCTTTATTTGTCCAGGTTAATTTTAACGGCTGAGCAAAGTTTTTATAATTGCGACGGGTATTAAAATTACACCAAACATTATTCCATATAACAACCGTCTAAGGAATAACTCACCAAACTTGTGGAAAATAATCTTATTTGCATAAATAGTTTCACCTGTAGCCCAATATCCTAATACTACATATGTTAATACAAGTGTTAATCCAATAACATTCATATTTTTTCTCCTTTTAAGTGATTTTTTATTAGAATCGATAATTATGAAATAAGTTAATAAAACAGTTGCTATCTACGGTAATATTATAGCATTCAAATGAATGCAAATCAAGTGCATTTAAACGGATTCATGATAAAATCTACATATTAACTAAATCTGAAAAGAGGTTTTTGTATGTATTTTTATCACAGAATCAGAGACGTTCGTGAGGATAATGACCTTTCCCAGCAGCAAGTAGCGGATATTCTTGACATTACAAGACAGCAGTATCAACTTTACGAAAGCGGAAAGCGAGAAATGCCTATGCACTGTTTTATAGAACTGGCAAAATATTATAATGTTTCTTTGGATTATCTCGCAGGAATAAAAGTTCATAAATAAAAAACTGCTGAGATACATTATTCGACAAGAATCAACATATTTATACATTAATGTAAACTTCATCATGCACTATAAACAATTAACATTAATTGTTATTGTTGACAATTACAATTGACTTGATATATTAAATAATGTATAATATTTGTAAGGAGGGCTGGTTATGAAATTATTACAAAGGTTTTTGTCGTGCAGTATTTCTGTGTCAATTATTAGTGGAATATGTTCATTTGATGTATTTGCACATGAGAATTCTGCTCATGATTTAATTCCGCATATAGTAGAATGTACATTAAATGAAGAAAACATGGGCGAAGTATTAACCGTACATGATCTCTTGAATTATGATGATAATAGAATTGCACAATGTTATGATTGTGAGAACGGATACATCATTATTGATAATGATAATAATATAATTGAATATAGTCCAACTGCCGATTCACCATATATCAATTGTTATGATAAAACATATTATGCTGGTCCGTTAGAATATTATATTGAAAAAGAAGAGAATTATCAGCATATTTTTGATGAATATTTGGAATTATCATATGACGAGTTAAAAGATGTATCAAAAGCATTTGACGATAATATTGAATATAATACTTTTAATGCGAATATTGAAGATGAAATATTACCTGCTGCAACTGGTCAATATTATGACACTAAGCTGAAATATGAGCCGCGTTGCCTTGATTATAATACTCAAGGTACATGTGGTTCACTAGCTGCGACGATACTTTTATTTTATTATTACGACCATATAGATTCAGCTTATTTGAGTAGTGAGTGGAGAAATAATCCGTCTGGACTTCATGATTATTTGATTAATCATATTGAGATCAGAGGAAATCAAGGTGATTTAATGGGATCTTCGGTCGCATCTTTGAGATCTGGCTTAGCTTTTGCGCTGCCTATGATTTCAAACTTAAAAAGAGATTCTGTGACTGTTTGTGATGATACGACTCCTCCAATTGGAATTTGGAATCATTCTTCATATTTGATAAACGGAGTCAATGTTCCATATTTATTATTGATAAATAATCATCCGCTTTATAAAAATCATTGGGTACTTGGATATGGTATTTCTCAACTTAGAGATGGCAGTAATATGTTAAATAGATTTTTTATAGTTAATGATGGATGGGGTAATAACAATGTTAGGATAGCTTATGGTTTTGCAACAGGAATGGTGTATTTAGATTAAGGAGATGATGAATATGAAAAAGAAAATTATTTTAATTAGTACGCTTTGTACGCTTATTCTGTCGGCTTGCGGGGATATATCTCAGAGTAATACCGATGATGTATCTTCAGATGTAAGTAAGGGTCAGGAAACGAGTGAAAATGTATCAACCGAGGAGATCGCAAGAGAAATATATGTATCAACTTCTATAGGTAATCCATTTGAAGAAGATTTGGAGTGGACTATTGAGGACGAGAAAATCAAGCAGGAAATCTTCGATTGGTATAATGACTTTCTTGAACAGAATTATCAGCCCGTCGAACTTGACGCACAAAATACTCTTGCCGGAGGCAAGCAAGTGACGATAACGTTTAATGATTTGGACGGAAATAAAGTGGTTATCACAAATCCGGGCAACACCGGGGCGAAAGTTAATGTAAATGGACAGCCTTATAAATGTGATAGTTCTGTATTGGATATTGCTCTTGAAACAGAACCGCAGAACGGTGCAGAGGTATAGTAAACATAACATATGAAGGTTACAAAAACCGGCTGATACGGAGAATCCGTATCAGCCGGTAAGTTTTATTACGCTCTGTTATTATGAAATCGTTCGGTTGAGCGTAGTTTTTGTTATATTACCTAAACGTGCCGCTTTAAAATTGTATAAAAGATAGAAAATGCGTAAAAGATTAGTCCGCCTATTGACAAACTCTATGCTTTGTTGTATAGTTAGTTACACGAGTAGCTAACTAATGAGCGTGTGAGAACAAAAGAAAAAAGACAGCAAACGGATTTAAAGGAGGCGTGAGAAAATGGACCTGAAATTTGAAACTGAAAGACCGATATATATACAGCTTGCCGATTGGCTTTCAGACCTGATAATAAGCGGTACTATCGCCGAGGGCGATCAAATACCTTCCACAACGGAAATTTCAGCCGAATATAAGGTGAATCCCGCCACCGCACTCAAAGGCATAAATATGCTTGTTGATAAAGACATAATTTTCAAAAAAAGAGGTCTCGGAATGTTTGTGAGCAATGGAGCGGTGGATAAGCTTAAAGCTGAAAGACAAGAGGATTTTCAGCAGACATATGTTGAAAAAATGTGCGCCGAGGCAAGAAAGCTCGGTATATCTAAGACGGAGATCATAGAGATGATCGAAAGGGGTTTTGACAAATGAGCGGCATCAGTATTATAAAAACAGAAAATATCATAAAGAAATACGGAAAAAATATTGCGCTGGACGGTGTGAGTGTTGAAATAGAAAGCGGAAGGATATACGGACTTCTGGGCCGCAACGGTGCGGGGAAATCTACGCTGATGAATATTATTACAAACCGTGTTTTCGCAACTTCGGGAAAGGTCACGCTGGACGGCGAAGATCTGTTGGAAAATGACAAGGCTCTTAACAGGATATACGCTATGAGCGAAACGGTGGCATTGCCGGGAGGACTCTCCTTTAAGCAGGCTGTCAACATTACGGCGGATTTTTACAAGAAGTTTGACAAAGAATATGCAAAGAGCCTTGCGGAAAAGTTCAGGCTTGATCCTAAAAAACGGCTTTCGGGTCTTTCAACAGGCTATACTACCATAGCGAAAATAATCCTAACGTTGGCGAGCGGTGCGGATTTTCTGATTTTCGACGAGCCTGTGCTTGGGCTTGACGCAAATCACCGCGATCTGTTTTATCGTCTGCTTGTGGAACGGTATGCAAAGCAGAATTGCGGCGTGGTGATTTCCACACACCTTATTGAGGAATGTGAAAACCTTGTCGAGAATGTTATAATAATAGATAAAGGCAAGGTGCTTGCGGCAGGAAAGACGGAAGATATTCTGGCAGACGGATATTCGGTAACAGGATCGAAGAAGCTTGTCAAAGCTTACTGCGACGGAAAGGAAGTGCTGGCAGAGAAGAATCTCGGCGCTATTTGTTCGGCATATATAAGAGGCGTGCCGTATAACGTTCCAAGCGGACTTGAGGTTTCAAATCCCGATCTCCAGCATGTGTTCATCACCCTTACAGGTGAGGAGGGAGAGCAATGAACGCATTGAAAGTTTATAAGCAGATCGCAAAGCGATGGATACTTCCATTGCTTGGAATGTATGCGGCGGTTGTCCTGCTGATGATAATAGGCTTTTTCTCCTTTGATGATTTTTCGGTTATCTTTGAGATTATAAGCATCGCTGTTGCGGCTGTCGTAGCCTATCCTGTTATGAAAACGGCTTTTACAACGTCAACATTCTGCGGGGCGTCAAGAAAAAAGTCCTTTTGCGCCGTTATGCTTGCGGCTCTTACAGTTGTACTTATTATTGCCGCCGCTCATTTTGCTGAAAGTATCATAATGTACCAATCCGGCGATTTTTATAGCTACCGCATAGATGTCATAGGCGAACCCTTGCCTAACGGAAAATGTGAGTATGTTGCCGTTGATGAAACATACCGGTACATTTTGACCGACTATGTATTGAATTCGCTGAGCTTTACCAATAATATAGTATTTATGTGGATAATGTTTATTGTAAAACTTCTGCTGGCATTTTTTTCGGGATTGGCTTTTTTTACTATAATGAGCCGTCTCAGCGGTACAGGCAAGCTTATAAACGGCGGCGTTGTGACTATACTTATCGTTCTGAACGTCTGCGGTTCGGCGCTGTTCTCGTCATTTGACGGTTATGCGCCAATGTTGAGCGATTCATTTTTGGTTCAGATCGTTCCGCATGAAAAGCTCTGTCCGGTTTATGTGGCAGTATACGGCTTGCTTATCGTCATTGCAGTCATCACTGCATATCTTTCATACCGCCGAAAGCCTGTCAAATCGGAAAGGAGAGTGTGAATATGAAAACGCTTGCCCTGCTTAAAAATATACAGAAATATTATTGCCTTATGATCTACGGCTTTGTACTTTGCCTTTACGCCGTTATTACTTTTTCCGTGTCGCTTAGCGCAGACCTTGATGTGACAGTGGCATATGAATTTGTTATCCCTATTGTGCTGGCGGTGTCCTGTATAATGACGGCGGTCTGTGCATATTCGGTGTACTCACATTCTTTCAGTCTTGCGGCGGCGGTAAATATTCCGAGAAAGAACTCTTTGGGCTGTATATTTATAAGCACTCTTATAATGACGGTTTTTATTTCCGGCGCCTATATGCTGTGGCTTTATGGTGTAGAATGGTACTTGAACAATAAGGAAATGTCGGGTACGATCGCATATAATGAACTTGCAGAGCATTCTATGATACTGAATTTATTTTTCAGCGGTTCAAAGCTTATGAACTTTTTGTCCTCGGTAATATTCTATGAGCTTATTTCCCTGTCGGCTCTGCTGGTATGTATTATGATAAAGCGGTTCAGAGGTTCTGTTGCATTTATTTTAACTGCTGTTTACGGTTTCGTTCTGGTGAAAGCCTTTGCTGGGCTTTACGTTTGGAAGATTGAAACTAATATGATATGCAGAAGAAACTTCGCTTTACTGTTTATAGCGGGAGCGCTGGTGTTTTTCACCTTGGCTTACAGACGAATGAATATCAGGAGATAGAATAAAACGGAATTTTGATAATAAAACCGGCTGATACGGAATCCCCCGTATCAGCCGTTAAGTTTATATTCCTATTTTGTTCTTATGAAACCAGCCAGTTAAGTATCTGGAAGTTCGGCTTTGCGTCGTCGATGATAGTTACTTCAACAGTGTGTGTTGCAACCTCGTCAGAGGAGTAGATCTGTTCAGCCTTTGCGTAGTTGCCCCAGCCGCCTGTGAAATCGGCGTTGATAGTGGCAACGTCTTCGCCGTCAACCTTTATTGACGCAATTCCCGAAGAACCGTCAACCGTCATGAAGTAGATCATACCGATGTTCTTTGCCGTTATCTCAAAGGTAGCCGTGCCGCCCGTGGTCGTGCCCCAGCCGTCGGTAAACTTCTGGAATGTGGTTACGTCTGTAAAACTGCCTTCGTCGGTGGTCTTTATAATGTCCGTTGTCTCACGGCTTCCTATGGTCGCCTCGGCAAACGGATCGCCTGTCGGAGCAGTGATGCTGTCGTCAAAAGGCTTAGCCTCTTTGTCTGCGCTGTCAAGATTCTCCTTGATGTTGTTTGTAAAATTGGTAAGCAGAGACGCCATTATAATGTGTCCTGCGTCATTAGGGTGAACGTTATCGGGAGAAATATCAGCCCATGTGAAGTTGCCTGCCTCGATCTCAGGGATAACAGCGTCGTGATATGAGATCATAGGAATGTCATATGCCTGAGCGACCTTGAGGTGTGCCGCCTGAGGTGAAGAACCGCCCTCGCAGGAAGGCTCAAGTATAATAACAGCAGGATTGTTTTCCTGTTTAAGGCACATTCTTACAAGGCTGTCCATGCAGGACTCGTAGAACTCGTCATCAGCGTCGTTGATGAACTCGATAACGATAATATCAGGCTGAGCTTCAAGCGCGTCTCTCTGCGCTCTGTGAACGCCTATGTAGGAATCCGTTGCGCCGATACCGGCATTTGTTACGTCAACATAAAAGCTTATGTTTTCCTCCCACCAGGTCTTGAACTGGTTGACGTACTGGTTCATAGAGGAGTTTGCACCCGAACCGGCGGTAATGGAGTCGCCGAGGAAACAAATCTTTGTCGTTTCCTTTGGATTAGCCAGAGCGTGGTCAAGCTTTGCCGCCAGACGTGAAGTGTCGCCTTCGTTGATAACGCTTCTTGCGATCATGTTTTCGGTAGCGCCGTTATTTACGTCGATTTTCTCTGCAGATACAGGGTATTCCGCAAGGAGCTTGTCCGATACCGATTCGTTCTCCGCCGTACCTTCCGCTGTCGATTCTGTTGAAGCTGTCGATCCGTTAGCCGCCTCAGCCTTTGACGAGCTGTCCGAGCTGCCGCAGCCTGTTAAAGCAAAGCCTGCCATACACAGAGAAAGGGCGGCCGCTAAAATTTTTTTCATGTTAAAAATTCCTTTCTGATCTTGATTTTCGTTTTTCACGAAGTAAGGGCTTTTTAGAATACGCTGATCAAAGTGAACGTGCTTTGATAAACGCATTCTTAGCCTCTTTTTGCAAGCTTATTATACTACAATTTTTATATTTTTGCAATAGATTAATTTTGTATAAAACGATTACATCGAAAATTTTTTGGGATTAAATTTTTTTCGTCTGCCTTTTTAGTGTTGAAAAACATTTCGGGCGTTTGTTCGATAGCCGTTGTTCCATTGTGCATTGTGCTTTTGTTTGAATGAGAAGATGCGAGTAAATTGTGCAATCATACAAAAATCAATTAAATTGCATTAAATGACTTGAATTTTAAAAAAAAGGTGCTAAAATATAATTAGCACTCAAAAAGAAAGAGTGCTAACAGTCAACAGCTGAGAGTGCTGAAAAGCCTCTTGGTAATAAAAATGAGATTAATCAAAAAACCATAAAGGAGGATTTTATTATGGCAATCAAACCGTTACAGGACAGAGTTGTAGTAAAAATGACAGAGGCTGAGGAAACCACCAAGAGCGGTATTATCCTTACCGGCTCGGCAAAGGAAAAGCCGGAGGTCGCAGAGGTCGTTGAAGTCGGTCCGGGAAAGACAGACGTAACAATGTCCGTCAAGAAGGGCGACAAGGTCCTTATTTCCAAGTACAGCGGAACAAACGTAAAGCTTGACGGAGAGGAATTTATTATCGTTAAGATGGACGATATTCTTGCGGTAGTTGAATAATCTGTTTAATTTATAGAATAATTTTTTGGAGGTAATTTATCATGGCTAAGGATATAATTTTCGGTGAGGACGCAAGAAAGGCTTTGCAGTCCGGTATTGATAAGCTTGCAGATACGGTAAAGATCACATTGGGACCTAAGGGCAGAAACGTAGTTCTCGATAAGAAGTACGGCGCTCCGCTTATCACAAACGACGGCGTTACTATCGCCAAGGAGATCGAGCTTGACGACGCTTTCGAGAACATGGGCGCTCAGCTTGTAAAGGAAGTCGCTACTAAGACCAACGACGCCGCAGGCGACGGTACAACAACAGCTACTCTGCTTGCTCAGGCTCTTGTAAGAGAGGGTATGAAAAACATAGCGGCAGGCGCAAATCCAATGGTTCTTAAAAAGGGTATGTCTCAGGCTGTAGATACGGCTGTTGAGGCTATCGTGGCAAATTCAAAGAAGATCGAGGGCTCAAAGGATATTGCAAGAGTCGGCGCAGTTTCCGCAGGCGACGAGTCTATAGGTAAGCTTATTGCAGAGGCAATGGAAAAGGTAACGGCAGACGGCGTTATTACCCTTGAGGAATCCAAGACCGCCGAAACATACAGCGAGGTAGTCGAGGGTATGCAGTTTGACAGAGGCTACATTGCTCCTTATATGGTAACCGATACCGATAAGATGGAGGCTGTTCTCGACGACGCTTACATTCTTATCACAGATAAGAAAATATCAAATATTCAGGAAATACTTCCGCTCCTCGAGCAGATCGTAAAGTCCGGCAAGAAGCTCCTTATCATCGCTGAGGACGTTGAGGGCGAGGCTCTGTCTACTCTTATCGTAAACAAGCTGAGAGGAACATTTACCTGTGTTGCAGTCAAGGCTCCGGGCTTCGGCGACAGAAGAAAGGAAATGCTCCAGGATATTGCGATCCTTACTGGCGGACAGGTCATCTCTTCCGAGCTTGGTCTTGAACTCAGCGAAACGACTATGGAACAGCTTGGCCGTGCAAGACAGGTCGTTGTTCAGAAGGAAAACACTATTATCGTTGACGGCGCAGGCGACAGCGCAGAGATCAAGGCAAGAGTCGGACAGATCAAGGCTCAGATCGAGAACACAACCTCCGATTTCGACAGAGAAAAGCTTCAGGAAAGACTTGCTAAGCTTTCCGGCGGCGTAGCGGTAATCAAAGTCGGCGCCGCAACAGAAGTAGAGATGAAAGAGAAAAAGCTCAGGATCGAGGACGCTCTTGCGGCTACCAAGGCGGCTGTTGAAGAGGGTATCGTAGCAGGCGGCGGAACGGCTCTTATCAACGCTATGCCGGCTGTCAAGAAGCTTGTGGATAAGCTTTCCGGCGACGAGAAGACAGGCGCTCAGATCGTTTACAAGGCGCTTGAAGAGCCTGTAAGACAGATCGCTCTTAACGCAGGTCTTGAGGGCAGTGTAATAATCGACAAGATCGTTCGTTCAAGAAAGGTCGGCTATGGTTTCAACGCTTATACCTCCGAGTATGTTGACATGATCCCTGCCGGAATCGTTGATCCGACAAAGGTAACACGTTCAGCGCTCCAGAATGCGGCGTCCGTTGCGTCAATGGTTCTTACTACAGAGAGCCTTGTAGCCGATAAGAAGGATCCTGCGGCAGACGCGGCAATGGCGGCGGCAGGCGGTGCAGGCGGAATGGGCGGAATGTATTAATCGACCGTTTCTCAATGAATCAATATAAGCAGTAATGCGCTTTTATTGTGTGCGAATCGCTTAGTTGTATTTTTATAAGATCGTATAATGAGAGCTTGATCGGCTGATGTCGGTCAAGCTCAAATTGTTAGGGATGCACTGATTAAAGCGAAGCGTATCAAATTCAGCCGCGTGAGTTTCATTGTTTGAACGGGGCGAATTTGATTTAATCAGTGCTTCCTTAGAAATGTGCTTGTTTTGCATATTTGATTTTATTTAAGTATTAAAAAGCGAAATAATGTAATATATATCCAATATAATTGATAAATTAATTTAATTATGACTAAGCTGTTGTAGTTTTAAATGTTGTTGGTGGGTTTTCTAATAATATTAATATAAAATTAATCAAATATTCACACATCGCGTTTGTAAATTTGTTATAATTACTGTATTAATTTATATTTATCTCGCCTTTTGTTCAAATTTCGGGCGTTTCGCATCGATATGAGGCAGGCAGGGAATGTTAATGAATCAGAAGTTATGAAAGGAAGATGGATTATGTCGCTCGGCAGAGTTTTGGTAGTTGATGATGATAAGAATATTTGCGAATTGCTGAGGCTTTATCTTGAGAAGGAAGGCTACGGAGTGATCCTTGCACACGACGGCGAAGAGGCTGTCGTAAAGTTCAACGCACTCAAGCCTGATATTATATTGCTTGATATAATGCTTCCGGGTATTGACGGCTGGCAGGTTTGCCGTGAGATCAGAAAGAAATCCAACGTGCCTATTATAATGATAACAGCAAAGGTCGAGACTTTTGACAAGGTTCTCGGACTTGAGCTTGGCGCTGATGATTATATCGTTAAGCCTTTTGATACAAAGGAAGTTATCGCCAGAATAAAGGCGGTATACAGAAGAGTGGGTCAGTCTTCGGGCGAGGCTGAGATCAAGGAAGTCAAGTATGATAAGCTTTCGGTAAATATGACGAGATATGAGCTGAGAGTAAACGGACAGGTGCTCGACACTCCGCCGAAGGAGCTTGAACTGCTGTTCCACCTTGCGTCAAATCCGAACAGGGTCTATACAAGAGATCAGCTCCTTGACGAGGTATGGGGCTTTGAATATTACGGCGATTCAAGAACTATCGACGTTCACGTTAAGAGACTGCGCGAGAAACTTGAGGGCGTTTCCGATAAGTGGGCTCTTAAAACGGTATGGGGCGTAGGTTATAAGTTCGAGGTCGTTGAAAATTCTCATGAATAACCGCAAAAGCATATTCTTTAAATACTTTGTAATTTGTTCAGCAGTAATACTTATAAGCTTTTTATGCTTAGGAGCAGTATTACTGCTGGTTTCTTCAAGGTATTTTATCGATGAAAAAAAGAGCCTGTTGGAGAAGAATGCCAAGGCTCTTGCTTTATATACACAGGAGGAAATGCTGGACGAGCCTTCGGGCTGGAAGACGGACGTTATAACTCAGATGCGGCAGTTTTCGATGGCGTGCAACGCCGATTTTATCCTATGTGATAAAACGGGAAAAGTGCTGATAAATACCAGCAGTGATCCTGCAAGCAGCCCTCAGGATATTTCTGCCGATCAGCTTGATGATTTCGGCGAAAAATGCGAATACTCTTATACGGATTTTGAAGGCAGATTCAAGGATATGTACCATGTTATCGGAATATCCTTTAAAGCCAACGGTCCGGAATATTATGTTCTGGCGTTCAGCTCAAAGACGGATCAGGATAATTATATCTACAACATTATGGAGATATTCATAGTGTCGGCTATTATTGTACTTGTGATAGTGATGTTTCTGGTGTACTTCACCACGCTCAAGCTTACCGAGCCTATAAAGGAGATAGCAGAGGTTTCAAAGAAGATCGGTGCGGGTGATTTTTCGGTCACTCTGCCGGATTACTCCGTGTCGGAGTTTGAACAGCTCAGCAACGCCTTTAACGATATGGCGGCTAACCTTAAAAGCTATGATACCATGAGAAACAGCTTTCTTGCCAATGTGTCTCACGAACTGAGAACGCCTATGACCTCTATCGGAGGATTTGTGGACGGTATACTGGACGGTACTATCCCCAAGGAAGAGGAGCGGTATTATCTGAAGATAATCTCCTCAGAGGTACACAGACTGGCAAGGCTTGTAAGGAGTATGCTCAATCTTGCAAAGATAGAGGCGGGAGAGCTGAAACCGAATTTGCAGTATTTTTCAGTGCTTGAACCGATCGTTGATACTCTTGTTACCTTTGAGCCGAGGCTTGAGGCTAAGCATATCGACGTAAGAGGTCTGGACGTGGACAGAGTTACGCTTTATGCCGATAACGACCTTGTTCATCAGGTCATGTATAACCTTGTAGAGAATGCTATAAAGTTTGTGGACGAGGGAGGCTATATCGAGTTCGGATTTGAACCTGTAGGCGTGATGACGGTAATATCTATCAAAAACAGCGGCGAAGGTCTTTCGGAGGACGAGCTTCCGCTGGTGTTCGACAGATTTTATAAGACGGATAAATCGAGAGGTCTTGACAAAACAGGCGTAGGTCTGGGACTGAATATCGTTCGCTCGATAGTAAAGCTCCACGGCGGTAAGATAATGGTCAAGAGCGTTAAGGGCGAGTACACGGAGTTCGTGTTTACTCTGCCGAACAAGGCGCTGGAGGATTGATCGGCGATCCCTCAGAGCAGTAGGAGGTCGTATGGGATTTTTTGACGAAGATGAAAATATGTCCGAAAACGACATAGACAGCCGTAGTGACGGGAATGAAAACAACGAGATACCGAAAGAGGATCTCAGCGTTATAAAGGACGACCCGGAGCAGGAGGAATATAAACTGCCCAAGGGCGCAAAGACAGCCGATGAGATAGGCGCCGATTTCTGGAAAGGCGCGTCGGAGGCTAGGAGAAAGCGTTCCGAAAAGGGCAGAACAAAGCGCGTCATAGCAAGACTTTGCTTTATGGTAGTCTTTGTCTGCATAGGCATAGGTATTTCTATGGTGTCTATCAGAGGCGGCGGCTGGCTTTCCAACATACTTACAGGTGGGAAGAATATCAATTTTACCCTGCCTGTTGCGGACAGACCTGAGCTTGACGAAGAATACTATCAGCCCGACGGCAGGTATACTGCTGAGGGCGTTGCAAAGGCGCAGTCGCCCTCGGTGGTGTCCATAGAGATATATAAGAAAACGGGAACGTATATTGCCGCAGGACAGGGCAGTGGAGTGATAATGTCCGCCGACGGCTATATTGTCACAAACGCTCATGTTGTAAGCGACGCCGAGGAGGGCATAAAGGTCATACTCAGCGACAGTACGGAGTATGAAGCTAAGGTCGTTGGGGTGGACGCGGCTACGGATATAGCTGTGATAAAAATTGCCGCTCAGGGCTTACAGCCGGCAGAGTTCGGCGATTCTGCACAGGTCAAGCAGGGAGAGGACGTAGTAACTATCGGTTCTCCCGCAGGCTATTACGGCACTGTGACCAAGGGCGTGGTTTCGGGCGTCAATCGCAGGATAAGGCTTGAAAATTCGTCTATAATAATGAACTGCATACAGATAGACGCGGCGATAAATCCGGGAAACTCAGGCGGTGCGCTGTTTAATATGTGGGGTCAGGTGATAGGCATAACGTCATCAAAGCTTGCCTCCAACGACTACGAGGGCATAGGCTTTGCGATCTCTGTGGAGGAGGCTAAGCCTGTTATAGAGGAGCTTATGGAAAAAGGCTTTGTTGACGGCAGAGTCAAGATCGGAATAACTTATTATACCGTAAGTAAGACCACGGCTGAAATGTACGGTATTGCTCCCGGCTTGTGCGTGGTATCTGTGAACCCTGAATGCGACGTAGCCAATACACAGCTTGCCGAGGGCGACATCATTACCGAGATAGACGGCAGGGACGTAATGCAGACGGAGAATATCAGCGAGCTTTTTGCGGACAAAAAGGCAGGCGATGAGATAACCTGTCACGTATACCGTCACAGTTATACCGATTCTGAGGATTATTTCGACATTACCTTCAAGCTTATGGAGGACAACGGCGGACTTATCCCCGAAGAAAGCGATAAATAGTTTCGGATTAAAAAAGAACATAACAAAAGAACCTGTCGTGGATTCCGGCAGGTTTTTTCGTTTAAGGGGATTAATAAATTGTGCTGATTATAGTATAATTACTATACTTAATATTATATCTTTGCGGCATTTTAAAGTCAATCCGATATTTTGTGAACATTAACAAAAAAGTTGTCACACTTTACGTCACAAAAAAACGGACCGCTTTTGCAGTCCGTTTTATGTAACTGATTATATTGGATTATTCCTGAGTAAGTCCTTCGATTGAGAATGTAACTTCAAGGCTGTCCTCAAATGCAAGACTGTCCTTGTCGATAGGAGAATCCTTAGCCGTATCGCCGTAATCGTTGTAGATTTCGATTCTGTAGCAGTTGTTATCGTCTTCCATGTTGCCGTACTTGATCTTGGAGGCGTCAAATTCGATCTCCTGTCCGTCTGCCTTAATGGATTTAACTTCAACCTTCAGATCGTCCGGATTGTATTTGCCCGGAGCGTCCTTTTCCTTCATAGGATCGCCTGTGCCTTTGAGCTTTTCTCCGTTTACAAGACCCATAATATCTACGCAGAATACTACACAGCCCTCAGCTCCTACAGCTGTGTCGCCGTCAAGAGCAACCTGAGGGTTGAGTCCCTCGACAAGATCGTCATAGGAAATAGATGCGTTTGTGATAGAAACGGTGTACTCGCCGTCGCCTGTAATATCAGCGTCAACGCCGAATGCCTGAGTTGCGTCGGTAAGACCCTGAGGCTCCCAGTTGCCCCACAGCCACTGGCTGTCGCCGAACATAAGGAATGCGTCGTAGCCCTTGAATTCCTTTACAGGTGTGTAATCGGAATTGGTGTCGCCGCCCTTGTTGTCATCAGCGCCGCTCTCAGCAGGAGCAGACTCATCAGCAACGGATTCCTCTGTAGCGGCTGTAGTTGTAGTAGTTGCCTCAGTTGTAGTAGTTGTAGTTTCCTTTGTTGCCGCGGCAGCAGACGAAGAATCGTCCGTACTTCCGCAGGAAGCGAGCATTACCGATGCCAAAGACAAAGCAGTGACAGCGGCGAGAATCTTTTTAACCTTCATAATAATTGACCTCCTGAAATTAATAAGGCAGATAAACTGCCGACCAAGATAAAATACAATCTCTTATGAATATGATACAAAATTTTCGGATTTTTTTCAAGATACTATTTATACAAATTTGCTGAATATAAATCGTTTACATTGTACAAAACACACTTGTGAAATATAAATATATTAATATGATTGTTGAATATATACAATAATATTTCCATAAAAAGACAGAGTAAAACAAAGAAAATTTTCGTAAAAGGGTGAATTTTTCAAAAACGGAGATTTTTCTGAATAAAGCTTTACCATGTGCAAATAATATTTTCAGGATAACATTATTCGGAGGGATATTTATGGATATTAATCTCAGCAAATCGCAGTACAGCGAAATGTATAAAGAGGCTTCTCACGGCACAAAGTGGTGGATAACCGTACCAAAAGCATTTTTATTCGGAGGGCTTATTTGTATGATAGGGCAGTCGCTGATGAATATGTATTCATATTTCGGGCTGTCAAAGGACAATGCTTCTATAGCTACGTCCATAACGCTTGTGTTTCTGTCCGCGCTGTTTACGGGTCTGGGCTGGTACGACCGTATAGCCAAGCACGCAGGAGCGGGAACTCTTGTGCCTATAACAGGCTTTGCAAACTCCGTGGCGGCGCCTGCTCTGGAGTTCAAGACCGAGGGCTATGTACTGGGACTGGGCGCAAAAATTTTCATCATAAGCGGACCCGTCATACTTTACGGTACTCTTGCCAGCGTAGCTTACGGTCTTATCTACTATCTGTTTCTGCGTTGAGAGCAAAAAA
>JAETQO010000002.1 GCA_021770655.1 Ruminococcus sp. | reverse complement strand
ACTTTTCCTCGCAAGCGGCAATCGCGTCGCTAAATTCTTGTAAGCTACGTCGAACAAGAATTTTCCCGCTCTTTTTACCTCCTTGGCAGTTATAAAAAGACTTTTTCGACAGGCTGAGTCGGAACGGAAAACCGTTCCGACTGCAATAAAGGAAATGCTGATCATCCAAATACGCCCGTCCGATCGCGGACACTCACGCAGCTGAATTTGATACGTTTCGTTTTAATCAGCGTGTTCCTAACAATCCTCTTCTTTTTTGATCTTAAAAATCAGTCTCATAAGTCCGGAAATGACTTTTGGACTCTTAACTACTACAACTTTCATAAGTAAGACCTCCCGATTCGTTATAGTATATACTATTCAGAATTTACAAATCGGTGAATAAATAAGACTGAATTATCAGTAAAATACCTTTTTGAAATCGGATATGAGCAAATTTATCCTCCGATCCGTCTGTACCATCTGTTATCACATTTGAAATTCCAAGCGGAAAATTATTTTTTAAAGTCACGTTTTCGGCGGAATATTTGACGCCGCTTATGCTCAGTCCCTCTACACTGTCCGAATAGGCAAACAAAGAAAGTGAAAAAACCTTTCTGTGTTTTATTTTATAGCTCCCTGCCGAAACAAGCTTTACGCTTTCCCTGTCGGAAATTATCTCTCCGTAACCGCCCTGAGAAAGAATATAGGCTAAACTCTGTATATTACCTATCATATGGTCAAGCCTGCCGCCTGTCGCACCGAATATCCTAAACTCATCACATCCATGCTCAAAGCCTTTTTTGATCGCAAGCATCAGGTCTGTGTCGTCCTTTTCACAGGGATAAACTTCAACATTCTTACCTTCGGGCTTGTTCACTGCCGAATCAAAATCTCCGATTATCAGATCGGACTGTACTCCAAGCCTTTCGGCAAGCTCATAACCCTTGTCGGCAGAAATAACAAAGGAACTGTCAAAATAATCTTTATATTCCTTAGCAGTTTCAGCGGAGACCGGCTCTCCTCCCGCAAAGATCACACAGCTTTCAGACATTTTTATACTCCCATTCTTTTATCTGCTTTGCCTGCTCATACATCTCTACATAGCTGTCGTGCCGGGATCTTGCTATTTCACCGTTCTTGACCGCCTCTATGACAGCACAGCCCTTTTCCTTTGTGTGACTGCAATCGGGGAATCTGCATTTGTCCGTATAATCAACAAATTCGGCAAAGCAGTCTGCAAGCTTGTCTTTAAAAATAATATCATACCTATTGGTGTCAAAAGAAGAAAACCCGGGGGTATCGGCAATATAACCGCCCTTGTCAAGCTTATAAAGCTCCACATGACGCGTAGTGTGTTTTCCTCGCCCCAGCTTTCTGCTTATCTCATTGGTCGCAAGACCAAGCTGCGGAAACATATTATTGAGCAACGACGACTTGCCTACTCCCGTATTACCCGTGAACGCCGAGAGCTTTCCCTCAAGAACAGCCTTGACCTCTGCGCTTCCCTCTCCGGTAGTATTATCTGCCTGAAAGGTCTTGATACCGGCTTTCTCATATATATCGGCAAGCTCGGAACAGCTTGTCTTGTCGATTTTGGTAAACACAACTATCGGCTCGATTTTCTTATAAACCGCTATTGCTATAAATTTATCCAGCAAAAGAAGATTCGGTCTTGGCTCGCAGGTCGAAGACACAAACACCAGCATATCAAGATTAGCCAGCGGCGGTCTGATAAGCAAAGACTTCCTCTCGCCAATGCTTTCAATAATTCCGCTGCCGTCGCTTTCCAAAGAAAACTCGACACTATCGCCGCAGACTGGGGATATGTTTTTCTTTCTGAATATTCCGCGCGCCTTACATTCATAAACACCGTCGGAGGCTTCTACGGTGTAGACGCCTCCGAGTGCTTTAATTATAATACCGTCCATAAATCCTACTACTCAGATCAAGCGTTATCATTGACCGTTCCGTTCGGGTCGGGCTGAGAGCTTGGCTCCGGATCGGTAACCGGAGGTTCGGTCTTAGGCTCCGTAGTTGTAGTAGTGGTTGTTGTAGTGGTTGTTGTAGTTGTAGGAGTAATATCAAGCAGATCGCTTTCATTCAGGCTTCCGCTGAGCGTTGCCGTCTTCTTGTCATAGTCGATGTCGTAAACAGCATATCGGCACTTCTGCTGATTTTCGTCGTTAGTAATAAAGATTGTAAGTGTTTCGGTCTTCTTGCCTTCAACAGTGATATTTACAGAACCGCCTGCAACAGACTCGCCGCTGCCTATCTTCTGAGTATAAGCCACGTTACCGTTCTTATAAATGTCTATTGAATATGCACCGTGGATACCGTTCGGAAGAGGCAGAGCAAACGTCAGCTCGACAGGAGAAGTTTCGCCGGTGGAAACGTAAATTACGATCTCGCTGTCACGCTCAACGTATGTTCCCTCTTCTGTATCCTGCTCGATTACCTTACCCTTGTCGCCCTCATGCTCAATTTCTTCAACCTTAGCCTTGAGCTTGTTTTCTTTAAGCAGAGCGACTGCTTTTTCTTCTTTAAGACCTACTACGCTTGGAACCTTGACTCTTGTCTCAACAGGTCCCTTACTTACAAATACTGTTACGGACGCACCTTCAGGGAATTTTTCTCCGGCAGACGGCTGAGTTTTAACAACAAGACCTTCGCCGATCTCCTCGTCCCATATCTCTCTGAGAACAACGTTGAATCCCGCCGCCCTGAGTTCGCTTTCCGCCACGGACCTTTCTTTCTTGACCATATCGGGAATAACCGCCATCTTTTTGCCCTTGCTTACGGTAAGCGTAACGGTATAGCCTTCCTTGACCGATTTACCGGCAGCCTGTCCCTGATAGATAATGATACCTTCGTCGTACTCGTTGTTATATTCTTCCGTAATATCAAACTTGAGCTTGTCCTTATAATCCTGCTCTACCTGTACAATATTCTTTCCGACAAAGTTAGGCAGAGTAACGGTTCCCGTATGAAGTCCGTTTGAGCCTTTGAAAGAATTGAACACTACGCCAACGATAACGACAGCGGCAATAATAACGACCGCAACCGTTACGGCAAGAAGGATAGGAACGACATAAGAGCGTTTCTTTTCCTCTTCTTCATTGTCATCGTCCTCATACTCGTCATCATCTTCGTCATAATCGTCATCATCATAATTAACGGGATCGTCAATCGGTGCAGCTGCATTATAATATGCATTATCATCTACCGGCGGGATCAATGCGCCGCCGTTTTTGTAACCGAAAACCACAGACTGATTAAGCTTGAAAGTGTCAATATCCTTTATCATTTCCGCGGCCGACTGATAACGTCTTGCAGGATCTCTTTCCATAGCGTGGATAACGATTTCCTCCAGCGCCTCCGGAATAGACGGCATGATCTCCCTCGGCGGGATCGCGTCCTCCTGCATATGCTTCAGAGCTACAGCAACAGGATTTTCTCCGTCAAAAGGCTTTCTTCCCGTAAGCATTTCATAAAGCATAACGCCAACGGAGTAAATATCCGATCTCTCATCGGTCATATCGCCTCTTGCCTGCTCGGGAGAAATATAATGAACCGAACCGATAGTCTTATCGGAAAGAGTTTTTCCGTCAATTCTGGAAAATCTTGCAATACCGAAATCCATGACCTTGATCGTTCCGTCGGTAAAAAGCATAATGTTCTGAGGCTTGATGTCCCTGTGAACAATGCCCTTGTCATGAGCGTGCTGTAAAGCGCGTAAGATCTGCGTCACGAAATGCAGTGCGTCTTTCCATCTGAGAACGCCCTGCTGTTCAATAAACTCTTTAAGGGTTATTCCGTCAATGTACTCCATAACAATGAACTGGATCTCATCAGAAAATCCCACATCATAGATCTTTACGATATTAGGGTGTGAAAGCACGGCAATAGCCTTGCTCTCGTTTCTGAAACGTCTGAGAAATTCCTCGTTCTCGGAAAATTCAGGTTTAAGTATCTTTACAGCGACAGTGCGGTTTTCCATTACGTCCATAGCCTTATAAACGTCTGCCATTCCTCCGACGCCGATAAGCTCGGTAATTTCATACCTGCCGTCAAGCTTCTTACCGATATTAGAATCCATACAATTCAACTCCCAATTTATTTTGATTATCTACACTTATGAATTTATCAATTAGCAACGACCGCCGCGGTTATATTATCTTTTCCGCCGCACTCATTTGCGTAATTTATCAGTTGTTTTATAGCCTCGTCAAGATTATTTCCGAATACGGTCTTATAGATCATTTCGTCCCGGCAATAATTTGTAAGTCCGTCCGAGCAAAGTAACACAGCAAAATTTCCGCTTTCTTCAAGCTCGAAATAATCCACTTCAACGTCCGGTTCAACTCCGACCGCCTTGGTTATGACGTTTCGCATATGGTGGTTTTTAGCCTCCTCCTTGGTTATCTGCCCGGAGCGGTAAAGCATTTCCACATAAGTATGGTCCGTAGTAATTTGCTTTATTCCGTCGCTGTTCAGCAGATAGCCTCTGCTGTCGCCTACGCTGACCATGTATACTTTTTTATTGACTACAAGCGCGGCAACGCAGGTAGTACCCATGCCGTTCTTGTCAATGTCCTCTTTGCTTTTGTCATACACAATGGTGTTTGCATAATGAACCGAAGTAAGCATTAAATTCCGTATGGAATTAGCTTTCATATCCGGACGAAAGTTTTCTCTGATACGGCTGACCACAGCGTCGATAGCAAGCTGACTTGCAACGCCGCCGGACGAAGCGCCTCCCATACCGTCGCAGACTACGGCTACTGCAACATTGTCTGCAATAAAATCGGTATATACCTTGTCCTGATTTTCATTTCTCTTTTTTCCGACATCAGTATCAGACGCGATAAACAAGCAAATCACCACCTTTTCTTAAATCTCATATTCCCGCCTCAGCTGACCGCAGGCGGCGTCGATATCCGCCCCCAGCGTTCGTCGGACTGTTGCATTAATGCCCAGTTCCTCAAGGTAGGTTTTAAATCTGTTGGCAGATTTCCTGTCGGATCGGTAATTCCTCTCCTTTATTTTATTGACAGGGATTATATTTACATGACAGACAAAATTGTTAAGAAGCCTTGCAAGTTCCTTCGCGTCACCGCGCGAATCGTTATGCCCGTCGATCAATGCGTATTCAAATGAAATTCTTCTGCCCGTTACCTTAAAATAATATTTACAGGCGTCAAGAAGTTCTTCAATGCAGTACCTGTCGTTAACAGGCATGATCTCACTTCTGCTTTTATTGTTTGAAGCGTGCAGAGAGATCGAAAGCGTTATCCCGAGCTTCAGCTCCGCAAGCTCATATATCCTGGGTACCAGACCGCAGGTCGAAACGGAAACGTGCCGCAAAGACATATTGAATCCCTTGGGACAGGACAGCACATTCAGAAAATTCACCACGTTATCAAAATTATCCAGCGGCTCTCCTATACCCATAAGAACAACGCCCGAAATTTTCCTCCCGCTTTCGCGTTCCGACATATATATCTGAGCAAGTATCTCAGATGAAGTAAGATCTCTTTTAAAGCCTGCAATAGTTGAAGCGCAGAACCTGCACCCCATTTTACAGCCCACCTGAGTAGACACGCAGATGGTGTTTCCATAGCTGTATTCCATAATAACAGATTCAACATGATTTCCGTCCGAAAGCTCATATAGATATTTTACAGTATTATCGGTATTAGATTCAAGCTTTTTTGACACAAATAGTGATTTTAAACAAAATTTTTCTTTCAAAATATCGCGCAATTGTACAGATAGATTAGTCATTTCATCAAAACTTGCTGCGCGTTTTACATGAAGCCAATCAAAAATCTGTCCTGCGCGGAATTTCTTCTCGCCAAGCTTTAGTATCTGTTCTTCAAGCTCGTCCGGCATAAGAGCCAAAATATCAATTTTGCCGTTGTCATCAAACGATACCAAATTCTCACCTCTGCCTGATAAACTTCGCAATAAAAAATCCGTCTGAATTATATTTCTTGGGAGTAATAGTTATTCTGGACTTATCCGCGTCTTCCCCGAACGCCTCGCCAAGCTCCGACGGAGCAAAACCGGGATTCTCTCTAAGAAATCTCTCAGCGACCTCGTCATTCTCCGCCCGTGACAGCGTGCAGGTAGAATAAACCAACGTGCCGCCGATTTTTACATACTCTGCCGATGTTTTAAGTATATCATACTGAATATCGGGCAGTCTGTCGAAATCCGCCGGATTTTTATATTTTATCTCAGGTTTCCGCCTTATGACGCCTAATCCCGAACACGGTGCGTCGCAAAGCACCTTATCGGCTATAGGCATATCTTCGGAAAACACCTTTGCATTGTTTACTTCCGCTTTTATACAGCTCAATCCAAGTCTTTCCGCACCGCTCCGAATAAGCCTTACCCTGTTTGCGTGAAGGTCAAAAGCGTGGACTTCGCCTTTGTTTTTCATTCTCTCAGCAATAGTAAATGTCTTTCCTCCCGGCGCGGCGCATACGTCAAGAACAACATCGTTTCCATGTGGATCAAGAGCAGCGCAGCAAAGCTGGCTTGAAATATCCTGAACGTGTATTCTGCCCGCCTTATACGCCTCGGTACGCTCGATAGAGCCGACTCCGCATATCCTTATGCAGTCGGGCAGAATTCCAAGCCTTTCAAAAGTAACCCCGTCCTTCGCCAGCATATCCAGCGTGTCGTCAAGAGAATGAAAAACGGTATTGACCCTGACTGTGGTCGGAGACTGTCCCAAAGAGCTTTCAAGCATCTCCTTGCAAACCTCTCCGCCGTATTCCCTGCTCCACTTTTCCGTAAGCCACAACGGGCAGGAATATTCTATCGAAAGCTTTTCCGTCGGATTTTTCCCATGCGGAAGCTTTTTACCTTTTCGGATAAATTCCCTGAGCAGACCGTTTACAAAACCGCTTGCCGCAGGATTTCTGTTTTTCTTTGCCAGCTTGACCGATTCGTCCACAGCGGCGCTGTCGGGAACGGAATCCATATACAAAAGCTGGTATAGTCCCATTCTTAATATAAATTTTATTTCAATACCCAGCTTATTCTTAGGATTGCTGGAATATTCGCGAATTATTTCATCAAGAGTAAACTGTCTTTCAAGAACGCCGTAAAACAATGCCGACGCAAATTTTTTATCCTGTAAAGACAGGTCGCTTCTTTCAAGCCCTTCGTCCAGAAGTATATTTGAATATGAGTTGTTGCTTTCAAGCTTGATAAGCAGTCTTAAAACAACTTTTCTGGCGTTTCCCATTAAAACCTCCGACACAAAGTTTTATCCAAGCACTGTACCGTTTTCCAGATGCCTTCCTCTTAAAAAATCAGCAGTATTCATTCTTTTTGAACCCTCGGCCTGCACCTGAGTAAATCTGATAACTCCGTCTGAACAAGCGACAGAGAAATCATTACTGTCAACTACCGTTCCCACAGGCTTTCCGCAGGGCTTATCGGATGCGATCTCCGATCTGTATACTTTAAGCCTCTTGCCCTCAAGCGTCGTGACCGCACAGGGCCAGTCGGACAATCCGCATATCTGCTTATGAATTTTTCTTACAGGCTTATTGAAATCGATAGGACACAGCTCCTTGGTAAGCATAGGCGCATAAGTTGCAAGACTTTCGTCCTGTTTTTCGGGAGCAACAGTTCCATTTTCAAGCCCGTCAAGCGTTTCTGTAAGCAGTTGCGCTCCCATATCCGCAAGCCTGTCAAACAGCTCCGCGGCAGTTTCGTTCTCACCGATAGAAGTGGCTCTTTTCATAAGCATATCGCCCGTGTCAAGACCCTCGCCCATAAGCATAGTTGTAATTCCCGTTTCAGCCTCGTCATTGAGCACAGCCCATTGAATCGGTCCTGCCCCTCTGTATTTCGGAAGGAGCGAACCGTGAACATTTACACAGCCATACTTAGGAATATCCAAAACAGCCTTTGGTAATATCTTACCGTACGCCGCCACAACTATACAATCGGGCGAAAGCTTACGGATAATATCAATATATTCCTCTCCGTTCTTCTTCAGGCTCTGCGGCTGATATACAGGAGTGCCATACTCCTGTGCGAGAACCTTTACAGGAGGAGGGGTAAGCTTGTAGCCCCTGCCCTTAGGCTTATCAGGCTGAGTGAATACTGCGGAAACCCGATGACCGCTTTCGTAAAGCTTTTTAAGCGTCGGAACGGCAAAGTCCGGCGTTCCCATAAAAACTATGTTCATTGATCATCAACCTCTACAAATTCCTCGACGATCTCGGTAAACAGGTGTCCTTCAAGGTGTGCAAGTTCATGACATACGCATTGAGCAAACAGCTCGGAGGCCTCCATTTCATACCATTCGCCGTGTCTGTCCTGAGCCTTGAATTTTACTCTCATAGGTCTTGTAACATATCCCCACTCGCCCGGGCAGGAAAGACAGCCCTCAAGAACTCTCTGAGTCTCTTCGCTCTGCCATGTGATCTCAGGATTAACAAGCTCATACACCTTATCGCCGATAATAATAACAACGATCCTTCTGAGCTTTGCGACCTGCGGACCAGCAAGACCCACACCGTTTGCTTTAACCAGCGTTTCGGTCATATCGTCAAGAAGCTGTCCGAGCTTGTCGTCAAATTCGGTAACAGGCTTGCATACCTTATGAAGAATTTCGTCGCTTTTATTAAGTATTGTTCTTAAAGCCATTTTATAAATCTTTCCTTTCGTTATATCGGTCATAAACCTATGTCGCCGTTAATATCGGCATATATCCTAACGGTTCTGAAATCTTTATTTTTGTAGAATTCGCCCAGCACATACCTTATCATCTCCCGAAATTCCGATGTGTTGCGTGACTTCAGAATAAGTCTGTATCTGTAGCGGTTATTTATCATTTCAAACGTACACGGAGCAGGTCCCAGCGCTCTCATAGGAAAGCCGACCTTTCTCGATGAAACATATTCCCTTATCAGCGAAGTCACCCACCTTGACGCCCCTATAGCCTTGCTTTCAAGTGGAGCAGAAAATCCGATAACGCAAATATCGCAAAAAGGAGGATATGTCAATGATTTTCTCAGTGCGATCTCCTCAGAATAAAACTCGTCGTAATTCTGCTGAGCCGCAAGATTAAGCACATAATGATCGGGAACAAAGGTCTGTATATAAGCCGTTCCCGGCTTATCTCCTCTGCCGCTTCTTCCAGCCACCTGAGTAAGCAAAGAAAAAGTTCTTTCATAACTGCGGAAATCTCCGGTAAAAAGCGCCTTGTCAAGAGATATGACTCCGACAAGCGTAACATTCGGAAAGTTAAGCCCCTTAGCTATCATCTGCGTTCCCAGCATTATGTCATATTCACCGTTTTCAAACGCCTTGAAATTCTCCTCATATGAATACCTGGACGACGTGGTGTCCGCGTCCATTCTGAGCAGTCGGGCATCGGGAAACATCTGCTCAAGCTCATCCTCAACCCGCTGAGTTCCGACGCCGCTCGATTTAAGCTTTTCGGAACCGCAGTACGGACAGCGTTCGATATTATCCATTGTATACCCGCAATAATGACACATATATCTGTTGTTCTTTTTATGATAGGTAAGCGGAATGTTACAATTCGGACAAGCCACAGGCTGTCGGCAGTCAACACAGGAAATATATGTTGTATAACCCCGCCTGTTGAGCAGAAGTATTGCCTGCTCACCTTTTTCAAGAGTCTCCGAAAGCTTATCCGCTAAAGTTCTGCTTAACAGACTGTCGTTTCCGTCGGCGGCCTCTTTCTGCATATCCACAATTTCAACTTTGGGCAATGGAGCGTCCGAATAACGCTTTTTCAGCTCGAAAAGGTGAAACCTGCTTTTTCGGGCATAATAGAAGCTTTCCAGCGACGGAGTTGCCGACGCCAATAAAAGAACGCAGTTATTGTATCCGCACCGCTGGATACCGACATCTCTGGCGTGATACCTTGGCGCTGAATCGGACTTATAGGAATACTCCCCTTCCTCGTCCATAATAATTATGCCTATATTTGACACGGGAGCAAAAACCGCGCTCCTTGTACCAATGACTATTCTTGCCTCTCCGTTCTTTATTCGCTTAAATTCATCTGTCCTTTGTCCCAATGAAAGAGAGGAGTGAAGAATAGCTATCATGTCGCCGAACAAAGCCTTGAACTTTGCCAGCATCTGGGGCGTAAGAGAAATCTCCGGAACAAGCATCACAGCATTTTTTCCCATTTTCAAAACACTGTCGATAAGCTTTATGAACACCGAAGTTTTTCCGCTTCCCGTAACGCCGTAAAGCAAAGCGCCCGCAGGCTTTTCAGCCTTAACAAGCTCCATTATTCCGTTATACGCCGCGGACTGTTCATCATTAAGAGTGATGTCCTCCGGACTCTGTCTTTTTCCAAGCTCCCCGACGGCGTTGCGCATGACCTCATATTTGTATTCCAATACCACTTTCTTGTCGGCAAGCCTTTTGATAATGCTCGCCGTACAGCTGGTCATATAGCAGACCTCTTTTACAGATGCACAGCCGCTTTCTTCAAGAAGCTTCACGATCATTGACTGCTTAGGCGTAAGGCTGGTCTGAATCTCACCGCGAGAGTACTCGTCTGTAAGCCTTACCATTCTTACGCTTTCATCGCCGACCCTGCGTTTCATCGAATCATTGACCTCCACATAGCCCTTGTCAATGAGAGAATCGACCACCCTTTTGCGCTTAGGATCGTTTTTCACATCAAGGAACTTATCGATCTCACGCTGGTTCGGAGCCGAGCGCAGAAAATCAACGATATTTTTTTCGTCCTCACTTAGCATATCCTCGTCGATATATGTATTGACAAGGCTGTAATGCTGTGTAAAATTATAGGAAAAACCTGTCGGAACAACAGATTTATACGCGTCAAAGTAGGTACAGAAAGTATTCTCCTTGAGCCAGAAAATAATATTCATCATTTCCTCGGTCACAAGGCTTTCACTGTCAATAACCGAAATTATCGGCTTCAGCTTTTCGTTATATTCCGCCTCGGTGTAAGTTCTTGTTACAAGTCCCACGGACTTTTTATTTCCTTTCCCGAAAGGAACAAGCACCCTCATTCCACAGCAGACCCTGCCGCTGAATTCCTCCGGAACGCTGTAGCTGTACAGTGCGTCATAGCTGTATGAGGCTCGGCTGATCGCAACCTTTGCAACTGTAAAAATCCCGCGCAACCCACCGACACCTCCTTAGCTTTCGGCGAAATAATTATACTCTGAGGCTTGGATCCTCAACTATCTTGAACTCGCCGTTTGCGATCTCGTCAACAGCAGTTTTAACGGGCTTTTCATCAAGAATAGTTTTGTTCTCAAAAGCCTCGCTGGTTATCTCTCTTGCTCTCTTCGCTACTGCGATAACAAGAGAATAATAGCTCTCGTTGTTTTTCAAAATCTGGCATACAGCCGGTCTAAGCATCATAATCAAGCACCTCGTTAATCATTTTCTTAATTTCTTCGTTTTCCGATTTGAATTTATCCGCCCTGCCGTCATCGGTCTTAACGGAATTCATAACTGTAATAAAATCCTCGACAGCCTCTTCAAGTCCGTCGTTCATTATGACGTAATCATAATCATACGCCTTGGCGATCTCGCCTGCCGCCTCTTTTACGCGGTTGGCTATAACTTCCTCCGATTCTGTTCCGCGCTTCTTCAGCCGTCTTTCTATCTCCCCCACCGACGGAGGCAGAATAAACATAAGAACAGCTTCGGGATAAGATTTTTTCACTTGGAAGGCGCCGTTGGTCTCAATTTCAAGCACAACGTCACGTCCCTGCTCAAGATTGTCAAAAACAGGTTTTTTCGGCGTTCCGTAAAAATGCTTTACATATCCGGCATATTCAAGAAACTCGTTTTCGTCTATCATTTTCTTAAAACCGTCGTCGCCGATAAAATGATACTGAACGCCGTCGACCTCCCCCTCTCTGGGAGCTCTTGTAGTGCAGGAAACGGAGTAAAACACGTCCCTGTCCTTGAACACCTCTGAAAGAATAGTGCCCTTTCCGCATCCGGACGGTGCGGAGATCACAAAAAGCCTTGCATTGTTCTTACTCAATTTCGTCATCCTCCTCATCTGCCGCCGCGCGTCCTCCTACAGTTTCGGGAGCTACCGCCGAAAGCACCACATGATCGCTGTCCATAATTATTACCGCTCTGGTACGTCTGCCGTAAGTGGCGTCAATAAGAGTACCCTTATCCTTCGCCTCCTGAATTATGCGCTTTATCGGTGCGGATTCCGGAGAAACGATAGCGATCACTCTGGAAGATGAAACCATATTGCCAAAGCCGATATTAATTAACTGCATAACATATCACTCCGCCGTCTATTCAATATTCTGTATCTGCTCTCTGATCTTTTCGATCTCAGCCTTCATATCCACCACCATTTTCGTGATAGCCAGATCGTTCGCTTTTGAGCCGATAGTATTTACTTCACGGTTAAGCTCCTGAACAAGGAAATCAAGCTTTCTGCCCACCGGCTCATCAGACTCGATGAGTTCTCTGAACTGCGATATATGACTTCTCAGTCTTACCGTTTCTTCATCGATAGCGACCTTGTCGGCAAAAATAGCAACTTCCGTCAAAATCCTCTGCTCGTCGATATTGGTATCGGCAAGAGTTTCCTTGATCTTAGCATACAATCTGTCTCTATAGCTCTGGATCACGCTTGGAGACTGCTGTTCGATCTTTTCTACCGTTTCCTCGATATAGTCAAGCCTTCCGCCGACATCGTCGTGCATCTTGACGCCCTCAGTCTCTCTCATCTGAACAAATCTGTCCAGAGCGGCCTGAGCAACCGTCTTTACCTCATTCCAGATAACCTCTTCATCATCGGTTTTCTTTACCACGGTGAAAACATCGGGAAGCCTCATAATATGCGAAAGCGTAAGATCGTCGTCAAGGTCCAGCTCATCAGCCGAGCCTCTGAGAGCGTTCAGGTAGCCCTTGGCAACAGCGGTATTAAGCTCGATCTCGGCGTCCGTACCTTCCTGATTGTAAATAGATACCGAAACCTCTACCTTTCCTCTGGATATGCCGCTTTTCAGAAAGCCTTTCAGCTTTTCATCAAGATACCCGTAAGCTCTTGGCGTTCTTGCAGTAAATTCATAATATCTGTGATTCACCGAGCGGATCTCAACAATGATCTCCCTGCCGTTGGCAACGACGTGTTCTCTGCCGAATCCGGTCATGCTCTTAATCATAGCATACCCGTCCTTTCATTCTAATAAAATTTCTTGAATTTACATAAATACTCAAATTATATTATAACATCAAGCTGTAAAAATAGCAATAGTTTTTCATGCTTATTTAAAATTATATTTACATTTATTTTATATGTTCAGAAAAATGTCCAACAGCGAATCTCCAACATATATGTTAGGATATTTTGCAAAGTCCTCTTTAGCTGTAGACCCGGTTGTGACTCCCGCAAAATCAACTCCAGCATTGCGCGCCGTTTCAGCATCGATATAGCTGTCGCCGATGTAAAGCACATCTTTTTTATCTGCTCCGAAACGCCCGATGATAAGCTCAAGTCCCTGAGGGTCGGGCTTAGCCGCTTTAACGTCCTCTCCGCCGATAACAATATCCACCGGAAAAGAACCCGCCTGCGCTTTAAACGTATCTACTATTCTGTACCTGTATTTTGTTGAAACTATACCTACCTTGACCCCGGCGTTCTGCAAGGTCTGAAGTATTGCAACGGTATCGTCATAAAAATGAGTATATCTTACCATAACTTCATCAGCCTTTTTGACATAAGCTTTCCGCATTTCTTCTCTCTGAGGGTTATTCGGTATATCGGTAAGTATATCGAATGCGTCTACAAGAGTAAGCCCGATAGTATTATAGATAGTCCTGTCATCCTTTTGCGGATAGCCGAATTTCTCAAGAACGTGCTTAAAGCATATAAGTATACCCTCAGACGAATCCGCCAGAGTAAGATCAAAATCAAAAACAAAATATCTGTATTTACTCATTTTAACCTCCGTAAAAACAAGGGCAACCCTGTCGGATTGCCCGTAATGGTTCATCTATTCGACTGTAACAGATTTAGCCAGATTTCTCGGCTTATCAACATCGTTTCCTCTGAGAACAGAAGTATAATAAGCAATAAGCTGAAGAGGAACAACCGCCAGCATAGGCATAAGCAGATCGTCCATTGTGGGAAGTCCGATCTTGTAATCGGCAACATCGTCATCAACATTGATGTATCCGTGAGTTACAAGAACAACATACGCACCTCTTGCCTTGACCTCCTTGACATTGCTTACAGTCTTGTCAAAAAGCTCTCTCTGAGTAGCAACAGCAATGACCGGCATACCCTCGGTAACAAGAGAAATAGTACCGTGTTTCAGCTCTCCTGCGGCATAAGACTCCGAGTGAATGTAGGATATTTCTTTCAGTTTCAGCGAACCCTCCATTGAAAGCGCATAATCAAGTCCTCTTCCGATATACAGCAGGTTTTCGTCATTTACTAGCTGAGAAGCAACATATTGACAGTTATCAGGCGTTTTTAATATTGCGTCTATTAAATTAGGCACGTTTTGAAGTTCGGAAGTGAGACGCATACATTCTTCCTTTGAAATCGCCCCATGAGCGTATGCGAGTGCAAACGACAGCAGATAAAATACAGAAAGCTGTACAATATACGCCTTAGTGGAAGCAACCGATATCTCAGGGCCGGCGTGAGTATACAGCACCATATCAGATTCCCTCGCGATGGAAGAACCCTTAACGTTTACAATAGACAGCGTGTCTGCGCCCCTATCCTTAGACATTCTGAGAGCCGCAAGAGTATCCGCAGTTTCTCCGGACTGAGATACAAGAATGACCAGATCGTCTTTTGATATGATCGGATCTCTGTATCTGAATTCCGAAGCTACGTCAACAGTGACCGGTATCCTTCCGATCTTTTCAAGAACATATTTACCCACAAGTCCGGCGTGCATTGCCGTTCCGCAGGCAACGACAAAAATATTCTTATAGCTTTTCAGCTTATCGTAAGTAAGACCGCATTCCTCAAGGTTAGGCATACCGTCCACAATTCTCGGCGTAATGGTCGTCCTGATAGCCGTGGGCTGTTCATGGATCTCCTTAAGCATAAAATGCGCAAATCCACCCTTTTCTGCCGCCTCCATATCAAAATCGGCCACCATTAGTTTTTTCTCCACCGCAGAACCGTATACATCAAAGAATGAAACGCTTCCGCTATCAAGCACAGCGATTTCGTCCTCATCAAGAAGATAATAATTCTTTGTATACTTTAATATAGCGGGAACGTCCGAAGCGATAAACGCTTCGTTCTCTCCTACTGCGACAATAAGCGGAGAATCCTTTCTTACAGCATATATCCTATCGGGAAAATCCTTAAAAAGAATACCCAGCGCATAAGAACCCTCAATATCGCCGAGAACCTTCTGTATAGCCGTCATAGGATCGCCGTTGTAGTAATAATCCAAAAGCTTTGCTACCGTTTCCGTATCAGTCTGCGATTCAAAGGTGTATCCTTGCTTTTCAAGGAACGCTTTTATTTTCCTGTAATTCTCGATAATTCCGTTATGAACAATAGAAATATCTGCATTTCCGTGAGGGTGAGAGTTTATATCGGACGGCTCTCCGTGAGTAGCCCAGCGGGTATGACCAATCCCGCAGTTACCTTTCAGCCAACCCTCTCTTTTCAGTTTTTCTTCAAGGTCGGCAAGTCTGCCCTTTGTTTTCTTGGTATGGATATTTCCCTCCTCAAAAACAGCGATACCTGCCGAATCGTAGCCTCTGTATTCAAGCTTTGAAAGCGAATCAAGCAAAACCTTTGTGCAGTCCTTCCTGCCCACGTAACCAACTATTCCGCACATAACAAACAACATCCTTTCAGTCTGTATACCCACATATGAAAACAATATCTATAAATATCTATTAGCATTTCTAAATAAATATACTGTAATGATAACACATTAATGTTTTAAAATCAAGTCATAACATAAAAATTAAGAAAAAATACTTTCCTTCGGTAAAAAAATATGCTATACTTAATTATAAAATTAGTCACAATAACCAACTGAAAAATACGCACCTTTCAGCTGCGGACTGCATGATCGCCGTAAGACCGCGGCACGACCGCAATTCACGGCTTATTCTTAATCGACAAGGAGAATTTTTATGTCAAATATTAGCGATCTTAAAGATAAATTTGTAGAAATTTATACGGAAAATATCAAACGTCCGGGCTCCGATAAGCTTCTGAACTATCTGCTTTCCGAAAACAGCGACTTCTTTGTTGCACCCGCTTCCACACGTTATCACGGCGCTTACGAGGGCGGCTTATGCGAGCACAGCATACACGTTTATGAATGTCTGAAAGATTATCTTGAAAGAGAAAGAGTAAAAAACGAATACGCAATGGATTACTCCGATGAAAGCATAGCTATAGTTTCACTGCTTCACGATATGTGCAAGGTAAACCTTTACAGAACAAGCTACCGCAACGCAAAAAACGAAGACGGAGTATGGGAAAAAGTTCCCTACTTTGAATACCACGACACTCTACCCTACGGACACGGTGAAAAATCAGTATATATAGTTAGCAGTTATATGCGCCTCACCCGCGAGGAAGCTATGGCAATACGCTGGCACATGGGTTTTTCGGGAGAAGAAAACACAAATACTATCGGCAAAGCCCTTGAAATGTATCCGCTTGCGCTGGCGGTACATATTGCGGATATGGAATCCACATTTCTTATGGAGGGCGGCAAAAAGTGAGAATACTCATTGACGCCGACGGCTGTCCTGTCGTAAAGATCGCCGAAAACATAGCGGCAGAGTATAAGCTTGAATGTATTATCGTCTGCGATTCCTCTCACATTTTTCACTCCGATCACGCAAAAGTCGTTACCGTTGACAAAGGGGCGGACAGCACGGATTTCAAGCTTGTGAACCTTGCGGGAAAAGGCGATATTGCTATAACTCAGGATTACGGGCTTGCGGCAATGTGTCTTTCAAGAAATGTGTTCGCCGTCAACCAGAACGGACTTATTTATGATAACAATAATATTGACTCTCTCTTGTTATCAAGGCATACGGCGAAAAAGATACGGCGTTCGGGAGGCAGACTTAAAGGACCGCCAAAGAGAACAAAACAGCAGGACGACGATTTCATAAATGCGTTGACTGCGCTCATCCGAAATAATATTAACAATATGTAAAAACACACAAAAAGCTATAGAAATTTATATTATATTGTGTTACAATTACACTATAAAATCATAGAAAAGAGGTAGTCATAATGAATATAGACAAAATAATCAAAGAGCTTACCCTTGAAGAAAAAGCAGCTCTGTGCTCCGGCTCGGACTTCTGGCATACAAAGCCTGTCGAAAGGCTGGATATTCCTGCAATTATGGTATCCGACGGCCCTCACGGGCTCAGAAAAATGAAAGACGACGGTGAAAATCCTAACGACGCTATCAAAGCGGTATGCTTTCCGTCCGCCTGTGCGCTTGCCTGTTCTTTTGACAGGAAATTGCTTGAGACCCTCGGAAAAGCCTTGGGCGAAGAATGCCAGGCGGAGGACGTATCCGTCATTCTCGGCCCGGGCTGTAACATAAAGCGTTCACCCCTCTGCGGACGTAACTTTGAATATTTCTCCGAAGATCCTTACCTTGCCTCTCAGCTTGCCTGCGCTCATATCAAAGGCGTTCAGAGTAAAGGCGTCGGCTCTTCTCTGAAACATTTCGCAATGAACAATCAGGAAACCAGAAGAATGAGCTATTCCGCCAATGTTGACGAAAGAACGTTCAGAGAGATCTATCTTGCCGCCTTTGAAACAGCTGTCAAGGAAGCCAAGCCTTGGACGGTCATGTGCTCATACAACCGCATCAACGGCGTTCATTCATCGCAGAACGGCAGACTGCTCTCAGATATTCTCAGAAACGAATGGGGCTATGAGGGTCTTGTAGTAAGCGACTGGGGCGCTGTTGACGACAGAACCCTTGGAATAGAAGCAGGTCTTGATCTTGAAATGCCGACCAGCAACGGAAAGAACGACGCGCTTATAATAGAGGCAGTCAACAACGGAACCCTTTCAACGGAGGCATTGGATAAAGCCGTGAAAAACGTGCTTACACTTATCCGCAAAGCAGAGGACGGTTATGCGCCCTCCACCAAATGGGATAAAGAAAAACAGCATGAACTTGCAGGAAAGATCTCTTCCGAATGCGCTGTCCTGCTGAAAAATGAAGATAATATCCTGCCGCTGAGCAAGTCCGCAAAGGTTGCTTTCATCGGCGAATTTGCAGATAAGCCAAGGTATCAGGGCGGCGGCAGTTCACATATCAATTCGTTTAAGATCACCTCCGCGTGTGACGTGGCAAAGGACAATGCGAACATCAGCTTTGCACGCGGCTTTGTCACCGATAAGGACGAAACTGATGAGACTTTGCTGTCCGAAGCTGTGGAGCTTGCAAGAAACTGCGACACTGCTGTTATCTTTGCCGGACTTCCCGAAAGCTTTGAGTCCGAGGGCTTTGACAGAACGCATATGAGAATGCCTGATTGCCAGCTGAAACTTATAGACGAAGTGTATAAAGTCAATAAAAATATCGTTGTCGTCCTTCATAACGGCGCTCCCGTCGAGATGCCGTTTATCGGAAAAGCCAAGGCGATACTTGAAATGTATCTTGGCGGGCAGAACGTAGGAACAGCCGAGTACAAGCTTTTGTTCGGCGACGCAAATCCCTGCGGAAAGCTTGCGGAAACTTTCCCCGAAAAGCTTTCTCACAATCCGTCCTACCTCAACTTCCCCGGCGAGGGCGACAAGGTCGATTACGCCGAAGGCATTTTTGTGGGCTACAGATATTATGACGAAAAAGACATCACGCCGCTCTTCCCGTTCGGCCACGGACTTTCTTATACCACATTTGAGTACAGCAATCTGTCCGTATCCGAAAATGAAATAAGCGACGACAAGACGCTTACCGTTATGGTAGACATAACCAATACCGGCAACAGAGAAGGCAAGGAGATAGTTCAGCTTTATGTGTCCGACAAAGTTTCCTCCGTACGCCGACCGGTAAGAGAACTGAAAGGCTTTGAAAAGATCTCACTTAAACCGGGCGAAACAAAGAAAGCTGTTTTCCATCTGGATAAACGCTCTTTCGCATATTACGAACCGGCAATTCAGGATTGGTTCGTAGAATACGGAGAATTTGCAGTAGAGGTCGGCGCGTCGTCAAGAGACATAAGACTTTCAACGTCCGTATACGTATCCTCGGAAGCCAAACTGCCTATCCGCTTTGATCTTAACACTACCTGCGGAGAGATAAATTCCGTTCCCGAGGGCAAAAAAATGTTTGCAGAAATTTTTGAGCATATCGACCCGGGATTCAGCGACTCGGCAAACGACGATCTCGGATCTGCCGCTGCGGAGATGCAGGAAAGCATGATAAGAGATATGCCGCTCAGAACGCTGGTAAGCTTTACTCCTCAGCCGGAGATAACAAGAGCCAAAATGTCTGAAATGCTTGAAAATCTAAATAATCTTCTGGCGGAAAAATAAGATCTGAAACCATGGACATCAAAGAAAAAGATCTGCATAATGAAAATACCGTTTCCGAAAAGGATCGGGACAGCGGTAACGAAAATAAAACTAAATATATACTCTGCACTCTGCTTGCCGCCTCTGCTATATTTGCGGCGGCGACAGCCGTGCTGGTAAACCGTGATTCAAAAGACGATGTTATAATGCTTACTCCTGCAAACGATAATTCTGCATATGATATGTCCGACGATCCGACGGATTCGGTCGTTTTTTCATCGGAGACTACTGCAGTACCGATTTCTAAAGCCACGACGAAAGTCAAACCGACAGAATCTGAAGTCTCCCGCACTCAGAAAACCGAAGCAAGCGGAGAAATCCTTGAGATCGTCTACAGCTATCCGGCGGATATAAACCTTGCCGACCGCGACATTCTTATGTCAATCAGCGGGATAGGCGAAGTCACCGCCGACAGAATTATCGAATACCGTGATTCTGTCGGCGTTATCTGCAATATGGATATGCTGTTGGAGGTAAACGGCATAGGTGAAGCTACACTCGATCTGCTTAAAGAATATTTTTATGTTGACGAATACGACTACAGGGATATGCCTGATGACAATGAAACCGAAGAAAACGACGAAGAGAACGACTATGAAGAACCTGCACAGACTACTGTGAAAACAACCACGGCAGGAACAACTGCCACAAAGCACACAACCGTCAAAACTACTGCGGTCACAGCGCCGCCGAAACAGCGCCGGAAGGTCAATATCAATACCGCAAGTGCAGAGGAGCTTGCGGAAAAACTTCTTTTGAATGAAGATCAGGCTCAGGAGATAGTGAATATCCGAGAAAAGATCTCTTATTATTCCAGTCCGAACGAACTTCTGCTGTGCGAGGGATTTACCGACCAACTGGTAAGCGAACTGTGGGATTATATCGAAACTTAAGGCAATACCGCACAAAGCCGTCAGGCGGTAGCTTTGCGGTATTGACTTAAACATAAAATCAGGAACTTTCATTCAGGAAATTCCTGATTTTTCTCCTTTTTATGGTTTAATACTTGAAATTGCTCTGAAAATATAGTATAATAAATTCATGTTCAGCAAAGTGATCTGAAAACAGGGATTGGGAAGAACGGTGATCTTATGAAAAAGCTTGTCTGCAAGGTCAATACAAATGCGGAAAAAACTATAATCGCAATGACTGCGTCTGTGGTTCTTGCAATAATTTTTGACGGCAAACGAAAAAAGCCCGAAAAGCGCAAAAGCTTTACCAAGCGCGTTTCAAAGCATTATAAGACTATCAACGATCTTATGCTTATGACAGTTGCCAGAGATGTGAAAAAGAATGAGGAAATGCGCGCAAAGCAAAAAGAGAAAAATTCCTATAAAACCAAACTGCGCGATCTTGAGATACAGGACGCAGAATACATCGAACTGTAGGTGCAATAAATATGACCGAATACTTTAAAAGCTATCGCCGTTTCGTTCAGAAATGTCTGGAAGATGAAAACTGCGACTATGCTAAACTGCTCGACTATCACAGCGCTCATATTGAATTTTTTCAGCACGAACGCCTTATTCATCTTATAGTTACAGTCCTGTTTGCTCTCTGCACTGTAATGACCTTTATCGCCGTTGCCGTGTGGCAGATATTGATACTCATTCCACTTGCAGTTGCATTGCTTGTACTGCTTGTTCCGTACATAAAGCATTATTATTTTCTAGAAAATCAAACCCAGCTTCTATACAAAGACTATGATAAGATATACGCCAAGGTGCATAATATGGGTCTTGAAACTGAGAAAGGCGGAGCATAATGGAATATATCAGATATACCAAGGAGCAATGGAAAGGCAGTGTTATCACGTCTCCCGTTCCGCCTACGCTTGTGACCTGCGGCACTCTTGAAAAGCCTAACATCTTTACAGTTGCCTGGACAGGAATACTGAACACTCAGCCTCCTGTAACGTATATCTCAGTCAGACCGGAAAGATATTCTCATGAGCTGATCTCCGAAAGCGGAGAATTTGTTATCAATCTTACTACCGAACAGCTTGTCAAAGCCGTTGATTACTGCGGAGTAAAAACAGGCAGAAAAAACGATAAATTCAAGGAAATGGGACTCACTGCTGAGAAGTCCTCAAGGATTTCTGCTCCGTTTCTTGCAGAATCCCCGGTTAATATCGAATGTAAGGTGAGAGAGACCGTCAATCTCGGTACTCACGATATGTTCATCGCCGACATCGTGGGACTCGACGTTGCTAAAGAACTGCTTGACGAAAGCGGCAGGCTCTGTCTTGACAAAGCAAAGCTTCTCGCCTATGCCCACGGCGAATATTTCGGACTTGGAAAAAAGCTCGGAAGTTTCGGATATTCCGTGCGAAAAAGGAAAAAGAAAAATAATAAAGGAAAAGGAAAATAGATCTATGAAAAAATTATTGGCACTCGTTTCTGTCATTGGATTATACGGTTGTTTAGGAGCGAAAAAAACATATGCGTGGAGCAGTGCGACCCACGAGGATATTACCAAGAAGGCTCTTGCTCTTCTGGAAAAAGAAAAGAAGCAAAAGCAGATAACTTTCTATAAGGACTATACGGAAGATATACTTAAAGGCTGTACCGAGCCGGACAAAAAAGACGATATGGATAAAGGTCCGGGTATGCACTATTACTCATGCGTAAATCCAAAGGGCAAGGAGCTTCCCGAAACGAACGGATATTACAGAAACCGATTGGGAAAGCTTTCCGGAAGCGCAAGGACTTTGCTTGAAGCAAATTACACTTCCGCAGTTTCTCTTTACAAGAGCGGCGATATACATAATGCTATGAGATTTCTCGGAAGAGCCGTCCACTTCGTTTCAGATATGGGCTGTACCGTCCACGTTGCTAATATGAAATATATTGATAAACCCAACAACGTGCATTTCGCTTTTGAAAAGCACGTCAATACGTCCTGTACAAAGTACACAGCCGACAGCTTTGATAAACGACTTATCAAGCATTACGGCAAAGACGGCTTTGGCGAAGCGGCCACCAAGCTGGTAAAATATGCGGGAAAGTTTGTTGATACCATATCTCACCTCGACCCCAGAGCCTTTGACGATGTAGCCAAAAATACGCTTCCTGTCACTCAACAGAACGTTACGGCGCTTTTCCTAAGATTCTTTGAAGACTGTACATCCGACTGTGGCAACTACATAACCGACGGGAAAGCGTATACATTTAAAAATGAGATTTCAGGACTGGTCCTCACCGTAACGCCCAAAGGACTTCAACTCGATAAACCCGATAGATCCCTTGAACAGAAGCTTACCGTATGTCTTACGGAAAACGGCACTTTCGGACTTAAAATTGCCGACGGAGGATATGTAAACGCTTCATGCAAGGATTATGACTATCTGAAAATAGACGGTCAACCCGCTCAGTTCAGAGCGGCCGCCCTTGGAAAAAGACGTTTCAGAATATACAGCGGGGCTTCAGGTTTTGATAAGGTTCTTGTCAACTCAAAGGGAGGAAAGCTTTCCTTTGCGGATTTTGAACCTGAAAATCCGACTCAGATATGGATACTTAATTAAGGCAACACCTAACGGCTTTGTGTACGTCTAACTTGCCAATTTTCTGCGTTATCCGCACACAATAGTTGTGCGGTGTTACCTTAAGCTAAAAATGCACCCGAAAAAATCGGGTGCATTTATTTTTACTGCAAATTGTGCTTTCTGGTTATAATGAAATTTGCCAACAGGAAATATACGACAATATAGAAAAGCTGATACAAGATCATAAAGCATATATCTACGTTAGAGATTATTTCATTCGGATTATCTATGTAAAATCCGAACATACTTGAACTAAAATTAAACCTGCCGATAAACGACATGATTATACTGTTCGCAAAAACGATCGCAAAGCCTGCAAGCACCTTGTGACTGAAACAGTTTGACAGCGAAATCACAAAATAGAAAAATATCTGAAGATTCGCAAAGCAAGCGAGCATTAACAGGAAAACAAGCAAAGCAGTCAGCGGTTCATGGGTGATAACTTGGGATATGATGTCGGCCAGCTCCTTAAAATCGCTTGCAAATCCGTCCATATCTATTATAAAAAGAGAGAGCAGAAATACGGCAATACTTGCCGCAGACCAGACTACCGAAGAAATAAGCTTAACAAAAATGTGATAGTAAGGCTTGACCGGAATGGTGAGCATTAGATAACCCTCGTCGGTAAAAAGCGTTTTGTTGAAGTTCGACAAAGAAAGGGAAAATCCGAACACAAACAAAACCGAAGTAAGTATTCCGTAAGATGCGGCAATGATAGCAAAAATGACAGCAAGCTGAACATCAGAATTTCTAAAGTCCATTCTGGAGAAAACGGCAAGCAGAACGCTTATTATCATATATCCGGCAACGAGCGGGCAAAAACGCCTTGCCGAGCGTTTCATCTCATATTTCAAAAGCTTTCCTAGCATCGGTACACCTCCCTGAATAATTGATCAACCGTCATTCCCGTTTCGGCGCGAATAGCCTCAACGGACTTGTGCAGTCTGAGCGTACCGTTCTGTATCATTACAACATCGTCAAGAACCGGCTCTATATCGGTAATAAGGTGCGTCGAAATAACCACAGCCGCATTCTCATTATAATTTGATATTATCGTATTGAGTATGTATTCTCTCGCCGCAGGATCGACTCCTGCAATAGGCTCGTCAAGCAGATATACATCTGCCTCACGGCTCATTACCAGCGCAAGCTGAACCTTTTCCTTAGTTCCCTTGGACATTGTCTTAAAACGGGAATTCAGATTTATGCCCAGTCGGTTCATCATATCAAGCGCTTTGGCTATATTGAAATTCTCATAAAAATCCTGAAAAAAATTCAGCATTTCCTTTACCTGCATATCGTCGGGTATAAAATTTCTGTCCGGCAGATATGATACCATTTTCTTAGTTTCAACTCCAATGGGAAGCCCGCCTATCAGAACGTCCCCTGCCGTAGGTTTAAGAAGACCACAGCAAAGCTTGATAAAGGTCGTCTTTCCGCTGCCGTTCGGTCCGAGAAGTCCGATTATCTTTCCCCTCTCCATCTCTACGTTGAAATTTCCGAGCGCAGTAAAACCGCTATATTGTTTTGTAAGCCCGTATGCTCTTATTATCGGCTCCAATCTATCTCCTCCTGCACTTCCTTAGGATATGCTGATTATAACGAAGCGTATCAAATTCAGCCGCATGAGTTCCCTCATTTGAACGGGGCGGATTTGATCTAATCAGCGCTGCCTTAGTAAAAAGCATCAAGGCGTGTAAGCCTTGATGCAAGCAATAAACTATCTCTCTTCACAAATCAACTTTATTGCCGTCCTCTCCTCGCCGTCAATGACAACGTTGGCAAAGGCGGGAATACAGATCATATCTATTCCCAAAGGCGCAAGATAACCTCTCGCAATAGCGATTGCTTTGATAGCCTGATTGGTCGCACCTGCGCCAACAGCCTGAACCTCGACAGCTCCGTTATCTCTAATCACACCCGAGATAGCACCGGCAACCGAATTAGGCACAGACCTCGAAGAAACCTTTAGTATTTCCACATTACTACCTCCATCAGTAAATTCATAGAATCTACCCACTTATTTTACAATTAATATTATACTACACTATGATTCACATTTCAAGTACAATTTATTTTTTTGTTCATTATCGCTTAATAACACGCTGTATATTTGTTGCTTTTCCCGATTTTTCATCAAAAGAAACTACTGCGCCGTTAATAAAACAAGGCTCTTTGCTCTCCTCAAACCTTACAGGAGTATGATATTTGAACTTATTTATCGCGATACTGCTTTCAACGCCCAACACCGAAAGCTCAGGACCGGTCATTCCTACATCGGTAATGTAAGCCGTATGCCCTCCGAGAATTACCTCATCGGAAGTCTGGACGTGCGTATGAGTTCCCAGAACTGCCGTACATCTTCCCTGCAAATAAAATCCCATTGCTTTCTTTTCAGAAGTCGCCTCAGCGTGAAAATCCACAAAAATATTGGGAGTATCTATCTCCTCAAGCAGTCTGTCCACATAATTAAAAGGATTTTCCAAAGCATCAAGATACATAGTTCCCAAAAGATTTATCACTGCAATCTTATACGGACACATATCAATATAAGTCACTCCATGACCGATAACTCCGTCGGGATAATTGGCTGGTCTGAGCAAAGAGTCGTTCAGATCATACAGCTGAGTTGCCTCTTTCCGCTTAAAAGAATGATTTCCGGTAGTAACAGCATCGGCTCCCAGACTGATAAGCTTCTGATAGGAATCGGGTGTAATACCGTTTCCCTGAGCGGAATTTTCACCGTTGACTACCGTTACATCAATATCATATTCTTTTTTTAACTGATACATTCGGCTTGCAAGAAAATCACAGCCGTCCCTTCCCACAACATCACCGATAAACAATAAATTCATAATATTCTCTTTTCTTTTATTATTCTTCCGCACATCTGATAACCTAATACCTCTGCGCTGAAAAGCGACTTAACAAAGCACTATTGAATTATTATACACTATTTTCCCCAAAAAATCAAGATTAAAAGCGGTCTGTAATATACAAACCGCTTTTAATAACTCAGTGTTTGATTTGATACCTTACTTATCGTCTGTATCAGAGTTTTCATCTTCCGCTTCAACAGAGATGTTATCCTCAACCACAGGCGTATCCCTAACGTCGATTTCCTGCTGTGCAAGCTCCTCTTCCACAGCGTCGCCGGAGTCCGAAACCACTGTTTCATTACCGTCGCTCATAAACTCCGCCTCGGTAAGTTCGCCGTCCATAAGCTTGTAAAAATTAACTCCGTCTATCTTTTCATGTTTCATAAGATATTTTGCGATAAGATGCAGTTTATCCATATGCTCCTTGAGCAGTTTTTCAGCGTCGTTGAATGCATTTTCAACAAGCGTCCTGATCTCGTTGTCGATCTCAGCCGCAACATTGTCCGAATAGCTCGGCGTGTTGGTATAATCTCTTCCGAGGAACACTTCGTGCTCACCTTGACCGTATACAACAGGGCCGAGATTATCGCTGAAACCATAGCGTGTGACCATATTTCTTGCCGTTGAGGTGGCTCTCTCCAGGTCATTGGACGCACCTGTGGAAATATCGTCCAGAATAAGCTTTTCCGCTACACGTCCGCCCAGGAGAACAACGATATTCTCATACATCTCGTTTTTGCTTACATAGGATTTATCCTTTTCAGGAAGGCTCATAGTAAATCCGCCTGCCTGACCTCTCGGTATGATAGATACCTGATGAACTTTATCCTGCGACTTGCAGTAATAGGTGCAGATCGCATGACCGCCCTCATGATAGGCTGTAAGCCTTTTCTCAGCATCTGTAACGACCTTTGATTTCTTCTCAGGTCCGGCGATAACTTTTATAGAAGCCTCTTCAAGCTCCGACTTTGTGATAGCCTTTTTGTTCTTTCTGGCGGCCAGCAGCGAAGCCTCGTTTACAAGGTTTTCAAGATCGGCACCCGTGAAACCGACCGTGGATTTTGCAATCGTAGCCAGGTCAACATCCGGCGCAAGCGGCTTGTTTCTCGTATGAACCTTCAGAATTTCTTCTCTGCCCTTTACATCAGGATAGCTTACAAGGATCTGCCTGTCAAATCTTCCCGGACGCAGAAGTGCAGGATCGAGTATATCTCGTCTGTTAGTTGCCGCCATAACGATAACTGAGTCGTTATCTTCAAATCCGTCCATTTCAACAAGAAGCTGGTTAAGCGTCTGCTCTCTCTCGTCGTGACCTCCGCCAAGGCCTGCGCCTCTCTGTCGTCCGACTGCGTCGATCTCGTCGATAAAAATAATAGCCGGCGCATTCTTCTTTGCCTGTTCAAAAAGATCTCTTACTCTTGACGCACCGACGCCCACGAACATCTCAACAAAGTCCGAACCGGAAATAGAGAAAAACGGAACGTTCGCTTCGCCGGCAACGGCTCTTGCCAGAAGCGTTTTACCTGTGCCCGGAGGTCCCAGCAGAAGAACGCCCTTGGGTATTCTTGCGCCTATCTCAACATATTTTTTATTATCTCTCAGAAAGTCAACTATCTCTTTAAGCTCTTCCTTTTCCTCGTCTGCTCCCGCTACATCGGCAAAAGTGGCTTTTTTACTGCTGGGAGCCATTTTTGCGTTAGTCTTTCCGAAAGATGACATCTTTCCGCCGCCTGCGCTCTTCATCATAAACACGAAGAAGAATATCATGATTCCAAGCATAAGCAGCGTCGGTATAAGATTGAGCCAGAAGCTGTTGTCGGATATAGGGATAAGATTATATTCCAACGGTTCGTCCGGATTTGCCTCATCGTATTTCTTACGATAATTCTCCGCATCTTCACCGCCGAGAACCTCGTTAGCAAAAAGCGAAACATTCGGAACCGTATAATTGTAAACCTTATCTTCTCCCTTGAGCTTGTATTTCATCTGTCCTGAACCAAGATCCAATTCAAACTGAGAAACCTGCAGCGTATCAAATTGTCTCATTATCTCGGAATACTTTTTGTCCGAAGATTTTGAACTCATATTTGTAAGCATATAAACGAGTCCGAAAATTATTGCAACAGATACGAGCAGATAAATCAGCAAAGTCTTTCCGTTACTACTGTTATTCTTCAATTAATCACAACCTTTTGTTCTGTATTTATTTTTGACGTCTATTGCGAAACTATACCGATATACGGCAGATTTCTGTAGTTTTCATTATAATCCAAACCATATCCGACTACAAACCTGTCTTCAATTTCAAAGCATCTGTAATCAGGAGCAATCTCTGCAACACGCCTTGACGGCTTGTCGAGAAGCACCGCCAGCTTAACGCTCTTGGCTCCCATTTCGGAAAATTTGTTTTTCAATTCCAAAAGAGTTCTTCCCGTATCGATAATATCCTCGATGATCAGCACATTCCATTCGCTCAGATCTATATCCGAAAAACCAACGCCCTCTGAAACAGATACCTTTCCCGTAGAGTATTCGCCCTCATAGCTTTTTGCAGTAATAAACGACACCCGTACATCTCCGTCGATCCTTCTTACCAGATCGGAAGCGAAAATGAAAGCTCCCTTTAACACACAAACTGCCAGAAGCTTTTTACCCATATAATCCCCGGTTATCGCCTCGCCAAGCTCTTTGACTGCCAGAGCAATATCTTCCTCAGAATACAGTACGGATATACTACTCATTGAATTACAACCTTTCTGATTATACAGTGTCAATGTGATAGTTTCATGATATTTCAAAGGTAAAGAGCCTATGGGTCTGTGCAGTTATTTTTACTCTGTCTGCCGCACCGACACCCTCGACAAACACGACACCGTCTTCATCTCTGAGAAGCACGGCGCTGTTTCTGTCCTGAAGCCTGAAGCCTTTATTTATCAGCTTTCTCACATCGCTGTCAAAATCCCGATTGACAAGCCTGATCTTATCGCCCTCCAAACGACCTCCGACAGCAATTTCACCTTTTATTTTATCATAATCAAGACAACAATTTGCAAACTTTTTATGAACATTTGCAAAGTTCTCATTAAGAGGCTGAAGTTTAACAGTTATTCTTCTGCCTCTGTAAATATATTCGCCGTCTCCGTTGATAATGACCGACTCAAAAGCCTTGCGCACTAACTGTTCACCCTGCGCAAATGTGAGTATCCCTTTTGAACAGACTGCGTGAAGTCCTCCCTTGACATTTACTCTTCCGCCTCCGCAGATTATTCGGTCAACTTCTTCGATCATGTCCTGAGCGACCTTGACTCCTTCTCTGCCAAGTATGTGCATTACAGTTCTTCTGCGTATGCTTTCATGAAGCTTTTTCAAGCTCTCCGCGTCGTAACCCTTTTCAAGCCTGCACTTTTCAAAAGCCCTGTCCGCCTCACCCTCAAGAAAATCGCAGTCGGTTCTTATCCTCTCCGCAGTCTTTGAATATGACTGCATAAGTGCGCCGTTAAGCACTTTTAACTGCGGAACTACAAGATGTCTTATCTTGTTTCTTGAATATTCGTCCGACAGGTTTGTCGAGTCGGTCACATAGCTCTGTCCTCTTTTCTCCAGAAAATCCTCGATCTCTTCCCTACTGCATTCTATAAGCGGTCTTATAATATTATCCCTTACAGGGGGAATACCTGAAAGTCCCTTTAGACCCGTACCCCTTGAAAGATTGAATAACGTAGTTTCAAGACAGTCCGACAAGCTGTGCGCCGTACATATCTTATCAACATTCATACTGTCAAAGAACCGATAACGCAGTACCCTCGCCCCTTCCTCTGTTGAGAGCGAATTTTCACTGCAATATTTTTTCACATCAGCGTGAAAAATGGATAACTCTATTCCCAGCTTTTCACAAAGTTCCCTGCAAAACCGTTCGTCCCTGTCGCTTTCCTCGCCGCGCAGATGATGATTTACATGACAGGCGACAACGTCATACCCAAGCCCGTGTAAACACAAAAGGAGCGCAACGCTGTCCGCACCGCCCGAAAGGCAGGCGAGCAAGCGCTCGCTCTTATCTGTCATATTGAATTTATCAATAGTATTTGAAACCTTTTCCAGAAATCTATCCATCGTCTCTCCTGAAATCAAGTCCTCTGAACAGCGTGTATTCGCCTATCCAGCCAAGCTTTACCGTATCGGTCTGTCCATGTCGGTTTTTCGCAACTATACACTCGGCAACAGACTTATCCTCGCTGTCGTTATAATATGCGTCACGGTAAAGGAACATAATTATATCCGCGTCCTGCTCGATAGAACCTGATTCACGCAGATCGGACAGCATCGGACGTTTGTCCTCTCTCTTCTCGGAACTACGCGAAAGCTGTGAAAGCGCAATAACAGGAACATTAAGCTCCTTTGCCATAAGCTTTAGCTGGCGTGTGATCTCCGATACAACTTCAACACGGCTCGCATTCTTATTTGTAGACTGCATAAGCTGAATATAGTCGATAACGACAAGACCGAGATTCCTCATTCTTCTGAGCTTAGCCTTCATCTGAGGCACCGTACAGCCTGCACCGTCATCAAAGTATATCGGAAGCTGAGAAAGCGTATCCGCCGCACCGGCGATCTTTTCCCAATCTGAAGGCTCCAGCCCGCCCGACCTCAGCAACGTGTTATTGACCAGCGCCTCTGATGCGATCATACGGGAAACAAGCTGTTCCTTGCCCATTTCCAAAGAGAAAATAACAACTTCCCTCTTCGTTGCCTTGCAGGTATTCACCGCAATGTTCATCGCAAACGCCGATTTACCCATTGCGGGACGTGCGGCAATGATAATAAGGTCCGTACGGTTAAGACCGGTTGTTATAGCGTCAAGCTGTCCGAATCCTGTTTTCGCTCCGAGATGCTCGCCTGCGTCCGGACCGGAAATCTCCTGCAAATGCTCAAAGATGTCAACAATAACGTCGCTCATCCTTGTAAGCCCCTGAACATCTCTTCCCTGCCTGATGTCAAAAATAGCCTGCTCTGCCGAATCCAACTGAACAGAGGAATCCTCTCCTCCGTCGTAAGCCTTTTCAAGTATCTGATTAGCCGCATTGATAAGCGACCTGATCTTCGCCTTTTCATCTATGATCTTGCAGTAGCTTTCAATGTTCGCCGTGGACGGAACGTTTTCCATGAGTCCCGTAAGATAGGATTTCGCCATAGCTGAAGTCTCAAAGATACCCATTGTAACGGCTTCATCGATAACCGTTATAACGTCCTCCTTACTGCCATTGGTGAACATTCTCATTATTATTGTAAAAAGCTGCTGATGCTGCGGTCTGAAAAAGCTTTCGGGGCGAAGCAGTTCTATTACCTTAGGCAACGCCGAAGGATCAAGAAGCACGCCTCCAAGAACAGCCTCCTCAGCCTCCTGAGAAAAAGGCAGTTCTTTGCCCAGCAGACTTCCGGTTGACAGACCTGGGTAATTATCCGCCATGATTATCCCTCAACTACCTTAATTTTTACACTGCACGAAACACCGTGGGTAAGCTTGATAACTGCGCTGAAATCTCCGTAAGCCTTTATCTCCGATGCAAGATTGATCTTTTTCTTGTCAACGCTTACATCATACTGCTCCTTGATGCAGTCCGAGACAGCAGAAGCGGTAACGGCGCCGAAAAGCTTTCCGCCCTGCCCCGCCTTAGCCTTCACAACGATTTCCTTACCCTCAAGCTTTGCGGCAACAGCCTTGTTATCCGCCGTTTCAACATCGATCTTGTGCTGAGCCGAAGCCTTTCTTCCGGCAAGATCGTTAAGGTTTTTTGCAGTTGCTTCAAGGGCAAGACCCTTTCCGATAAGGAAATTTCTTGCATAACCGTCTGCGACCTTTATAATATCTCCCTCTTTGCCGGAGCCTTTAACATCCTTTAACAAAATAACTTTCATTTAAAACACTGCCTTTCCTATTTATTTTGAGATCTGTTATTCTCAATATATTCGTCTATAGCCTCTTTGAGCCTGCGCTGAGCGCTGTCCATATCGGTATTTAGCTGAGTAGCCGCCATAGTAAGATGACCGCCGCCGCCAAGCGCCTCCATAACTATCTGAACATTGAACGCGCCAAGGCTTCTGGCAGAAATATTAACGGTTCCGTTAGTTTCATACAAAACAAACGATGCGTTTACTCCCGTTATACCCATTAGCTCGTCTGCGGCCTGAGAAGCCGCTATCCTGATATTTGAAAACTGCTCCTCGGTAAATGCGATAGCGCATTTTTTATAAATGTGCGCGCTGTTGATAAGAGCCGATTTCTGCTGATAGGTTTCGATCGAATTGGCAAAAAGCTTTTTGACAGCTACAGTGTCCGCACCCTTTTTCTTCAGAAACGCCGCCGCTTCAAAAGTCGAAACACCTGTCTTCATTACAAAATTTTTCGTATCAAGCATGATTCCCGCAAGCAGAGCCTCGGCAACATGAACGGAAATGTTTGAATCCTCTCCGAAATATTCAATAAGCGCCGTTACCAGCTCGCAAGCCGACGAAGCGTTCGGTTCGAGGAACGACATTATCGTCGGTTCAATACCGTTTACCATTCGTCTGTGGTGGTCGATTACAACTACATTCTTTGCCCTCTCAAGTATTTCCTTGGATTCCACGAGAGCAGGATTGTGCGTATCCGTTACCACAAGCAAAGTGTTGTCGTCGAGAAGTTCAAGCCCTTCCTGCGGTGTTATATAATACCGTTCTGATTCTTTTTCATTTATATAATCGATAAGAGTTTTGGACAGATTCTGCTCCGGATCAACGACCACATAGGTCTCTCTAACCATATTTTTTATTGCACAGCAAAAGCCTGTCGCCGAACCTACGCTGTCCAGATCGCCGAAACGATGCCCCATAATAATGACTTTGTCGTGGTTGCATATAAGCTCGATCAATGCCTTGGCTACCATTCTTATACGTGTCTTGTTACTCTTGTCCGGCGCAGAGGAAATTCCACCGAAGAATTTGAACTCGCCGTCCTCCTTTACCGCCGCCTGATCGCCGCCTCGTCCCAGACACATCTCAAGCGCCTGCTTTGCGAATTTCTCGCTTTCGGCAAGATTGGCTCCGTCCCTGCCTACTCCGATAGAAAGCGTCAAATTGGAACGTTCGCCTACAGATATCTTTCTCGCCTGTTCAAGTATCTTGAACCGCGTTTCGATTATCGGCGCAAGGTGTCTCTCCTCCATAAAAACATAGAATTTATCGTTGGAGATCTTTTTGGAAACAGCCGTGGTATTCTCCACAAATTCCTCGATGATCTTTTCTATCTCAACTACAACGTGAGCCTTTTCGCTTTCTCTTATATTGGACATAAGCTCGTCGAAATTGTCTATCATCACAATAATTACAGCTTTGTGCGACATTCTGGTTTCATATTCCAGTTCAACATAGTCCGTAACATCATTGAAATAAACCATTGAAAGCTCGCCCTCAGAATCGGTATGTACAGCTCTGGCACTGTAAAAATGAGAATTTATGCAGACCAGATCCCCTTCGGAACCGTATATCTTATCCATATCGATATTTATAAGCTCCGTAAGGTCAATGCCGTACGCTTCTTCATCGTTGTAAACCTGCCTTCCGAACAGACGATTATACCAGACAATGACATTTTCCGCATCTATAATTATCGCAGGCGCAGGAAAATTCAACAGCGAATCCCGCTCCGTCCTGGAAATCATAGTCGACAGCTTTGCAACATATTTCTTAGTCTGATTTCTGAATACAAACGCTTCCAGCAAAAGCAGTATAGCCGCAATTACCGATACAATAATAAGCACGCTTCCCGATTCCCTGCGCGATGGTGTCGAATGGAGCATAAAAGCTCCTATCAACGCCGCAAGCGCAGTAACGAAAACCGTTATCCGAATTATAATCTGAAAACCATTGTTACTTTTCATAAGCCGCCCCTTGACGCATCATCAGATAAGTTTCTTTTGTTCATCTTTATTTTTATATTTCCATTATGATCGGCAGGATCATAGGACTTCTCTTAGTTTTTGTGAAAATGAAATCGGAAAGATTGTCTTTCATCTTTCCCTTGATAGAATTCCAATCCTTCATATTATGGTCAAGACAGTTCTGCAAGGTATCGCCCAGAAGCTTCTGTGCCTCGGTCATAAGCTCTTCGCTCTCCCTTACATATACAAAACCTCTTGAAACCACATCAGGACCCGCAAGTATCTCGCCCGAAGTCCTGTCGATAGTAGCGACCGCTATTATCAGACCGTCCTGAGCCAGATGCTTTCTGTCGCGAAGTACTATAGCGCCGACATCTCCGACGCCGAGTCCGTCTACCAGAACCTTGCCTGCTTGAACCTGTTCGGTGATCTTCATATCAACGCCGTCCGTTTCAATAACGTTTCCTATATCCGCAATAATGATATTGCTTTCAGGTATCCCTACGGACAGCGCAGTCGCCTTATGCTTCATAAGGTGCTTGTACTCGCCGTGTACAGGAATAAAATACTTAGGCTTTGTGATCGCAAGCATAAGCTTCTGTTCTTCCTGGCAAGCGTGCCCCGAAACATGGACATCGTACATCGCCTCGTAAACGACCTCCGCACCCAGCCGCATAAGATCGTTTATGACCTTTGTTACATATTTTTCATTTCCCGGTATAGGGTTAGCGGAAATGATTATAAAATCCATTGGTGTGATAGTTACCTTGCGGTGCTCATTAGCCGACATTCTTGTCAACGCCGACATAGGCTCTCCTTGACTTCCTGTAGTAACGATAACCGTCTTTTCGGGCGCATATCTTGAAATAGAATCAATATCTATCATAACGCCGTCCGGAACTTTCAGATAACCAAGCTCAATACCCTTGCTTATCACATTTACCATGCTTCTTCCTGAAACGGCGACCTTTCTTCCGTGAATAACAGCATTGTTGATTATCTGCTGTACCCTGTGAACGTTAGACGCAAAGGTAGCAATAATTATCCTCTTGCCCTCCGCACGGTTGAACAGCTTTTCAAAGCTTTCACCGACCTTGCGCTCGCTCATGGTATAACCCGGTCTTTCAGCATTGGTAGAATCAGCCATAAGCGCCAGAACGCCTTTGTTTCCAAGCTCCGCAAATCTCGGCAGATCGATTATACCGCCCTCTATAGGGGTATAATCCACCTTGAAATCTCCGGTGTGGATCAAAACGCCTGCCGGAGTGTGCACAGCCATTCCCACGGCGTCCGGAATAGAATGGTTGACTCTGATAAATTCAACCGCCATACAACCAAGTTTGACAGTCTGTCTGGGCATGACCACATTGAGCTTGACGCTGCCAAGCAAGCCGTGCTCCTTGAGCTTTCCCTCGACAAGCCCCAGAGTAAGCCTTGTGCCGTAAACAGGCACGTTGAACTTTTTGAGAAAATACGGCAATCCGCCGATATGATCCTCGTGACCGTGAGTAAGAACGACTCCCCTGAGCTTTTCCTGATTCTTCTCAATATAGGAAAAATCGGGTATAACAATATCAACTCCCGGCATTTCGCTGTCCGGAAAAGCCAGACCGCAGTCGATAACGAACATATCGTTCGAGCATTCGATAACTGTAAAATTTTTGCCTATCTCATTAAGTCCGCCAAGAGGGATTATCTTAACGGGAGTGCGACGAACAGGCTCTTTTGTCTTACTTTCAGCGTTTCTCGGTCTTCTTACCGCAGACGCGGCAGGTCTTTTTGCCGCAGGTTTCTGCTGAACGCTTTTTTTCTGTGCGCTCATATTTCTCTGGTTTTTAACTCTGTCAAGCTCCTTAGCCGCCTGTGAAAGCAAGATTTCGCCGTTTTCTGATTTTTTCCTGAAAAAACGTTTTTGTGTTGTGTTTTTACCGTTGTTATTCTGACTATTCATAAAATAATGTTCTGCTTCTCCGCTGTCTGAAAACAAGGCAACACAAACAAGCGGCAGAAGCATAAAAACTCCTTCCTGAAGCATTTCTGATGCTAAATTATATTCGATTTTTCCGTTAGAATAAATAAAAAACTGCGTCTGAAGCAATAACAGCGTACGACTTCACAGAAAGATAGTTTGGTACAACGAACGCAGCTTAAAAATTACAGCATATTCCATGCCGACATCCGAACAAAAACATCTGATTATATTGTACTCCTTTTTCACTTGATTGTCAAGTAAAATAAATTACAATATATTTACAATCGTCAACCATACAACGCCGCAATATTATGACAGACCTTGTTCGTTTTCCAAACTTTTAATTTTATGCTGAAGTTCATCGCAAAGTGCGGCAGCAAATTCTGAAGACGCCCCTTCCGCAAAGATCATAACTCCGTTTCCGTTTCTAAGAGGTCTTATCACCGCTCTGGAATTGTCTTTCCCGTAAATCATGCCCTCTCCCGAAACGGCGCTTTCTGCGGCAAGCTTTTCCATAAGCCTTCCGCTCTTACCTCCGAAAGTAACATACCTCTGTGTGGAATAAACATCAGGTATATTTTTCAATGAGGAATATAAGCTCATTTCTTTTTCGGACAGATAACCGCATATGCAGGCCGCAAGATAAAGCCCGTCGTTTACAAACATATTTCCGATTTCCGCGGCTGCAGACCTTGCCTCTGCGTCTTCTCCGCAGGAACTGCTGTAATATCTGTAAAGTCTGCCGCCCTCACTCTCTGCCAGAATGTCCGCCGCAGAGGAAAAACAGTAAGGCACCGAGACCGATCTTCCCTTTTCATATCTTATCTTGGCGCAAAGATTTACAAGCCGTTCCCAGCCGACATACCCCGTAAGCTCCGTATAAGCCGTACATTTATCCGACTGTGCCGAAAGATGAAAAATAATTTTTTCTCCGTCAATATCGTTTCTTCCGTGAAACAGCCTGTCGGCAATGACTGCCGCCCTTGTATCCGAAGTCCTGATCTCTGCGTTAACTCCGCTGAAACCCGAAGGCAAAACCGAATCGACAAATCTGATATAAAGCTCCTCGCCGGCAGAATGCTCCGTGACCCTGCCGTACTGTCTAAAATCGCTCATTCTGAAACTTCGTTCGTTGTATGACTTTTCTATTGCAAGCTCGGTATCTCTGTCTACAGGCAGACCGCAGGGCGCTGTTACACGGATATGACCCGACGCATTTATCCCGACATATATGCCGAATTTGCAGTCCAGAGTCTTTACGGCGTACATAAGCTGAGGCAATGTCACATTTCCGAGATCGAATACGTTTGCACCTGCTGAACATATTCCCGATACCAAAGCCTGCTGAAGTATTCTGTTATGTTCTTCTCCGCCGTATGCCACCGCTATATGCTCGCCGATGTTCACAGCAGTTCCCGCCGCAATTCCGAATCTTACAAGCTCTTCCGCTCCTGCCTGGCCTCCGCCGAGACTGCACTCGCCCTCTTCGTCAACAATTGTTTTCCTTGCCCGACCCGTCTGTACGTTCTTATACAGCCTGCTTCCTCCGTCTATCCTTCTGCCCGACCAGATGCGGACTTCCTTTTCTATTACAGCCTCTGCTCCCACAGATGAATTTGTTCCGACCACTGAACAGCTTCGGCATTTAACGCCTCGCCCAAGCTTAGCTCCGCCGCATATGACAGCTTCCTCAAGTTCGCTGTTTTCGGACACAACACAATTTATACCCACATATGATCCAGTTACCCTGCACCCCCGCTTTATCACAGCGTTATCGTCTATGACCGCACCTTTCTCAACCACTGCGCCTGGCATAATTGTCACATTTTTACCTATATATAAAGGCGCGATAAGAGTTGCACCGCTGAAATTTCCCTCTGTTAGTTTTCTTATCCTCAGCTTATCAGAAAACAGTATATCCCTTTGACATTTCAGAAAACCTTTTGGAGTAAGTATCCTCTCCCAATAAAATTCATCGCTGTATACGCATACGTCCCTGAGATCGGACACAGCCGCAGTAATTACGACCTCGGCAAGATCCTGCCCGTCAAAACAATTGTAGTCATCAAAAATACCTTTATTTATAATATATATGCCCGTCATACAGTTTTCAAAACCTGTCTTGTCCGCCGACGGCTCTCTCATAACCGCAGACGCGATTTTATCTTCCACCGACACGCAAATACAGTTTTCATTGTTCTCGCACTTTTTGGTCATCACGGAACAAACTGCGTTTTGTTCGGAATGAAATTCCATAAACTTTTTCAGATCGCAGTTAAACAAACAGTTCCCCTCTATCACCAATGCCTGCTCGTCATTTCCTAAAGCTTTGTAAACAGCGTCCGCCGTGCCTGCACCGTCCGAATGAGAAAGCTCGATTTTCATTCCGCAGTACATATCCCTGTCAAAAAGAGCGGCTATCTGCTTCGAACCGTAGCCCAACGCAAGCGTGACCTTTTCAAAACCCGCCTCTTTCAGCGTGTCAAGAATATAGTAGATCAGTTCTTTTCCGCAAAGTCTCAGTAAAACCGCAGGCTTGTCCTCTGTCATTGGCATAAGCCTTTCTCCCCTGCCGCCGCATAAAACAATAGCTTTCATAAAAATTTCCTCCGTTCACGTTTTATAATATACAGGCAGTATTGGAAATTCTGCAAAGATATATACAAAACGCAGTTTGAACGGAGCAAACAAAAATTATCTCTCCTCCCCTTTTCAAACGTCGGGATTTATGTTATACTTATATCGACCCGTCGATAACGGACGATCTGCATAACCTTAACTTGCATATAAATATTCAGGAGGTATCCCAATAAATGACAATACAGTTTACAGAGCTGAAGAAAAAAGCTCTCGAAAAATATTTCTCACGAATGAACGAACAACAGCGTAAAGCCGTCTTTAAAATAAAAGGCCCTCTGCTTATTCTCGCCGGAGCAGGCAGTGGAAAAACCACGGTTCTTGTCAACCGTATAGCCAATATGATATTCTTCGGCAACGCATACAATTCCGAGGAGACCTATGGGATTCCCTCAGAACAGGATATTCAGTATCTTCGGGATTTCATCGACGGCAAGGTAAGCGACCCTTCCGCCCTTGCGGATATTGTTGCCTATGACTGCGTAAAGCCGTGGAGTATCTTAGCTATTACCTTTACAAACAAGGCCGCCGGAGAACTCAAGGAAAGGCTTGCCGGTATGCTGGGCGAAGCGGGACAGGGGATCACAGCGGCTACCTTTCATTCCGCCTGTGCCAGAATCCTCCGACGTGAGTGTGACCGATTGGGATTTTCAAGCAGTTTCACCATTTACGACACCGACGATTCACAGAGGACCATAAAAGCGATCCTCAAAGATATGGATATTTCCGACAAAATGTTCCCGCCTAAAATGATAATGAGCGAAATTTCCCACTCTAAGGACAGCCTTACAGAGCCTGATGATTACCTTGCCACTGCCGGAAACGACTATCGCAGTATAGTAATAGGCAAAGTCTACAAACGCTATCAGCAAAAGCTCAAAGCCGCAAACGCTATGGACTTTGACGACATCATCTGCCACACCGTAAGGCTTTTCGAGCAATTTCCAGATGTCCTTGACCATTATCAGAATTTGTATAAATACATAATGGTAGACGAGTATCAGGACACAAATAAAGCGCAGTTCAGACTTGTTTCGCTCCTGTCCCGGAAATATCATAATCTCTGCGTTGTAGGCGACGACGACCAGAGCATTTATAAATTCCGCGGCGCGACCATAGAAAATATCCTCAGCTTTGAAGAACAATTTGACTGCGACAGCGGCACTGATGTTATAAAGCTGGAGCAGAATTACCGTTCCACACAGAATATACTTACCTGCGCCAACGAGCTTATAAGCCACAATCAGGGCAGAAAAGGCAAAAGTCTCTGGACATCATCAGGAGACGGCGAAAAGGTCACGGTTTACAAAGCGGCAAGCGAAAAGGGCGAAGCCAGGTTCATTGCCGACACGATCCTTGAAAATGTCGGCGGCGGTAAAAAATACAACGACCACGCCGTTCTTTACCGAATGAACGCCCAATCAAACACGTTAGAGCAGACATTTATACAAAGCGGGATACCGTATAAAATAATCGGAGGTCTTAAATTCTACGACCGAAAGGAAATAAAGGACATTCTTGCCTACCTTGCAGTTATAAACAATCCTGCTGATATGCTCAGACTGAGAAGAATAATCAACGAACCTAAAAGAGGCATAGGAGAAGCGACCGTCACCGTCCTTGAACAGATAACCTCCGATCTGGGCGAATCACCTATAGAAATAATGAAGGAAGCCGAAACGCTTGCGCCGCTCACAAAAAAAGCAAAGGCGCTTAACGCCGTCGGCGAAATGTTTGAAGAGCTTACAGAGCTTTCGGAAACTCTGCCGCTTGAAGAACTTCTTGACGCTCTGCTTTCAAAAACAGGCTACGGCAGATATTTACAGGAGCAGGGTGACGAGGGTCTGCTCCGCCTTGAAAACATCAACGAGCTTAAATCGACTATGGCGAATTACGAAGAAAACGCCGATGAGCCGTCCCTATCGGGCTTTCTGGAGGAAATATCACTTTATACCGACATAGACAATCTTGATCCGGACGCAGATTATGTGGTAATGATGACAATGCACTCGGCAAAAGGGCTTGAATTTCCCATAGTGTTTGTAACCGGAATGGAAGAGAACATTTTCCCCTCCGCACGAAGTCTTGAATCCGAAGCCGACACCGAAGAAGAACGCAGGCTTGCCTATGTTGCGGTAACAAGAGCAAAGGAAAAGCTTTATCTCACCCGCGCCGCAGAGCGTATGCTTTACGGACGTACCGACCGAAACAGAATATCGCGCTTTATCAAAGAGCTCCCTCCCGACAGCATTGAAAAATCCGAGGAGGATAGCCTTTCATCGGCTTTTTCAGACGGATACAAGCCGGCCGGAAGCGTAAGTCTTCAACAGCAGATGGCTCTTCGGCAGTCGGAAAAATACAGCCGCACTGTCAACACCGAGACCTTTGAGCCGGGCGATCGGGTACTCCACAAGGTTTTCGGCAAGGGTACGGTTTTAAGTTCAAAGCCCATGGCTAACGACACTTTGGTTGAGATCGCTTTTGATTCCAGAGGAACGAAGAAAATCATGGCAAACTACACAAAAATAAAGAAGATTTGACACACTGTCTGTCAAGATTTGATCAAAACAAAAAAGGAACGCCGAATCTTCACGGCGTTCCTTTTTAATTATGATCGAATTATTAAATTACATCGTCTTCCTGATTAGGAATGTTAAGCTGTTTCTTAGGAACACGCTTGATAGGATCGTATACCCATTTCTTGCAGTTGTAATCTGCGTCTACAAGACCCTGTTTCTCGCAGAGGACTTTGTTGCCTTCCTTTGAACGATTGCCAAACAGGCAATATGAACATGACGGCGATATTTTATTACCAAAAAAACTCTTTTTTGCCATGATATATACAACTCCTTTAAGTGAATAAGTGTTTGATTTTATCGTTATTAATTATATCATACTGTTTTAGAAAATGCTAGTCTTTTCTTCAAAATTAGTAATAAAATCATCATAATCAAGCAAATCGAGGGTATAAAATTGTTCATTATGCCGAAAGTTACTGCTTCTGAAGCAGACGCCTCCAGAGAGTCGGGAATAAAAGACGGATAAATCAAGCGGCATATGACCGCAGTAAGAAAGGCGGCAGGGATCCTTGATAACAAAAACGGAGTAAGAGAGATACGTCCGCCGCTGATCGCGATGACCTGAATTATAACGCACAGTCCCCCGAATGAACAAATTCCGGCAATATGTGGAAGCAATTTGAACGGACTCCCCTCAAGTTCCGTCACACATGAGATCTCAAGGCAGGATTTTATAAGAGTTACTGCGTTATCCGAAATTCCGAAAACAGTTTTGATTTTGTCAAATATATCATAATAATCGAACGCAGACATAACGGTAGAAAAGAAAACTATAAATACGCATATAACAAACAGCGACTTTCCTGCGGAAATAACCGAATCGGTGAGTATTTCAGCTTTAAAGCACACCTTAGGCTTTCCACAGACCTCTTTGCCCCGACCGAAAAATCCCATTGCTATGCCGATTATCAGATTTGCCGCAACAATAGATAAAAACACCGCAATTCCCGCTCCCGTGCATCTGAAAACAGCTAAGCCTACGGCACCGGCATAAAAAGCCGGTCCGCCGCAGTAACAGTAGCAGGACATTTTCTCGGCAGTTCTTTTTGAGATTTTTCCACCTTCGACCATATCGGACAAAAGCTTTATTCCTATGGGATATCCGGCAAGATTTCCCAGAAGGAATACAAAGAAAAAGCCTGTCGGAATACGAAGCAAAAACCTTGACAGCGGATAAAACGGCAGTGAAACGTAATAATAAAAACCTCCGGAGATCAGTATCTGCGACGCTGCCATAAAAGCAAACAGAGAGGGTATTATTACGTTAAGACACCGGTCTACCGCGTTTACTATCCCCGACTGAACGCTTACTCCTCCGGATATAAGAATAATGCAGTACCATATAAGCAAACCGGTCAAAATATAAATACCAAGCTCTCTGAATAATTTTTTATACATTTTTTAAGCCTCCTTTTCGGATATTCAAGTATATGTGACGAACTCAGATAATATAATTAGCTTATAGCAGACAACATATATCAGGAGGTAATAAAAATGAAAAAGACAAGACCTGATTTAAGCTTTTTCGGGAAAGTACGAGAACTGTCCTATTTAAGCTCCTACATAAACATAATAGACAACAATGCGGCTGTTATCGAAAACTGCAAACAGATAATCGAGTGCAACGAAGTAATGGCTAAGGTACTTACGGGTTCGTTTGAAGTCGAGATCTGGGGGAGCGGACTTGCGCTTTCAAATTACTGTACGGAAAGCGTTGAGATCAGAGGAAAAATAGAGTCCGTAAAACTGGTGTCAAGAAAGGTCAGGGAGAGAGAATAAATGATTTTCGGCTACAAGGATTATATAATTTCAAGCGGAAGTTCAGGCAGTTTTACAAAGTTTTACCGTGCGGTAACGGCCGAAAAGCTTCCCGTGAGAAATATGCGTGAAAAGGATAATATAATAACTCTTCGATTATCGGCGGAATACTGCGGTCAGCTTAAGGAGCTTTGCGGCAGATTGGGTCTGGAATACGAAATAAAGAAAACGGGCGGACCGTTCAAGATTTTCGGTTTCTTCAGGCGCCGACCCGGTTTTATAGCAGGAGGCGTAATCGCCCTTGCCGCCTGCATATATTTTTCCAATATTGTCGTCCGATTTGATATACTCTGCGACAATAAGGAGATATACGAAAATGTCATGAACGTGCTTAAAGCGGAAGGCATTGAAACCGGCACATATATTCCGAATATAAATCTCGTCGTGACAGAACGTGCACTAAAACAACAGGTAGAAGGGATCTCATGGGCAGGCATAACCAGAAAAGGCAACTCTCTCATAGTGGACGTCATAGAAACCGAAGGTGACGCCGAAAGAGAACAAAACCGTTATCCGAGCAATCTGGTAGCCTGCGAAGACGGCATTATCGAAAAAGTCGAGGTGCAGGACGGACAGCTGAAACTGGGCGTGGGCTGTGGCGTGACCAAAGGCGATATTGTTGTAAGCGGAGAGATCATAACCGAAAAATCACAATGGATAGACGGCAAAGAAAATGTTGAAACCAAGACAAGCTATGCCCGCGCAAAAGGAAAAATTTACGGAACATTTGAAAGAACTATGGTTTTTGACCAGCCCCTTTCCGAACGTACGGAATTTGACACAGGCGAAAAAGAGGATAAACGCTTTTTCAGCTTTTACAGTGCGGATATACCCCTGTTCCTTACAAAACCGGAAGGAAGCTGGAAAAGCACTCAGAGCTACACGCCTATTTCGCTTTTCGGCATAGAAATGCCTTTTGGAATAACAAACTGCGAGCTTACGGAATACGACTTCAAAACTTCGACTTATTCGCAGCAGGAAGCGCTTGATATTGCACACGACAAAGCCTACATATATGAAAAAAATTTCTTGTCGGGTTATGAAATAAAAGACAGGCAAGCCAAGGACGAGATCACAGACGAGGGAGTTAAGACCACAGTTACCTATACCTTGTACGGCGAAATGTGCCGCGAGGTAGAGTTTTTTATAAAGAAATAATAAAAAGATATTAAAGCCAACATAAAAATATGTTAAATCTCACCTTTTTTATTGCATTTTAGCGAAGTATGTGATATAATAAATTTAAGTATAAATATTTTATTGCACTAAGGCGAATTACGCAAAGGCGGCAGAACGCTTTGTACGGTATTGCCTTGGAGAACAGGATGTTGTATTAATGGCGGAAAAACTAATCAGCGTGGACAGAATGGAAACTGTCCTTAATCTTTTCGGAAATTACGACGAAAACCTTAATCTTATACAAAGAGAATATAATGTTGTAATTCTCGGACGCGGCGATGATATTAAAATAACCGGCGGAGAAGAAAACGTGTTCAACGCCGCAGAGGCTATCAACAGCCTAATAGCTCTGATAAATAAAGGCGAGCATATCACCGAACAGACTATAAGATATGTTTTTTCTCTTGTAAAAGAGGGCAAGCAATATGAGATAAGCCACATTTCCGACGGCGGCGTTTGTGTTACGATAAGCGGAAAGGTCGTAAAGCCCAAAACTCTCGGACAGAAAAGATACGTTGAGGCAATAAAGAAAAATACCATCGTTATGGGAATAGGACCTGCCGGTACGGGAAAGACCTATCTTGCCGTAGCTATGGCTGTAAAAGCGTTCAAGGCTCATGAGGTCGAAAAGATCATCCTTACAAGACCTGCCGTTGAAGCAGGCGAAAAGCTGGGCTTTCTGCCGGGAGATCTGCAATGCAAGGTAGACCCTTATCTGAGACCGTTATACGACGCATTGTTTGAAATGCTCGGACCGGACACCTTCGCAAGACAGCAGGAGAGGGGCTGTATCGAGGTAGCTCCCCTTGCATATATGAGAGGAAGAACACTTGACGACTCGTTTATTATTCTGGACGAGGCGCAGAACACCACGCACGAACAGATGAAAATGTTTCTTACCCGTCTTGGATTCAACTCTAAGATCGTTATTACCGGAGACATAACACAGATCGACCTGCCGGATCAGAGAAAATCCGGTCTTGTACAGGCTATGAATGTGCTAAAGAGTATCGACGATATTTCAATAAACAGATTTACCGACAAGGACGTTGTCCGTCACAAGCTTGTTCAGGACATCATTCTTGCTTATGAAAAATATAACAAAAAAGGAACGTGAAAATTATGGGCAAGATAAAAGTAATGATCTCAAATAATCAGACTGAAGTAAAAATTCCGGTCGGAATAAGACTGCTTGTGAGACGTTGCTGTCACGCCGTACTGGAATACGAGGGGTATGACGATGATTTCGAGGTTTCCGTTTCATTTGTCAACGACGAGGAGATACATGAGCTTAACAAAATACACAGAAATATCGACAGGTCTACGGACGTGCTGTCATTCCCGCTGGGAGAGAGCGGAAATTACGACGTAAATCATGAAACAGGCGCTCTTTTGCTGGGCGATATAGTTATCAGTCTTGAGACCGCCTGCCGACAGGCTGAGGTATACGGTCATTCGCTTGAGCGTGAGGTCGGCTTTCTTACCGTACATTCTATGCTTCATCTGCTCGGCTACGACCACGAAGAAAGCAATCTTCAGGAAAGGATCATGAGAGAAAAGGAAGAGGCGATTCTCGGGAATCTGGGAATTTCCCGCGACGCAACTTTTATAGGAGAGCATGAACATAAATAAATCTGATTCAAAAAATATTCTCGGTTTTTTCAAGGGCTTCGGATATGCTTTTAAAGGCATTCTGGACTGCATAAAAAGCGAACGGAATATGAGATTTCATATCGGCGCCGCCGCGCTTACTATAGTGCTTATGCAGTTTTATGAACTGAGCGGCGGAGAAACGTCTGCCGTGTTTATCTGTATCGGCGCGGTAATTTCGCTGGAACTTTTGAATACTGCTATTGAAAATACCGTAGACATGATATGCAGAGAAAAAAATCCATACGCAAAGACAGCAAAGGACTGTGCCGCAGGAGCGGTGCTTGCCGCCGCCGCGGCATCGGTCGGGGTAGCGGTAAAGCTTTTCTGGGATACCGAAAAATTCGCCGAGATATTTTCTTATTTTTCCGAAAGACCATGGTTGGCGGTATTTCTGATTGCAGGCATTATACTATGGCTTGCGTGGGTGTTTTCCGCACCTGTGAAAAACAAAACTAAAGATAAGGACAAAAATATATGAACAATAAAAACACTGGTTCCAAAAACGCTTTTGTTACAATAGTAGGCAGAGCGAACGCAGGAAAGTCTTCCCTGCTCAACGCGCTTGTGGGCGAAAAGATCGCCGCCGTAAGCGACAAGCCCCAGACGACCAGAACCAAGATAACCGGCGTATTGACAAAGGGCGAAACACAGTATGTATTTATGGATACGCCGGGTATGCACAAAGCAAAGAACAAGCTTTCCGAGCATATGCTGAATGCTGTATCCGAATCGGTCGCAGGAGTGGACCTTATTATACTTATGGCCGACTGCACAAAGAAAATCTCGGAAAACGAAATTGATCTTATTAAGAGCTTTAAGCCGGGAAAAACCAAGGTCATTCTTGTGCTGAACAAGATAGATCTTCTTGAGAATAAACAAGATCTTATCGGAATAATCGCCGAGTATTCCAAGCTTTATGATTTTACCGATATTGTTCCCGTAAGCGTTCTTGAAAACGACGGGCTGGATATTGTTATGCATGATCTGGAAGTCAACGCTGTTCAGGGACCGCACTATTTTCCGGACGATAAGTTTACCGACCAGCCGGAAAAAGTTATTATGGCTGAGATCATAAGAGAAAAGGCTCTCAACAATCTTAACGATGAAGTACCTCACGGAATAGCCGTCGCTATCGAACAGCTGAGAGAGCGTGAAAGCAGAAACGGCGAACCGATACTTGACATTACCGCAACCATTTACTGTGAAAGAGAATCTCACAAGGGAATACTCATAGGGAAGAGCGGTTCCATGCTGAGAAAGATCGGACAGGAGGCAAGAGCGGAGCTGGAGGAATTTTTCCGGATAAAGGTCAATCTTCAATGCTGGGTAAAGGTGAAGGAAGGCTGGAGAAACCGTGAAGGAATGATAAAGAATTTCGGGCTGTCATAAAACGCTGTACAATTTTTCCGCTAATAAACCGACCCGAAAAAGCGGATAATAATAACGCCGGAGCAATACCTGTTTAGATCGTGGGTATTGCCGCAGTTGGGCTGAAAGGCGGTTATCGTTATGAGTTACTGGGACAGATTTTATATGAGCGGAAAAATTTCAGATTATCTGAAATATGCGGCGGCAGAAAAAGAGGATTCGGAAAATGTTTACCTTAATGGGACTGATACTGAGAGAAAACGATAGAGGCGAAACGAGCAAGTCGGTAACTGTACTCACGGCTGAGAAGGGCTTTATCGACGTTTTTGTAAGGGGCGGAAAGAAAAGCACAAAAAATTCTTCTCCGACTCAGCTTTTTGCTTATTCCAAGCTTTGTCTTGACGAAAAGAAGAACTCAAAAAATCAGTCAGTTTATTATCTGAACAGCTGTGAATCGGACAAGCTGTTCTATAATCTGAGGCTTGACGCTAAGCGAATGGCCTTGGCGTCCTATTTTTCTGAGCTTTTGATGTATATAAGAACCGAGGACGCAAGCTGTGGTGAAATACTCCGGCTTGCGCTTAATACGCTTTATTTTCTTAACGAAGGCGAAAAGGATATGGAACTTCTGAAATCCATATTTGAATTTCGTTTGCTTTGCGAGGCAGGCTTTCGCCCTGCACTTCTGGGGTGCTCGGTGTGCATGACATATGAGGCGGATATAATGCATTTTAATCTTTCCACGGGAATGCTGGAGTGTGACAAGTGCTGTTACAATCCCGACAGCATTTACGATATAGAGCTTGACAAAACTATGCTTTATATCATCAGATTTATTGCGCTCACGGAATACAAAAGGCTGTTTGCTTTTAAAATAAGCGAAAAATATCAGAAAAAGCTAACTGCTTTTACGGAAAGATTTGTTAAATACAACTTAAAGGGTAAATTTCCCACACTGGATTTTTACAGATTATTATAGGTGATAATAAATGAACGAAATATATTATGAAACGCTGGAGCTACATAAAATTCTTGAAATGCTTTCAAACGAATGCTCCAACGAAAAGACAAGGAAAATGGCTTTGGAAATAAAGCCGAGCGGCGACATTTTTACGGTCAAGAAGGAAACCGAAAAGACTGCTAAGGCGCTGGAACTCAGCGTAAGATACGGTACTCCTAATTTTTACAACATCAAGGACGTTTCGGGTTATCTGAAAAGGGCTGATGCAGGCGGGGTTCTGTCTTTGGCAGAGCTTATTCAGATAAGACGTTTGCTGGCGCAGACCTATGAACTTTATCATTGGTATGAACAAAGCGAAGAAAAGGACACCTCGCTGTCCTATCTTTTTGAGAGCCTGTTTCCAAACAAATATTTACAGCAGAAGTTTGAAACGGCGATAATCGACGACACAAAGCTTTCAGACGACGCAAGTCCCGAACTCAGAGCAATAAGACAGAAAATAACCCGTTCGGGTCTTAAGATCAGAGAAACGCTGGACAAAATGATAAAGTCCCCGTCCACTCAGAAGTATTTACAGGAATCTATCGTCACCATGCGGGACGGACGGTTTGTACTTCCAGTTAAAACGGAGTTCAAGGGAAATATCAGCGGACTTGTTCACGACACCTCCGCAACAGGCTCTACTTTGTTTATTGAGCCTATGTCGGTAGTTGAGGCGAACAACGATATAAGAATACTTCAGGGGCAGGAGCAGGACGAGATACACCGTATCATCGCAGAGTTTTCCATGGAATGTGCCGAGATGAAGGAACAGCTTATCTCAAGCTACAATGCTGCGGCAGAGCTTAATCTTTATTTTGCAAAGGCTAATCTTGCGGCTAAGATGAGAGCTATGCTGCCGGAGATTTCAGACGACGGTATTATTGTTCTGAATAAGGCAAGACACCCGCTTATCGATCCCGAAAAGGTAGTACCTATCAATTTTTCCATAGGAACCGACTACCATTCTCTGATAATTACCGGACCTAATACCGGCGGTAAGACGGTAGTTCTGAAAACAGTGGGGCTGCTTACGCTGATGACAATGTGCGGACTGCTTATTCCGGCGTCGGACGGAAGCAGGATATCGGTATACAAGAACATTCTTGTTGACATCGGAGATCAGCAGTCTATCGAAAATAATCTTTCGACATTCTCCTCCCACATCAACAGAGTGAAGGAGATCCTTGACGAGGCGGACAGCGAGAGCCTTGTGCTGCTGGACGAGCTCGGATCGGGCACCGACCCGGTTGAGGGTGCGGCTTTAGCTGTGGCGATAATCGAAAGAATAAGAATGTTCGGAGCGACGCTGGTCACTACCACTCATTATCAGGAACTGAAAATGTATGCTCTTGACACAGAGGACGTGGAGAATGCGTCATGTGAATTTGACGTTGAAACACTGCACCCGACATACAGACTTATTATCGGTTCTCCCGGCAAATCAAACGCTTTCGCTATTTCAAAAAGTCTGGGCATAGACGATGACATAATCAAATATGCAAAGTCGCTTATTTCCGAGGATAACAGGAAGTTTGAAAAAATAATAGACAATCTTGAACGCACGAGGATACAGCTTGAGGAAAACAATCGTCTGGCGGAAAAATACCGTACGGAGTCTGAACAAATGAAAAAAGAGCTTGATGAACAGAGAGAAAAGCTTTACGATGAAAAGGAAGCTGAACTGGAAAAGGCAAGGCGAGAGGCTCAGCAGATCGTCCGAAATGTTCAGCGGGAGTCGCAGGCTTTGGTGGACGAGCTTGACAAACTGAGAAAGGAAAAGGAAAATCCCGATTTCACTCAGAAGGCAATAGATGCAAGGCACAAACAGAAAGCGACTATGAACAAGCTTTACAATGAGGCTAATCCTGTATCTGAAAGCAGAAACGAAGGATATGTACTTCCGAGACCGCTCAGAAAGGGCGACAGCGTGCTGATAGCCGACACCAACCGCAAGGGTATTGTTGTCACACCGCCGGACAGCAACGGAACGTGTTTTATTCAGGCCGGCATAATGAAAACAAAGATCGATGTGAAAAAGCTAAGGCTTGTTGAAAAACAACAGCCTGTAAAACAACCAAAGAAGAAAGGCGGGGTATCTACCAAGGGTGTGGAGAGCCGCATGACAAGAAAGGTCTCGACAGAACTTGACATAAGAGGATACGCCGCCGACGAGGGCGTTCACGAAATGGAGCAGTTCATTTCAGATGCTATTATGTCGGGAGTTTCAATGCTTACCATTATTCACGGACGCGGCACAGGAGTGCTGAGGGACGCGATAAGACGCGCATTAAGAAGTCACCCGTCGGTAAAATCATTCCGCAAGGGCGTTTACGGCGAGGGCGAGGACGGAGTGACTATCGTTGAACTGAAATAATAAGGCGGGTGATTTCCCGTTTTTCACCAATCACCGCTTTTGGGTATATAATAAGCCAAAGGCGGTGATTTTTTTGAGCGTACATAAAAGGTCTGTTAAAAACAGACTGTCTTACGGTATTTTAGGGCTGGTAGCAGTTATAGGTATATTGACGGCAGTGTTTTTTGCACAGCTTTCAAGACACATAAACGAGATCAGCGAATTCAAGGGCAGAGAAACTGCGCTGGACGTGATAAACCGAGCGGTTAGCGAACAGCTGGAGCTTCAATCAGGGCAGGAATACATTACTATTTGCAGAGATGAATCCGGCAACATAAGCTCTGTTGACAGTAATACTGCCGCGGTAAACGAACTTAACAACAAGGTCTCAACGGCAGTGAACGAAAGCCTTGGAAAGCTTGAAAGCAAGGATATAAAAGTACCCATAGGAACGCTTTCGGGGATAACCTTTCTCACAGGTCGCGGTGCGGATATTCCGTTAAGACTTCATCAGATAGGTGCGGCAAAAACTGAACTGAAAAGTGAATTTGAAGACGCCGGAATAAATCAGACGAGATACAGGCTGTACCTTACGGTCACCGTTGAACTAACCGCTATTCTTCCAACACATTCAACGAATATTTCGGTGACTTACGATTATATGGTGAGTGAAACGATCATTGTCGGAAAAATCCCGAATATGTATCTTACCAAAGCAGAATAAAGAGCATTTGCCGTTCTGATGTTAGGGACGGCAAATTTCTTTTACTTCTTAATGGAAAAATACTTGTATTTTCGGCGGGCTTATGGTATAATATTATAGTTATTATGATGATTTTATCATCTATACGATCTTTCCGCAGAGCGGCAGGAAACGGAGTGAAAAATTCTTGAACGAAAAAGACGCTGAAAAACGAATCGATGAACTGGTCAATCTGCTTAATTATCACTCACAGCTTTATTATGTCGAGGACAGAAACGAGATCTCCGACTATGAATATGATATGTTACAGCAGGAGCTGAGAGAACTTGAGGAAAGCTTTCCTCAGTTTATCCGAAACGACTCCCCTACTCAGAGGGTCGGAGGAAAGGCTGTTTCTATTTTTGAAAAGGTCAATCACCGTGTACAAATGGGTTCTTTGCAGGACGTTTTCTCATTTGAACAGGTGAGAAGCTTTATTCAGACTGTTCAGCAGACTGTTGATGATCCGCATTTTGTAGTTGAACCTAAAATAGACGGGCTGTCCGTTTCACTGGAATATCATAACGGAGAGCTTAGCATTGGTTCTACCCGAGGCGACGGCTTTGTGGGCGAAGACGTAACCGCTAATCTTAAAACCGTAAGGTCTGTTCCTCTGAAAATCGGTGAAGAACTTCCGCTCATTGAAGTTAGAGGCGAGGTATATATGCCGAGAAACGTTTTTCTGAAGCTTGTCAAAGAGCAGGAGGACAATGACGAACAGCCTTTTAAAAATCCGAGAAATGCGGCGGCAGGTTCTTTAAGACAGAAAGATCCTAAGATCGCGGCGAAAAGGAAACTGGATATTTTTGTTTTCAACATTCAGCAGATAGAGGGCAAGGAGATATTTTCACACAAAGAGTCTCTGGATTATCTGAAAAATCTCGGATTCAAGACTATACCCGATTACAAGAGAGTGTCGACTGCGGACGAGGTCATTGAATGTATCGAGAAGATAGGCGAAAAACGATTTGATCTGCCTTTTGACATTGACGGCGTTGTAATAAAGGTCGATGATTTCAGACAACGTGAGGTGCTCGGCGCAACGGCGAAAGTCCCAAAGTGGGCGGTAGCTTACAAATTTCCTCCGGAGGAAAAGTCCTCCGAACTGCTGGACATTGAACTGAATGTCGGCAGGACGGGAGTTATCACGCCGGTGGCTGTTTTTAAGCCGGTTTTCCTTGCAGGCACCAGCGTTTCAAGAGCGACTCTGCACAATCAGGATTTCATCAAAGAAAAGAATATTTCCATCGGCGATATTATAAAGGTAAGAAAAGCCGGCGACATAATCCCGGAGATTCTGGGGGCTGTGGAAAAGCACGGCGACGGCGTTTTCACTCTGCCGGAAAGCTGTCCCGTCTGCGGAACAAGACTTGTGAAATCGGAGGAAGAGGCGGCGGTAAGATGTCCGAATGTAGACTGCCCTGCTCAGATATTCAGGAGTATCGTTCATTTCGCTTCAAAGGGTGCGATGAACATTGACGGTCTGGGTCCGCAGATAGTCAAGGCTTTGCTTGACGCAGGAATGATAAAATCGGTTGCGGACTTATACACGCTGGACGCGGACAGGCTTTTACAGCTTGACAACTTCAAAGAGAAGTCGGTTAACAATCTGCTTACCGCTATCGAGAAGTCAAAGTCCAATTCTTTGGACAGATTGGTTTTTGGTCTGGGAATAAGAAACATCGGACAAGCTTCGGCAAAGCTTTTATGCGATAAGTTCGGAGACCTTGAAAATATCATGTCGGCTTCCGCCGAAGACATTGCCGCAATAGACGGTTTCGGCGACATTACGGCGCAGAGCGTACACAGTGCTTTCAGAGAAGAACATCTGCGTGAGCTTGTGCGCAGACTCGGCGAATACGGTGTGAATATGAAATATAGCAAGGTACAGATAGGCAACAGGTTCGAGGGACTGACCTTTGTGCTGACGGGTACTCTGCCGACCTTGAAGAGGAGCGAGGCTAAGGAGCTTATAGAAAAGTACGGCGGCAAGGCAAGCGGCTCTGTTTCCAAAAAGACCGACTATGTGCTTGCAGGGGAAGAGGCAGGAAGTAAGCTTGACAAGGCGCAGCAGCTTGGCATCAGCATCATTACCGAGGAACAATTTATGGAGATGATAAAGTAACTATGCTGGTACGGGTAACAGTTGACAGACCTATCGGTTATGTTCATCACGGTCATGCTTACGAAGTCAATTACGAATACGTTCAGGGTGTGATCAGCGGTGACGGACATGAACAGGACGCATATATCCTTGACCGTTCCATTGACTGTCCTATTGACACTTACGTCGGAGAGGTCATTGCTGTTGCAGTACGCGATGACGATGCAGAAACCAAGTGGATAGTCAGCAACGAAAAATGGACTGCTGATGAGATATATGATAAAATCAGATTTTTTGAACAGTATTTTAAAACTCACGTTCATTTGATAGACAATTATCCTGCCCATAAACTTTAGGCAACAGGAACAATATATAAGGAGGAATGTAAAATGAACATTGACATTAAACACATTGCCAAGCTTGCAAGACTGCATATCGAAGACGACCAGCTTGAAAAGTTTGAATCCGAAATGCAGAATATTGTCGACATGGTCGAAAAAATGCCGGACATTGAGGACGAGATGACCCTCGATCCAAGCAATCCTATGCGTCTGCGCGAGGACAAGGCTGTTCAGGATAAATTTACAAGACAGGAGCTTATGCAAAACGCTCCTCAGGTTAAGGCAGGCTGTCTGGTCGTGCCTAAAACAGTAGAGTAAGGAGTGTTGAAATTGGAACTTTTTGAAAGAAATGCCTGTGATTTGTCTGAAATGATAAAAAGCAGAAAAATAAGCTCCAAAGAGCTTACCGAGTCGGTATTCGGCAGGATAAAGGCTGTTGAGGGAAAGGTAGACGCATATTTGACCCTTGACAAGGAAAACGCTTTGAAAAAGGCGGAGGAGGTTGACGCAAAGATCGCCGCCGGAGAGGAGCTTTCTCCTTTGGCCGGTATTCCTATGGGAATCAAGGACAACATTTCCACCAAGGGACTTAAAACCACCTGCGCATCTAAAATGCTTTACAACTATGTTCCGCCCTTTAATGCGACGGTAATGAACAAGCTTGAAAGCAATGACGTTGTGGTTACCGGAAAGCTTAATATGGACGAATTTGCAATGGGCTCATCAACCGAGAATTCTCATTTCAAGCCTACAAGAAATCCCTTTGACACCGACAGGATACCGGGCGGTTCTTCGGGTGGTTCGGCTGCGGCGGTCGCTGCCTGCGAGGCTATCGTATCACTCGGTTCTGATACAGGCGGATCTATCAGACAGCCGGCTTCTTACTGCGGAGTGGTAGGCTTAAAGCCTACATACGGCAGCGTTTCAAGATACGGACTTGTGGCTTTTGCTTCGTCGCTGGATCAGATCGGACCTTTGGGCAGATGCGTTAAGGACGTTGCTATGGTACAGTCTGCAATTGCCGGACACGACAGATATGACGCTACGTCTGCATACAGAGAATACCCTGATTTCTCCGCCGCTCTTAATGCTGATGTTAAAGGGCTGAAGATCGGCGTTCCCAAGGAATATTTCGGAGACGGTATTGACCCGTTTGTAAAACAGTCGGTAATGAACGCTGTAAAGGAGCTTGAAAGACTGGGCGCAACGGTAAAGGAGATATCCCTGCCTTCAACCGATTATGCGCTTTCTTCCTACTATATCATTTCTTCCGCAGAGGCGTCATCTAACCTAGCAAGATTTGACGGCGTAAGATACGGATTCCGTGCAGAGGATTATGACGGACTTGTGGATATGTATGAAAGATCGCGTTCCGAGGGCTTCGGCGACGAGGTAAAGAGAAGAATCATGCTCGGCACTTTCGTTCTGAGTTCCGGTTTCTACGACGCTTACTACAAAAAAGCCAAGCTTTTACAGAGGAGGATTCAGCAGGAATTCAGCGATCAGTTTGCCGATGTTGACATTATCGCTACCCCGACAGTTCCGACTACGGCATTCAAAATCGGACAGAACACTGATGACCCGCTTAAAATGTACGCTACCGACATTTGTACCGTTACAGTGAACATTGCAGGACTTCCCGCTATCAGTATCCCCTGCGCTTACGACGACAAGGGACTGCCTGTCGGCATTCAGCTCATCGGCGGCAAATTCACTGAACAGAGACTGCTTAACTCCGCTTATGCTTTTGAACAGCTCGTCGGCGGATTCAAAAAGCCGCAGCTTTAAGGAAAGGGGTCGATAATAATGGTTAAAGGCTATGAAGTTGTGATCGGTCTTGAAACTCATGCAGAGCTTAATACCGAATCTAAAATATACTGTGACTGTAAAAACCAGTTCGGTCTGGAGGTCAACTCGCAGGTATGTCCTATCTGTATGGGCATGCCCGGAACGCTCCCGACGCTGAACGAAAAAGTTGTGGACTATGCTATAAAAATGGGTCACGCTCTCAACTGTAACATAAACAGGATATGCAAGCAGGACAGAAAGAATTATTTTTATCCCGACCTGCCGAAAGCGTATCAGATTTCTCAGGCGGAAGTTCCTCTTTGTGAGAACGGCTATGTTGACATTTTAGTTGACGGCGAAGAAAAAAGAATAGGCATTACAAGAATACACATCGAGGAGGACGCCGGAAAGCTTCTGCACTCGGACAAGTTCCACGGCGTATCGCTGGTTGACCTTAACCGATGCGGCGTTCCGCTTATCGAGATAGTTTCCGAACCTGATATGCGTTCTTCACAGGAGGCTAAGGTATATCTTGAAACGCTGAAATCAATCTTGCAGTATCTTGGAATATGTGACTGTAAGATGCAGGAAGGCTCTATCAGATGCGACGTCAACGTTTCCGTTCACAAGCCCGGCGAGCCTTTCGGCACACGTTCGGAAATGAAGAACGTAAACAGCTTTTCCGCCGCGGTAAGAGGCATCGACTATGAAGTTGAAAGACAGATATCCGTACTTGAATCAGGCGGAACAGTTGAGCAGGAGACACGCCGCTGGGACGACGACAAGGGCGTGAGCGTTCCGATGCGTTCAAAAGAGGACGCTCAGGATTACCGCTACTTCCCCGAACCTGATCTGCTCACTATCGTAGTGGAGCAGGAGCGTGTGGACGAGCTTAAAAAGAGTATTCCCGAGCTTCCTAACATCAAGATACTCAGATATGTAAAACAGTTCTGTCTTAACATAAAGGACGCTACTTTTATTGCGGAGTCGGTTTCTCTTGCAAAGCTTTTCGATGATTGTATGACAAAGGACAAATTCCACGCGAAGTGCTACACCACATGGATACTGGGAGATCTTGTTAAATACATGAACGCTACAGGCAAAACTCTCGAGGACACAAAGCTTAATCCTGAAAACCTTACAGAGTTGGTTGAGGCGATAGAAAACAAGACCATTTCCAATGCGGGCGGCAAAAAGGTATTTGCAGTCATTCTTGAGGCTGATAAAAAGGTTTCCGACATTATCGAGGAACAGGGACTGGCTCAGGTCTCCGACGACAGCGCCCTTGAGAAAATTGCAGACGAAGTGCTTGCCGCAAACGAAAAGTCTGTAAACGACTATAAGGGCGGAAAAACCAACGCTTTAGGCTACCTTGTCGGACAATGTATGAAAGCATCAAAAGGCAAAGCTAATCCGGGTAAGATGAAAGAGATCATTCTTAAAAAGCTGGGATAAACCTTTAAGGCAGCACCGCACAACTACCGCCTGACGGCTTTGTGTACGTCTAACTTGCCAATTTTCCGTTATCCGCACACAATAGTTGTGCGGTGTTGCCTGAATTAAATATAAAACGGCGCATAGCTTTTCTATTATGCTATGCGCCGTTTAATTTTGCCACGGATACGCTCTTTCAACAAAATGCTGTCTGATTCATATGATAAAGTATATCATATTTTTAAGGAGTTTGCTATGAGAAAACTATGCGCTGAAAACAGGCAGGAGATTGTTAACAAAATGCGTAAGCTGTGGTCTCAGCACGTTTATTGGACGAGATTTTTTATTATCAGCACTGTAGAAGAACTGAAAGACCTGAAATATGTAACCGACAGACTGCTGGAAAATCCGGGAGATTTCGGCAAGGCATTGAAAGCTTTTTATGGGGCAAGAAAGGCAGAGAAATTCAAACAGCTTCTTACCGATCATTTGAAAATCGGCGGCGGCCTTGTTAATGCGGATAAGGATATGAACACCGCTAAAGCTGATGAACTTCGCAAAGAATGGTATGCAAATGCCGACGACATTGCAGAGTTTTTAGCGGAGATAAATCCAAACTGGAACGAACTGAAATGGCGGAATATGATGTACAGTCATCTGAGCATGACGGAAAAAGAGGCGGGGCTACGGCTGAAAAAGGAATACCCCAAGGACATTGAAATATTCGGCTCGATAGAAAACGAGGCTTTAGAAATGGCTGATTATATGGCAAACGGGATAATCCGGCAATTTCTCTGCGGCAGATGATTCAGGCTTTTGTACGGTAAAACCCTCAGCCTGCGATTTCGTGCAAGCTGAGGGTCAATTACTTTTTATTATGCTTTTGAAAATTTCAAAGTAACTTTTCCTATCTTCTGATTTTTGGCATTCTTTTCAAGAGTGCCGGAAAGCGCAAGCTGTGCGCTGGCGGTAGGCGGATCGTCATAAGCAGTATTTTCGGCATTTGCAAGGCTAAGCTTACCGTTTATCCGATTTCCCGAACCGTCCGTAAAAGAACCGCTGATATTACTGTATTCAAGCGAGGGCGTGAAATCAACAGAAACATTGAGATCGGCGTTTGAATGATTTTTCAAAGTGACTTTATCTGCGCCGCTTTCGCAGGACCAGCTTGCCTCGGTAGTACCTGTATATTGATGCTTGCTCGTATCCCAAGAACCCTCGCCTTTATCGGTATAAGTATATTCCAACGAACCCCATGTTATATCCACACTGTAGACCGTGCCTGACTTTGTTCCGGACTGATAGGTGGCAGTAACGTCCTTTCCGGCATCGGACGGGAGCGCTGCGTCTGTTATATCGTCATTAACTGAAGATGAACTTTTGGTTATCTTAATGGATTTGACAGAATCCAGCTCATCTGCCGTAAACGTATATGGGCTATCCGCAGACGCAGTCTTTACTGCACCGTCAAAGGTTATTTCTATATTTTCGGAAGTTGGAGCAACCTTAAAACTGCCCGACCCTGACGTACCGAAAACAGCTGTTGCGGCAGAAACATCAAGCGAGCCCTCGCCGGTAAAAGTGATATTACAGTTGTCGGTAAATACAGCGTAATCCATTGCGCCGTTATCCGTTATTTTATTATCGCCGACAAGGTTAACAGTAAGCGAACTGTTTTCGCTTCCCATAACTCCGATAGCGCACATCGCTTCAAAACCACTTATAGGCTCTGAAATTTCACAATCTTTAAGAGTTAAAATATTTGCAGATGAATCATAACTGATCCCCGTTACTTCATCTGCTCCTGTTCGTAGTTCCGATGTGACAAGCATATCTGAGTTATATACATAAATATAATCGGGCGTTACATCTTCAGCAGAAACACAGTATATTGTTAAAGACAGCGCGGCGGCTGTAAATATGCTCAAAAGATTTTTTATTTTCATTAATTCCGACACTCCCCTGTATTGTAAATTTATGATATTATTATACAACATATTTCGACATTTTTCAAGACTTTTTACATTTTTATTAACAACGCACGGAAAATTACTGTGATCAATGCAAAAAAGCATATATTTTTTTGCACAGCAATACCTCCGTAGAACTTTGATCGTTATTATATCAATTATATTACAAATTGGAAATAAAAGTAATTTGGCTGCATAAAAAAATACAGGCGTCACCGCACAAAACCGTGAGGTGACGCCTTATATTTCAGGTTTTCTTAAACACTGCGGTAACGCGCATTTCGCCGTCCTTTATCTCAGCATAAATATCGCCGTTCATTTTCATCATAAGGATACGGCATATATACAGTCCAAGCCCGCTTCCCGATTTATTATGACTGTTTGAACCGCGGTGAAAGCTGTCAAAAATATGCACCAGCTCGGAGCCTTTCAACGTACAGCCGCTGTTTGCTACGGTGACAAGACGGCAGTCCTCTTCGTCTGAAAAGCTTATGCCTATATATTTTCCGTCGCCGTATTTAATTGCGTTCTCCATAATATTCTGCAAAACTTCAACGCTTCTGTCGGGATCGCCGCAGATCAGGCAGTTATCAAAGCTGTCAATATGTAATTCCGTTCTGTTTAGTGAAAGCTTGTCGGAATAATAGTCGGAGATGTTATCTATTACTTGAGAAAGATAAAAGTCGTCGTTATTCACTTCAAGTTGTAAAAAGTCTTCCTTTGCCGTTTTTGAAAGTGCAGACACAAAGCTTTCTATTTCATCTGTCTTATCGTTGATACTGTCTGCTATGGATTTCTGCTTTTGTTCGTCCTTATAAAGTCTTTTGGACAGCGCTTGGGCATACAGCTTTATTGCCGAAAGCGGCGTTTTTATGTCATGAGAAACAGAAAGCAGCATGGTCTGTTTTTCCTTTTGAAGCTCCAATTCCCGCTGTTTTTGCTTTTCAAGCGTTTCGCGAAGCATATTGATACCCCACACGAAACGTCCGAAAAACCGGCTGTGACTTTCTTCCAGCGGTATAGTCAAATTGCCCTTTGAAAGCTCTCCCGTAACATTCTCAAGCTTTGTAAAAGGCTTTATTATCTGATTTCGAACAAAAAACATAACGGATAACACAACCAGCGACAAAAACGCTATGACTGAATTTAAAACTATCCGTATTGCAGTTGTATCGTCGGCTTTTTGAACGTAATCAAAACGGTACAGCTTTCCGTTTATGTTTCTGATAACATATTGATAATCACTAAAAAAGAAATCCTCACTGTCATTGTCAGCCTCATAGCCCTTGACAAATTCACACCCGGAAATATCGGGAGTATTTCCGTTTTCAAGCTCTATGCAAAGTCTGTTTACCTCTACCATATATTTTTTCTCTTGACCGCTCTTTTCTGCGGCAGACAGCGCTGTATTGGCGCCTAAAAAAATCAGTATCAGCAAGGCGGCAACTGCCGCAAATATCCTGTCAAAGCTTTTCATACAAATTTATACCCCGTACCCCACACAGTTTTTATTCTTTCGGGATTTTTAGGATCAGACTCTATCTTCTCACGCAGACGTTTTATATGAACGGTAAGCGTCTGCGCTTCGGAATCGCTGTCCGAACCCCATATGCTGTTAAAAATATATTCTTTTGTCAAAGTCTTGCCTTTGTTCTCCGCAAGAAGCAGGAGAAGTTCAAATTCCTTCAAGGTCATTTCCAGTTCTTTTCCGTTCTTAACCGCGGTCTTTTCAGATTTATTCAACGTTATATCTCCCACAGTTATTTCATCAAGAGAATATCTTCGCTTAAATATTCCCGAGATCTTTGCCAGCAACAGGTCAATATCATAGGGCTTTTCAATGTAATCGTCCGCGCCGAGTATCAGACCGTTCAGCTTATCATTTTTATCTACCCGTGCGCTGAGAATAATTATGGGAGCGTCGCTTATTTTTCTTATCCTTTCGCAGACGTAAAATCCGTCTATGCCGGGAAGCATAATATCAAGCAGGACAAGCCTTGCGCCGTACTTTTCGTACAGCGACAAGGCTTTTTCTCCTGTTTCGGCAACCGACACCGTGTAATTTTCAGCCCTCAGAAAATCGCACAGCAGGCTTGCCAGTTCTTTGTTATCCTCAACGATCAAAATGTCGATCATATTACCACCCTAATTCAAGCAGCCAATTATTCAGATTTCGTTCACGCTCTCTCATCTGAGAAGCATTTTGATACCTATCTAAATTATACTCCCCTTTTATGTTTCCGTCAACTATATAAAGCACTCTTGTGCATTTTGCGGCAACCTTTACGTCGTGAGTGACAAGCATTATGGTAGTACCCTCGGAATTAAGCTTTGCCAGCTCCTCCATTACTTCGTCGGAGGAGGTTCGGTTCAGCGCACCCGTAGGCTCGTCGGCAAAAATCATTTTCGGCTTGTTTATCATACTGCGGCAGATACACGCACGCTGTAGCTGTCCGCCCGAAACCTCGTTGATGTCGTTGTCGGCAATTTCGATTATCCCTAGCTTTCTCATCAGATCCTGCCCGCGCTGTACGGTTTCCTTTCGGCTTTCGGTGTTCTTCTTCGACTGTGCCGCAGGAAGTATTATGTTGTCAAGCACCGTTAGATTTTTGAGCATATACATCTGCTGAAAGATAAATCCCATTTCGTCAAGCCGCAGATTGGCAAGCTCCTTCTGGTTCAATTCTGCAATGTTCTTACCGCAGAACTCCACCTTGCCGGCAGTTATATTGTCCATGCCTGAAACCGCATACAGCAGAGTTGACTTACCCGAACCGGAAGGTCCCATTACGGCTACCATTTCCCCCTCCGAAACGGAAAAGCTTACATTTCTCAGAACATTGTTCTGGCGTTTGTTTATGATATACGTTTTGCAGAGGTCTTTGACCTCTAATATATTGTTAGTCATAGCTTGTTACCCCTTTCAAAAATTATTCGTTATTTGAGATCTGCGACGAGGAGATTTTCCTCAGACCCTGAGCCGAGATAAACGCCGCTAGCGCCGTAAAAGCAAGTAAAATCAGCGGGAATATCACATAAACCTCAAACGCCTTGATGTCGTACTGAATACTGTATGCGCCCATCATATGGAATATCGGCGTGATTATGAGCGGCGTGAGCGGTATCGACACAAGCGTTCCGATTATAACCGAGATCAACAGCACTATACCGATACGCATCGTCTGAATAAGCGTCAGCGGACCGTTTGTAAAGCCTATCGCTTTGAGCAAAGCTATCTCGCTCTTTTCCTTTGTGATGAAGCTCTTTACCATAAGCACCGCCACAAGCGCGTTTATTGCCAGAATAATGCAGAGAATCATTATCTTCATACTGTCAAGCTGTTCGGCAACGTCTCCTATCATAATACCGATATACTCGCCCGTAGTGACTACCTTCGATTCGGGATAAAGCTCCTCCAGCCACGCTTTACGTTGAGCAAGCGTTTCACCGTCGGGGTTGTCCTTGTAGCTTACCTGTATACCGAAGCTGCCTCCCGCATATCTGAAATCCAGGTCGGCGTCCTGATAGAACCGCACGCCCTCACCCATATTGTTCATACTCTGATAAATTGCGGTAACGGTATATGTCTTTTCCGTTTCGCCCACCTTTATCTTAACACCGTCGCCGATATGGGCGTCTATCTGCTCCGCAGTAATGTATGTCAATGCGACTTCGTTTACGTTCTGCGGAGCCGTGCCGTCAAGATATTCGTACATATCCGTCGTGACATCGCCCATTCCTATAAATGTTAGTGAGTTTGTAAGCTTATCGCCCTTGCTGAGATTACTGCGGAACATTATTTCTTGGAAAACGCTTACGTCAACGCCGTGTTCTTTAAACATATCCCGTATTTCAGAGAACTTTTGCTCAACCATCGCCTTGTTGTCATTGTTGGGATTGAACAGCAGTTCCATTGAAATAACGTGGTCGCTTTCTGTCATATTGAATGTTGTTATAAGACTGTCGGAGCGCAGCGTGGTTATCGTGTTTACGGGAATTATTATCAGCAGTGTTCCGAGAATAAATATTATCATCATCGAAACATAGCTTTTTATACCGCTGAAAATGTCGTTGAGCGCCATAAACGGAACAGTCGGCAAATGCGACTTTTCAAGACGGAAAATACCCTTTTTCTTGTAGCGTTCGCCCGTTTCGCCGCTGTGTATCGCATCTATCGGCGAAAACTTCTTTATCTTCCGTGTGCAAAAATAACTGAACATTACAACCAGAGCGCCTGCGGCTATCGCCGCCCCAATATTAATAAGATAATTATCATTGCCGGACATCACTATCTTCTGTGAAACTCCGCTGAGAAGAAGATCGCTCAGAGGGAAGCTCAGTCCCAGACCTATCGTCGTACCCACAACGGCTATAGCAAGATATTTTACTATATACAAACCCCGTATGGAAACGTTTTTTAGTCCTATAGCTTTCATAACGCCGATCTCACGGAATTCCTCGGTTATCGTAAAATTGATGATAAACCGCAGAATGACCATTGAGATAAGTATCAGCACGACGCTTACTACCAAAAGAATACCTGCGATAAGTACGTCCATAATATATATCATATTGAATGACGAGCGTGATATGGACATAACTGTATTTATACCCAGTCCATTGAATTTGTCAAGATAATCGGGATCGTTCGTGTGAACTTCTACCGAATTGCAGACCGCCGTACCCTCGGTATCGAACAGGTTAAAGTCATTGTCGCTTATTAAAAATCGTGACATTCCCACCATTGTCGAGCCGAAAAGAGCGTCCTTGACGTATCCTTTTACAGTGAATTCTTTTTCAACGCCGTTTTGCTTTACAACGATCTTACTGCCCTCATGATAATCGTTTTCCGCCGATTGATACATATAGCCTGCGACGTATACTTCGCCGTCGTTTATTTTCGTTAGCTCGTTATCGTTGCTGTCAAATATTTTTATCCCGCCCAGTGACGACAACACCAGCGTACCGGTGTATTCACACTTTTCACTCGCCACGGTGACGTTTTTCGGATCAATCTGTATAAGCCGAGAGTTGTAATAATCGTAGCCGTTCTCTTCGGCAAAGTTCTCAAAGAGCTCCTCGTCCGATTCGTTCATCGTGGCGAACCAGTAATCCGGCACACCCGCTTTCGTAAAGAAATTGTCAAGCGCATTGCTTACTGTGATAAGATTGTTTGCACTGCTTGCTATAAACGTTGCCGCCAGAATCACAAAGATCAGCAGGATAACGTTCATGGTTTTCTTGCGTTTCAGGTCTTTTTTCAGTATTCGTAAGTACATGGTATCCGCTCCTTTCATCGTTGTGATTACATTGTAACACGGAAATTATTAAATAATCCTTAAATCCGATATCAGGTCAAAAAAACTCACTCGATTGTCCACAGGTTATAACTGTAATCAGCCAATAAAATATTCTTCTGTGTCAAGGGGTTCTGCAAATTTTTTATCAGCTGTTTCTCAGCATAAAAATACAGCCGGACAGTTCGCCCGACTGTATCAATAACAATTATTTCAGTTTTTGTATCTCTTTATTTTTATACGACAAAACGCTCACAACAGTTCCGCACACTCCTGTGCACAAAAACATTACAGCCATACCGCTTCCCCTGCCGCTGCCTACTATAATGCTCAATACATTTGATACCGGATTATCCGATCTCATAAAGGGTTCAAACACATAGTCTGCCAAAAATCCGCCAAGCAGTATTCCGATCGGGATAGTGCTGAATTGAATAGCATTCCTTGCGGAAAAGACCCTGCCCTGCATTTCTTCAGGCACTTTGTCATACATAATAACATTCTGTCCTGCCATTATAAACGATATCGGCAGGCTTGCGGCAATCGCCGCCAATGACCACATTATCGGATTCCTGCCGACCGCCATAAGCAGGTCTCCGAAAAAAAATGAAATCGCCGCCGAAAAATAAATCATCTTGATATTGTTTTTTGAACCTTTTCCTGCGGAAACAATAATGCCTCCGACAATTCCGCCTATGCCCATTACCGCATTTACGATTCCAAGCGTCACACTGCTGCCGCTGCGTGACAACAGCATCGGTGACAAAATATTTTCATATGTCACTCTTGAAAAGAAATTTATCATCGCAAGCGTAAGCATTATGAAAAGAAGTCCTTTTTCTTTTTTCAGAAATTTAAAGCCTGCCTTTGTTCCGCTCAAAACAGAATCTTTTTTATCTGCCCCATATTCTTCGGAAATATGAATCGCAAACAGCAGTACAAAAAAGGCGAATAAGAAACTGCATATGTCTATCAACAGTACAAGCTTAAGTCCGCCGAACGAATAGACAAAAGCCGCAATCACGGGATTTAAAACAGTTACAAGATTACTTGAAAAAGAATTCATTCCGCTAACGTTTGAAAGCTTTTCTTTTGGAACCATTTTCCCAACTGCAACAGATGAAGCGGGTTGCTGAAATGCGTTCATGAAACCTATTACTGCATTTACAGCATAGATGTTCCAGACAGCCAGATGATCTCCGACCGATAATACAAGCACCGCAAGCGTACACAAAGCCGCAATGCTGTCGGAAATAAGCATAATTGCCTTTTTACTGTGTCTGTCTACAAACGTTCCTGCAAACAAGCTTACCAGAATATACGGAACATAGTTACAGAATGACATCAATGAAACAGACATTGCCGAACCGCTCTGTTCATAAGTCCATAAAATAAGTGCAAAACCTGTCATAGCACTGCCAAGCTGAGAAACGCTCTGGCTCAGCCAGAACAAAATAAAGTTTTTATAATTTTTCATCGGACCATACTCCTTATCGTTAAATTAATACGACAAGTACAAGCTCCGACGCAGGAAGAATCAGATCATCTCTGTACAAGCCTCTTCCTTAATCGGATCTTGTACAGAGTAAATCTCTTAAATTGATAATCAGTCTGCAAAGCATATTGTTTTCTCCAATTTCTTTTAGGGTTAAATGATTTACACATACATTTTATCACAAATACTTATGTATGTCAACACACGGATTTTAAATCTGCGTCCGAACACCGCACAACCACCGGCTAACGCCTTTGCCTGTGGTTATGGGGTTACACACTTGCCGACTGGCGAAAAGACAGAAAGCAGCATTAAGTCGTCCAATCTCATCTGAGAGCTTCAAGGCTTCCTCTTTGAATTCTTTACTGTACTTCATTTTTCATTTCCCTTTCTGGTTTTTATTGCTTTTATTCTACCAGACTTTTGGGCGTTTGTCGACTGCTCTTCCAGTATAACATATCACTTATATTGTATAAAGAAGGTACAAAAAATGCACCCTCTTAGGCTTATAACCTCCTGCAAGAAGTTATAAGCCCAGTAACACAGATGTCCGAACAACTGTGAAACTTTTAGAGAATGCTACTTTCGTGCTTTATTATAGCACGTTGAGTATAAATTGTCAAGAGCTTTTCACGATGTTTGCTGCGTCTGAAAAGCTTTTTTGCTTGTTACTGTACAGTTTGCAGCTTGACAATCGAATAACGAATGCCTCTCCGACGAAGTTTGAGAATGGGAGAGTTTTCAATGCCTAAAGCAAGTACAACGAGATGTTGAGTCGTCTTTAAGTCGCCTTGAGCTATGACATAGCCGCTAATATCTGATCCTGCCGATTAGGCGTTAATAAAATACAAGATATGAACGCAGCTGAGCCGGAAACGCTTTCAGCGTTGGTCTATGAACCGACACCACTGTGATTAAGCATTGAAAAACCACACAAGCTTGATACGATCAAGCTGCCTGAGACAAGGTCTGTATGTGTGGAGCTAAACAAATGTCAAGATATTTCGAGTGTATTACGGTACACTCTGATATATACCCAACAAGCTTATGTTTGTTGGGATAAAATCACAAAGACTTGTGCTTTTATCCCAGCAGACATCTTCAGACATTTGCGTTATTGAATAGAATATTAACATAGCGGCTGTTAACCGCCGGGTTAAGTGAGTTATTTTATACAAAAAGTCCGTAAATACTGGATTTACAGACTTTTCGTATTGGATTGGCTCCCCCTTATCGGTAACAGCTCGAAACATTTCACTATTGTTACCAATGCTTTCTTTCATTTCCGTATACGAAATTTGCTTACCACCTTTTATATTGAAATAAATCACAATTTTATCATCATATAAGTATACAGCATTTATAAACGTGTCTATAATTCGCCGCCTGAAATCGTCGTCGAACAAATCACCTTTACAAAATGATTGCAACCAGGCTTTAACTTCGGGAACGGTCAAGGCAACCTCGGCGGCTATTTTTAATTTTGCTAGTTCAATTTCCGTTTCTTGCTTTTGAGTTTCAAGCAATTCCGCCTTTTCATTTATTTTATCCATAACAGCTTGCGATCGAGTATGTATTAATGCGTCCGCACAATTTGTAATCTCAATGTCAATAGTAGATAAACGTTTTTCAAGCTTTTCTATTTCCGCCACGGAGAAACCCTCGTTATATGCGCTGACAACTCGTTCGGCGATATAGTCAACACGTCCAGGAGCTAACACATACGCTAACGTTTGCTCTACAACATACCATTCAATAAAATCTTTCTTTTCACGCTTTTTGTCACATTGCTTATATTTTTTGCGCTTATGACAAGTATAGTAATAATGAGGTTCGCCGTTCCTGCCTCTTGCGCTCTCCCCTGTCATAGCGTCGCCGCAATGTCCGCAAAACAATTTACCGCTTAACTGATATACCACCTTGCTAGCAAGCTTGCCACGCGCACGTTTGCACATTTCAAGCCGTTGTTGTACGTCGTTAAAAAGTTCCTCAGAAATCAATGCGGGGCAAGTTCGTTCGATCTCACCTTTATAGTTGTAGTCGCCTATATACATACGATTTTTTAAAATAAAGCCTATCGAATTTACATTAAAAAACTTTCCGTATTTTGTTCTATACCCCTTTTCAGTACACGATTTTACAATCTGCGTTTTTGTCATTCCCGCCGCATACTGCTCAAATATGTATTCAACAATATATGCTGTTTCCTCGTCTTTTACAAGAAACTTATTTTCAATTCTATACCCGAGCGGAATATTTCCGCCTGTGCATTGTCCGTTAAGTGCAGTATCTTTCATACCGCGCCGAGTGTTTTCACCCAGTTGCCGCGAATACACTTCTGCCATTGCCTCCAGGATAGCCTCCACTATGATCGCTTCCGAGCCCTCACCGATAGCCTCTGTCGCACTTACAACACGAACTCCACTTTTTTTCAGATTATTTTTATAAATTGCACTATCATATCTATTACGCGCAAATCTGTCAACTTTCCAAACAATAATAAATTCAAATTGCTTTTTGGCACTGTCTGAAATCATTCGTTGAAACTCAGGTCGATTGTCCTTTGTTCCAGATTTAGCGCGATCAATGTATTCTCCGATAACATTATAACCACAACGTTTGGCGTATGCGTGACACTCGCGAAGCTGTCCCCCCCTATAGATATTTCTTTTTGATTTGATGATGAATAGCGGGCATAAATAACCGCGTTAGGTTGCATAATTTCGCCTCCGTGTTCTAGTTAGAAATAGTCTTTATCATGATTTTTTTATTTTATGCTATTCTTTCCGTAAAAGATTCGATCATTTTCAAGATTGCTACGATACCAACAGCCTTTGGCATAAAGCAAGTCATTATGTAAACATTTCTTAGCGTTTGAACATTCAACATATTTTGAACAGCAAGCAAACAGGTTTGTAGGCATATAAGATGTTACGGAATACCTAAGAGCCTCTTCTACATATCTATAAAACTCTTCTGATAATTCAGAATAATCTATTTCGACTATATTTGTTTCAGCATTTTCCTTGTATTTTATGCAATCAAGTTTGAAATAATCGTCAACAAGTTCACTGTTTATAGTTAAGCGCCAACAAGTTTTTAACTCCTTAATTTTCAATATGGACTGCGAACCGAGGTAAACCGCTCTAGTTTTCTTATCTGAAAGTAGCTTAATTTTAAAAGCATTTCCATTTGAAATATTATAGTCTCTTTCTACGAGGTCTATTATTGAAATTAACTTATCCATATACATATTAATCACCTATTTTCTCGAAGAACTCTTTTTCATTATAAATTTCAACATTCTTACCGCTTTGTTGAAGTTCAAGCGCTTTCTTTATTTTGCTACCGTAATTTCCGCATTGCCAATTTTCGCTACCTAAATCGCCAACAACAACATAATTCGTTTTAGACGAAACGGAAGCAGAAATCTTAGCTCCCTTGCTTTCGAACAACTCAATTATTTTTGCGCGAGAGCCTCGAACAAAATCTCCCGTTAAACAAATTTTAGAATTCTTTATATTAATTACATCAGAAATATGTTCTTGTGCAGAAACGGGGTTAAGAACCACATGAAATAAACTCTTTAAATATTCAAGCTCAGTGTCCTCTATAATTCCGTCCGCCATAACATTTTCAATAGAATTATATATCTCATTAAAGGGATATTTACTCTTAAATTCAGAATGTTCTTCAAGCCAATTATCTATAAGATAGACATTTCCCGGGGTTAAATTATTATTATCAAGAACATATTGTAACGCCTCTTGAAGTTCTCTGATAGCTTTTGTTTCAGCGGTACTCTTGACAATAAATTTTCTTGAACCTGTTTTTCTTGCCTTGGCGCTAGGAGAAAATGTTTCTTTCATTTTCTGATATACATAATGATTCGTTATGCAGTCCGACAATGAACGGTGAGCTTGTTCGTTCACAATATCATAATATGCAGCGATAGTGTTTAATTTAAGATTATCCGTATTTATATCACAATAACGAGCAAAACGCAAAGTGTCCAAATAATCATTGTTAAGTGTTTTTTCAAACAACCGTTCATATGTATCATAGAGAATATTAACATCATAACTAGATATATTATGCCCTAAGAGAATATCATTGCCCAGAAAATCAATATACTCCTCTAAAACTTCGTCTATTGTCGGTTTGTCTGATACCATTTCGTCGGTAATTCCAGTAAGTTTTACTATCTCATACGGAATATTAACAGACGGACGAACAAGGGAAGAAAATTTTTGTGTTATTTCGTTGTTACGAACTCTAACGGCAGAAAGTTCAATAATTTCGCACTTATAAATAGACTTGCCAGTAGTTTCGAGATCTATTACAACATAATCAGATAATTTTTCAAGCATACTTTTGCCTTTAAATTCTCTTTGAGTTGTATTATCTAAACATATTTCAATATTCATTATAAATCCCTATGTACGGCGGAATTATTCCGCCTTTTTCTTTTGTATATACCCCTCGAAATTCTTATAAACGGCCTTTTCAAGCGGGCTTGTAAGAAATCTATTTCGCGAGTATAGTTCTATCATTCGCTCGGCTCTGATTTGCGCGGCGGAGTTTGATATATCACACAACGCCGCTATTTCTGCCGCCGTGTGAACGTCCAATGTCCACAAGACACACGCAGGAGCTAACAGCCTCGAAGCGAATATATCCGCCGCCTGCTCGACAGCAGGCTTTGTTATATCAAATTTGCGAGTGTGATAGCCTTTTTTCAGTTCATGTCCTAAAAATATATGTCCTAGTTCGTGGGCAATGGTAAAACGGCAACGCTGTTTTGTGTTTTCGTCGTCATATACTATATACCATTGGTTACCCTCTAAAGTGCTTGATCCGCTTTCGTGCGGCTCTAGTTCATGCACATCACTATTTTTTATTACCTTTATCCCCGCCACCCGAGCGATTCGTGACGGTTTTACCGGTAATTCAGTCACGTTATAATCAATCAAACATTGCCACGCAGCATTGCGGGCATTTTTATAAACGCCATATATCAATCACATCACCTCGCTAGGATATTATAACCTAGCGAGATTTTATTATGTAATTATAAATCTTCGTCTGTCTCTGGTGCGTCTTTGAGCCTTTGGAGACGTTCCGCCGATATAGTTATTATTTCGTCCTCATGGTTGTTGTCGCTGTGTGCTGCTCGGTATACTTGTATACCTGGTTCAGCTTCCTTAATTCCTAGCAGTCGATCAACAGCCGCCTGCATTTGGGGCATTTGTCTGTATGCCTCTACTAGTTCACATTCATGCGTTGTCAGGTGCAATTCTAATTGTTTTTTATTTGAGGTTAATACATCGTCTTTCCAGCCCATTAAATACGCAGGATCACATTTCAATATTTGTGAAAGTTTAAAAATTGTTTCGTGCTTAATATTTTTGATTTCTCCGCTTTCATAACGTTGTACAGTAGCCTCTTTGACATTAAGCAATTCTGCAAGTTCTGCTAAAGTATAGCCACATTCTAACCTTCGTTGTTTTATTCTATCTTGTAAAATTGCCATTTTTTCACCACCTTTGAATATATAATAGCATAAACTTTCGCAAAATGCAAGTCATTTTATGCAAAAATAAAAAAAAATCACAAAAAGGGGTTGACAACCGCTGTAATATGTGATGTTATAAACTTACGTAATAGGTAAGTTTATAACATTGAAAGGAGTTTAAAAATGAAAGAGACTTTCAAAACCGACGTAACAACCCTTAAAAAGATTATGATTGATAAGGGTTACGAAAAAACAATTGACCTTGCAAGGGCAAGCAAGATTGACAGAACAACTCTCGGAAAGATACTTAAAGGCAAGGCACAACCGTCGTCTGATGTAATGTACAAACTTGTTGCAACTCTTGAAATTCCGCCACATATTGCAGGAGATATTTTTTTTAGTTACAACTTACGTATTGCGTAAGTTGTGCGATATAAGCAGGCTTTACGAAAGGAGTTTAAAAATGAAAAAAATCCAAAAAGAAAAGACCGCCCAGGTAAAGCGGTCTAAAAACAAAACAGTATTAACCATAGGTAAAACAAAAATCGAACAGACGGCAAGGGTTATTCGTCTGTCGGTGCAGTAAAACTACCGTCCGCATTTTGGATAAAAAGAGTGGAAGAAAAAACGAAATCAAAATAATAGAACGGAGTGATTTTATTATGACAAAGATTTTTGAAAGCGATTACGTCGGCTACGGCAAGAGTGCCGAAAAAGTGACAGTATACGCCCTAGATTGTGAGGACGATTGCGAGTACTTTTTAAATATGACCGACAAAGATTTAGGGGACTATTTCGGGGTGTATGACAGCAGCGACGCGGCTATGCCTGGCGGAATTTATTTCACCTACGATTTTAAAGTGACAGGCAGCTTTATATCCGTATATGAAAAAGAATGCTTGAATGTGTAAAGCCCGCTTCCCTTTGGGGTTTGAGCGTATCAAGCCCCGTTCCAAAGCACAACAGTGCAAATTATATGAAACGGAGTGATTTCAATGAAAAAGATTGAATTGAAAATCGAGATGTACAAGGACACAACAGACGAGTTTGTGCCATATTTTGAGAGATTTAATAATCTCAGAAAGGCGGCAGGCGAAAAGCCTTACACGTTCGAGTATTACATTGAAATGGTGTTAACACTCGGCTGTAGGCATTTTATGCTTAATAATGCAAAGTTTTAGAACACAGTTTAAAAGTGTGCTATAAACAGAAAGAGGGCGAGAAGAGTGACTAACCGTAAGTTTAAAGACTATCAGAAGAACAGAGTAGTATTTGCGGTAGTCAATAAAAACTATGAGTTACTCTGTACTTTGCTGATAACGCTCAATAAACTTTTTCCAAAAAGCTTTTATCCGAAAAAATGCATAGAATGGATAAACGATTATGAAAATACTTGCAGAACAGCTGACGAATGGGATAAAGATGATGTACTTAATTATAAGCTTGACCAAGGCGTAAAGGCTTACGGAATAGACGTCAATAAAATCTCACAGCTTGTCGAGAGACGGTGCAAGGTGCTTAATCAGCATAACAGGCGTGTGCTTGTTGATAACGTCAAGCTTGCTCTTATACAAACCGCAGAACAATATGGTATAGGTGTAAAACGCATGGCACAGTTGCAAGCGGCACTCATTGAGGAGCGTATAGCCAACCCAATCAAGGAAATGAACAAACTCGGCATAAGCGATTTCATAGAGGAAACTAGTGTCGGGCAAGTTGATTACCGAAAGTTCCAATGCAAGAACAAAGTAAAAACCACGTTGCAGGAACAGCAACAGGCTCGAGCGGGCTTAGAGGCGTTTCGCCGTTGGACAGAGGAAAATATGTCAATTAAGGAGATTTCAAAATGACGATAGACGAATTTTTGCAAAAGCAATCACTGCCATACGAAGCAAAAAAACTTCATGCACAAAAGAGAGCATATGAGTTTTGCGACACAATTTACAGCAAATATAACGCCAATGTGCATGTATCTGTTGGAGGTCTTGACAGTATTACATTGCTCTGCTTTCTCAGAAGCATAGGTTTATCTGATATTCCTGCAATATCCGTTTCGGCACTCGAGGACAAAGGAAATCAGAAAGTGCACGAACAGCTCGGAGTTATAAGAATTGCTCCGGGTATGTCAAAAATTGAGGTAATACGAAAATTCGGATTTCCTGTTATAAGCAAAGCGAAAGCAAGCAAAATTGAGAATCTACAAGAACCTAATTCGGAAAAGCAAACATTTATACACGCCATTATGACAGGAGACATGGGTGCACAAGGTAAGTTTCAACATTCGGAAAGGATCAAGCTTAATGATAAGTGGTTAAAACTGTTCGGCGGTTACTACCAGGAACATAGACCAGACTTGCAATGTCAGATTGCACCGTTCAAGGTATCAGCAAAGTGCTGTAAGTATATGAAAGAAATGCCTTGCGATAATTGGGCTAAAGAACATAATAGCTATCCATTTCTCGGGTTAATGGCTTGCGAGGGAGGTCAACGCGAATGGGCATTGATAAAAAACGGCTGTAACTATTACGGGAAAGATACAGTACGTTCTTGCCCCTTTGCGATATTCACGCGGCAAGACCTGTTGCAACTTGCAGTTGAACTTGATGTCCCCGTACCCGAAGCTTACGGCGAAATTAAAAGAGGATTTGACGGCAAACTCTACACAACAAAAGCACAAAGAACAGGGTGTTCAATGTGTGGATTTGGAATACATATGGAACAACGTCCTCACCGTTTCGATCGTCTCAGAGGACGTAATGAAAAAGAATGGGATTTTTGGATGAACAAGTGCTGTGAGGACGCAGACGGCACTAAATACGGTTGAGCCAAAATTAACTGCATTTGCGGGGAGTATAACTGCAATAGTTGTGTTTATATACATTGCAATTATGGAGTTTGTGTCAGTCCTCGAAAATTACGCTGCAATAAATCCTAGTGCCAAATGGGTATTAAAATTAAGCAAAAAGCTTAAAAACATTGAATATTTTGACAAGGAGGAGTAATTTTGAGTATAAAAATTATAAATGATTATGTTAAAATCAGTAGCAAACACAGACCTGGAACAAAAAGAACAGGCTTTCGCGGCGTAACAATCCACGAAACGGGCAACAGGGCAAAAGGAGCAAATGCCAAAGCTCACCGCAACTATTATCATAATCTTGCAAATAGCAATAGCGGCGGCTATATCGGCTATCATTATTTTGTAGACGATAAAGAAGCATATCTTATGCACCCACTTGACGAAATCGCCTGGACGAACGGAGACGGCAGCGGCGACGGTAATATGAAAACTATCTCCGTTGAAATTTGCGTTAACAGCGACGGAGATTTTGCCAAAGCCCGCACTAATGCGGCTTATGTTGCGGCGTTTGTTTTACATAAGTACGGCATAAAAAAGGTTATTGCGGTTACTGGTGCAGACGCTCGAGGCAATAAGGCAAAAGCAAATTTGTTCCAGCATCGCAGTTGGATGAACAAAAATTGCCCTGAGACAATCAGAAATAAAGGCTATTGGAATAGTTTTGTAAAGGCGGTACAAACTGAGCTTGATAAACTGACTGGTGCAAAAAATACAAACACCAATAATAACCAGGGTGCAAGCAATACCTTTACGCCATATAAAGTTAAGATAACCTATAAAGATGGAATGAACGTCAGAGCGGGTGCGGGTGTAGATTGTGCACTTGTCAAAGGCGTTACAGCAAAATATGGTATTACATATACTATTGTTGCAGAAAAGGTTGTAGCAGGGCAGATATGGGGCAAGCTTAAATCTGGTGTGGGTTGGATTTGCTTAACGGGATTTACAAAAAAAATATAAAAATGATACCTCCACGGAACATTCTGCGGAGGTATCATTTTTATGTTTTGCACAAATATTTAGGTTTGAATTTGTGAAGTTTTTTCTATAAAATTCGCTGACACCCACGTTAAAACGTGGTATAATATAAATATAGAGAGGAGGTGAAAAGGTTGAACAAACTCGAAAACAAAATAAAAGAGCTTTCCCAGTTGGTAGGACAACTCGAAAAGCTCACGATTAAGATAATCTCGCTGATAGGCTGGGTTATAATCTTAATCAAGCTACTAACGTAGCACCAGGGTAGGGCGTAAGCCCTCCCTATGCTATAATTATAGCACGAGTTGTTCACTTTGTCAATATGAAAACACACACATTAAAACTTGTATTAAAGATTTTAGAGTTAATCGGACTTGTAGCTTTTTTAGTTGCATTGATCGATTTACTCTTAAATGGAGGGATTTAAGTGAGACTTAAAGAACTACGCACCAAAAAAGGATTTACTATGTCACAGCTTTCGGAAAAAACGGGATTGTCCAAACGTACATTAGAGGACATTCAGCGGCGCAGTGATTGCCTTGTATCAAATGCTATAAAAATAGCCGACGCATTAGGCATTACACTTGATGAACTATGCAGAGAATAACTAAAATACCCCGTGAAATCAATCACGGGGTATTACTATACCTAAGCAACCGTTAACAAAAATATAAAAATGGTTCGCCTTGGTTTTATCTTGGCTCCCCCTGTTGGACTCGAACCAACGACCCTGCGGTTAACAGCCGCATGCTCTACCGACTGAGCTAAGGAGGAATATGAATGAACAGAGGAAAGAAAGAATCTTCCTCTGTTC
>JAETQO010000051.1 GCA_021770655.1 Ruminococcus sp. | reverse complement strand
ATTCCCGTACTGTAATCGTAGCTCTCCGTTCCGTCTTCGCTGTTTTTTCTTGTCTGTATACGATAATCTCCGTTTACGACGAGCTTTCCGTTATTTATCTTTACTTCTCCGCCGGCTTGGATGAAATCTCCATTGATTGTTAAAGTATGTCCATTGAGATCCAACTCGCCCACTGATAGACAATAATTACCCAATTCCATATCTCCGGATAACACAGTACCCACCGCACCACCAAATGAATAATGTATCTGACTAAGATCACCAATCATACTGTTCGCAGAAATAGGATAATCTGATAGTATTCCCCCTTCACTTGTATTGCTTACTTCAAGAATATTAAAACTACAGTTTTTTTCGTTAATATACACTTCCTGACTGTCAAGTCCGTTAAGAACTACTTTTTGCTCTTGGGAAGGATTAAATCCTGTTGTTATATTAACGTTGCCACCAAGCTCAATAGTTCCTGCAGTTGCTTCATATTTAGAAAAGCTGCCGCCATTAAAATTGAAATCACCTTTAACAACTAAATGGTCATTTGCGTTATTCATATACATACAATGATAGTAATATGTGTCTTTCATTGTAAGATTTTCACATATTAACTCACCCTTGTTAAAATCCAAAGTTCCTCTGTTATCAATAACAACATTTCCATGAACTATAAGTGTATTTTCATTAAGGTCCAATGTTCCATAATTAATATACAAATCCTTAACTTCTGTTTGTGCAGTCAAAGTCGTATCAGAATTTACAGTCATATCCTCATAAACTATCTCATCTTCTGATGGCTCATCAATCTCTTCTATGCTTTCATCGTTCTGAGCAACAACATCATTTTCTGAAACATTATCCGCTTTACTTTCTGTTACTATTTCAGACTTAGACGAATAGTCAGCTTGAACAGCAAAAGAATATCCGCACTGACCCACAATCTGAAAAGCAAGAGCCAATGCAATGACCTGGCTTATTGCCCGTTTAACAAATTTCTTCATATTCATTTCACTCCTAATTTACTTCTCTTCACCGTCAATTACAGTAACAATTTGAGTTATATTACCGTTAGCGTCATACATATATTCCACATAATTTTCTTCATCATAGGTCACTTTAATAAGACGATTAAGTCTATCATACTCATATTGCGGTTCATTAAACTTGTCTGAACCTGACAAACTGCTGTCATCGCCCGAACTTGAACCTGACAACTCTAAGCTTGATGAATTTCCTGAGCTTGAGTCAGACGAACTCGTATCGTATCCGGAGGAATCTCCTTGTGAAGTTGAATTATCATCCAAATCGGAATTTACCGAAGAATCCTCAGAATCAACAGAACTGCTGTCTGTCTTGGACGAATCAGTTTTTGAGTCCGTCAGACTGGTATCGTCAGATGTTGACTCGGAATCTGAATCCTTAATGTAAACAAAACCAAGATATGAAATATCCTCTGTTCCGCCAGTAATTTCAAAAGAGTCGGAAACGATCTCAATATTTTTTGCAAATATTCTTCCATGAAGAGTTCCCGTACTAACGTTTAATGTAACCTTGCCATTAGGAGCATAAATTATTGTCTGAACATCCATTTCATTTTTTACATTTAACGTTATATTACCGTTTTCAGATGCAATCACCGAAAATGCATTTTCCCTGTTCTTCAGAGTATCCGCTGATATTACAATATCTTCATCAGCAAGAATATATCTGCCAATGAGGAGTTCACCCGGTTTTCCATTCATTTCTCCGAGCACGAAATCATTGTCTTGATTTTCCAGCCCGCTTAAAAAGTTTTCTGCGTCGCCTATACACGAAACAAGCTCTTTTGGAAAATCGGAATACTCAAAATCGCTTATTCTTCCGATTTCTTCTGTTCCGTTAGGCTGTTTGTTCAAGCTGTTGATATTAGGAGATATATTATATGCATATGTATTTACATAAAATCCGACAGCGGAGCTGTTTCTATACTCGTCAACACCCTCAGGAGAAAACATAAATCCACGGAAAACGCCTATATTGGCATTAGCCATAATAATTGCTTTTTGACTATTAATAAATGATCCTTGTAAAAGTTTGAAATTACAGTTTATTATCGACATCGGATATGTAGAATAAAATACAGGAAGGTCCCCATATCTTGTGGTATTATTGTCATTCATATCTTCAAACATAACACCATTTATAGCTGCCATCAACGTATTTTCAACATTAAACCTAGAAGCTATTTTGTCTGCTCCCGCACCTCTCATCAGTATCATCTGTGTAGTCACCAGTCTGCTGCTTGTAAGATTAACATCTTTAGCTGTATATACTACTATCGGTCCATATTCGTCTATTACAGTCAAATTATCAGCATTAAACCCAACATCACCTGTGCCTAACAGAATCTGACCGCCCATTGTGTATACACATTCAAGGGCGGGAAAATCTCCTGCGAGATTCATATCAGAATTTCCAGTTCGGTAAATATATTTAAGTTTAGGAAAATTTCCTATAAGCTGCACTCCGCCCCAGTTATCAAGCTTAATTTCTTCAAGATTTTCATAATCCCCGTTAAGCGTAATATGACCGCCCTCTATCACCAGTTTTCTTGCCTTTTCAGCTTCTTCAGGATTTATCGATCCATTAGCCTGAATCTTCACAAAGTCTGACGAACACGCAGAAAAAACAGGATTGTCCTGTTTCAACATACTTATATATTCCTTTAATCTCTCTTCCGAAAAGTTATCGCTTATAACTGAACCTGGCAGTTGCTCATAGTCCTGCCATGAATTACTTACTACCTGTTCTTGAACGGGAATGAAATTACTGTTATTGCCAAGTTCAAGAACAGAGTCTGTTTCAAATTCTGAATTTTGGAACAGTATAGGGAAGATTTCCTCCCATTTTGCCTTATTTTCGTATACCTTGGTAAAGAATCCTGCGCCAAAAGCTCCAACTTTACCTGTTTTATCTTTTGTAGTTTCAGAAATAGGCGCATTATCCGCAGATACGTTTATATTTAAAGAATCTCCTGAAATTACTGCACCATCTAACGTTAAAAAATTATCAGTAAAACTCTTCGATTCATTTTTATCTGCTTCGATACTCTGTGCAATTGTATAAACATTGTTCCAAACATTTGGAACAGTAATTTTCTCCAAATTATCATATTTACTGCCAAAGTAAACATCATCCGAATTGCTAATTATAGTCTTATTCGCTGCGACATAGCCTGAAACGGTAATTTTATCGTCATTCAATGAAACGTTTCCATTAGAGCGAACGTCTCCGTCAATAGATAAACTGCCACCTTGGGTATTTATATGGCCGTTATCATCCGCTGCAAGCAAGGTGTGCTCCCACGGATTATCATTTAACCTCCGAACATCATAAATAGCCGCAGTAACTACTGTAACAGCAGTTACTGCGGCTATCGATACGGCAATTACTCCAATACGCAATTTCTTGTTTGCTTTCATACATTTTCCTCACTTTTACTTCAAATATATATTTTTTTAATAAACCTTCTTATACCTTATATTTTTGATTTTTCCCAACAGAAGCATTAATGCTTCTGTAAATATAATAATAGGAATAACTTCACTTTCTATCTTAGCGACACAAGTGAAAATTATCCATATAATAATCTCAACCAATAAAATGAGCAGTGATTTTCTTCTGTACATCTTGCATTCTAACTCGTCCAAAGGCTTATTTTCTCCTGCAACTGGAGAAAAAACAAAGCAAACACAACTTCCAATAACGAGCATTATCACACAACAGCTTGTCGAAAGAATTTGGAATTTTAACAGACACATCCAAATTATCATAATCAGCGATGATACTATGTAACATTTTTCTGATGAACTTGAATGATGACCGCCTGCATAACTTCTCAACGGAATATACGCCGCCAAAAGAATAATGCTTTCCAAAGCTTTTCCGAAAATCACACCAATCAGTATCGACGTGATAAAATTGAGCGTCAATATCATACCATTTTGAAAACCGTATCTATACAATTCCCTTTTATCGGACGAAATAACGTTTTCATTTTCAAGCTGTTGAGTGAGATACTCTGCAAGCTTAGCAAACATTAAAATTTGCGAAGGCTCTTTGCATCAGCAGGAAGTTTTGGCTGATTAGCTATCCAAAAACAAGCACTGTTAACGTTAACAGCTGTGATTGTCAATGCCAATGCAGCAAACATACCGCCATACTTCTTGAAAAACTTGAGCATAAAAGACTTCATAATAACACTCCCTTTTAAAACTATTGTGATATTCACATTATTAACATAGCATAAAAATGTCGATATAAGTCAAACTATGGTACGAACCATAGTATTTTTGGGTACAAAAAAGCAGCGCCGATTTTGGCACTGCTAAAGTTCACTTTTCTTTTTGTTTTATATTATATAAAATAGCTTTTGCAATATACTTATTATCAATAATATCATTCTGAAGTTTCCCGTTATACTTTTCCAATGAAGTCTGAACACTTATTAATCCGTATCCATGTTCTCCGGGATTATCATATGTATTATTCATACCGGAAAATGTATTCTCGATTTTAATAACTATCATTCCTATGGAATAATTAATATCTATCTCAAGTATCTTTTTCTCAGCTTGTTTTAATGCGTTTAACGCATTGTCAAGCAGGTTTCCAAGAATTACTGTTAAATCAAATGAATCGACCTGCAACTCTTCAGGTAAAACAACGTTACAAGAAAAGTCCACTCCATATTCCTGAGCTATCGCCAATTTATAATTCAGTAAACAATCAAAATCAACATTCCCCGTGCTTACAAACTCTTTTTCCGCTGTGATTTTTTCGCTCATTTCGTCGATGTAATTTACAGCTTTTTGACAATTGTCGTTTACTAAATCATATTTCAATTTCAGCAAATGGTTTTTCATATCATGCTTCAATAAGCGTATCTGCTTTTGTGATTCATTCATTATAATCAGCTGATTCTGATATGCTTTATTTGACGATGCAATTTCATTAAACATAATCTGAAACTGCATATTCTCTATGTATCTATCGTATAAATAAAAATTCAAGAAATTTATAACAAGCAGTATCAACGAAATAATAAAACATCTGACATTGAATTCTGGTCCTGAGAGCTCTGCAATAACGATTGTACCAATAGAGATTATTATAAGAAAGATCACATACCCGGAATTAACGATAACCTTCTCTTTTCTGTTGAAATAATGTCTGAACAAAAAAACTAATCCAAGAAATGAAATACTTTGAGGCGTGTTTGATTTTAATAGCATTGATTCCGGGAATATGCAAAATAACATCCAATCCAAAATCATACCTACTGCGCAAACGCCAATTGTAAGAAATATATACGTTTGTATCGGTTTTCGGTATTGCAGCATTATCATAAACATAGGCAATATATTACTGATCAAATTCAGCATCATGCTATCCATAAAAAGGTACACGCCGCAGTTTATCAGATAGTAAACATAATACGTCAAGAGCTCCGCATATTTAGGCAGCTTGCTCTTACCCAAAACCGCAGTAAAAAGTATATATACCGCATACATATGTACCGCATTAGAAATTAAATACACTATTGGCTGCATTTACGCTCCTCCAATCTTATCAGATAAGACATCCATTACACTATTACGATATCCGTCGCTGATCTTTAGCTTTGTTCCGTTTGATAATACAACAGTTTCAAAATCGGTATCAACGATATGATTAATATTAACCGCCAAGCCACGTTTTACGACAACCATATCATTCTTCATTTCATTGGTTACAGCGTCACTAAATTTATGATAACATATTATAACACCGTTTGACGTAATTAGTTTCAGCTTTTTTCTTTCGCTTTGTATATAAATGATCTCGCTGATAGCTATTTTATGTTTCATATTTTCCAATGTATATGTAAAAAACATACTGCTATTGGCATAATATTTAATGAATTTAGAAATGCACGGATATAATCGTTCTTTCTTTACGGGTTTAACGATGAAATCAAAAGGCTGAACAGAAAACAACTCCATTGCGTATGAATCTTTAGCCGAGATAAAAATTATCTGAGTTCTTATATCTCCCATTCCCAATCTGATTTTTTTGCTAAGATTTACACCATTCATATTGGGAAATTCAATATCCAAAAAGATTAAATGATAGTTCACTGAAGATTGAACTCTTTCAAATAAATCTTCGCATGATAAAAATATATCAACTTTAAAATCCAAATTGTATTTGAACTGATATTCTATCAATAATTGTTTCAAATGTTCACACACATATTTTTCATCATCAACTATTGCTATTTTTATCATAAAGCTCACCTGCCTTAATTGACATTATACCAGTTATTTCACGTAAAATCAATACATAATCTGTTAAAACTATGGTATAATATATTAATATAGGCAGCAAAAACTTTCGCAAATTCTGTACATTTAAGCAAAACGCTTGAAAATACAGGAAAATAAAGGCTTTCAGGTTATTGCGGCAGGAAATCTGACGGCTTAATACTTTTTTTATGAAACAAGGTTTAAGTTTTCAACGCAGCGCTTCTTTATTTCAATATCGGAGTGCATATAGCGATTAAGCGTAATCTGAACGCTTGAATGTCCCAGTAACTCGCTTACCGTCTTCGCATCAAAACCATTCTCTATGCAAACCGTGGCATATGTGTGACGCAGTAAATGAAAATTCGCTTCTCGCACACCGCACTGCTTCAATACTGATTTGAATCTGTTCTGCATAGTTCTTGGCTCGACAGGCTTTGATGTTCCGGTCAGCAAATAACCATTATTGCATGGGGTGTTCTTTAAAATATTTATCAGAAAGTTCGGAATAGGAATTGCTCTCTCGGAGCTTCTGCTTTTTGGTGAGCCGACAATTACTTTTGTTTTGCTGCTGCCGGTAGTATCCGAAACACGTTGAACAGTCTTTGTGATGAAGATTACGCCATTTTGAATATCAATATCTTCCGCCGTGACAGCACAAAGCTCGCCAATACGCATTCCCGTGTACATAGCAAGCAGTATTCCGACATTTGTTTTGTTCAAGTCGTTCATAAGATATGATTGAAGACTGCTGCGTTCATCTCTATTAAAAACCATCGCAGCTTTTGTATTCTCCTTTGGCATGATAACATTTCTCATAGGATTTTTGTATCCGTATTCGCTTTCGGCATACTTTGCGACGGAACGAAGCAAAACAATATTATCACGAATCGTTTTAGACGACAAGCCTCCCTTGCCATTGGATTTTCCGTTTTTCAAAAGATACTCGATAAAAGCGTTGATCTTGACCGAATTAAGCTCGCTGTATTTTGTTTTCTTGAAGTACGGAAGTATATGTTTATTTATATTCCTTTCATAGCAGCAGTAGCTTGAACGCTTTACACGAAGCTTCGCACAAGAAAGCCATTCTGCACAAATTTCCGAAAGAGTTTTAGCGCATGATATAGTATTGTATTTTTCTATTGAGGTATAAGCCGAGAGCATTTTATCTTTTAATTCAGCAAGGTCTTTTGAATAAAAATACCTATACTTTAAGCTTCCATTGTCGTTACGACCAAAAGGAATACGACCCTCAAAGCGACCATCCTTTCTCTTGTAAATATTAAGTGCGTTCCTCATTTTTTCATCCTCCTCATACTAAAAAACTGACGGCTGAAAATCTTTGTCAGCCTGATTTTTTTAGATTTTTTCTTCAATTTTTAAAATAATGTCTTTACAAATGGATTTTGGTGTGATATAATGTGATTAACTTTTCATCAAATCTATCAATTTCAAGACCAAAATTACTCTTAAAATCCTTTCGCAAATGTACAGAATTTGCGAAACAAAAACGGCGGATCCGGATGCTATGAAGCACGAATCCGCCGTTTTCTATTGCATTGTAATATTATTCTCCTCTTTTACGCCCAACTCCTGCTTTTTCTTTAGAATCATTTGCCTTAGCTTCCTGTCAACCATCTGCTTAACCGGCTTATACTTCTGCACATAGTCCTCTTCAATACACCTGCTAAGATTAACAAACAGACCAATCACCGTATTTGCAATCATAGCGTTTCCAAAGTGTGTCTTACCATCAATCGACGTATATATCTCAACATCAGAATCATAGATATTAGGCACTATCAGTTCAGGGTCTTGAACCACTACATCGACCATAGGGCTATCCATATCAAGCACAGTCCTGATTATCATATTCCGCACAGGCTGAAAAACCTTATTGTCGGTAAGCGCAGGCAGTACTTTTTCTTTTTGCGTATAGGTCTTGTATTTCAACCGCTCCAAGCTGCACCATTTTTCATAGAGCTGACGAATATTCTCATTTTTTGCAAGCTCCAAAAATATATTGTTGACCGTTTCCTTAACATTGGATGGAAGATAGCCATACACTTTTTTGCCTCTTACATTCTGTAACTGAGAATGTAGTTTACGGATAAAATTTTCAAGCTGCGGATTGTCAAAACCGCCTTGCTGAATTTTTCTAACGATACTTTCAAACTCTGTTTTGGATACAGCTTTCAATTCGTCACGGTTTAACGTCTGCTCCTGATAGATTGACTGCAAATCGTCATGGAATATGTCGTTTGCAAAAGCTGAACGTATCTGATCTATACCCTTAGTAGTTAAAAATCCCTGCTTTGGATTTGTCGAATAGACAAGCAGATGGATATGCGGATGATGAGTAGTGTCGTGAAAAGCAGCATACCATTTCAGATTGCATAGCGGTATACGCTGTGCATTTGCGATCTCGGAGATATGCCTTTTCACAAGATCTCGCCATACCTCCGAATTATCATAGCCGAGACGAACAGCGTCTTTTCTCCGAAGTGAAACAACATGCGACCATACATTGCCTTTGTGATTTGCTATCTCGTTTGCAGCTCTGTCAAGAATGATCGGTTCGTCTTTTTCATTAAACAAACCGTGCGTGCCTCTTTTCTGAACTCCCGGGCGCATAGCCATATATCCGACAAAATTCTGTCGGTTACCGATAACGTCGGCATTGCGTTCAATAATTGTATTGATAAGCTCCGAAGCATTTTCTACAGTAGGGTTCGCTTTGAAATCTTCGTATTCCAAATATCTTTTTGCATCGGGAAAATCTGAAAGCAAATCACAAAGCAGTTCTTGCTGATTTTTTGTAGCGTTATTATTTCTATCAATAGTATTTTGGTCACGAACTTCAACTGTTTCACGAGTGGCAATGTACTTTGTGTAGTTTCTGCGCTTGTTTTTAATTTTCTGATTTCCGCTTTTCAGATAGCGGCTTGTGACAATCAACTGTGATAGCGCCAACACATATCACCTCCGTTTTAATTTGATTTAATCTGACCGCTGATACCTAACCGCCTTCTCAAAATTAATAATACCATTGATCCGCTTAACCTCATCCGTACACATAGCCCTCAGCTTTATCATAGTATCATCATCAATACCATGTATCGCCGCAAGCATATGCGATATAGCACCAAGTTCAACAGCGACCTTAAACATGGCACGGGACAACCTTTGTTCCGTGCCTTTTACAATTCCCTCTGTTATCGTTGCAATCTGCGGAGCAAGATAATCCACAAGACACCATCGTTTTCTTCTGCAACATCGGTGCTTTTTTTCATTTTTTGTACTTTTGACTCCATGACTTTCGTAAACCTCCTTTTTTGACTCCATTTTATCAAGGCTTGTAAAACCTCGCAAAATCGGCGAGCTTTGCTCGTCCGATGTGAATGTTTTGGCGGCTTTGACGCCAAAACTTTAACCAGCAATATATTAAATGCCCCTCAAACCCACCCGAAATCATCTGATTTCTTCCAATCTAATTTCTGCGACAAACGTCCCACATTCGCCCCGACTGCCTTTAGGGTAAAGTTACCCCACCCATGCCGTGAAAACGCCACACATGGCGACACGGTGCGAACCGTGGCGAATTACTGCTCGGATCGTTTCCCCGTTTCGGCAGAAGCAGTGATCTTCTGCTTTCTCGCAGGCTTTCTGTCCGACATCATATCAATAAAATCTCTCACATTCTGCGGAACGACCTTGCCGTAAAGCTGATCTGCATATTTTTCAAGCTCCGCCGCAAGAGTTGTATTTTTCTGCTCAAGATACATCTCTATCGCAGAGAGCTTTTTCTCGTTTACACTTACAGTAACTGATTTTTTCAACCTATCACACTCCAATAAAATTAATTTTCTAATGAGCTGTCCTCATTCAAACTTTCAATAGCGTCAGTCACCTCCTGTGGATAATCCACTCCTTCATAGGTACACCAACTTGTCCATCTGCCATTTGAAACAGGCTCATTTGTGACATAACCAACGCTTTCAGAACTGTAAACAACTTCTCCGTTTCCAACATAAATTCCGTGCTGACTCCCGTCAAACAGCCCTATCCCGACAACTTCAGGCATAGTATCTATACCGCCTTGTTCGGTATAAACCAATGTGCTGTAAGCAGAATCAAACTTTTTATCGGTCGGGCTGTAGTTCAGATACCCCAGCACAAGTCCTGCGTTGTCAGCATATCTGATGCGGTCTGACTCGTCTCTTTCACCAACAGCACCGCTTTTGTATCCCCACCCTGAGATAAAAGCATTCTCCGCCCAAGCCGCAAGGTCTGAGCAGTTTTTACTGCCTGCGTCATTGAACATATATGAATTTAAGGTGCTGTTCATAACAAATGTGTATGTGCGAACAAATTCGTCATAGTCTATCTCCAAGCCGTAAGTCGAGTTTATCGCCGCAATTAAATCACTGTCATTTGGAGCAACAGCGAACAAATTTGCGTATGACTCAGCATTAAAATTCTGAACATCTTCAAAGTAAGACATATATATCAGCTGAGCCTTTATAGTCTGAACCTTGACACCCTTTTCGTCCATAGCGTTTGCAATGTCATTACCTGCTGATCGGATATCATCGAGCCTTTGCCTGCTTTCACTGTCAAGAGAGCTGTAAAAATCATCGGCATTAATGTTAAGTTCAGGCACTTGAGCTTTCTCGCCGACCTCCCCAAGAGAAGAAAGCATCACCGCAGGAGCACACAGCAAAAGGAGCAGACCCACAGCAGCACTAAGCACCACAGTCACAAGCTTGCCTCGCTTTTTTTCATCACCAAGAATATATACGGCTGCCTTTTTAAAAGCCGCCGCAACTGTCGCCGACATTACATCACCTTCCTCCCGCCGAACCAAACAGTGCCGCCTTGTAAGCAGGAGCAATGACCTGCAGCAGATACCTCTCATTACCGCACCTGTAAAGGCAAGTACCTCGTTCGGGATACTTGATAAGACTGTACTCTGACTCTTCCAACTGTAAGGTGTCAATGAATGCCGTCGGCGAGATATTTCCCGGATTGAACAGAAAATGATGTACAGGAATAGAAAACAGCGGCTTTGTGAAAACTTAGCCGCTCTGTCAACGTCATAAAGCCTAGGCAAAATACCACGTTTGTGAAGTATAGCTAAGTATTCAAAATCTTCTCTTGAATCAAGCACATACCTAAGCTTGTATTTCAGCTTTGCAGGTTTATCACGAACGCAGCGGTACAGATTTGCAAGATTTGAATTAAAGTCATTATACACCTCAAAATCTGCACCGGGCGGCTTGTGAAAAAGCACCCAGCCTGCACCGCCGAACACCTCGATATATCTTTCATAGTAAGGCGGAAATCTTGCAAGCACTTCGTCGCGAAGATTCTTCTTTCCACCTACCCATGACATAAAACTGTTCATGTTTTTCCTTTCTGCCGTTAGAACCAACAGCAGAAAAGTCGCTTTGCAAGCACCAGATTTTTGATCTGCTGTTGGCAAAACGACCTTAATAAATATTAGATTTTACGCTGTTTTCAGCCCTTGATTATCGGGTCAACATAGCTGAATATTATGCGTTTCTGTTCAAGGTAGCCGTCAACCTTGTTTACTTCGTTACACAGCTCCTTGTATTGACGGTCAGAAAGTACGGGCTTTGTGGCTCTCAGCATTGCGGGGATACACCCAAGCGTCAAACTGAAATCAGCTTTTGGTTTAATTCTTTTCTCCACGAACATATGCCTCCCTAAGCTCTTTATTCAGTCTTCCGACCTCCTGCTTTGCAGCATAGAGCATTGCACAGTCAGCACCGATGACAAGCCCTGCGATAGCTCCGATAAGCATTCCAATGAACAAATACGTCATTTACATCATCTCCATTTCCATATCCTCATCTTCCGACTGTTCATCATCGGTAGAAGTGATCTCAACATACTCACCGATAACATTTAATGCCTCATAGTAACTGCCCGAAGATGTTATTCTGCTGCACATTTCCTTTGCCTCATCATACATTCCGTTCCTTTTCAGCGTTTTTGAGGCTATGCCCATAAGATTGAATATATTTCCGTCCTGACCTATCAGCGAACATTTTGGCTTTTTGGACATCACGACATCTCCTTTCCGTAATATTTTCTCAGCAGACCTATGATAAAAAGCTGACCCTTTCCCGTCACAAACGTCTGCTGATAAGTCTTTTTCATACCCTCCACCTCGAACACCGACTCTTTTACAACAAAATATCTGCGGTCAATATATCTCTGATACGGCAGATTGTTTGACATAAGAACTCCCATTTCTTTCAACCAGCGAAACAGCCTTGTTCTGCCAATATTAAAATTTTTATCAGCAGCAAGCTTTGCCATAGCATTCATATCTATGAGATCATCGCTGTCGGCAACGTGCAGAGCGAAATCCACGAGTGGCTTATCATTTCTGATACGTTCATTCAATTTGCTGATAAACGTCATTTGCAGACGGAAAAGATTTTTGTACGGTTCGTCGAGGAAGGGCAGGTAGTTTTCAATAAACATTTCTTCGTTTGAAACATAGCCGCCTGTTTTGCGTATAGTCGGGAGTATCTCTGATGTTACCCAGTGCTTAAACTCTTTTGCCCTTGGCATCTTGCTTGAAAGTATTAGGCTGTATAGTCCGCTTTCATTGATTATTGTCGGATGCTGCACTCTGCCCATGGGGTCACGAATTGTTACCCCATCGCCTTGATACTTATCTTCCTCATCAACGTGATCAGATAATGCCTTTTTCGTATTTCTGTACTCCAAAATCTTGGCAACATCCTTTCCCACAAACCAAGGCTCGCCGTCCTTTATGATCGTTCTTACTTTACCGAACTCTTCATTCTCAAATATTTTTATCTTCTGTTCCATTTCCATTCTCCTTGTCGATCTCTGAAATATACTTTCCAATAGCCTCAATAACATTAGTTGTCACCGCATTTCCTGCCTGCTTGTAAAGCTGAGCATCGGACATTCCTGTGGCTTTGACCTTGTTGAACTGCTCATCGGTAAAGCCCTGCAAACGCCAGCACTCCAAAGGCATAAGCTTTCGTATATATCCGCAGTAAACAACGCCGTGTCTGTCCGTTACAGTTATCGTAAACATAGGCTCGTTGGGAAGTTTAAATCTTCGTCCCTCCTGTCTTACTTCTGCCTTTGCAGGGGTAAGCACAGCTATTGGCTCGGTAACGAGTATCACTGCGGACTTCTCACCCTTATGATGACCTATACCGCTGTCCTGTCTTGCGGTTATACATCTTGCAAGCTCCGTGACCTTCGGCTCTGGATTCATATCTATCCCCAATGCGTAATATCCCTGATTACAGCTTGTTGTAAGGGTATGGGCTATCTCCTTGCCCACTCTTCCACGCCTTGAATTCATATTTGGATATGCAAGGTCAATACTGTCGCCGGGCAGAGCGATCTGATAGCCCGACTTAGTTTTTGATTTTATCGGCAGGCCGATTATCTCATAAAGGCCTGTTTTTCCTCCGAAACCGCCAGCCTGACTTGTAAGGGTTATGCTCAGTCCGTCGGCTGAATATACTCTGTTGCCCTCTCTGCCTGAAATTCTTTTGACAAGAGTTTTTGGATTTGCATCTGTGAAAGACAATACTTTTCCGGAACACTTTTCTCTATGAAATCCGATAATATACACTCTTTTTCGGGATTGGGGTACACCAAAATCTGCGCTGTTAAGCACTTCCCATACGACATCATACCCCAATTCATCCAACGTACCGAGGATGGTCGCAAACGTCCTGCCTTCGTTATGTGATAGCAGTCCGGGAACATTTTCAAGGAGCAGATACTTAGGTTTTTTAATGGCGGCAATTCTGGCAATCTCAAAGAAGAGAGTTCCTCGGGTATCGCTGAATCCTTTTCGTTTTCCAGCGATCGAAAAGCTTTGGCAAGGGAATCCTCCGCATATAAGGTCGAGATCAGGCAGCTCTTTTGGGTCGATTTTTCTTGCGTCATCATAAAACACCTCACCTTCTGTATCATACAAAGTTTCATAGGCTTTCTTTGCATACTTATCTATCTCGCAGTAACCGACGCACTTGAATCCGCCTGCTTTTTCAAGCCCTGAGCGAAATCCGCCGATACCTGCAAAGATATCGAAATATTTTATCATTTACCACGTTCCTTTCCTCAATAAAAAAACGGCCAAGTTGTCTTAACTTGACCGTTACATTGACATATTCATTTCTTCATCTTCTGTTTGCTCACTATCTTCACTTACGATATGGAAATCGTCCACACCAGGGATAACTCCGAGCGTTCTTCCGTTATCAAAAACGCAATGCACAGTGCCGATATCATCGACGTGATCGACCCTGCCAAGAGTACCAGACTCAACAGGGAATGGATCATCATTCATTCTGTCAAGGCAGATGCGAGTCCCTTCGGGATACCGTTCTTTCAGCCATTCTACTTTCTTGTGATCGTAATACATTATATATTCCTCCTTTTTCTACAAATGAAAAAAAGGCTGTTCTA
>JAETQO010000050.1 GCA_021770655.1 Ruminococcus sp. | reverse complement strand
CTTTTTTTGAATTTCTTTTTGAACTTTCTGTTAAGCCTCGCTCTCTCTGTCGTCCCTCTCACGAGGCGACTTGTTCATTTTATCACCTTTTTCTCATATTGTCAACCCGTTTGGACGCGTTTCTGTGTTTTACATAAAAAAAGTTTGTAAAACTCAGCTTTTTATGATAAAATGTCTAATTTGCCACGACAATCAAAAAGCCGCATCGGATTTTAATCCATTGCGGCTGTTTTTTTATCAAAGAAACGTCGGGTCATCTGAAATCGCCGGGACGTATTCTTCGTTTTCGATTATATAATCCACAACTTTACAGTAGAAGTCGGTAGGATTCATAAGGATTTTTGATTTTATATAATTTGCCTGCTCCTCGTCAGGAGCGTAAAGAGTAATATCCATAAGAGCAAGCTCGTTATCACAGCATCGACAGTGAACATTGTACCCCTTTTCGGCAGGCGTGATCTCAAAAGTCACGTCACGTTCGTTCTTTAGCTTGGTAAAAAGTCTCAACCCCGCCGCATAAATCTTGTCGCGAAAACTCTTCGGCACAAGCTTTTTAAATTTATCCGCGCCTTCTTTACCCTTTTCGGTAAGTCGATAGTAGCTTCCGCCCTCTATCTCCGCCAATTCCAGAGTCTGATTGGTAAGCATACGGCTGATCGCTTCTGTGTACACAAAATAGTTTACAACGCCCTCTCCGGTCGCGATCTCCGTCAACTGGTTGGGCGTACATAGCTGATTTATCTGATTGAGAAAATAAGCCAAAAGTATCTGCACCTCATACACGTCGGAAATGTTTTTCATATTGTCCGAAACGTGTTCTTCGGGATTTTGTATCAAGCTATCAATCCTCCTTCGGAAAACAGTCTAAAAATTTGGGTATTCAAGCATATGGTTCAGCAAAGCGATATTTACTGCCGCCTCAACGCACGGAACCGCTCTCGGCACTACGCAAGGATCGTGTCTGCCCTTGACTTCAAGCGTTTCATTTTTCATAGCCGAATAATCCACCGTAGCCTGCGGCTTAGCGATAGACGGAGTAGGCTTGAACGCAACTCTCAAAGTTATAGGCATTCCCGAAGCTATTCCGCCAAGGATTCCTCCGTGATTGTTAGTCCTGGTCACAACTATTCCTCTGTCGTTCACATAAAATTCGTCGTTATTCTCCGAACCTGTCATTCCCGCCGCCTCAAAGCCTGCGCCGAATTCAAGACCTTTTACCGCAGGAATGCCGAAAATAAGCTGAGCGATAGTATTTTCAAGTCCGTCAAAAATAGGTGAACCGATTCCGGCAGGAACGTTTATAGCGATACATTCAATAATTCCGCCGACGCTGTCCTTATCGCATCTGGCCTTATCTATTTCTTTTATCATCTCGTTTCCCTGCACGTCGATGATCGTCGGAAAATCCTTATCTCTTACCTCTCTTATCAGGTCCTTATCGGTGTTGATAGGGTCGAACGCCTTGTCCTTTATGCCGTGTATCTCGGCAATATGCGCACCTACATAGATTCCGCGCTTTTCAAGTATCTGCCCTGCGACCGCGCCTGCAAAGCAAAGAGGTGCAGTAAGCCTGCCGGAGAAATGCCCTCCTCCGCGGACGTCGTTAAAGCCCCTGTATCTCAGCGCGCCTGTATAATCGGCGTGACCGGGACGGGCAAGCCTTGAAAGATTGGAATAATCCTGCGAATGCTGATCCGTATTGGCAATAAGGGCGCAGAGCGGCGTTCCCGTTGTTTTACCGTTGAAATAGCCCGACATTATCTGCGGCATATCCTTTTCGCGGCGCTGTGTAGAGGTCTTATTCTGTTTGGGCGCTCTTCTTGACATGAATTTTACGAGCTTATCCAGATCGATAGTTTCTCCGGGCGGTACGTTATCCATAACAACGCCGATTGCAGGACCGTGACTTTCGCCGAATACGGTAAAGCCGATATTACTGTTAAATGTTGACGACATTTTACTTCCTCCTAACAATTATCGGCAATAAAATGCCAATAACATTTGAAAATCGCCTAAAGGCTTAGGTATTATATTTCAAAATTAAGGTAACACCGCACAACCACCGACTAACGCCTTTACCTCACATCTGCACGACAATGGTTATGAGTTGTTGCCTTAAATTATTTTTCTTTGAATTTCTTATATGCGCTGTCAATTGCAGGCTTAAAACTCAGATAATCTTCCCTGCTTGATACTACCGTGTATATTTTACCTTCCCCGTATCTTTTATCAAACCACTTTCCGTAATCGGCGTGATAGCAGGTATCCTGCTCTTGGAAATATTTATCAACAAAAGGCAGTATATCTTCTCTTACATCACAGCTCCAGAACTTACCGTCGCAATAGTTCAGAAAATAATCTACGCCGAGCAAAGTTCCGTTTTTTACAGCCTCGATAGCATCAACTTCCTCTTTATTTTCTTCTCCTATAAAATCGTTGTCTATAAGCCAGTTCATAAACAAGCCTATATGATTTGCCGCACGCCGATATATTTCATTTACTTCTGCGTCTGTTAACGGCGAATCATCGCTGAGATTTTTTTCTTTCCGATATTCTTTTTCTGCCGATTCATAATGCCAGTCGGCCCTCTCAATACTGCTCATAATAAACAAGCCCCCTATACAATTGTCTGAAAAATTCCTCCAAGCTTACCGTAAACCTCCCAGAAATCCGGATAGGATTTGCTTACGCATTCAGCGCCAAGTATCGTCAACGGTTCTTCGCATCTGGTCGCGGCTATCGCCATAGACATTGCAATTCTGTGATCAACGTAAGTCTCGACTTCTGTGCCGCCCTTAAAGCCTTTCACACCCTCAATCTCAAGGCTGTCCTCATACGCTGTGACCCTGCCGCCTATCTTATTAAGGTTTTCAGTCATTACCGCAAGCCTGTCGCACTCCTTGAATCTCAGCCTTGCCACGTTTGTGATACGGCTCTTACCCTCGCAAAAGCTTGCAAGAACCGTTAGTATAGGCACGAGATCGGGAATATCCGAGCAGTCAAGTTCAAAGGGCTTCAACATACCGTTTTTATTATACACTATTTCTCTGCATATTTCAACAATTTTTTTATCGCCCTGAAAAGAATTTACATTTAAGCCCGCAATCTCAACGTCTGAACCGAGAGAATTTGCCACCTCGAAAAACGCCGCCTGAGAGTAATCGCCCTCCACAGTTCCGTTAAAAGGTTTAAGCGGCTGTCCGCCCTTTATACGGTAGCCGTTTTCACTTTCGGTTATCTCACAGCCGAACTCTCTGAGCGTACCGAGAGTTATATCCACATAGGGCTTTGAATTAAGATGCGAGGTTAGGATTATTTCGCTGTCACCCTCCGGAACAGACAAAGCGAACAGCAGACCGGTAATAAACTGTGAAGAAACAGAACCGCTTATATGATACTTTCCGCTTGAAAGCTTTCCTTTGACCGTACAGGGCAGACTTTCGCCCGCTTTAGCTTCTGAAAGGTCAAACTCAGTGCCGTGTTTCGGCAGTTCATCGGTAAGAGCGGTAATGGGTCTTTTAGGCAGATTTGCTCTGCCAAGGAACTGCGCCTCAACGCCCAGAGCGCAGGCAACGGGGATCAGAAATCTCAGGGTAGAACCGCTCTCACAGCAATCAAGCGTCGCTTTTTCGGGAGAGTTCACTATACCGTCCACTACCGCTCTGCCGTCCTTGAATTCGATGTTTGCGCCAAGCGCCCTCATGCAATCCATTGTAGCAAGAATATCCGCCGAGGGATAAAGATTATCGATGACCGACCTGCCTTTTGCAAGAGCCGCAGCTATTATCATTCTGTGCGCTGCGCTTTTGGACGGCGGCACTGTTACCCGTCCGGATAATTTTGCAGGGGTGATCTTTATGTTCATTGAAATTCGTCCTCCTTATTATACAAGCGCGTCACGCTCGTCCGATTTCTTTGACCGTTTCAGTTTTCTCACGGTACGGACAACCTTTCTCACAGAAAAAGCTATCAGAAAAATGTCAAAAGCAAAGAAAAGGATTCCGACAACCGCGCTTTTCTTAAACAAAATAATACCTCCCAGCGCAATAAGTCCGAACACTGAAAGATAAAGGATCAGCAGGACGACCACCGCCGCAATTCTTACCGCCTTGTGACATTTATTATCCATTGCGACCTCTTTAGCTCCCGAATCCAAAAAGTCCAGCACTATTTCTAACAAAATTTCAATTATTGTGTCCATTGCAAACTCCTGTTTTCTGATTTTAATTTACAGCATATAAATCGTCCTTATAAAACTGTATCAAAGAATTTTCGGTTGTCTGCCTCATTACCAAGTATACATTATAACAATCGGGATAAGGCGATATCAATCCCACTGCGGCCGTACCCCATAAAAAAGAATTAAGTTCACATAGATCTGCCGGCAAAATCCAAAACAGAAATATTGGCACAACGCCAAGCACCAGCGGCAACAATGACATTATAACAAATCTTTTTCTCGAAAGAGGATAAGATGCAAGAGCAACGGCAGTTAAGCTTTTAGGAATTATCCCGATATAAACATTTGCAGATTTCGGATAGACCAACCCATGAAGAACCTCATGAACAAAAATCAATAAGAAACCGAACAAAAATCCTGAAACAATAAAAAACGGTTTTACATAAAAAGCCTTACAGAAAAAAGATTTGCAAAACATTGATATAAATGTAATAAGAACAAACGGAATCAAAAACGGCAAAGCCTTTATCTGCATATCCGCCGTATTCTTTGGCGTTTTCAGCTTTACAGCATTATCGGGAATCTCCCCTTGCTGATATTTTGAAACATCGTCAACAATACCGACCCATTTCAGTTTAGCCATTTACATTTCCTCCATTATTTCAGCGATTTCCTTTTCGGTGATTTCTTTTCCGTACTGATTTTCACCGAAACACATCATCTCTCCGATTTCCTTTTGGAAAACGAATCTCAGTTTTCCGTCACGCACCTTTTTATCGGTGTAAAGCTTTTTCACAAGCTCCGGCTTGTCCACATAATCGGGAATTTCAACAGGCAGACCCGCTCTTTCAAGCAACTTTTCCACTCGCTTTTCATTATCTGCGGAAATATAGCCCAGCTTTTCTCCCAAACGAGCCTGAGCCGCAATTCCGATCGCCACTGCCTCTCCGTGATAAAGTCTATAGTCTGATACCGTTTCAACGGCTCTTCCGACTGTATGCCCGAGATTTAAAACCTCTCTCAGACCCGATTCCCGCTCGTCCTGCATTACCACTTTATATTTCACCGCACAGTTTCTCTCGGCTATATACTCGCAGGCGCAGACGTCGCAGTCAAGCACCTTTTCAACGTTCTTTTCAAGATACTCGAACAGTTCCCGATCTCCAAGACAGCCGTGCTTTATGGTTTCGGCAAGTCCGCTTGAAAGCTGCTCTCTCGGAAGAGTTTTCCATGTATCAATATCAAGATAAACCTTTTTCGGCTGATTGAAAATTCCGATAAGGTTTGTGGCAAGGGGCGTATCTACCGCTGTTTTTCCGCCTACCGAAGCGTCCGCCGCCGCAAGCAGAGTGGTAGCATAATTCACAAAAGGCACTCCTCTTCCGAAAGTTCCCGCCACAAATCCGGCAAGATCCGTAACTACTCCTCCGCCTACGGCAACGACTGCGCAATCACGGCGGTAACCCTTTTCCAGCATTGAATCCTCAACAAATTCTTTCATTGCCCTAGTCTTGGATTTTTCTCCCTCAGGAATCACAAACAGATCGGCTTTAAAGCCTGCATTCAGTATTTTCTCATATATTTCTCTTGCGTACAGATCAACAACAATAGAATCCGTCACAACGGCAAATTTCCCTATTTTTCCCACGAGGCCGCTTTTTAAATCGGATATAAGCGTGTTCTGCAATTTTCTGCCTATCTCAATATCGTATGAATCGTCAACGACCTTTTTTAGTTCACAGTTGAATTTCATTATATCACAACCTTTCCGTCGGCTTTCACGATAACAGATACACCAACCAAAATATAAACAATCATATCATTACTTCAAAAAACGTCCGTGATCTGTATCACTGATTTAAATTATAACATATTTAAGAGGTTTTGTAAATACGATTAGAACAGTACGTTAGCAAAAAAGGCGGAAAAAACCGCCTTCTGCTAAAATATGTTACTTTTCCGGTATACAGTCAAGGGGCTTTCCCATAAATTCCGAAAGCGCCTTTATCTTATTCATTGTCTCTGCAAACTGCGCGGGAGTAAGCGACTGTGCGCCGTCGCTCCATGCGTTCTTGGGATCGTTATGCACCTCTATCTCAAGAGCGTCACAGCCAACGGCAACTGCACCGAGAGCCATAGGCTCAACAAGCGAAGCGATTCCGGTCGCATGACTGGGGTCAATAGTGATAGGCAAATGGGTTTTCTGGCGGAGAAGCGGAACGGCAGAAAGATCAAGAGTGTTTCTTGTGGCAGGCTCAAAAGTTCTGATTCCTCTCTCGCAGAGAATGACCTTCTGGTTGCCCTCGGACATAATGTACTCGGCAGACATCAGAAGCTCCTGCAATGTGCTTGAAAGGCCTCTCTTTAACAGCACCGGCTTATCGCATCTTCCCAAAGCTTTGAGCAGAGTGAAATTCTGCATATTTCTCGCTCCGACCTGAACCACGTCAACATCGGCAAAATAATCAAGATCCGACAGATCCATTATCTCCGTAACGATAGGCAGACCCGTCACTTTTCTTGCCTGAAGGAGCAGATCGATACCCTCCTTGCCAAGACCCTGGAACGAGTAAGGCGAAGTTCTCGGCTTGAAAGCGCCGCCTCTGAGCATTGTTGCGCCGGCCTCCTTAACGGCAATAGCGGTAGTGATGATCTGCTCCTCGCATTCTACCGAGCAGGGACCTGCAATGACCTGGAGCTTTCCTCCGCCGATCTTCCTTCCCATAACGTCAATTACAGTGTCGTCCGGGTGGAACTTTCTGTTGGCGTTCTTATACGGCTCCTGAACTCTCTGAACGCTGTCTACGCATTCCTTAGCCTGAACCGACTCGATATCGATCTGGGTGGTGTCGCCCACAAGACCGAGGATCGTAGAATGAACGCCCTCAACAAGATTTGTAGAAACATTGAACTGCTTGAGCCACTCCATAAGAGCCTGAATTTGTGTTTCCTTTGCATTGTTCTTCAATACGATGATCATAAATACTCCTCCGTCAAAAAAATTTCTTTTTAATTTAAGCCGTTATCAATGAAAAACCGCATAAAAAATGGTCCCGACTTTATCTTTTCAGAGAAAGCCGCGACCCATAAAACGCAGTATAAACGAAAATCTGTTTTCCTACCGACTGAATTTCGCCGCTTTCCCTACACGCCAAAAAAACTTGAAGCCAAAAAAATAGCTCAAGCTCATAAAGAAGTATGTAAAGACTGCGGATAAAATAATCGTAGACATCTTCCGTTTTTCCTTTCGGTTTGATTACAACAGTTTAAAACTATAAAAATTATACTCTGCCCCGCACTTTTTGTCAAGAGAGGCAGGACAGAGTTTACATTTTATTCATATCGTTCAGACAGACGTCTGCTTATATTTCTCCACAAGATGATAGTTCTTTACGTCCACCAGAGCGTCCAACAGGATTCCCTCGGCGGTGTATTCTTCGCTGAATACCCTGCCGTCCTTCCTTATGGTGTTTGCAAGCCCCGCCTTATCAAACGGCAAAAACAGCTTGCATCGTGTGCAGGTCTGCGGCAAAGCTTTCTGAACCGCCTCAAGCAGACTGTCGATTCCTGTACCGTTCTTCGCTGAAATCTTCACAGCCTCGCCCTCAGCGTCAAGTTCGTCGATATAAGGCACCTTGTCGCACTTATTGAATACCGTCACGATCGGTATTCCCTCACAGCCAAGCTCTTTCAGAAGTTCCAGAGTTACCTTTGCCTGCTCCTCGCAGTCGTCGGCGGAAGCGTCGCAGACATGAATGATAACGTCGGCGTTTGCCGCCTCCTCCAGAGTGGATTTAAAAGCCTCGACAAGTTGGTGCGGCAGCCGTCTTATAAGTCCTACCGTATCAACAAGCATAACAGATCTTCCGTCGGGAAGTTCTATAGCCCTGGAGGTAGTTTCAAGAGTCGCGAAAAGCTTGTTTTCCGCAAGCACTCCCGCCTCTGTCAAAGCATTAAGCAAGGTCGATTTTCCGACATTGGTATAGCCTACAATAGCCGCCACCTGCACGCCGTCTTTCCTGCGACGCTTTCTCATAAGGCCTCTGCGCTTTTCGATCTCTTTAAGCTCCTCCGACAAAGCTGCGATCCTTGTTCTGATATGCCGCTTGTCCGTTTCAAGCTTTGATTCTCCCGGACCTCTTGTGCCTATTCCTCCGCCCAGTCGGGAAAGATTTGTTCCCATGCCCGCAAGTCTGGGCAAACGGTATTTGTTCTGTGCTATCTCTACCTGAAGCCGTCCCTCTCTGGTAGTCGCCCTCTGAGCAAAAATGTCAAGAATAAGCATTGTGCGGTCAATAGTGAACACTCCGCACACGTCCTCGATGTTCCTTATCTGAGTAGCCGTCAACTCATGGTCGAAAACTATTCTGTCAATGTTTTCGTTTCTGCATATCTGAGCTATTTCCTCCAGCCGTCCCGAACCTATACAAGTACCGCTGTCAAACGAGGGACGTTTCTGTACTACTCTTGCAACGACCTCGCCTCCGGCAGTCTCCGTCAACTCTTCAAGCTCATCAAGAGACTGACCGACGTCATAAGCGCCCGTATCCACTGCCGCAAGAAGTACTCTTTCCTTTTTCTGCGTATTATCAAAAATTTCCGTCATAAATATCAACTCCTTATTTCATAACGCTCCGACCCTGAGAAAACGATGATCAAATCAAATTCGCTTTAATCAGCACATTCCTAAGATTCCCGTTTTCGGGCATAAAAAAACACACCCTCAGGCGTGTAACCGAAAAATGTTATACGGAAGAGTAAGAGCGCGGCTGTACAAAAAAACGTACTGCCCGATATTCGGTTTTAGCAGAATGACACCTTGATTCTCATGACGTTCAACGCCCCTTTCCTCAAAACTAATATCATACGTCAGATACGGCAAAACCGCAGTTTATGCCGTATGTTCCGTATTCCTATTGGATTATATCATACCCAACAGTGTTTGTCAAGTAAAAAATCCAAAAATTCTTTTATTCGCCGTCTTCTTTCAGAGCCGCTAAAAATCTTGCATACTTTCCGACAGCTGTACCGACCGCACGGATACCTTTTTCATTCAGTTTATCCATGACCGCCGACGGATATTCTCCGGTATATTCAAGTTCAAGCTCGTAATCCGTCCGTCCGAGGTAATCGCTTTTGTCAAGACATATTTCCACGCCCTCAAAATCTCTGCACAAACGGCGGCAGGTATGCAAAGAGCCTGCGAGCCTTACATCAGGAAGCTTTGCTCCCGTCAACCCGTTCAGCTCTTCCGAGGAAATAACTTCCGGCAGGCTGTCAAGGCTTTTTTCAAACTCTTTTCCGACGTGCAGCGCTCCATCCTCCGAAACCGGCGCTTTGACCTGTAACCATAACCGCGAATCGATCTCACGCACTCTTATGCTGGTCATACCCGTATTTTCCGGCGCAGTGTAATAATAATTTGTCTGCTCAACAATCTCGCCCCAATCAAACAAATCCATTACTTCTTTGTACTAAACGTATATTAACAAAAAAGAAAAAACGCCTTTAAACAGCATAAATACGCAGTTTAAAGGCGTTTGTACTGGAGCTGCTAACCGGGCTTGAACCGGTGACCTCGTCCTTACCAAGCAAAGTATAATATGCGTAAACACGCTATATTCTTGCCACTTACGCTCAAAATACGCTCAATCTTTGCGTTTTAATTTAGACATCTCAGCCTGTAAGATGTCGGTATTCTGATGTATATATACATCGGCAGTTGTCTCGAATTTCGCATGACCGATAATTTTCTGTAGGCTCTCCGGAGAAATACCAGCTTCCGCACTTAGCGTAGCAAAGGTGTGCCTTGTACAATGTGGCGTTAGACGAGGATTTTTATACTCAAACTTACCCGTCTTTTCGCTTTTTATCGGTGGGTCGATAAGTCTTAAATCTGAGAGAGCAGCATAAAACACGTTGTTTCTAAACGCCTTAACGCCTATATTGATTAACTTATCAGATGTAGACTTATTATAAACGTTTTGGACAAACGGATAAATGTCATCTTGTATAGGCACATATCTGTCTATTCCTGCTTTAGTCTTTTCGCCGCCGATAATATAACGCTCCTCGAGGTTTACATTTGACTTTAAAATATCACAAATTTCACCAATTCTAAAGCCGGTATAACACATAATAAGTATTTGCTGCACTCTCTCATCTTCCGAATGTTTCCAGAGCAAACACAGCTCTGCATCAGTAAACACTTCCCTCTCCTTTTTTTCAACTTTGGGTAGCTTGATAAATTCTGCATAATTTTTATCAATTATATCATTTTGCATAGCATATTTGCAAAGCTGTGAGCACAACTGCTTGACTTTCTCACACTGAGATCTGCTATAACTTTCTGCGCATTTGTCGATACACATTTGATAGTCGGCAGTTTTCAATTCTCGCATCTTCCGACTGTACAAGGGAGACAGATATTTATACGCAGTTTTGTATCCCTGCTCACCGCTCTTAGTTAGCGTCTCAAAATGAGTTTTACTCCACTCGTCATAAATTCGCGACAAAGTATAGTTGTAAAAATCACTGATATTGTCAACTTTGTATTTTTCCAAAGCCTCTTGTGCTTTGGCCAATGATTCGTAAGAGCCTAAATATTTTCGATGTTTACCATACCGATCAGAGGGAGCATATGCGCGATAGGGGCTATTGCTATTGCGATTATCAATAAGTATGCTGCCTGTCCCCTGTGCTCGCTTAGCTTTTTTGCGCTTGGTAGTCTCCTGCTTTTTCCCGCAAAAGTTACAATATAGTGAGTTATCAGGTATATCCTTATGACATTTTTTGCACTGCATATTTTTCCTCCTATTCGTTGACAATCTTTGTAGGTTGTGCTATAATAAAAGGGCAGAATTCGCCCTTTGTTGGTTTGGGTGGTTCGTTTGCCCCTGTGGAGTTGCCGCTCCGCAGGGGCGGTTTTTATTTAAATAAACTTAGTTAGAGCATTTATAAGCTTATCTTTCATATCTTGGATTTCGTAGATGTCCTTAATAGGAACTCTAATTTCTTTTTTGCTATCATCAGATAAAGCGATATATTTGTTGGAACTGTTGAAATAGAAACGACATATCCATTTGGTTGTTTTACCTTTGTAAAGAATAGCCATATATCGTTCGTTGTCTTTATAGGTAATATCATTCATGTCAACGACATCTTTAAGGATATTTTTTACTATAAAAAATGCTTCCAATTCTTCCTCTGTAGTGATAATTTTATGTTCGCGCTCTGTAGCATTTTCTGATTCTTCTGAATTTGTGGTTTCAGGTTTGTCCGACGGTTTAACTACATCTTCTTTCGAGCCAAGAGCCGTTTTGATCTTGTCATTCATAAGCTCTGTAATGTAATTGTTGAGAGCTTTTTTAAGGATTGGTTTGAATTTATCAACTACCTTTTGTGTAAATTTGCCATCGTATGTATTGGATAAAAAGAATTTAACAAAATCATCGGTAGGATTTTGAAGCTGATTTGCAAAAGTGATTTTAAATTCATTGGAATATTTGAGTTCAGAAGCAACATCGAAAATGGTATCTACATCGAAATTGGATTTATGAAATTTCTTTAATTCAGTTACTTGTGCTTCTTTAACATCAAGAATGTCAATTTCTAAAAATGGTTTTTCGTCCATTTTGTTGCTTTCATCAAGGTCTGTATAAAATTTATAGATACGACCATTAGTGAGAATTGCAAATTTCGCTTTAGAAGTACCAAAGTAACGAAATAACTGGCTATCATGCTTTTCTAATGGTTCACCTATCCATTTGCATTCAATCAAAATTGTGGGCTCACCGTTATTCAAAATAGCATAGTCAACTTTTTCGCCTTTTTTTATGCCAACATCGGCTGTAAACTCCGGCATGAATTCTTCTGGATTGAACACGTCATAGCCTAATAGCGAAAAGAAAGGCATAATGATTGAAGTTTTGGTAGCTTCTTCTGTAGGCAAACTGTCTTTGAGAGAATCAACTCTTTTGGAAAACTGTTTAATTTGGTCAATGAAATCCATAATTTTATACCTCCTAAATTCGACAATTTCCGACATATGTAAATAATTTGTTACACATATTTACATTGCCTGAAATTGGTGTTATAATGTAATTGTTAAACGCAGGAGAAATCTTGTGTTGCTATCCTCGTCAGCATTCGCGGTGCTGGCGGGGATTTTTTGTTTATAAAATAATTTTTGGATAATTTACCAACATTTACACACGCTATCCTCGAGGTGATAGTATGTGTCTTAATTACAGTGTAAATCTTACATCATACCGTCAGGGGCATAATTTGTCATTGCGTCAGCTTACTGAATCAGCAATAACTAAAGATATAAAAGTTTTATTACAATTCGATTGAACTTTTTGCATTTATATTTGTATAAGTTCTTATTTGTTTTATAAAATTTTTTGCGTTTTGACATTTGCTTGTAACATCGAAAATAAGATATTTAATTTCTCCATTACTTGAATATGTAATAGTTAAAAAATATGTTGTTTCAGTATCAACTATAGTTTTGGTTCCGCCGAACATTATAGCGCCTAGCACTCCAAACAACATTCCTCCTGCTACAGCTCCACTTGTTTTATCAACATAGTGTTTCTGTACCTCAGTACTTGATATACATTCAATATCTATTATTTGAGAATAATTCAAAGAAAATGAGGCTCCGTGACGTATAATGATTTTTTCATCACATTCCCATATTTCACATTCTGTTTTTTGAGGAAGAGGAAGACCTGAAAGATGAACAAATCCATGCCAAGTGGATTTATAACCTTCGCTATGTTCTAATTTCCTTTGTGCAGTTTTTTTCTCTCTTGCTTGTTCTTTATCAGGCAATGAATTAATATACTGTTCAGAGTTTACAACTGTATGTGCTTTTGAACCACAAGACGGACAAAAATGAGCTTCATTATATATAAGTCCACATTCAGAGCATTTGTAATGCTTTTTATTTGAAAGAGACGGCGGACAGTTATTAACCGCCGGTTCAGAACTTTTCTTAAATAAAAAAGAATCACCATTGTTATTTTCCTTGCTTACTGTTATGTCATGATTTATAGAATGACAAGTAATGCACACATTAGTATTCAAACTATTGCAAGTCTTGCATTTTTTACATATCCAGCAATTATTCGGAATATCTGAATTACTTTTTTTCTTAAAAAAACTCATAATTAGTTCACCTACTTTTATTTTGATATATTGTTTTTTATAGAATTAATGTGGAAATATATAATCGGAGGCGATTATATGAATTACACAACAAATTTGCGGAAAATGCGCAAGCAGAGACATCTCACGATAGAACAGCTTTCTGAGCTTACCGGGATAGGTGCTGCAACCATTAGCCGAATTGAAAACGGAGAAACCGATATGTATGTATCAACGCTATTGGTTTTGTGCGATTTTTTCAAATGTGATCCATTAAATTTAGTCAAATTTAACAAATAAATTTCCACATCTGGAAATCAGGTTAAATTTATAATACTTATTGTATCGTAGTATATAGATGGTGTCGAAAAGTGTCGAAATATGTTTTGCATACAGGCAACTGGCTATTGACATTTCAAAACAAATGTTCTATAATGTTATTAACAAGAACAAACGTTCTATATTGGGAGGTACATAACAATGGAAGACAAAACTGCAAAAATCAACAGAATTATTGGAAAATTAGAACAACTCAATGACATTCGGAAAAGGAAGCAAGATACTACTCTTGCTCCTCCTTCCAAATCAGGTAGTCGATAAACTTTTCCAAATCGTCGAGTGATTCGTCGTCAAGTGTCATAAGCATTTCTTTTAAAGCTTCTCGCTCATCAATGATGGGTGGGGGGCTTTTTGTATTTTCACAATGATAACCCAAAAGATAGTCAAGTGTAACTCCGAAGTATGTGCCTAGCTTAATGAGAACTGTTGAATTGGGTTCGCGCTCATTGCGTTCATAATTACAATATGTTTTTTGAGGTATGCCTAAATCCTCTGCAACTTGTGCTTGGCTTAGTCCTCTTGCTTGCCGCAATTTTTTTAGTCTATCATCAAACATTTTATCACCTCTCTTTACTATTATTATATAACAAAATGAGCAAATGTCAACACTTTTAGTGCATTATAAGTCCAATTCGGAGAAAATGTACAAAAATTACTAGCTCATTTTGGGTATATTTTTACACAAAAAGTATTGGCATTAGGCCATTATGGGTATATACTATGATTATAGCCCAATATGAGGAGGTGTAAACAATATGAGCAAAGCAAATATAACAATCCTTGACAATATTAGCGGAGAAATCCGCAGACGTGGAATGACACAGGATAACCTGTGCGATTTACTTGGCGTTGATCGCAGAACATATGCTAATTGGCAAACCAAAGGTGAAATGCCAGCAACCAAATTGCTTAAGTGTGCTAGCATTTTGAATTGCTCTGTAGACTATCTTGCGCGCGATGTGAATGTTAATTAAGGAGGTGAGGGAGTGAAGATAATAACCGTAATTACTTTTAGTGTAATACTTGTTATTGCATTGTTAACAAGTCTTTTGTGGCTCGCACTGATTGTGATAGCAAAAGAAAAGCCCAAAGTAAAAGAGGTGCTCAGGGCTTTTGAAAATGGAATAACACTTATTGCGTGTGTTTTACTAGTGATTTGCCTAATATTAAAATTTGTTTAAGTAATCTGAAAAAAATGAGTACAGGTCTTGAAATTTGTCAGAGACAAATTCAGCACATTGCCATATAGTCGCAATTTTAATAAATGTCTCTATGAAAGATCTCCCTGAATTTACAGGTTTCTTAATTATTGAATCCTTTTTGGTACTTTGAATTGGAACTTCAATAGCACCATTATTGATTTCATCACATAAGTCGCAAAGCTTGTTGTAAAAGTTTATTGGAATTGGACGGTTTTCGTCAACAAGTTTGTGTAATAAATCTTTCATTGGCATAGACATTTCTTCATAAGTAAGACATGCCAGTTCATTATAGGTGAAATTTCCTAATTCTCCATAAGTCACAATTATTTCTCCTTTCCTATAAGATATTTCCATTATATCACAAGGAAGGCGGTAATGCAACAAATTTCAAGGAGGTGTAAAATCAAATGAATTACGGAGAAAAAATCAAAAGATATTGCGTTGAAAGCAATCTGTCATACGAAAAATTTGCAGAATTAATCGGCGCAAGCAGAAGACAAGTTTATCGGTGGGTAGGCGGGACATCTACACCCTGCGGAGATAGCAAAGCAAAGCTGAATTGTATTCTGGGGATTAAGAGCGACGAAATTATCTATAGCGACAATGGCAAAGACGACTTCGTCATATCTCCCGACCCTAAAAATGAAAAGCGTTATGTTACTTTTTATATTCCGGAAGAAGCAATTAAACTCGTTAAAGAAATGAGTGAAACTACAAATCAGCGTAGTAACTATGTGCTTACAAAAGCAATTGAATTTGCTTATTCGCACTGGAACGGTAAATAGGGGGTTAAACAAATGTACAGAGTGACAATAATCGACAGCTTCGGCAATAAGTTTGTAAACTTGGTATCTGCCGAAAGCAAGCTTGAAGCCGCTTTGAGAGCTTATAATAGCCTTAAAAGCGGTGAGAATATTGAAAGTATTGTGGAGGTGAATTGATATGATTAAAGTAATTAAAGCCGAACGGGCCGCTGAGATACTCAAAGAACACGGCTATAAAGATGCCAACGCAGAGAAAATTAAAATGGGGCTAGTTCAAGGGGTTTTCCCTTTTGGACAGGCGATACATATGTCAAAAAGCACAGTTTATGACATCTACGAGAATCTGCTTTTCAAATGGATCGCTGAGCGTGACAGCGATGTGTAAAAAGGGGTGTAACAAATGCACGACACAACAAAAGCCGCTTTACTCGCGATGATCTGGCTGTACTTCTTCGCGCTTGCGGTGATACACGCAAGCCTGCCGGGAATAGCGGCAACAATAGCGGTGCTGGCGGCGGTAATC
>JAETQO010000049.1 GCA_021770655.1 Ruminococcus sp. | reverse complement strand
AACGCAAACGAGTTCAGCATAAGAACTGTGGACGGAACAAAGTACGACATAGTAAAGGCTGAATCTCACAGCGGAAACGACGGCGGACTAACGAAGATAGAGCAGACAACAATCGGTGGAATCATCTGGAACGACGAGAACTACAACGGAGTACATGAGGAAACCGAAAATGGCATCAAGGACGTAGAAGTAAAGCTTCACAGATACTACTACGACGGCGAGTGGAAGCTAGACGAATCATACGAACCGATTACAGTCAAGACCGACGAAACCGGCAAGTACGAATTCACGGAGCTGGAAACAAGCGTAGTCGTTGAAGAAAATACTTATCTTGCAGAACGCAAACGAGTTCAGCATAAGAACTGTGGACGGAACAAAGTACGACATAGTAAAGGCTGAATCTCACAGCGGAAACGACGGCGGACTAACGAAGATAGAGCAGACAACAATCGGCGGAATCATCTGGAACGACGAAGATCATGACGGAACAATTGACAAAGGTGAAGAAAGTATACCGAATGTTACTGTAACATTAAAGCAGTACTATTTCGCAAACGGAATGTGGCGTGAAGCCGCCGGCGGAATGAAAACTGCTCGGACAGATATTAATGGAAAGTATGTCTTTGCCGACCTACCGTCAACGGTGACTATTCTGGGCGAAACTTATCTTGCAGGCTATAAGCTGTATATCGATTCAATTCCTGAGGGATATAACGCCGATGCTTATGCAGGTAAATATGCTAAGATAATCAATATCCGCGATCCGAAACACGAGATGTATGGATATATCGTTCTTGCTGAACGCTCTGATGATGAAACCAGTCAGTTCAATACCATAAACGGTTACGACATAATTAAGGGCTTAGGCACAATTGATCTGAATGTTTATCTTGATAAAAATCCGATCGATAAGCCTGAAGAACCTGAAAAGCCGACTCCTTCCGAGGACGTTCCTTATAAGAAAGACGAGGATGTAAATTCACCTCAGACGTCCGACGATCTTGCAGGAGTACTGTTTACAATGAAGATTCTGTGTGCAACATCATTGATGATATTGATCCTTTTCGGAAGAAAGCGGAAAGATGAAGAAAAAGATTAACCTATAAGGTATTCTGAAACAAAGACCGTTTGATGTAAAAGTCAAGCGGTCTTTGTATTTACAGGAAAATCAATTTTCAAAATATTAAATCGGGAAAAGACGATATTATGTTTAAATTACAATAATTATCTGTATATCTTCCCCGCCGTACGGCGGGGAAGATATATAGAAACAAGCTCTTTATGTAAAAATTGATTTCCGTGTTGTATTTATGTCTTAGCTTGACAAAAAAACTCATTAATGTTACAATTATTTTATAGCAGTTATATGATTTTTTGCTGAAAGGAAGTCGTATGATGATAAAAAATGTTGTGCAGTGGTTTAAAAAGAAAAAAAGTCGCTGTATCGTTGCCGGCGCAGTCCTTTTGGCGGTAATCATAATGTCTTTTTTAGGAAAATTCTTGTATGACAGATTAAAAAATGCAGATAATAAACCCGATAATTCTGCTAAGCAAAGCGTGCTTTATGATAAATTTATTATTTCCCATAAGGGCGATAAAGATAATATCAATAAAACCGACGAGCAGAAGAAAATTTTCAATATAGGGGTGTCAAGCATTCCTCTCGATAATAAGCCTTATATCCACGATAACGAGGCGGGCAGAGCAGTCTTAAAGTTAGTTTATGAGCCTTTGATAGATGTGGAAAGCGATATGACCGTCAGATTGAAATTGGCGGACAGTCTGGATTTTTCCGAGGACGGTCTGTCAGCCGAGCTTAAACTGCGTGATGTTAAATTCTCAGATGATAAGACTGTTACGGCGGAGGACGTAAAAAATTCCTATATTGCGTTATGCTCGCCTGATTCGGAATATTATGACAAGCTGAAAATGTGCGCAATCGACGGTGTGCGGGAATATATACAAGGTTCCGATGAGGATATCAGCGGAATAGAGTGCATCGACCCAAATACTGTAAAATTTACGTTCAGGTCTGTTTCTGCCGCCAATATGACGTCTCTCACTCTTCCCGTTATCAAACAGGATAAAGACGATATTTACGCTCTGGGCACAGGACCGTACAAAATTTCAGGCATAGTTTCGGCAAATAAGATCGAACTGGATACAAACAGCCTTTGCGGTGGAAATCCCTACGGATATGAAAGAATAATTTTAAAATCCGTTTCTTTAAACGAATTGGGAAATAATATTTCAGAATACGAATTGGATATGATGTATACCGATTCGGGCGACATTACAGATCTTATAAAGCAAAGCGATTACCATAACCTGTATTTGAGCAGGGAAGAAAATTATTATTACATCGGATTTAATTTTGCAAGTAAAAAGTCCGGCGATATTAATCTGCGAAAAGCCGTCGCACTTTCCGTTGACAGGGAGGCTTTGTCGGAAAGCTTTTACGCTTTTGAAAATAAAGTTTTCCCTTTGGGAATAACAAGCCCCGATAAATCAGCCGGTAATTTTTCAGAGAAAATAGGTACAGACAAAGAAAAGGCAAAGAAAAGTTTAAGTCTTGCTTCTTCGGAATGTAAAGAGCTTACATATATATGCCACGGGGACGCCTATTCCTACGGAATATATGAGCAGCTTAGAACTCAGCTTGAAAAGACCGGAATAAAGCTTGATATTCAAGCTGTGGACGATTTGCAGTATGATAATATAATATACGACGGAAATTCCGAGATCGGGGATCTGTATATTTCAAGTACGGATTCAATGAGCGCAGTTGAGACGATCGAAAAAATTGTAAGCGGTGATCCGACCCTGAATAAGCAATACGAGGATATGCTCAGACAGGCGTATACGGACAGCCCTCAAAAGCTTTATGAAAAAATCGAAGATTTCTGCTGTGAAAATTTGCTGTTAATTCCCGTTGTTTCACCGTGCGCAAGTATTGCTGTGTCCTCCGACTGCGACAATGAATTGATGCTGGAGCTTTTTAAATAGAATCGTTCGATAAAAGGGCGTTCGGGATTTGAACTGAACGCCTTTAGTTATTATGAAAACGCCGAACGCTGAAAGAAATCTCCGAAATTCAAAGAAAAAATACGGCAGCCGAGTAATTAATCAAAGTAATCTGATAATAATATAATATACAAGACAATACACATAAGTAAAAAGGAGAGATCGATTATGGTATCGAAAAAAGTAACAGTAGTGAATGAACAGGGACTTCATATGAGACCGGCAGGAATACTTGCCAAAGCAGTAAAAGCGCATCCCGACTGTGAAGTTACACTGAACGCCAACGGAAAAACAATAAAGGCAAAAGCTCCTATGCAGATAATGTCGGCAGGTCTTAAACAGGGCTGTGAGGTAGAAATACAATGTTCAGGCACAGACGAGCAGACTGTGCTTGACGAGATAGCTGAAATGTTCGCTAACGGTTTCGGCGAATAATTGCAGACAGTACGGTGCAACCATTGTTGTGGAGTGTTGTCTAAGGACCGTAAAAATAATAAAGCAGGGAAGACAGGTGTTGTCATTCCTGCCGCTACGGGAGAAATAGTTATGGTAAAATATACAGGTAAAGGCGTTTACGGAGCAGTGGCGATCGGAAAAATATCCGTATTCAAAAAGCAGGACTTTTCCGTAAAACGCGTGCATATCACAGATACCGAGGCCGAAATAAACAGAGTAAAGACTGCAAAAAAAGCCGCCGAGGAACAGCTCCATGCCCTTTATGAAAAAGCGCTCAGAGAGGTCGGCGAAACAAACGCCCGGATATTTGATATACACATAATGATGCTTGATGACGAAGATTATAACGAGTCTGTCGAGAATATCATTGAAAGCCAGCAGGTGAATGCGGAGTATGCCGTGGCAGTAACCGCCGATAACTTTGCGGAAATGTTTTCATCAATGGATGACGCCTATATGCAGGAAAGGGCCGCCGACATCAGGGATATATCCAACAGGCTTATCGCCAACCTTGCAGGAGTCGTTTCCTCCGAAATATCTTCCGAGGATAAAATGATAGTGTGCGCCGACGATCTCGCACCCAGCGAAACAGTTTCGTTGGATAAGGACAAGGTGCTTGCTTTCGTGACAGCCAACGGCTCTTCCAATTCTCATACGGCTATCCTAGCGAGAAATATGAATATTCCCGCAGTCATAGGCGTAGGCGGCGAATTTCTTTCCGTTGTCAAGGACGGAGATGAGGCCGCTGTGGACGGCTTTACGGGAGAGGTCTTTCTGAATCCCGACGAGAAAACCAAAACCGCTCTTGAGGCGAAGAGGAAAGCGGACGAGGATAAAAAACGGCTGTTGCAGGAACTGAAAGGCAAGGAGAACATCACTCTCGACGGTACAAGAATAAATGTGTTCGCCAATATCGGAAGTGTGGATAATATCGGTGCAGTTCTGATGAATGATGCAGGAGGAATAGGACTGTTCAGAAGTGAGTTCCTCTATCTTGAAAATTCCGATTATCCCACCGAGGAACAGCAATTCAACGCCTATAAACGTGTCCTTGAAAGTATGTCTGGCAAAAAGGTGATAATCAGAACACTGGATATAGGCGCAGATAAGCAGGTCGATTATTTCGGATTAAAAAAAGAGGAAAATCCGGCTTTGGGCTATCGGGCAATAAGAATATGCCTTACCAGACCCGAGATATTCCGCACCCAGCTCAGAGCGCTTTACAGAGCCTCCGTCTACGGCGATCTGGGAATCATGTTCCCGATGATAACCGCCGTGAACGAAGTAGAGCAAATACTTGCCCTCTGCGGTGAAGTTAAGAATGAGCTGAAGGGGCAGGGGATAGCCTATTCAGACAGCGTCGAGCTTGGAATTATGATAGAAACCCCTGCGGCGGCGATAATAAGCGATAAGCTTGCGCCTATGGTTGACTTTTTCAGCGTAGGCACAAACGACCTTATACAGTATACTCTTGCCTGCGACAGACAAAATCCCGACATCGAGGATTTCTGTGACACTCATCACGAGGCCGTTCTGCGGCTGATACAAACAAGTGCGGATAACGCCCATAAAAACGGAGCATGGATAGGCATCTGCGGTGAACTTGCGGCAGATACCTCCTTGACGGAAACCTTTCTGCGAATGGGAATAGACGAGCTTTCCGTTTCACCGGCCTATGTTCTGAAAGTAAGGGAGGCCGTAAGAAGAACGGACCTGTCGAGCCGACACAGTTGCCGCAAATAATATTATTGCCGTCAAACCGATCCTCCGCAGACTTGCGGGGGATTTTTGTATGCTAAAAATTTGTCGAAAAAATAAAATTATCTATGATATTGAAAAATTTGAGAGTATATGTTAAAATAAATTGCAGAGGGATACAATTCCGGCAGTATGCCCGGCTCTAATAGGCGATGAACCTCATAAAAAACGAGTGAAAACCCTGATAGCCAATGCCCCGCAAAACACGCAGAATGGGGTCTTTCGCAAAGTCATAAATTATTTTTAGAAAGTTTACAATTTGTTCGTGTAAAAAACGGTCTGAAACTTAATCATAACTATTAGAAGTGTTTCAAAAAGTGCGGTGCGTAAATACTTTAAGCAAAGAGTATTTTGTCAGAAAAGCTGGGAGGCGATTATGAATGAATGAGAATACAGTACTGTATAAGGCGATCGAGCAGTCTGTAATTATGCCGTGTGCAGAAGAAATGAAAAGCCTGCCGGATGAGGACTGTAATTTTTCCGAGCGATACAGAAAGAAAATGCGCAGACTTATCCGTGACGAAAGAAAGCCCTATTATCCTCTTATAAAAACAACATTCAGAAAAGCGGTATGTATTATAGCCGCAATAATGGTTGTAGGCTCTGCGACCGTAGCCGCAGTTCCGCCGCTCAGAGAGTGGTTTGTAGGATTGTTTGTGACCGAGGAGGAGGGTCACGTCGATTTGTCCGCATTAAAAGGCGAAATTCCGGCTGATGAACTGCCCGAGAAATTTGACTGTAAAGCTCCTACCTTTATTCCAGAGGGCTTTGAAGAGATAAACAGGGAACAAGACAATTGTGCTTTTTACATTTACTACAGTTCTGTTGACGGCAAGTTTGTCGAATACTCTCAGCACAATCTAACATTTGGAATAAGCATCAACACCAAGGATATGACCACAGAACATATAGAGATTAACGGCAATGACGCCTATATCTCTTTCAATGAAGAGATAGCAACCTTAGTATGGGAGGATGAGTATTATGTTTACAGCATTAGCGGCAATTTGTACAAAGATGACATAATTGCAGTGGCAAATTCGTTAGATCCTACAAAATAAAAATTTTTTTTCCAAAAGTGTGTATAAATCGACTCAAAATTGTATCTTATTATATGAGGGGACCAAACATATATAATTATGAGTAAAGGAGTGCATAACTTATGAAAAAAACGAAAAGATTAATTTCATTGCTGATAACCCTCTGTCTTATGCTTTGCTGTTCGGTAACAAGCCTTACCGCAAGCGCTGAAATGGTTAATAATCCGGAAGCGGGGATCGATCCTCAGTATTTGTATACAAATACGGCTTCAACAGAGTTAGCGAAATCTGGAAGTAAAAGTATTTACTATAAAGGCAGTGCAAGCGGAAATTCATCTGCAACTAAGGTAAGCATTTATGTGTATCTCCAGAGATACAACAACGGCTTATGGGAAAATGTTGACGTCGTAAACAACAGCGTAAGCGGAAAAAACCTTACCGTAAGCGATACATACAGCAGTGCGGCAAAGGGCGGAAAGTACCGTACAGAGGCACATATCTATGTGTACAGCGGCAGTAAATACGAGTATATCGAAGTATTCAGCGGCACAATGATATTTAACTGATAGCAAGTTGAATGTAGAGCAAAGAGAAAAATAAATATGTGAAAAGAACAAAAGATCAAAATATCCCGTCCGGCGCACAAATGACCGCCGGGCGGGATATTATTCTGAGTGAAAAAAATAAAAGCCGCAACGGAAACCGTCACGGCGAATGATCTGGGGTGGGTAGTGAGATTCGAACTCACGGTCTTCAGTGCCACAAACTGACGCGTTAGGCCAGCTACGCTATACCCACCATATGTCTTAGATAAAAATATACCCGCAGCAGGCAAAAGTCCGCCAAGCGAGTAATTGTTGGTACGCCATACTGGATTCGAACCAGTGACCTACCGCTTAGAAGGCGGTTGCTCTATCCAACTGAGCTAATGACGCATATTGGAGCGGGTGATGGGAATCGAACCCACATGACCAGCTTGGAAGGCTGGAGTTCTACCACTGAACTACACCCGCAAAAGCCACTTTGAATCAGCTTAATAAAGCTTTTCATCAGCTCTCGGCTCAATCAACGATATTTATTATATCATACGCAAAAGCACTTGTCAAGTATTTTTTGAAAAAAATTTTTAAGGCGGTTAATTTTGTGTATAACCGCCTATTTGACCTTTTTGTGTTGTTTAATTTTATTCACAATAACGTCCTTGAAAAGGAATCCGATAACAGCAATGACAAACGCTATACCCAGTACGACAAGCGCGATCGTAAAATTACCGCTTTTAACGTTGCTTCCCAGCACGGTTGACAGCATTATCGCAGGTAATCTGCAAGGCATGACATAAGTGAAAAAGTCCTTTTTGCTTATGGGCGTCAGCGGAACGATATAAGAAATAACGTCCTTAGGTATCCCCGGAATAAGATACAGTATTATCAGAATCACCGTCAGCTTTTTCTCGTTCTGCAAAAACTTGAATTTTTTCATCTGCTTTTCGTCCACAAATGCTTCGACGATCGGTCTGCCGAATTTTTTCACAAGCATAAATATGACCATCGTTCCGAGGAGTGTGCCGGCAAAGGAGAGCAGTCCTCCCCAGAACCAGCCGAAAAGCAGTCCGCCGACCACCTGAATTGGCGGTATCACCGCAATGACTACCTGAAGTGCTTGGATAAAGGTAAAAATGATTACCCCCAGCACTCCGTTGTATTGATCCAACCGCCGCTCGATCTCCAGTATACCGTTCTCGCTTCTTATTGCCTTGATAAGAGGTATGCTGGCAACAGTAGCAATAGCCATAACGGCGATTATCGCGGTAAGGCTGATTATCTGAACTCTTTTTCTGTGTCTTTTTGTCTGGATTTCTGCTTCTTTTGTAATGTCGTCCATTTGTTCTTTGTTCATAATCTCAACACCGCCGTGTTTTTATATTTTCATTTATTTCCTTCTTAGTATCTTTTTACGGAACCAGTTTATATATAGATCCGTAAGCTGTTTCAGTGCGTAGTCGTAAATAAAAAAGAATAGGTTCGCCATAGCCCACAGCACAAGCAAAGCGTATTTTCCGAACATCTCCATACCCTCCAGCATATCCACCGAAGTGAATATGAATTGGAAGGCAAGGAAGAATACGGTTATCGCAGCGTTGAAAACGCCCAGCTTTATCGCCCATACCAGAGCCTTGTTCTTTTTTTGATCCAGATAAAATTTCAGTATGGGATAATATCCCATGAAAAGAATAAACAGCAAGGACGCCTCATAATTCGGCGTAACGAAAATGCACAGCAGGCTTACCGCACAGTATGTCGCAACAGCCCAGTTCTTGTCCACCTCGACTATCATGACCACCATCATAAAGCCCGCAAAGGTCGGAATGGTGTAATCGAGCATAGGAAGAAAACCGCTGCAAAACATAGCCAGCAAGCATACCGCCGAGCATACGCCTCCCATAGCGACCTTGAAAGAAATTTTGTTTCTCATATCATCTTCCTAGCAGCAGGGAATAAGGTCGCCGCCCATCATTTCACAGCAGCAGTCCGCACAGCAAAGCGACGTACAGCAGTCGGGACCGCTTGTAACGCCAACGCTTCTGCCCTGCATAGGATCGCCGCTCATATAACCGTTTCTCTGCCTGTTCATCTGCGCCAGGGCCGCACTGTATTCAGGATTTGACGGGTTCATGGAAGCCGCCCTGCTGAAATTGGTGTAAGCCTCGTTGAGCCAGCCTCTCTTGTAGCATACCGAGCCTTTGAGAAAATACCATTCGGCGTCTCTGGACATCTGCGAAACTCCGTCAAGGATCTGCTCCGCCGCCGTAATGTTGCCGCCCTGAATAAGACTTCTCACATAATTGGAATCAAAGCCCTGCGAGCCTGAGCCTCCTCCGTAAGAACCCGAATAGCCTCCGCTTCTGCGGCTTGTCATTATCTGGTCGTATGCGGCGTTTATCTCCGTCATTTTTTCCGCCGCCACGTCCGCCAGCGGATTGTCCTGATACTGGTCGGGGTGATATTTTTTTACAAGCTCCTTATAAGCAGTCTTGATCTCTGCGTCAGTTGCGTTCGGCGAAACGCCAAGCACCTTGTAGGGGTCGTTCATAAATTTATTTTCCTCTTTTCTGCTTTTTGCGGAATTGTCCGCTTCTTATCATACTGTAAACATTTTTCAGACCGAGATATACAATGTTGTCAAGTATATCCCTGTATCTCTTCGGGTCAAGCTTAACATACACCTCGGCAAGCTCGCCCAGCGTAAAGTTAATGCTGTCGTCGGTATATTCATAGATTCTTTTCATTACTTTATCGGGTATCTTTTCATTCACGTTCTCCGTCGGAAATTTTATAAGCAAAGGATTGTAATCGCCCTTCCTGTTGTCCTCCGGCAGATCGTCCAGAGCGTCGCAGATATAAATAAATCTTCCCAGCAAATACCCGAACCGTTCCAGCAGGGCTTTCTGTTCTCCCTCTCCCATTTCGCCGAAAACAGCGGTCATCATACGTGCCGTCGGTTCACAGGCCTCATCTATGTCCGCCTTTCTTTCACTCTCCGTCTTGCTTTGAAGCTCCATAGCCTTTTCGATTTTGCCCGTCAGTTCGGGATATTCCTCCGCCGCTTTCCTGTACGGCTTTCTGAAAAAGGGGAGCGCGGCAAACGCCGTTATCCTGCCCCTGAATCCCTTGTCGGAAATATCGTCCCTCAGCTTGTGATAAGTAAGTATCACCGCAGCCGACGAGGGATATTTCAGATTGCAGGTGCATTTCGCACACATGGTCTTTTTAAACGGGTGTGCAAAACACCTTTGTTTTTCCGCGTCAAGCTTTTCCCCTCTGATAGACAAGTCGATCAAAGAGAGAAACGTAAAATCATAGCTCAGAGTAAATCTGGTAAAAAAGCCGAACCGCCTGCCCATGTCCTTGCACAGTCCGCAGTAAACGGCCTTGTAAATATCATATTCAAAAACCCTCATATACGGTTTGAAAGGGCGGACATAACCGAACATAGCGACTCCTTTTATATAGTATAACCCTCGAATGTGTATATCCCGTGAAATTTATATAATTATACAACAATTTTATCTTTCTTGTCAATCTTTTTTTCTTTTTAATTCGGGTCGCAAGGTGCTTCAAAGAGTAACTACTCAGCCCTCTTTTCTTAATTCGGGTCGATAGGTACTTCAATGAGTAACGACTCAGCCCTCTTTTCTTAATTCGGGTCGCAAGGTACTTCAAGGAATAACGACTCAGCCCGAAGACCTCGCTTGCAGGGTCTTTTCCATAGCATTAAACCGTACATAGTCCGTCTTGTTGTTTTTCTACAACTTTGCTGTAATCGCCTTTGTAATTGTAGGGGCTGACGAAAATTGCTTTTCTGCTAACTCAAGGCAATTTGACAGTCCGTTAATCCCGCAATCCGTTTTGCTATTATTACACA
>JAETQO010000089.1 GCA_021770655.1 Ruminococcus sp. | reverse complement strand
CGCTGATTGTAAAATTAAATTGAACACTTGATAAAAAATAAAAAGTCCATTCGGACCTGTTTGATAGAATGTTAATAACCACAAAAACTTTCTATTGGAGGTCAAAATGGACTCTTTACATTCTACCATGAACCAGCACGTTAAAGGCAAGCATTTATCATTTGAAGAGCGAGTTATTATTCAATTGCGTTTGAAAGATGGCTATTCTTTGCGTGCAATTGCCCGTGAACTTAACTGTTCTCCTTCTACTATCAGCTATGAGGTTAAGCGTGGCACTGTAAAACTGTATCATGGTAAAGTCAAAAAATATAAGGCTACTCAAGGGCATGATGCATATAAAGCTCATCGTAAAAATTGTGGGCGCAAATCAGACTTTCTCAGGAAAGCTCAATTCATGCGCTATGTCCACAAGCATTTTTTTAAAGATGGCTGGTCGCTTGATGTGTGCAGTAATCGTGCTACTGCTGTTGGCGAATTCGCTAGCAGCGATGTTGTCTGCACCAAAACTCTTTATAATTACGTTGATCAAGGCTTATTAGGAATTTATAATTACGACTTGCCAGAGAAGCTTAAACGCAATACTAAGCTTCATCGTATTCGCAAAAATAAGAAAAAACTTGGCAGAAGCATTGAAGAACGTCCTAAAGAGATCAATAAACGTAATGAATTCGGTCATTGGGAATGCGATTTAGTTCTCGGACATAAGAGCAAAGATGATGAGGTACTGCTAACCTTATCTGAGCGTATGAGTCGTGAGTTTTTAATTCTTCGTATTCCTGACAAGACTTCTGTCAGTGTCATGCAGGCCTTTAAAGAACTCCAAAGGCAATACAGCGAACATTGGAATGATATTTTTAAAACCATTACCACTGATAATGGCTCAGAGTTTGCAGATCTTTCCAACCTAGAAAAAGTATCCAATACACTGGTTTACTATGCCCATCCTTACACTTCTTGTGATAAGGGAACAGTTGAAAGACACAATGGTCTTATTCGCAGATTCATTCCTAAGGGAGAAGCAATAGCTAACTATTCTTTACAAGACATCATTAATATTGAAACCTGGTGCAATTCTTTGCCAAGAAAGATACTGGCCTATCATACACCAGATGAAATCTTTGAAAGAGAATTAGATCTAATCTATCAAGCAGCTTAACTAAAAGTGTTCAATTTATTATTGCAATTTGCG
>JAETQO010000048.1 GCA_021770655.1 Ruminococcus sp. | reverse complement strand
TCTACGGTTTCTCGCTGGGTTGGCACATGGCAGATAGATCCCAAAACATCGGTAAAAGCCAAAGGCAATAAGAGAGTAAAAAACGAGCCTGCCCCTGCGCCAACAGAGACAAGCCCGGAGGTATCGACTAACGATACAGACAATATATTACACCTTGATGATAGCACAAAATCGGAAATATGTCAAGAGACAATGTTGAAAGTTTGCGACAGAATTATTGAAGTTGACGGTGATGAATACATACTGGGATATATTCATTCTGTGATTGATATGATAAACAGACTGAAAGGCGGTGATGCGTCATGACAATCGCCGAAAAGCTTGACAAAATAATTGAGGCGGACGAACTGGTCGAATCCGTCCGGAGTGATACGGAACTGCCGTTTAAGTGCTGTAAGGTGAGTATGCACGGCGGCGATATTCAGCTATTTTGTGACCGTGAAACGATATATAAGATCGCTGAAGCGGTCGGCGCTGCGATCACGGAAGAAACGGCGGTGTCTATGTTCGACGACGGCGAGAACTACAAGGAGCAGTCTTTTGTATATAATGGACGGAGATTTTTTCGGTTTGAAGTTTTGGAGGACGATCAACTATGAGAAAGATAATTAGCGAATGCGTCGGCTGCCCCGACGGCTGTCGGCATTGCGGACTTGATCGCATTAAGGTGCTTGCCTGCGATAACTGCGGATCTGAGGGCGCAGACATTTACAGCGTAGACGGCGGCGAGTACTGTGAGGAGTGCGCAAAAAAGATTATAGCTCAGGAGGATAAGGATAATGAATAATAATGACATTATAGATGTCACAGCTCTCTCAGTCGGAGAACGAGAGGACAGCAAGACCGATTTGGCGCAAGTTCGAGATTTTCAGTCGGGGCATAAGTTTGTTGACGATTTTAGAGAGTGCTACAAACTTGCAAAGACTTTCTGCCAGTCATCAATAATACCGCAGAATTTTCAAGGCAAGGTTGAGGATACTGCGATCGCTATTGATATGGCAAATCGTATGGGCGTAAGTCCTATGATGGTCATGCAGAATCTCTACGTCGTCAAAGGTAAACCGTCATGGAGCGGACAGGCTTGTATGACATTTTTGCGTAATAAATACGGCAAGGTCAAAGTTGTTTACGTTGGCAATAAAGGACAAGACGACAGGGGGTGCTGTATCAAAGCAATTGACGAGGACGGAGATGTGCTTGAGGGTACTACTGTAACAATGGCTATGGCAAAGGCTGAGGGGTGGACGTCAAATCCTAAATGGCGAAATATGCCCGAGCAAATGCTTGCCTACAGAGCCGCAACTTTTTTTGCAAGAGTTCACTGTCCTGAAACACTTATGGGTGTACAGGTTGAGGGTGAGGTCGAAGACAGTACGCCCTGCAAAAGAACAACGGAGGATGTTTTATGATGACACTTAAAAATTACAACTATTTTTCGCAGGAAGCAAATCTTGAATACATGAGTTATTCGCAGTTTAAAAGCTTTTGTGAGTGCGAGGAAAAAGCCCTTGCGGAAATAGCGGGTGACTTTCGGCGGGAAGAAACAGCCGCCCTACTGGTAGGCTCTTATGTGGACGCTCATTATGAGGGCACATTGGATATTTTCAAAGCAAATCACCCGAAAATATTCAAACGTGACGGCAGTCTGAAGGCTGACTTCGTAAAAGCCGAAGAAATCATCAACAGAACCGAAAGGGACAAGCTGTTTACAAAATATATGTCCGGCAAAAAGCAGGTCATTATGACCGGAGAAATTGAGGGGGTGCCTTTTAAAATAAAAATGGACAGCTATCACGAAGGCAAGGCAATAGTTGATCTTAAATGCGTGAAAGATTTTAAACCCGTATGGGACGAAGAATTGCACAGAAAAGTACCATTCGTTGAGGCGTGGGGTTATGACGTTCAGGGGGCAATATATCAGGAAATTGTACGTCAGAACAGAGGGAAACAGTTGCCGTTCTTTATTGCCGGAGCAACCAAAGAAAGCACTGTGGATATATGTGTGATGAATATTCCTCAGGAAAGACTTGACGAATGCTTGCAGCTTGTTAAGGCTCTTGCGCCGCGATATAAGGCATTAAAGCTTGGCAAGGAAACGGCTGCACGTTGTGGAAAATGCGATTGGTGTAAGGAAACAAAAATTCTTACGGAAATCGTTGATTACAGAGATATAGAAGTATCAGATAATGCAGACTAAACTTTCAGACGGTTCGGTAATGATATGCGGCATACTGGGCAGGGACGCAGAATACAAGCAGGTGGGTGACAAAAACGCATCTCTCACTAAGTTTTCGGTAAAAGTCGGAGAACGTCCTCCGACTAATCAGGACGAGAAGCCTCAGGCAATATGGGTAAACGTACAATGCTGGCACTCTGTAGCAAGGGCGGCGCGGAATCTAAAAAAGCTTGATACTGCCTTTGTAATCGGGAAAATCGAAAAGAGACCATATACCGCAAAGGACGGCTCTCAGAAAACGGACACGCATATTAACGCAGAGTTTGTTATCGGAATGCCTAATGCTCCGGTGCTGACAAGCTTAGTTGACGACACACCGGACAAGCTGGACGATTTTGAGGATTTGCTGTCAGACGACGGAGTACCGTTTTAAGGTAAGGTGATAATTTGGCAAAAGAAATTGACATTAACGACGGAAAAGCCGTCAAGGCCGAAATAATGCCGGATTATACTCTTGAGGATTTCCTGTATACCGAAAAGCCGTACAAAGAGGTATACGCATATAAAAACGACCCGTTTATGCATGGGCTGAAACAGGAACAGATGTCAAAGGTCGCCGCGCAGGTCGGTTTTAAGTCCTTTAAAGGGCAGTATAAAAATTACGTCAAAATGGAGGAAATGCAACGCGGCTGTTCCGTTGTCATCAACAATCCAACCACCTTTTCGGGTCCGTATATGCAACTCGAGGCGGGGAAATACAATGTTGATGACGGAGGTGTCTATACGATTGACAGCTTCGGCAGTTATCATATAATCTGCCACCACCCGATAATCCCGTTTGAATGCCTACAAAACATTGACACCGGCGAAGAAAAGCTTAACATCGCTTATCGTTCAAGAGGAGACTGGCAGGAAAAGGTGGTATCAAAGGAGATACTTTACAACAGCCGAAATATTTCACAGCTTGTAAAATGCGGCGTTGACGTTTCCTCCGAAACGGCCAAGGAGCTTGTATCATATTTTCAGGAAATCGAGGCGCTTAACCGAAGGAGCCTTCCGCTTAAAAAATCGGTCGGCAGGCTTGGATATATCAACGGAGCAGGGTTCTCTCCTTATGTGGACGGTCTTACATTTGACGGTGATGAAAATTATTCGCATATTTTCAAAGCTATACAGCCGCACGGCGATTTTGACAAATGGAAAAAGATCGCTGTCAAGTGCAGACAGGAAAGCTTAACGGCTAAGATATTTCTTGCCGCCAGCTTTGCAAGCGCACTGATACAGCCTCTCGGCGGACTTCCGTTTTTTGTCCACCTATGGGGCGTAGACAGCGGAACTGGAAAGACGGTCGCTCTTATGCTTGCGGCGTCGGTTTGGGGAAACCCCGAAATGGGCGAGTACATACAGACCTTTAACAGTACGGTCGTAGGCCATGAGCGCACTGCGGCATTTTTAAACAGTCTGCCGTTCCTGATCGACGAGTTACAGCTTAGTAAGGACAGTCACGGTAAAAGCCGCTTTGACGTCTATCAGCTTGCACAGGGCGTAGGACGTTCCAGAGGCACGAAAACGGGCGGAATAGAGCGCACTCCGACATGGCGCAACACTATCCTTACCACAGGCGAAAGCCCTATTGTAAGCGGCTCGGCGGGCGCAGGAGCGGTCAACAGAGTTATCGATATTGAGTGTACCGCAAACAACGTAGTCATAAAAGACGGTATCGGAGTTTCGGCGATTATAAAACAGAATTACGGCTTTGCGGGTAAGGTGTTTATAGAAAAGCTTTTTTCGAAAGGCGCATTGGAGCAGGTCCGCGAAATATATGATGAGTATTTCAGGGAACTTTGCAAGTCCGATACTACAGAGAAGCAGGCAATGGCGGCGGCGATGATAATGACGGCCGATCTGATTGCCGACGCGGCTATATTTAATACCGGCTCTATCATCACAATTGAGGAGATGTCTCAATTTCTCCAGACGAAGGAATCCGTATCCGCCGGAGAGAGAGGCTATCAGTATATTTGCGACTGGGTAGCCGCAAACAGCAAGAGATTTGTTGCGGGCGAGGAAAACACAGGCGAGGTTTTTGGTGTTATTAAGGATAACTACGCATACATTATCCGCTCAAAATTTGACGAAGTGGCAGAAAAACAGAGCTTTAACCAAAGGGCGCTGCTTTCCTGGCTGAAATCTAACAACAAGATTTTGTTTCGGGGAAGAAATAACACAAGAGGCAAAAGAATCAATGGTGTCAATGTAGAATGTGTTGTTATGAAGTTGCCCGATGAAGAGCCCGAATATTACACCAAAAATGAATTAAAACAATCAGATTTGGACGGTTTTGAACCGCTTTAAACAAATTGAGGGACATAAATACAGCAAATGAGGGACTTTAGTCCCACGCAAAAACCGCGTAAATACGCTGTTTCAAAGCTGTGTGGGACTGTGGGACAAAAATCCCCCCTATATACCTGTTTTACAGAGAGTATGTATTTCATTGCAATATGTAAAAGTATGTAAATATACATGTGTATTTTTTCTATATAGAAAAATGTGCGAAAATGTCCCACAGTCCCACAAGGGTACAAAAACGTCGCATTTACGCATACTTTTTCAGTGGGACATCAGTCCCACACAGTACCACAAGTCCCACATTAATATAATAACAGGAGGATTTATGACACTTAAAGAGGAATTAGAAAACGCACAGGAAAAAGGACTTGCGTTTATACCGCCGTACAAGCTGGCGGAAATGACAAGGCTGTCGAATAAGATAGTTAAGCTTCTCACGGATAACATATCTGCCGTAACACTGTCTTATGACGATATGAAAACAGTACTCCGCATAGTGAACGGAATACTGGAACAGGGGGTTCATGAAAAATGAATGCACATATTACGCTCCGAGATTATCAGCAGGAGTGTATAGATAAAATAGTTCAGGCGGAACGCGGCAAGCATCTTGTGCAGATGGCTACGGGGCTTGGCAAGACGGTTACTTTCGCCAATATACCAAGACAAGGCCGTATGCTTATCTTATCACACCGCGAGGAGCTTGTCAATCAGCCTTTAAAATATTTTAACTGCACAACCGGTATTGAAATGGCTAAGAATCATACCAACGGTACGGAAGCGGTCGTATCCGGAAGTATACAGACTATGGTCCACAGGCTTGACGATTTCAGCCCACACGATTTTGACATCATAATTGTCGATGAAGCGCATCATGCGGCGGCATCAAGTTACAAGAAAGTTATTGATCACTTTGAGCCCCGTATGCTGTTAGGTTTTACGGCGACGCCGAACAGAGCGGACAGCGTAAAGCTTAACGACGTATTCGACGACATAATATTTCAGCGTGATCTTCGCTGGGGTATAAAACATGGGTATCTCTGCGATATATACTGCAAGAGAGTTGATATAGGCTACGATCTGTCGTCAGTGCGTACCCGTATGGGAGATTACGCACCGGGAGAACTGGAAAAGGCTATGGACGGTACGGCGGACGCCGTTGCTCAGGCTTACAGAGAGCACGCAAAAGGAGCGACGCTTATATTTGCGGTATCGGTTGAGCAGTGTCACGAGATAGCAAGGCGCATACCGGGTGCGGAAGTCGTTACGGGTAAGACAAAAGACAGGGCTGATATTATACGCAGATTTACAAACCGCGAGATACCTTGTCTTGTAAACTGCATGGTATTTACTGAGGGTACGGATATACCGCTTGTCGAGACTGTAATAATCGCACGCCCTACGCAGTCCGATACGCTATATACGCAAATGGTAGGACGTGGACTAAGGTTACACACGGACAAGGACAAGCTCACTCTTATAGACTGTGTAGGAGTAACAGGCAAAGCAAGTCTGTGTACTGCTCCGAGCCTGCTGGGTATTGATATATCGGAGCTCCCTAAAAGAGCACAAGACAAAATGGAGGGCGATTTGTTTGAGCTGCCTGAAAAGGCAATGATGATGTCGGACTGCCCGGAAAGCTGGATAAAGAATGTTAAGATCGTTGAACTTTGGGCAGAGGAGCAGAAGTACAATACCCACGATGTAAATTACTTTAAAATGCCCGACGGTACTCTTAAATGCAGTTTAGGCGGCAGAGGCAGAACGATTCAGATTGCTCCTGCGGACAGTCTTGGTATGACAGTGTTCGACGGCAGACGTATGAATATGCAGGAGGCTCTTGACAGCGCATATGCGCTGCTTTGTGAGCGTGAGCTGGACAGTAAAATGCTGTGGGATCTCAGGCTATGCAAGAAGTGGGGAAAAGCTCCTGCTTCGGAAAGTCAGAAGAACCTTATTAATCGTAGGGGCAGAAAATACCTCAAAAATTCGGATATTGACATAGACAGCCTTACTAAGTTCGAGGCAAGTCAGATACTTAACAGAATAATAGGAGCGTGACATAATGGCAAGAAATGAAGACAGAGAACAGCAGACGCTTGTAAAGTGGTCCCAGCAGGCAAGCATACGCAGGGAATTTCCTGAACTTAAGCTGCTATTCCATATTCCGAACGAACGCAACTGCGATCCGAGAGAGGGAAAAAGGCTTAAGCTTATGGGGGTAAAATCGGGAGTACCGGATCTGTTTTTACCGGTTTCCAGAGGTATTTATCACGGCTTGTTCATCGAGCTTAAAGCCGCAAACGGTAAACCGTCGGAGAATCAGTTATGGTGGTTTCGGGAGCTTAATAATCAAAGTTATTTTTCGGCTGTTTGCTATGGGTGGTTGCAGGCGTCGGAACTGATAACGGGATATCTGAGTGGCGAATACAATGCTTGTAAAATCTGAAGTTATCGCAAAAGCAGACAAGCTTAACAGTATGGCCGCTAAGCTGTTGCCGATGCCGGACGGCTTAACTCAGCCGGAACAGTTATTGTTTAAATCACTGTGTTTGTTATATCGTGAATATCGAAGCGGCTTACTCACATCTGAGCAGGCAAAGGCAGAGAAGCAAAAACTTTACAAGGCATACATAAGCGCGGCATATGATCTCGATTTATGGCATACATACGGAGAGATATGTAAAGCTTATCAGCATGAGCAATATGAGATACATCACAGCGGCTGCGAGGTTTGTCAAAAGCTTGACAGGCTGTTGTGCGGGATAAAATAATAAGGGGCATTTTTCGCCCCTTGAAATCAATTTCCGCCCGGACCGTCTTTGCGTTCGCGCTTGTCCGGTTCGGATTTGCGGTGAGAAGTCGTCCACTGGTTGTTCCCTGCGGATTTCTTATCACCGTTACAGTTACACTTTTTATCAGACATACAATCGCCTCCTTACGTGATTAGTGTGCGCGGGAGGCGGGGGATTTATACGGAGTGGAGGTACTCAAATGAATGAAAAATTAAAGCCTTGCCCGTTCTGCGGAAGAGAGGCAGTTATTAAGAGTTCGTCAGACTCAAGGTATTATGTTATGTGTGGCAAATGCGAGGCAAAAACACATAAATGCATAGATAAATCAGACGCTGTAAAAGCTTGGAACAGGAGGGTTGAAAAAGAATCGTCGCTGCCTGTCGAATATGAGGCTGACGGTTATGATGATAATGGAGAGCTTATTTACGACACAGCCTATTGCCCTAACTGTCGTAATGAATACGAGGTTTACTACGACTATCACGACAACTACTGCCGTAAATGCGGTCAAAAATTAGATTGGAGAACTGACAATGGCTGATTTATCAAAATGCAAAAGCTGTAAGTATTATCAAAGGCTTGCCGACTATCATATTGACCCTAGAGGACTGCTGTATGACGCTTGTATGTGTGCTCCTCATTGGTGTGCCGAAATCAGAGCGACGTTACCTTGTCCGCTTGAAAATCTAAAGGAAAGAGGGAATAAAAATGCCTAAGAAATATGTTGATGTTGAAATGCTTATTGGAGAATTAGATGCAGCTTGTATGCCGATTTTTGAAAAAGGAATATCGGGAGATTTGGGAGACAAGAACTCCATCGCAGATATTATTAATGCACAGCCTGCCGCAGATGTGCAGAAGGTTAGGCATGGAAAATGGGTTAAATCTACTGAACATATAATCCTGGCAAGCGGAGATGAAAAAGACTGGACAAATTTTTATTGCTCAGAGTGTGACAGCCCATTTAGCAATCCAAGTAATTACTGCCCTCACTGCGGCGCTAGAATGGACGGTGATCCCAATGCCTGAACACAAATCCGACGGTCTTATTATCCTTGAATTTCTCAGGGATTTATTGAGAGGTGAGATAAACGAATAAACGCTGTGCAGTCTGTCCGCACCACTGTAAAAAGTGCGACGATATTGCAAAAGTCAGACCGGCAGAGCACAACATGACTGATACCCTGTGCTGGTGCTGTAAGCACGCAGTACCTAAAACAGACCGCAAAGGACGTTACATAGCAGGTTGTTCGTGGAGTATGTATCACACACCTGTCAAGGGCTGGGAGTGCTCCACTGAGGTGGTTTACAATTGGGGCGGCAAGACAATAACTTCATATCGGGTGAGCAAGTGCCCGAATTTTGAAAGAGGGTGATTAATTGACGGCTAAGGAATATTTAAATCAAGCTTATAAAATCGACCGCAGAATAAAAATTACTCTTGCAAAGGCTGAGAAGATGAGAGCAATTGCCGAGTACAAATCGCCAAGTACCGAGAGTACGGGCGGTCCGGGAAATGGTTCGGACAAGCTTCAGAATGCTGTGGAGAAAATAATTGAGTACGAGAACAAAGCAGACAAGCTTATAGATTTGCTTGTTGATAAACGTCTTGAAATTGAAAACGCTGTACAAACCATCTGTGACCCCGTACAGCGAGAGATACTCGAACGCAGGTACTTACTCTACCAGTGCTGGGAAAGCCACTCAGACGAGCATACAGGCGAAATGGTAAAGGGCATAGCGGAGAGTATGAGGTACAGTCGCAGGCAAATATTTAGATTGCACGGTCTGGCTCTGAAAAACATACAAGTCCCGAAAGATGGCACTTGATGTCATTGAATGTCACTTATAAAATATGTTATTATTATACTAGCCGAAAAGGCAAAAATCATTAATGCGGAATCTCCATTTTGAATTCCGACGGGGCGAAAGCTCCGTATGCAGATTAACGGCGCATGAGCCGGAGGTTTGCACCAGCGGGTTAGCTGATTATCCCTACAAAATCAGCCTCTGATTTTCATTGTTTGACATTGCCAACGCTTTAACCAGCGTTCGGGCAGGATTGCAGGCTTTACGGTTGGTCTGCAATTTGTGGGCTGAGAGGTAATTACTCAAGGTTTGCACCAGCGGGAACGTCTTTTGCATTTTTATAACACCGCCTAAAGTAACATAAAAATGCCGCCCGTCTGAGCGTAATCAGACCCACTTAGGATAGCTTCTATCCATCCTCGCCGCTTGTGCAACAGTGTAGGCGGCTAAATCACAGCAAGCAGGGCGACACTGCAAGCTGTGCTCCTTGAATAATTTGCGCAAAGACATCTCGGTTTAGGGCTTCGGGGTGTCTTTTGCGTTGAAATAGGGGGCAGAAAAAAATACCCCCTGCCTTAAAATTTTCATAATAATAAAATCAGTGGCATATTCAAGTCCCCGGCGTGTCTTAATCCGCGTTATCTTTGCAGCAAATATGCCGCAGCAAAAAAATAAAACGGGAGGTATTATTAATGCCGAATAACAGACCCGACCATAACGGCACTCATCAGACGCAGTTCCGCATAAACAAAAAGAAGATCTTTGCAACCCAGACCGTATGCGGAATATGCGGAAAGCCTGTGGACTTTTCACTTGCTTATCCTCATCCGTTGTCGGCTTGTATCGATCATATAATTCCGGTTGCAAAAGGAGGACACCCCTCCGCTTTGGAAAACCTCCAGCTGGCACACTGGTGTTGTAACAGACAGAAATCTGATAAACTTGTTCAAAAGCAAGTGTTCGATCAGAAGATTGAAACGGTATCCAACCGGGTGTTGCCGCAAACTTTTGATTGGAAAACACTCTGAAATCACAAAAAGTACATAAATATAACGAAAAAGCGAGAATAGGGGGGTATGACCCCTCTTTAGGGCAAATTTCGAGTTCACGCCTTCATTGTGTAAATTTCTCGCAAAGTTTAGATTGGAGTGAAAAAATGGAAAATCTTAAAGGCATAGAATACCTGCGTCGTAAGCTTTACGATAAGCGGACAAGGGTAAACACACGCTATAAATATTATGAAATGAAAAATTCCGTGCAGGACCTTTCCAGCATAATGCCGGAACGGTTCCGCAGTCTTAACGAGGTTCTCGGCTGGTGTGCAAAAGCGGTTGACAGTCTGGCGGACAGAATTCAGTTCGATGAATTTGCGGACGACGCTTTTGGAATGAATGAAATATTTTCGCTGAACAACCGTGATATATTTATTGATTCAGCTGTGCTTTCATCGCTTATATCGTCCTGCTGTTTCGTATACATAAAAGCTGATGATAGCGGTTATCCGAGGTTGCAAATTATTGACGGCGGAAACGCTACAGGCATTATCGACCCTGTGACAAATATGCTTACAGAGGGATATGCGATCTTGTCCCGCAATGATTACGGCAATCCTGAGACAGAGGCTTATTTCACAGCGGACAGAACGGACATATATGTTGACGGCAAGCTTGCGGACAGTATTTCAAATACTGCTCCTTATGCACTGCTTGTGCCGATGATCTACCGTCCCGACGCTAAGCGACCTTTCGGTCACAGCCGTATATCGAGAGCCTGCATGGCTTATACGCAGACCGCTTTGCGTACCCTCAAACGGTCGGAGGTTTCAGCGGAATTTTACAGCTTTCCGCAAAAATATGTTCTCGGACTTTCGGAAGAGGCGGAGTTCAATAATCGTATGGCTACGCTTTCTTCGTTCCTTAATTTCACTAAGGACGAGGACGGCGATCACCCCGTTGTAGGTCAGTTTCAGCAGCAGAGTATGACACCGTACAGTGAACAGCTCAGAACTCTTGCAAGCCTGTTTGCGGGAGAAACAGGGCTTACCCTTGACGATCTCGGCTTTGCTACCGAAAATCCCTCCAGTGCGGAGGCTATCAAGGCAAGTCATGAAAATCTACGGCTTATGGCAAGAAAAGCTCAGCGAACTTTCGGCGTCGGACTTCTTAACACGGGATATCTCTCCGCCTGTGTTCGTGATAAGTATTCATACAAGCGTTCTGCGTTCCGTGATGTCAAGCCTATGTGGCTGCCGATATTTGAACCCGACGCCGCCGCACTTTCGGGTGTGGGCGACGCTATACTTAAAATCAATCAGGCTATACCGAACTATATGGGAGGACGAAACATAAAGAGTTTGACGGGTCTGGAGCGTGACAGCGAATGAGCGATTTGTCCGACAAGGTAAAAAAAGACTTCACGGAGTTTTCAAAGCGTAATAAATATATACAGGAGCTTATAAAAAAGTTTGAAAACGGAAAAGCGACTTTGTCGGAAGTGGACGCTATAACGGGTGCGACGGGATATGCGCTTAAAGTTGCCCTTGAAAAGAACATAACCGAAAACACTGCGGCGTTTGCGAATGCGGAGGAACTGGCGGAGATACTGCACGATACCTTCGGTGATAATTACGATATGATAAACGCCGTAGCGGCGGACGTTCAGAAACGTTTAGATAAAATTATGTCAAGGCAAATGCGGACTTCCGTTCCCGTGCAGGGCTTAAAGTCTATGTTATCCGGACAAGCGACGGAAATTGCTGTGAATGGTGCGACAAGCAGGTCGGCAAATATGTTTACCCCGATGTTCCGAAAGACGTCTGGCGGCGGCATAAGCGGTGCACCTGCGAAATAACCTATGTCAACGAGCGTGCGGGAACTTACGATCGTATAAGTTTCCACGATAGCATTGATCCAGAAGACAGCAAAAAGCTTGTCACAAGCAAGCGAGTTACAAAGCTTACACCTGAGCAGGCGGCGGCTAAGGAACGTGAAATTCTGGAGAGAAAACCGTTGAAGAGGCTTACTCCTAAGCAGGCGAAAGCGACTGAAAGTGAAGTCATGGAAAAATATTATACAAAAAAGCAGCTTGACAATATGCCACTTGAAGATCTTCGCCACGAAACCGCAAAGCTTGCGGGGCAGTGGTATGCAAGTGGCAAATCCGGAATATCATTTGGCGGAAATGACGTATATCGCGTGGCTCAGACGCTTAGCGCAAACGCAAGCAGATCAGCACTCACCAAAGATTATATGTCGATAAAAAAAGAGCTTTCAAAGCTTGACAAAGCAGGAAAAAGTGGTATAATAAAAGAAAATATAGTTATTGGACGTAGTGTCGGGGCAGCGGGTAAAAATTATCCGGTAAAGTTGCTGTCTGGAAATCACGCTAAAATTGTTGAAGGTACAGAGATAACCGGAATAAAAACTTTTGCCGGCAAGGGCACTGATACTCCGATAAGAGTTGCAAAACAACTTGAAGATAAATATAAAATAAAAGCAGAAAAATGGGAAAAGGTCAGAGGTACGGCGTATATCCGTGAAAATGGTACAAACCGTAAAGTAGAAATTCATTGGTATGAAGCAGATGGAGAACGGGTAGAAATGAAAGTAAAGAGGTATTTCGATGAAGATTAAATATATTGGTAAGATAAGCGATCCGCTTGAACTTATAGCTGGTAAAGTTTATGAATGCTTAGGAAAGGAAAAAGACAGATATAGAGTAATAGATGAAACGGGAGAAGATTATCTTTATCCGATAGAAGAATTTGAAACAATAGATTAACCGCTCCGCTACGGCGAGGCGGTATTTTTATACCCGAAACGAGGTGATACCCCCATGCACAAACTAATCGCCATACTCAAAAAGCTATGGCACAAAATAAAATACGTCGGTTAAGCGTTTCTCAGAAGAGGGGCGCTTTTATTATACCCCAAAGGAGGTAATCCGCTATTGAAGATAAGAGAATCGGCAGGCAGACCCCCACCCAGAGTTTTGTCCTGCCCTATGAGCAGACCAAAGGCGATGAAGCTATAGAGCTGTATAATAAAACAGGCAGAACCGCTCAGGAATGGCAGGAGATACAGCTTTATGACATTATGGCAGTGAATGATGAGGACTTATGGACGCATATGAAGTACGGCTACTCTGTTCCCAGACGTAACGGCAAGTCGGAAATACTTATCATGCGTGCGTTGTGGGGGTTGCTCAACGGTGAGCGTGTGCTTTATACCGCACACCGCACCACCACATCTCACAATGCGTGGGAAAAGGTCATAGAACGTCTTGCAAAGGGAGGATATAGCGAAAAGGACGATTTTAAAACCACTAAGCAGTTTGGCTTAGAGCGGATTGAATGGCTCAAGGACGATAGCGGTGGTTTGATAAACTTCCGTACACGCTCCAGCAAGGGCGGACTGGGCGAAGGCTACGACCTGCTAATCATAGACGAAGCGCAGGAGTACACCGCCGACCAGGAATCGGCGCTCAAATATGTTGTCACCGACAGCCAAAACCCACAGACGTTAATGTGCGGGACCCCGCCGACGGCGGTTTCTTCGGGCACTGTGTTCTATCAGTACCGCCGCGACACTCTGAGCGGCACAAACGTTGACAGCGGCTGGGCTGAATGGAGCGTCCCCGAAATGACCGACGCTCACAATCCCGAATTATGGTATGAAACAAATCCGTCACTGGGAACGATACTGTCTGAACGTAAGATACGCTCCGAACTCGGTAAAGACCAGACAGACGATAATATTCAGCGACTTGGTCTTTGGTTGAGATACAATCAGAAATCCGCAATCAGCCGTGAGGAATGGCATAGATATAAGCTTGAAAAAAAGCCCGATATCTCCGACAAGCCAAGCCTTTATTTCGGCGTAAAATACGCAAGATATACGTCAAATGTGTCCTTAGCGGCAGCTGTAAAGACATCGGACAAAATCTTTGTGGAGTGTATAGACTGCCGACCCGTAAGAGAGGGAAACGACTGGATAATCGCTTACCTGCGTAATCCTCATGCAAGGCAAGTTGTTATAGACGGTGCAAACGGTCAATCTATCCTCGAGACGGATATGAAAAACGCAGGAGTAAAATGCAAGGCAATTTTGCCGAAGGTTGCGGAAGTTGTGGAAGCGTCGGCACAGTTTGAGCAGAATTTATTTGCCGATAAAATATGCCACGCGGAACAGCCTGCACTGGAACAAGCAGTGTCCAACTGTGAACACAGAGCGATCGGTTCAGGCGGAGGCTTCGGCTACAATTCAATTATGGAAGGTGCGGACATTTCCTTGCTGGAATCAGTCGTATTGGCTCATTGGGCGTGTGCGAACGCAAAGGAAAAGAAAAAACAGAAGATAAGCTATTAAGCAGAAAGGAAGAGTGAACATGGCAGAAGAATTCAAGGCGATAGAATCGCAGGAGGAGCTTGACGGTATACTCGCCGATAATGCCAAGACCGTGACGGAGAGGGTCACGGCAGACGTAACAAAGCAGTTCGAGGGATATATTTCCCCGACGGAGCTTGCCGAAAAGGTGTCGGGCTACGAAACGACCATAGCAGACCTTACCGCAAAAGGCAAGGCGGCAGAAACAAGTCTTTGTAAATTTAAGGCGGCTCAGGAGTGCGGACTTCCCGCCGAACTGGCTGACAGGCTCAGCGGTGAGGACGAAAAGTCTATCAAGGAGGACGCTGAAAGACTGTCAAAGTACTTTAAGACCACCCGGACGCCTCCGGACTTTAAGCCTGAGGGCAACCCAAGCAAAAACGGTGCAGACGCTGCACTGAGAAAAACTCTTGAAAAACTGAAAGGAGAATAATTATGGCAGAAACCATCAACACAATTCAGAGAGGTACACTTCTCGAACCCGAAACCGTCACTGAAATTTTTTCAAAGGTCAAGGGGCATTCCACCCTTGCCAAGCTTTGCGGACAGTCTCCCGTAAGCTTTAACGGTAATGATTTCTTCACGTTCTCGATGGACGACGAGGCAACGGTAGTCGGCGAATCCGAAGCGAAATCAGCCGGAAAGGTGGCTCTGGGCAAGGTGACTATGCGTCCGATAAAGATCGAGTACGGAGCAAGATTTTCGGACGAGTTTATCTACGGCACGGAAGAAAAGAAACTTGAGGTTATCAGAGCGTTTGCGGAAGGCACTGCGATAAAATTTGCAAGAGCGATCGACATTCTCGGCTTTCACGGTATTAATCCACGTTCTAAGAAAACGGTTGCGTCTCTTGGCAATAATTATATCGACAAAGCCGTAACCGACAATTCGGCGATCGTTACATATACTCCTGCCGACCCGGAAAGCAATCTGGAGGACGCGGTTGCTAAACTCGGAGATTATAACGCAACAGGCTTTGCGTTTACAAAGGACTTTGCTTCGGCAATGGCTAAGCTTAAGGTAAACGGCGTAAAGCAGTACCCTGAGTTTGCTCTCGGCGCAAATCCCGGCAATCTTAACGGCACGGCTTGCGATGTAAACAGCACCGTCAACTTTAACGGCAGTAAGGATAAGGCGATCATCGGCAACTTTACAAGAGCGTTCAAATGGGGCTATGCAAAAAATCTGCCTTTGGAGATCATCCAGTACGGCGACCCCGACAATACAAGCCGTGACCTCAAGGGACATAACGAGGTATATCTCAGGACTGAGGCATATATCGGATTTGCGATTCTTGACCCGAAAGCTTTCGCGGCGGTGCAGGAAGCAACGACCCAGTCGGGCGACTCGTCCGGTTCCGGTAGCGGCAACGGCTGACGCTTTTCCGATAAAGGAGGCGGCTTATGAATAATTATGCGTATGTTGCGGACATTGCTAATTTCGGGCGCACTCTTACGGCACGTGAACAGGATATAGCCGAAAAGTTTATCGAATCAGCCTGTGCAAAACTGAGGCTGATCGCTAAACGCTACGGTGTTGACATCGACGCTCGGGTAGCGGCAGACGAGGATTATGCGGCTGTGGTCAAAGAAACAATCGTAAAGTCTGTTATAAGAGCCCTTGACAGCGCGGCGGATACGTCTCCGCCGGCTGTACAGGCGTCGCAATCGGCAATGGGCTATAGTGTGAGCATGACGTATCTCAATTCGGGGCAGTCTTTGTATTTCCTAAAAAACGAACTGAAAGAGTTGGGCATACTCCGCCAGAGGTGGGGAGCATTGGAGGTGTACGGAAATGAAAACGGTAATTAAGGGAATTACCGTAAAGCTAAAAATATCGAAGCAGACTGGTGTTGACGGCTTCAATCGTCCTGTATACGAGGAGGACAGCTATGTGAACATAGACAATGTGCTTGTCGGTGAACCCTCAGCCGAAGACGTTACCAACGAGCTTAATCTTTCGGGAAAACGCATAGCGTATACTCTTGCCGTTCCAAAGGGCGATGCTCATAACTGGGAAAACACCGAAGTTGAATTCTGGGGTATGAAATTCCGGACGATAGGCATTCCCACACAGGGGATAGATGAAAATATACCCTTGTCGTGGAACAAGAAAGTAAAGGTGGAGAGATATGAGTAAAGTCAAGATCGTGCTTGACAGAAAAGGCGTAAGGCAGATGTTGAAATCCAAAGAAGCCGAAGCTATATGCCGTGAGTTCGCAGACAGAGCGGCGGAACACTTGGGAGACGGTTACGAGGTATCTACACACAATGGAAAAAAGCGTGTAAATGCAAGTATCAAAGCCGTTACATATAAAGCCCGAAAGGACACAAAGCAAAATAACACGATATTAAAGGCGGTGTGCGGTAAATGATAGAAAAAATTATTCTTGACTATCTTAACGAAAACTTGTCCGTTCCCGCATATATGGAAGAACCAGAAGATCCGATCGAAGAATATGTGTTGCTGGAGAAGGTAGGATCGTCGGAAAACGACCACATACAGTCGGCGACAGTGGCGGTGCAGTCTTATGCGGCCAGTTTGTACGGAGCGGCAAAGCTTAACGGCAAGGTCAAGGACGCTATGAGTGACATTATCACGCTTGACGCTGTGAACCGCTGTAAGCTCAACAGCGACTATAATTATACGGACGGAGAAACCAAAAGATACCGTTATCAGGCGGTATTTGATATTACATTTTATGACGATTAAAGGAGAGATGATCTATGCCAAACACAACAGGATCTAACAATGCAAATAAAGTAACGGCAGGCAAGCCTAAGGTAGGCGGAGCGGTGTATCGTGCACCGCTGGGTACTGTATTGCCGACGGACGCTGTCACCGCGCTGGCAGAGGATTATAAATGCTTGGGCTACTGCTCGCAGGACGGGCTTACCAACGGCAACGACCAGACGAACAATAAGGTATCGGCATGGGGCGGAGATGTGGTGCTTAATATGATCACATCAGGAAGCGATACTTTTTCGTTGACCCTCATCGAGGCGCTCAATGAGAACGTTATCAAAACAGTTTACGGTTCGGATAGTGTGACTACATCGGAATCCGGGGATATTACGGTCGCTGTAAACGGAGGTTCGAATGAAGAATCGGTATATGTATTTGAGCTTATCCTTAAGGGAGGCGCATTAAAGCGTATTGTCGTGCCTTGCGCTTCCGTCACCTCGCTTGGCGAAGTCAAGTACACAGATTCGGACGCTGTAGGCTATAACATTACGCTTACTGCCGTAAACGATAAAAGCGGCAACTCTCATTATGAGTATATCCACCTTAAAAAAGCGTCCGAATCGTAACGAAAGGAGAGAAATAAATGCTTAAAGGAAAAACCACAAGCGGTTTTGAATTTGAAATCAAAGACGAGGCTTTTGACAACTGGGAACTGCTTGAAGCGCTTGCCGATGTAGACAACGGACATTACAGCGCCACAGTGAGAGTGACGCGGCAGTTGCTGGATAAAGCACAGCTTGACAGGCTCAAAGAACATTGCAGGGATAAAGAAACCGGCAGAGTATCGAAGAACAAGATGTTTGCCGAAATTGCGGATATACTCAAGGGAGCAGGGACCGATGACGAAAAAGAAAAAAACGTCTGAGGGCTGTCTGCGGACTTGCCCATATGATACGCTGTGATGAAACTGCGCTCATTTGCGATTTTGCGGAGGTCTATCACATATATGATTACAGATCACTGCCGCTTTTAACTGCGGCAGTTTATTTTATGGGCTTGCGGCAGGACAGCCGCTGTAAAATGGCGATCTCGGGACAGAAGTATTCTTTTGATACCCTGCTCGCCGCTATGATATACGACAAGCTTGCATGGCTTCAATGGGCAAAAACTAAAGACGGCGCAAAGGGCGTAAATATGCCGAAACCTATTGCGGCAAAGCTTTTCGGAGAAGATGATGACGAGGAAACGCAGGGCTTTACAAGCATTGAGGAGTTTGAAGCCGAAAGAAAACGTATCATGGGAGGTGAATCATAATGGCTGAGGGTACAAAGCTTGCAGACGCATATGTGCAGATCATACCTGTCTCGGAAGGAATAACAAATCGTATAAAGGAGTTGTTTAAGGACCTGCCGGACGAAGGTTATAAAGCCGGAGGAAAAACAGGCGAATCATTTGCGTCAAAGCTGAAAAAGACCATAGTTGCCGCAGGAATAGGCGCCACGATAAGCAAGGTCGTAACCTCTGCTTTTTCCGAAGGCGCGGCTCTTGAACAGTCGTTAGGCGGCGTGGAAACGCTTTTTAAAAAGCACGCCGATATTGTAAAGAAAAACGCAGAGGAAGCATATCGCACCGCAGGCGTAAGCGCCAACGAATACATGGAGAATGTCACAAGCTTTTCCGCAAGCTTGCTGTCATCGCTTGGCGGAGATACCGAGAAGGCGGCTCAAATTGCCGATATGGCTATGGTCGATATGTCAGACAACGCCAATAAATTCGGTTCTGATATGCAATCGATACAGGTTGCGTATCAGGGCTTTGCCAAGCAGAATTTCACAATGCTCGACAACCTCAAAATTGGCTACGGCGGAACGAAGTCCGAAATGGAAAGGCTCTTGCAGGACGCTCAGAAACTCAGCGGAGTTGAATACAACATTGACAATCTCAGCGACGTTTACAATGCTATCCACACCATACAGGAGAACCTTGACATCACAGGAACGACTTCAAAAGAGGCAAGCACTACCTTTTCAGGCTCGTTTGCAAGCATGAAAGCGGCGGCCAAGAACTTTCTCGGTGTGCTTACGGCAGGGGGCGATGCAGATCAGGCGTTTGATAATCTTATCGGCACGGCCGGTACGTTTTTTGACAATGTCAAGCGCATGGCAAAAACGTTTATGTCTCAGTCTGTACAGGTATTTGATGCGGCACTCGGGCAGATGCTTGAAAAACTGGGAGTTGACGCAGAAAATATAAACGGCGTGATCGAGGGCGTACATAATGCTATTAAATCTATCACAGCGGCTGTAGTAACATTTATCGTGGTATCTAAGGTTTCGGCTGTTATCAAGTCATTTGAGGGGCTTACTCTGCAAATGATACAGGGTAAGGCTATGGCAACCGCAATAAACGCGGAAATGGCTGTAACCCAGAATCTTGCGGCAGGTATAGCGGCAGGAGTAGCACTGATCGGCAGTGCTATAATAAACCATTTTGCGAATGAGATAGATGTAACCGAAAGCAGTATTGTGAATCTGTCGGAAGGGGTAAAGGAGTTTTCAGACAAGTGCTTTGATACCAAAAACGCCGTTGAAAATCTGCACAGCGAATTGGCAGACAGCTCCGATGTCAATAAAAAGCAGGCGGATTCTTACCGCACGCTTAACGATCGTCTTAAAGAACTTAACGATACCGAAAACAAAAGTGCAAGCGAGAAAGCTGAAATGCAATCCATTGTAGACCAGCTCAACGGTGACATTGACGGACTTAATTTGACAATAGACGAGCAGACCGGCAATCTTAAAAATAATGCGGACGCGGTAAGCGATATGGTAAACGCTTATGCGAATATGCAGGATACAAAGGATTTGCAGGACAAGCTTGCGGAGGCTATGCAGAATCAGGCAGACGCTCAGAACGCTTACGATGAAGCGCTGGAGAGATATAAAAAAGCCAAAGAGGACGGCTTGACAGGCGATGATTTCAATGCTTTGGCTGAATCTTTGAATACCGCGCACGGCGCACTTATGACAGCCGATGAAGATCTGGCGACTGTCCGGCAGGCTATAGACGACGCTAACGGTGCGCAACAGCGATTTTCCGACGCTTTTGCGGAGACGTCCGGATCTATGGCTCAACTTTCCGATGAAACGCTTGAAAAAGTAAATGAGGTATGCGGTAAGTACGCCGAATCCTATCAGGCTCAGCACGATCTGGTTTTTAATCAGATGAATTTGCTGGATGAATTCTGCGGAAAATCCGATGTTACTTCTGAACAGCTTATTGAAAATCTTGACGAAAATATCGAAGGCTTTACGGGTTGGGAAAACGATCTCGGAAAGTTGAAGAAAAAGGTAGCCGACGGTATAATTTCACAGGATTTTTACGATAATCTTGAAGAAATGGGTCCGAAGGGTGCGGGCTACGCTAAAGCATTTGTCAATATGTCGGACAAAGAGCTCAGGCAATATTCTGTCAAGAGCAAGGGCATTTTCGATGAGATGAACGACTACGTTGATAGAAGCATGAGAAGAATGAAGGACGATTCCGCGAAGCTCCTTAACGAACTTGTAGGTATGCCAGGTGAGAAAAACTATGAAATTAAGGCGGCATATGAGGTTCTCGGACAATATGCAGCGGACGGTTATGCAGAGGGTATCAAGGACAGAATGCCTATAATTAATGCGACAGTCAGCGAAATGATCCGAAACGGTATCAACGCGGCAAGGGCGGCACAGGATTCACGTTCGCCGTCACGGGTCTTTCAACAGCTGGGCGGATATGCCAGCGAGGGCTACGCGCTGGGTATCACCGATGAAACTGATCTTGCGGTGCGGGCATCCGAAAACATGGTCAAGTCTGCGATACGCAGTGCCAACATGGTTGACGATAGGATTGCCGTATCGGCGGTAAGAAATCGGGCGGCGGCGCAGGCGTTCCCGGATACGTCAAATACGGGAATGAGATCGGCGATCATGAACGCTCTTGCAGAATACACATCAGTCGGAAACGGCAGAAACACGAAACAGCCGCTTAATGTCAATGTTATGATAGGTAAAAGAGTTATCGGAAAGGCCGTTGTTGATGATATTAACAGTATGACAAAGCTTAACGGCAAGTCGCCGCTTATATAATGCGGGGGGTGTAAAATGCAGTATTTGAAATTCGGAGATACCGAGATCGCTATACCAACTGTCTTTACGATAAAAAAAGAAAAAATAATGTCGGATAATGCGGGAATCACGTCAAACTGCAATTATGTCGGTGACGTAAAGGGTATTCAGACGACTGTACATATAGAGTGGGCAAATCTGAAACCGCAGGAAGTGGCAGTGATCGACCAGTATGTTCTCAATATGCAAGACCTGTTTTTCCCCATGACCTATCTTGACGAGGAATTTGAGCAGATTACAACCAATGTCAGAGCAGACGGTGCAGCTTATGAACAATGGGGCTGGGATAAAAAAAGACAGCTATGTAAAGTACTGTCTCTCGACCTTTATGCTTATTCCGGTGCGGGCGGGGTGACATAGTATGTATACAGTAAGCGAAAATGTTGCACAGCGCATTGAAAGCTACTGCCGCACCTGGCGTATGTGGCTCGAAAACGACGAGGGCGTAATAATGGGGGACAACATAATGTCCGCTGCCGGTGACGTGCAGTCAACGAGCCTCAGCGACGACATAGAGCTGGGCGCGATCTGCGCTCAGTCATGGACGCTGCAGATAAACGGGATCGATAAAAAATTTCTCGGCAACGAGTACGACTTATCGTTTTATTTGGTAGACTACGCTCACGGCGACACCACCTACAACGACCTTACCAACTA
>JAETQO010000047.1 GCA_021770655.1 Ruminococcus sp. | reverse complement strand
CTTGCGGCGACGTCGACGCGATTCGCCCAGCCTGTCGCATAGTCCACAGTTCGCAAGCCGCTGTTTGTCATTTCGTTAACAATGCGTTTCAATACCGTATTGTAATCAAATGCGCCTGATGAAATGTCAAGCATTGCACCGTCAAGGGTCTTTTGATAGTAGTCCGAAAGCTCGTTAAACACCACTTTGCCGTTTTGCTTTTTTACGAATCCCATTGTGCCCGTGATATTTGTAAAGGTTTCTTCCGTCTGAGATGAAATCGCCTTTATCATTTGCTCCAACTCTTGATTATCCTCGAAAGGTACTATCGGATTTCCTTTCGTTTTGTAGAGTTGTCTGTCTCGCTCATAACCTTTTCGGATAATGTCTTTGTACAGATGATTGACTTCTTTTGTATTAAGTCCCAGTGTATCTTTTATGTACTTCTTTATGACTCGTTTACTTTCGCCCAGCTCGTGCAATCGGTTTATCTGCCAGTCCGCCGAACGGGTGATTTCGCCGTTGATTTTCAGCCTGCGGATTACATCTTCCATTATACGCTGTTCAAGCTGTGAGAACTGCTTTTCTATTTCAAGAGGGATTCCCTCAATCTCACTTGGCTCAAACATTACTCGATCACCTCAGCCGTCGAATTCGACGTCATTGCCTTAGCAGTTTTTTCGTCCTCGCCGTACCACTTCATTCGATATTCCCACAACGGCATCACGCCCATTGAAACGTCCTGAATGTCCTGCTTGCGTTTAGTTTCATCATCGGTAAGAATACTGTCCTCAAAGTTTACGGACAACTCATAGCCGCTTTGGGTAAGACCGTTATAAAATGCCAGCGAATAGCAAAGGTCTTCAAGGCAGATACGCAGATTATTCTGTATCGCTGTAACAGTATTGAATTTTCTCTGCTTTGATGATTTTATCTCAGTTGCCGTTTTATCCACGGTCTGAGGGTTGGAGATGTCACCATAGGAAAGTCCGACGGCAAACTCTATCTCACGCTTGTACTCTTCCAGTCCTGCAATGAAATCAGCTTGTCTCAGCTGAGGAGAAAACTCGTGATAAAAATCGCCGCTCGTTGCTCCGCCCGAAATGCCTAAGCCTCTGAAAAGCCTCTCTCTGAGTTTTGGCATTTCGGCTCGCTTTCTGCCTGTGAGTGGGTCTGTAACAGGCTTTAACACAGCCTCGTCAACATCTATTGCACGCTCGCCCGATTCGAATTCCCAGTCTAGCCTGCCAAACTGTATATCGGCTTTTTTTATGACTTTCTCAGCATTTTCAAAAACCGATATGCCGGAATGCGAACCGTCAATGGTATTGTCGATAGGGTTCACATAATAACCGAAAGAGGGTCTGAGCATAAGAGGATAAGCTATTTTCGGCGTAAGTCCTGCCCATTCGGCAACGGCGTTCAGCGGTATTTCGGCGCCGAGAGATACACCGTCATTAGAACGAAAGACCCTGTTTGTGATAATAAGACCATTTTCATAATCGAGAGCGTGATATTCAAGCCTTATGCGGTAATCGCTGTCGCCTATGCGCTTTATCTCGGGGAAAATGACCTTTATAAGCCTGCCGTTCACATCATACTCAATGGGAATGAATTGTGACTGAGGAACATACTGCACCTTATCGGCACCCAGCGGCTTTATTATCATTGCTCCTGTTGCAAGACCTCTTTGCAGATTCTTGTTAAGGTCTGCAACAGCGCTTTTCATAAGGCTGTCAAGTCGGTCGTCCGATACTTTCAGCGACATTTCATTGATAGCCGTGTTCGCAAGCTCCCTCGCAACAGCCTGTTCGAGACGCAGAGAGTGTACGCCCATTGAAGCATCGATATGCGCACCGTGCCCTGCGTACATTCTGTCCCATTTGTCAATAGCTGATATCATACTGTCCGCCACAGCAATATCAACACCGTAAACTCCCTTAATATCCGACTTTGAAAGCATTCTGCTTATCCACTCCCTTATTTTTGAAATAATATTCATAGCTTACTGACCTCGCCTCTTCCATATTCTATCCGTCGCATATCTTACAGCGTCTATAACATGGTCGTTTCCGTCGGGATAACCGCTTATAACATTGCCTTCCTTGTCCCTGTCATACTCATAATTCAGAAATTCTTCGCAGGCAACAGGACAGCGTTTATTATCGATAACAATTTTCCGCAAAGACTGCAACCACTTGTAAGAGTATTCTCGACTGCCCGGACCCTTTTCAGCTCCTCTTGCCAGAAGTCCGTACGCTTTGTAATCTCCGACGGATTTGTTTTCCGCACTGTCGCAGGTGATAAGGTCATAAGACGTAATTCCCAGTTTTAAAAGCCTGTCCGCCGTCTGGCGGTTGCTCTGCTTATTGCAGGTATACTCCTGCCAAATATAAAGAGTATGCTGTGCAGGCGCATAATGGACCCTCACGAAAGCATACAGATCGGGATACCAGCCCCAGTCAACTCCATTGTAGATATTATCAAAGTGAGAAAGCTCTTCCTCTGTGATTTCTCTGATCTCAACATTGTCAAATACATTTCCGCCTGTGCCGTTTGCAACGCCTAAATATTCATTTTCGTAAGCAGTCGGATTTGTTTCTTTCAGAAACTCTGCGTCGTCAAGAAAAGGTTTTCCAAGCCACTTTTGAGGGACTGAAAGATAATTGCTTTCGGTAACAAGCTTGTCCGCACGAGGGATTTTTATATATTTATTTGCCCAATTTTGCGCCGACTTAGGAGGGTTGAACGATTTAAACTTGTATGCAACATCGCCGCCTCTGATTACCGACTGTTCGATCTTACGGACAGAATCTTCACCTGTAAACTGGTCAAGCTCCTCAAACCAAACAATGCCTATATATCCGAAAGGCGGCTTTATGGATTTGATTTTATTCGGGTCGTCCGCACCTCTGAAATATATTTTCTGCCCGGTCGAAATTCTCGTAATCTCCAGCGGAGATTTTATGTAAGCAAATTCATCATCAAGTCCGAGAGAAGAGATCGCCCAAAGTATCTGCGCATAAACGCTGTCCTTGAGAGTGTTCGCAACGGCTCTGAGAACGCAGGCGTGCATATCCTCATTTTTCATCATCAGGTCAATGACATTAAGTCCGCAAAACGAAGATTTTGTCGAACCTCTGCCGCCCGGAAAAACATATTCCGAATGCTCATGCTCGGAAATATCAAAAAGCACCGACGAAAACGACGGCGCTATCAAGCTTGCGGGAATACCGCCGTAGGTGTGCACAGCCGACTTTTCAGGCGAAGATTTTTCCCTTTCAAATTTCAGCTTTTCCTTTTCAAGCTTTAATTTCTGATTTGCGAAATAATCGTCCTGAATTACGCTTCTGAGTTCTTTTACCGCCGAAACATCTCCGGCTTTTGCCTTTGCCATAAGAGCTGTGTTAACCACAAGCATATTGTTTACAAAATCCTCGTCAAGGTCTGAAAGGTCAATGCCCTGGTTAACAAGTAACTCGTAATCTGCTCTTGTATTGGCAGGAAGTGACAAAAGAAAGTCCATAACTTGCTTCATAGTCTTTTTACGGCGGCGTGATTCGCCCGACTTTTTACCGCCCTCAGACTGAATTCTTCTCTGTTCACTCTCTGTTCGATTCTGAAATGGTATTAAGTTGTATTCATTAGGCATTCACCTCACCTCTCAAATAAATTATCATGGTTGCAGGACTGGGATTCGCACCCGATTTCCGCATAAGGAGCGCGGCGTGTTGCAATTACACTATCCTGCAATGTTTTTTACGCACAACAAAACAGCAGCCGGGAAAGACTGCTGTTTGCCAAAATTATTAAAGGAGTGTTAAAAATGGACCCTGACATCAGGCTCGTGCACCGTCGGTCAAGATTTAGCCGCCTGCACTGTTGCGCAAACGGCAAGGTAGATTCAGAATAAAGCTATCCTAAGTGGGTCTGATTACGCTCAGACGGGCGGCATTTTTATGTTACTTTAGGCGGTGTTATAAAAATGCAAAAGACGTTCCCGCTGGAGCAAACCTTGAGTAATTACCTCTCAGCCCACAAATTGCAGACCAACCGTAAAGCCTGCAATCCTGCCCGAACGCTGGTTAAAGCGTTGGCAATGTCAAACAATGAAAATCAGTCCTGATTTTATAGGGATAATCAGCTAACCCGCTGGTGCAAACCTCCGGCTCATGCGCCGTCGATCTGCATACGGAGCTTGCGCCCCGTTTTCGGAGGTCTCAAATGAAAATTTCAAGGAGACTTTATATTATCTCCAGTTTAAATTATAACATGGGGAAAACGAACAGAACGAACAACTTTAATCATTTTGCAAATATCTTTTGACTTTCATACGGCAACTATCAGCAGTATTACCTCCTACCTTGTGAGCTACCTGTATCCACGAAAAGCCGTCAATAAAACGCAGTTCAAACATCTTTTTCGTCTGCCAATCCTCAATACCCCTTATGTACTCCTCACACGCTCTCTGCTCCGCTCTGAGCACACCCAGACGGCTAAGTAACGAAAGTGTATTACCACTCGGCAGATAGCCGTCTATGCGCTTGCTGTGGGGCGTGTACGACGGCGGAGTACATACCGATACCGTATCAGCCACATAATGGTTACTGTCAAGCTCCTGCTCAATGTCCCGTATCTCAGCGGCATTTCTGCGGTATTTATTCAGCTGTGCTATCGTCATCAGTTTGCCTCCTTTTGTACTGGTCTTTGTTTGCCCTGCTCCTGCACTCCTTACAGCGGACGTAATATCCGCCGTAGGGTCTCGGCTCTGTGGGCTTTCCACAACTAACGCAAATATGCCGCCGTTTGTATTCGTTGTAGTATTGGTTAGACACTTTATTCCCTCACTTTCTTCCGTTTGGATTCAAACTCAATAGACTTCTTGACATCTATCCCATACTTATGTTTTATGTACGAGTAGTTGTCGTCGTGGTCGAAACCGCGCGTCTTGTCGTCCATGATGTCGTTAACGCCCTTAAATTCTTCGAGAAATTTTCTGAGCCGCTCGCCTTTCCAGCCGTAGCAGATGTCCAGTGTGTAAAGGACCGTTGACAACACCTGTACGGCGACATCGGGCGCAAGCTTGTCAAAGGCGATAGCATAGTCCTTTTTATCAAGCACTTTATGGGATTTCATTTTTCTTCACCGTCCATTCTTATATCTCTTGCATTTCTTTTTCTTTTTCGTCAACATATTGTTCGATAACATCTATTATCCTGTTGTGCAAATCTCTCGGAACGGCAAATTCCCTATTATCCATATTTCTTCTTGTTCCTATCCTAAATTGCCGCTTTATAATTAATTTACTTAAAATGTAGCGAACGCCTTTTTCATGATACTTATTTCCACAATAAAACAGAAAATCTTTAATTGGCTCTAAGTCCTTTTTGATTTCCTCATATTTGTTGTATTGTTCTTTCGTCACTTATTCTTCACCGTCCTCGCCTGCGGGATTTAGCAGCTCGGGGTTGTCGTGGATATTGCCGATGACTTCGTAATATTTCATAGTTCCGATATTCATACATGGGCAAGACAGCACTCCGAACCCTCTCGAGATATATCCTGCAATATTCTGGCTGTATTCAACAGCGTATACAATTCCACCTTTGCCTTTTATAATATCCCCCTCAAAAATCTTAACGCCGTTGCGGTCGGTCAAGCCTGTGTACTGTCCTATTGTTTTATAATCAACTTCAATGCCCGTAACACCATTTATATTAGTCATTTCAGCAGGCAGATCGTAACGCTCGTCATATAATCGAGTTATTAAGCCATATACCCAATCGCCATTTTTATAATTTGTTCTATGATAATTAATATCACGATTTATGGCTTTCCCTCTGAACAAAATTTCTCTATTCATTTTCTTCCACCCTTTCAAACTCTATAACCCAAACAAACGGATTGGCATTCCAACCGTATTCATTGAGGTCGGATTTTTTGACGGTGCTATTCCATAATTTTGAGTATCGTGCAAAACCCAATAAACATCGTTCTTCATTGTTTGCCGTTTTCGGAATATCTATTCCTTCTGCTACTACTTGTTCATCGGTCATATCCTGCAACCGTTCAACTCTAACATTAGTCACTCGCAGAAAAATCCTAGCCGCCTCTTTGGGCATATGGATTGAGGGCTTCCATTTTGGAACAAATCCAGTATGTTCAAGAACGGAGTTGTCATTGGCTTTGTAAACATATCCATCATGTAAGCCAAAGCAATCCGTCTTGCACCACGTCTCCCGAACATAGAGAATATCGCCGACCTTGTAAGGAGCGTATTTCTCAATGTAAATTCTTGTTTCGATCCAACAAGGCGAAACACTATAGTCTTTGATGTGCGTGTCCTTATCCCATTGATTGAACGAATCGTCAAACCACAGTCCCTCTCCCTGTTCATATTCGCACTTCTTTGCTTTAACGGCATTATGCGGTCTCAAAATCCGTCTTGTAACCGTCTTTCTTCCGTCCAAAATTGCTTTCACCATTTCGGTGTTGAATAGAATCGGCTTAGCTGTTTTTAATGCTTTATTCATTTTCTTCACACTCCATCACTCCATACATTTCGTAAAAGCTAATAGTAATTTCATCTGTTAGCTTTACCGAAAAATCCTTATTGTTTTTCAGCGATAAGTAAACTCCGCCACCGCTTTTGTTCATTTGCTTTATCCATGAGTTAATTATGTTTATGGCTCTCTGTACTTCTCTGGCTTGTTCAAAACCATTCATACCTCTTCACCCTTCACCGTCCATTCTTGCGCCACAGCGTGGGCAAAAGTGATAACTTGGTATTTCCTTACCGTCTACGCTTGATTTCCACCCACATTCTGAGCATTCTGCGCAATTGGGAAGGTACAAATCGTTATATACCCATTCTCCGTGCCTAACCTTCTGCACGTCTGCGGCAGGCATATAATGCTTGCAGATCTCGGCAGTCTTATAATTCGCTCCGTCAATGCAGATTTTATTGTGATAGCAGTTGTTACATTTACTCATTATCATCACTCCTCGACCTTGTAACAATCCGCAAACTGCTGTCTTACTTCCACTGTGGCAATATCTTCTGTGATTTCGCCCCGAATAAGTTCAAGCAAAAGCGGCGTTAATTCATTTTCGATGTTGTTCTTAATTTCCTCAAACGGGAAAAATTTTTCGATTTTTGCAAAATCAAAATTGATTTCCACTGTTGCAACGTATTTGCCTTTAATTCTTGACATTGTCATTCCTCCTGTTCCAAGCTTCGGCAGCTTCTGCTTGTAACTCCTCATAAGTTGTAAGTTTGTCTGATATAGGAGTAGCTACTCTGCTTCCCACTTCACCACTTACTGTGCCACCTCTTGCATGACAAACGGAAATAGATATTCAACTTTCATTTGGTTTCTTTCTCCTTTCCTCTGCTTCAGCAGAGGATTTTTACTATTCCGCACTTTCTATCCAAACCTCCACGCCCTCAGACCCGTCATAAACAAACCTGTCCGTAAAACCGTGAATATACTTGTTATTATCGTTTTTCAGCCTGCCGGACTTTTGCGGAGCGTCCAGTATAAATTTCTTCGCGAACGCAACATTGTCTTTATCCCTGCGCTTGTTTGGTTCGTGCCAGATAAAAGTTATATCAACGGGTGACGCAATCAGAAAATGCCTTGTGCCGAGAATAAGCATAATGTCATGCTCAACAGCCTTTTTGCAGCTCGCTCCTCCGTATCGGTTGCCCCTACATTTGTCTGTGTACTCGTTGAGAGACGGCAGACGGAAAGGTATCTTAAAACTTATCATCTTTGTTCAGCTCCTTGCTCAGATCGTAATTCATTGCCCATTGTTCCCACTCGCCAAGATCGTATGACGTTTCCTTCGGCTTTGAAGCTTTGCAGTCTTTTTCAATCCAGCCCTTGATTGTCTCATAGGGATCTCTGCAATACCTGCCGCTCTTGTTCTGCCAGCCGATAATTTTATCGATATATTTATCGACGACAACCGATGACGACACCGAACAAAGCTTGTCGTACTGCTCCTGCGAAAAATTTTCCAAAGGGGTTTTTCTGTCAGAAGACATATATTTTACTTTACTTTCCTTTTGTCTACTTTCCTTTGTGGGATTACTGCCTGCATTAATCGGGGTTTCTGTAACATTAACGTTAGTTTCTGCAACATTAATTTGATTTTTGGGTGCATTTAATAAGCCCTCCTGCAAATCGCTTTTTTTAAGAAGGTTGTATTCATCGATTGTGGACTGCCTGCGTTCCACCGCTTTTAGGTATCGCTCCTGAACTCCGCGAGAGGTTATCACGTTTCTTTGCATAAGCTCTTCCGAAAAGAGATTAATCTTAGCCAGATAAAGGATAACTTCTTTGACAGTCTTTTTGTCCCTCGCCCATCGGTTCCCGATAGACCTGATCATCATAGCCGCCAGCGTATCAAGACTTTTAAACCGATAATAATATCCGTTTTTGTTGATAAGACAAAGCAGCCTAATATATATCACTTCACCCAAGGGACCGTATTCGTTTTGCACATCAAAAAGCTTTTCGTCCTCGAAAATGTCGTTGTCCAAAGGCAAGTAGTCCAGACCTTTCTTTTTCGGACGTGACATATATCCTCCTTAAAACGGTACTCTGTCGTCGCTCAGAATGTCCTCGAAATCAGACAAATCGTCTATTCCGTTTTGCTCTGCCGGTGCGGCGTCCTGAGCGTTACTGCCTCCTGCCGCATTATTTGCCGCATTGCCACTCTGACCGCTGTCAGCGGCTTTCTCTCCCGTAAAAGATGCGCTGTCGACATAAACCTCAGTCACATAATGTTTAGTGCCGTTCTTGTCGTCGTAGGTCCTGCTCCTGAGCTGACCGTCTATAGCGATCATACGACCCTTACCGAAATATCTTCCGATAAATTCGGCCGTCTGCCGCCATGCCACGCAGGTTATGAAATCAGCCTGCCGCTCCTCGCCCTGCTTCTGATAGTTTCTGTCTACGGCAACGCTGAACGTCAAAAACGATATGCCGCTCGAGGTCTGCTTTAATTCAAGATCATGAGTGATCCTGCCCATTAATACAACTCTGTTTATCACCTTTATCCTCCTTTTCCTCTGCTATTTTTCTGTTCACTTCTTTGAGTTTCTCCGCATGACGGCAAAGGCAGCGCTTGAAATTGTCGCTGGGTTCGCCGCCTTTCTGCCTCAGTTCGATAGCTGTGTTACGCATAAGTTCGATCACGCTCTTTAACTGTATTGCTTCAGCTTTCAAATCCATTGCCGTCACCCATTATGGTCTCGAAATCATCTGCCGGAGCGTTGCTTTCCTGCGGAATGTCTACAGCGTTATTGTCGGAAACGTCTGCGCTTGTCTGCTGTTCCACCGCCGGAGCGTCAATGTAATCGACCGAGCCGTCCTCTCTGATAACTCCCATATCGTTATCAACGGCAGTTTGCATATCGATGCTCATAATGCCCCATTTGCTGATAAGCTGTCTGAGCATTGTCTTACAAGCCATGCCGTCAAAATCCTTTTCCCAAAAAGTATAGCCCTTGTGAGCCTTGTAACCCATGCTGTATTTCTCGGCGTGGCTCTCCATTTTCTGCTTGCTCCAGTAAATCGCCTTTCTAAAACCGTTTGTATATTCAAACATCGCATAATATCCGATCGTTTCGGCGTTTTCTCTTGCGACTTCATCGTCGATGAGCTGTACCTTTATCTCCTCTTCCAGCGGGTCAAAGCTTATCAGTTCGCCCTGCTTTATCGGCAGGACGTTAAGCTTTTTATACTGCCCCGAACGGACCGCAAGCTGTATGTAGCCTTTATATCCGAGTTGGAACTGAGCGACCTTCCTGCCGTTCTTTCTGTCGTTGAAGGGTACAAGATAATACTGCCCCAGCTGAGGTGACGGAGAAAGATTAAGTCCCTCTCCGAGAAGTCCTGCGGAAACGACCGTGCTTGCGTCGCACTCCTGCAAGGCGGGATTATTGCTTACCGCCGAAGTAATTGCAGTCACGAATCTTGACGCCTTTTTCGGGTCGCCGAGCGTATTGTTTATCATGCGCTTGTAACCGTCCGAGTTGATGACCGCCGTGAATTTAGGTTTTTGTGCTTTTGTTAAACTGTTTGCTACTGCCATTTTTAATACCTCCGTTTATTTTAAAACTTCAAATTTTATGCCGTTATTTTTCATAAAGTCACGCAATGCGATAAGCTGGTTTTTGGTGCATGACACCTTGAATTTTCCCACCAGAACAGGCTCGCTTATCGGCTGAGGCTCTTGCTCTATAGGCTCGGTTATCTTTATATTTTCCCGTTCCAGCGCCGCCTGCTTTTCGGCTCTGGCTTTTTCCTCCTGCCTTGCCTGCTCCTGCCGTTCGAGCATTGCGGCATATGCAAGAGTACGCGCCTTGTCCTTTGTTTCCTTAAAATGCTGTTCTATCGCCGTGTACACCGCCGAATTTTCATACAGCTTTTTTATTTCCACATAATCGTCAACGATCCTTTGGACATTGCCCGAAATCTCGTTTTTGAGTGTATCGGTTTTCATTGTGGCATTGCCCCATTTTGGGTTCAAAACGTCCTCGAATTTTACAAAATCCAGAGTATTGACCTTGCCGAAAAATTCTTCAAGCTCCTTGTATTTTTCCTGCTTTTTTATCTCGTCAAAAGCCTTTATCTGCCTGTCTATCGCCGCAACAGGCTTGTCTATCAATGCAGTAAGTTCTTTGCACTGTTTTTCAAGGGGTTCATAAATACCCATGACCTGTTTTTTGACTTCTTTTCTTCGGTCTTCTATAGCCGTTTTAAGCTTATTGAGGTTTGCTCTGTCGGCTTTGGCGGCTTTGATCTCATCTTCGGCGACCACCAGATTATTGTAATATTCAAGCTTGGGTTCAAGCTCAGTTTTAAGCTGTTCAAGATTTTCTATCTGCTGAGGGATAGTCACCTGGACATCTTTTAAGATAAGCTCCATTGACATTGTTTTCACGCTCCTTAAATTCCGGGTAATATCTGAGGAGGACGTTTATCCTGCCGCACATACCTCATAAATTTGATTTCCTGTTGAATAAGATAATCTATATCGTCGCCGACGTCTTCCCGCTCTATGAAATAGTGTCTTATTGCCGCTCTCAGAACCCCGTCACGATAATATCTTATATACGCTTTAAGCACTGCGAAGTCCCAACCTGTAGCCGCCAGCTGGTGCAGTATCTGCGCATAATAGCTTTCGGGAATTTTCGGTTCATGCTCGGACGTTTCCCACTCATTCCATTGATTCGGATTTTGGACAGTAGTCGTTTTTATCTCTAATATTCCGCGTCTGCCGTTTGGGTCTGTAAGCTCGCCGTCGAGGGTGGCGAAGATAAACGGATATTTGTCATTGACGTACATCCAGAACTCATGATATTCAACTTTGTAATCGGGATAATCCTGTTTAAAAAGCTCTCTTATGGGAGCTTCGGTAAACTTGCCGAACTTCACCGCAGGCTTGTCCGAAATGTCTTCGGGTATCGTCCGCCCTGTCTTTTCCTCCCAGAGCTGTACATTGGATTTATACTTATTTACCCCCAGAACGCACCCTGCTTCGCTTCCGCCGATACCTTGCTTTTGCCGCATTCCGAGCCACTCTTCACGGCTTTGAGGTTTAAGTATCATTGCTCTTCCCTCAAAGCTTCAAACCTGTAAAATCTCCGTCCCTTATATTTAAACGCCCGCTCCTCGTAGTTCTCGCCGCACTTTGATACCGTTACCTCAGCCCCGATAGCCTCAGCGATCTTATATATCGTTTCACGGTCGCAAAACAGCTGTATGTCGCCGCCGTGCATTCTTACCTTACAGCACTTAAACGGCAGCTCCGTATCATTGCGGACGGATTCGATCAGTTCGTCCGCCTCGATTATTTTGTCAAGCTTTTCGGTGACTGTCATGACGCATCACCGCCTTTAATCTCGTCCAGCTCGCGCTTGGCACTAAGCATATCCCTATACGATTCACCGAGATCAAATGCTCTTTGCTCCGATTCGGACATAGCATTGTAGGTATCAAGTATTGTATTAACCGCTCTGCCTACGGAATCAAACGCTTGACAAATGCTCTTAAATGTGCTATCATCAAAGTGTAAATTATTATTTTGTGGGCTTGTCTCTGTTGGCGCAGGGGCAGGCTCGTTTTTTACTCTCTTATTGCCTTTGGCTTTTACCGATGTTTTGGGATCTATCTGCCATGTGCCAACCCAGCGAGAAACCGTAGA
>JAETQO010000046.1 GCA_021770655.1 Ruminococcus sp. | reverse complement strand
AAAAACGTGTATGAAACGATGATGATTATCATTTGCTTTACGATATTTCGACGTTCCTAACGAACCGCAGTATGATTAAACTCGAATTAAAAGGTTTCTATTTATAATGTGTGGGGTGAAAAAAGTTGCATTTTTTATGCAACAATTACTGAAATGTTGTCAAATTAAAAAATAAATCATTTGTTTGCACAAGTTTTATGGTGACATATTGTGAAAATCGTATAGAAACCTGTGCAAACAAACGGGTTGTCAAATTGCCTTGAATTAGCTGAAAGGCAATTTTTACCAGCCCATACATTTATATAATCGGCTGCACCAACGTAGCGAAAAACCACCAAACGGACTTTGGACGGTTTAATGCTATGTAAAAAACCACACAAGCGAGGTCTTCGGGCTGAGTCGTAAATCCTTGAAGTACCTATCGACCCAAATTAAAAAGAGCGGTTTAATGCTATGGAGAAGTTAATGCAAGCGAGGTCTTCGGGCTGAGTTGTTACTCCTTGAAGTACCCTGCACCCCGAATTAAAAAACACTAAACGGACTTTGTGTGGTTTAGTGCTATTGAAAAAACCACACAAGCGAGGTCTTCGGGCGGGAAAAGTCACTCCTTGCACTACCTTGCACCCCGAATTAAAAAGAAAAGGAGAGGTATAGATGAATGATATTTGCGCTGTTTCTACGCCGTTGGCAGAGGGCGGAATTTCGGTAATAAGAATAAGCGGAGATAATGCCGTAAAGATCGTGGCAGGGGTTTTCAAGCCTTTATCCCGAAAAAGCGTAGAGGATATGGAGGGCTATACCTGCGCATACGGAAAAATAACCGACAAAGACGGCAGAGCGGTTGACGACGGCGTTCTTACGGTTTTCCGTGCGCCAAAGTCCTATACGGGCGAAAATGTCTGCGAAATTTCCTGCCACGGCGGAATCTTTGTTACCAAAAAGGTTTTAAGACTTTGTATCGAGCAGGGTGCAAGTCTTGCAGGACGGGGCGAATTTACAAAAAGGGCTTTTTTAAACGGCAAGCTTTCACTTACTCAGGCGGAGGCTGTTATGGACGCAATTTCCGCTCAGGGAGAATATGCGCTCAATTCCGCTAACCTCACAAAAGAGGGAAGACTGTTTAAGAAAATTTCGGATATGTCGGAAAGATTTGTGAAAATTCTCGGTGAACTTGCCGCATGGGTGGATTATCCCGAAGAGGATCTTCCGGAAATTCAGGAGGACAATCTGCGTGAAAGTCTTGAAGAGGCGCTTTGCGGCCTTAATAAAATACTCGCCGATTACGACAGCGGAATGGTTCTGAAAAACGGAGTTGACACGGTCATTGTCGGAAAGCCGAATGTTGGAAAATCCACGCTTATGAATATGCTGTTGGGATTCGACCGTTCCATTGTTACGGACGTTGCAGGCACGACAAGAGATGTTATTGAAGAAAGAGCAAAGCTTGGAGAGCTTATTTTAAAGCTTTCCGACACGGCGGGCATTCACGATACACAAGACAAGGTGGAAAAGATCGGCGTTGATATTGCAAGGAAAAAGCTTGCGGAGGCTATGCTTGTCATAGAAGTCTTTGACATTTCAAAGGAGCTTGACGGCGAGGACAGAGAACTGCTTGAATATGTAAAAAGTCTCAACAAGAAAACGATAATAGTTCTCAACAAATCCGATTTGAAGAGCGTACTGAGAAAGGAAGATTTTGAGGAATATTCCGATCATGTTACGGAGATCTCCGCAAAGCTTGACGAGGGCAGGAGCAGTATTCAAAAAGCGGCGGAGGAGCTTCTCGGAGTAACGGGTTATGACGCGGACAGCACTATATTTGCAAACGAGCGGCAGAAGTCCTGTGCGGAAAGAGCGAAAAAATATCTTGAAGCCGCTCTGGAAAGCCTTAATATTGGAGAAACTCTCGACGCAGTAACGGTGATGATAGATTACGGAGCTGACGCGCTGCTGGAGCTTACGGGTGAAAAAGCTACCGAAGCGGTGGTTGACGAGGTGTTCTCTAAGTTCTGCGTGGGAAAATAGGAAACTGCTGATAAATCAAATTTTCTCCGTTAAAATGCGGAAAATTATGTGGCTGAATTTGATATGCTTTGCTATAATCAGCAAGTCTATAGATTTAAGTAAGGTGGAAAAATGGAAAATAACGAACTCGAAAAGGAATATTTTGACGTTGTTGTTGTCGGCGCGGGTCATGCGGGCTGTGAAGCGGCTCTGGCGGCGGCACGGCTTGGAATGAAAACTGCGCTGTTCACAATTTCTCTGGACGGCGTTGCAAATATGCCCTGCAATCCTTCAATAGGCGGCACGGCTAAAGGACATCTTGTGCGTGAGATAGACGCTCTCGGCGGAGAAATGGGAAAGGCGGCGGATAAGACCTTTTTGCAGAGCAGGATTCTCAACAGAGGAAAAGGTCCTGCCGTTCACAGTCTGAGAGCGCAGATAGACAGAGTAGCTTATCACAATCTTATGAAAAAAACTATCGAGGATACGGACGGACTGTTTCTTAAACAGGCGGAAATTACCGACATACTTTTTGAGGAGGACGGAAAAACCGTTCGCGGTGTAAGGACAATGCTCGGAACGGAATACGACTGCAAGGCGGTAATAATCTCTACGGGAACATATCTCGGAGGAACTGTCCATGTTGGGGCGGTTTCCTATCAGAGCGGTCCGGACGCTACCTTGCCGGCGCTCAGGCTTACGGATTGCTTGAAAAATGCGGGCATGACCATAAGAAGATTTAAGACTGGCACTCCCGCAAGGGTTCACAAGCGTTCCATAGACTTTGACAAGCTCGAGGTTCAGTACGGCGACGATGAAATTACGCCGTTTTCCTTTTCAAATCATGAAAAGCTTACAAATAAAGTTACCTGCTACATTGCATATACCAATGAAGAAACGCATAAAGTCATAAGGGACAATATTCATCTTTCGCCTATTTATTCGGGCAGGATACACGCAATAGGTCCGAGATACTGTCCGTCTATCGAGGACAAGATAATGAGATTTTCGGATAAGCCCAGACATCAGCTTTTTATCGAGCCTATGGGACTGGATACGGACGAGTATTATTTACAGGGAATGTCCTCATCTCTGCCGGAATTTGTTCAGCTTAAATTTCTTCACACTATAAAGGGACTTGAACACGTTGAGATAATGAGAAACGCTTACGCTATAGAATATGACTGCTGTGATCCTACAGAACTGGCGGCGACGCTGGAATTCAAGGCTTTTGAGGGACTGTACGGTGCAGGACAGTTTAACGGCACGTCCGGTTATGAGGAAGCCGCCGCACAGGGACTTGTGGCAGGAATAAACGCGGCGATGAAGCTTAAAGGCAGGAAACAGCTTGTGCTTGACAGGGCTTCTTCATATATCGGAACGCTTATTGACGATCTTGTAACAAAGGGCTGTTCGGACCCGTACAGAATGCTTACGTCAAGAAGCGAATACAGACTGCTTTTAAGACAGGACAACGCCGATATAAGGCTTATGCCCACTGGTCATGAGGTCGGACTTGTTTCGGACGAACAGTACGAACGTTTACAGGATAAGGTATCTCAGATCGACAGGGAGATTGAAAGAGTATCAAAGGTAAATATTGCGCCGTCCGAGGGCATAAACGAATATTTACAGAGCGTTGGTACAGACCCGCTCAGCAACGGAATAAAGCTTTCTCAGCTTATACGCAGACCGAAGGTCACTTATGAGGGGCTTGCTCCCTTTGACAAAAACAGACCTGAGCTTTCGGCTGAGGTCAAGGAACAGGTGGAGCTTCAGATAAAATACGAGGGCTACATAAAAATACAGCTTGAACAGGTCAAGGATATGCGAAAGCTTGAGAAAAAGGCTTTACCGCCTAATCAGGATTACAGCGAAATAAAGGGGCTGAGACTTGAGGCTATTGAAAAGCTGAACAGGATAAAGCCTATTTCTGTGGGGCAGGCAAGCAGAATAAGCGGAGTAAATCCCGCCGATGTAAGCGTACTGCTGATCTGGCTGGAACAGAATAAATAATGTTGGGTGCTTTAAAATAATAAAAAGGAGAAAATCCTATGATATTATCAAAATCGGAAACAGATAAGATTTTCGGGAAATATGGATTGAGTTTATCCGATAAACAATATGAAAGGCTTGACAAATATGCCGAATTGTTGGTTGAATGGAATGAAAAGATCAATCTTACTGCAATAACCGACCCTGAGGGGATAACTGTCAAGCATTTTTTTGACAGTATTTATCCTTTTACTTTGTTTGAACTGCCGCAGAACAGCAGTATTATCGACGTTGGTACGGGAGCGGGGTTTCCGTCATGTCCGCTGAAAATTTATCGGGACGATCTGAAAATCACTTTGCTGGACAGTCTGAACAAGCGGATAAATTTTCTGGGACAATTATCCGAACATATCGGACTGGGAGCAGACTGTATTCACGGAAGGGCGGAAGAACTCGGAAAAAATCCGCAATACAGAGAAAAATTTGACTGTGCTACTGCCAGAGCCGTGGCAAATCTTACAGAGCTTTGCGAATACTGTCTTCCCTTTGTAAAGGTGGGAGGATATTTTGCGGCTCTTAAAGGTTCAGGCGGAGAAGAGGAATTAAAGGACGCAAAGTCCGCTATAAAAACTCTTGGAGGAAAGGTTGAAGATACTTTTGAGTATCGTCTTCCAATGGGTGACGGGAGGACTTTGATACTGATAAAAAAGAGCGAAAATACGCCTGAAAAATATCCAAGAAATAAGGGACAGATGAATAAGAAAAGAATTTGATATACAAAAAACAGCTACAGGAGAAATATCCTATAGCTGTTTTTTTATTTAATCAGAATTCAATTTTTGAATAAAGTCCGGAATCTTTCATTGTGTCCTCCGGCTTTGGCTTTTTGTAGTCCTTTTCAAAGCTTGTGGTTATATCAAAGCTCTTTGAAGGACGGCGTCCGCCGTTTCTTCTTCTGCTGCCGTTTTTCTTATAGCCGCCTCTGTTGTCATATCTTCTCGGATTCGTGGAGCTGATTATTACCTTTCTCCACGGCTCCTCGCCCTTTGACTGTGAGGTAACGCCCTCAATTTCAGATACGGCGGCGTGGATTATTCTTCTTTCATACGGGTTCATCGGCTCAAGAGCGGAAGAACGTCCCGTCTTTTTAACGTTGTTTGCAATTTTCTTTGCAAGCTCTTCAAGCTGAACCTTTCTTTTTGCTCTGAAACCGTTGCAGTCTGTGGAAATTCTGAAATATTCTCTGTCTATTCTGTTGCATACCAATGACGCAAGATACTGGAGAGAATCAAGTATATCTCCCTTTCTTCCCACAAGCTTTTCAAATTCTTCGCTCTTTATCTCAAAAAGCGCGCCGTTTTCAAGCTTTGTAACTTCGATCTCCGCATTGTCTATTCCCATTGACTTGATGATGCTGAGAATATAATCTTTCGCACAATCCGCTTTTTTCTGAGCAGATTCGTTCCACTCGATAACAGCGGCAGTTTTTTCTTCTTCCGTTTCTTCAACCGTTTCAACAGGAGTTGTTTCATTTACCTCAGGTTCGGCTGTTTTTGGTTCATATTCAGCCTCGATCTTTGCTTCTCCTTTAAGCTTTCCGAAAAATCCTTTCTTCGGCTCTTCGATAACCGTAAAATTAATTTCATCAATATCTGCGCCGAACTCTGCGGCAGCATTGTTTTTCGCTTCTTCTACCGTAGCGGCGGTAAAAATTTTTTTCATTTTTCTTTCTCCTCTCGCTTTATATTGCATCAACGGGATTTAATCCTGTGAATCGTCATAATCGTCGCCGTATTTCTCAGCCATTCTCTTTCTTGCTTCGTTAAGGCGTTTTCTCTGCTCGTCTTTAAGCTCGCTCTTTGATTTCTTCTTAGGCTCATCGTCATCTTCCCCGTCGCTTGAAAGGGCTTTTTTTATTTCAGCCGGATCTTTTCCTGCCTGTATCATCTGAGCCTCTGCCATTTTTTCCATTAAAGTAGGCTTGCCCTTTTTCTTCTGCTTTGCAATATCCTTCTGAACAAGCTCCGCAACGTGTTCCGGAGTATATATCTTATTGAGCACTACTGTCTGCGCCAGAGCAAACAGTGAAGAATAACACCAATAAAGACCGAGTCCGGCAGGGTAGCTGAAACCGATCCAAAGAGAGAACAGCGGCATACCGTAAAGCATTACGTTCATTGCACAGCCCATATTCTGCTGCATATCCGGATTGTTTTTCTTTGAAAATCTCTGAGATACTATCGTTACAAGAAACTGCAAAAGACATGAGATTATAGGGATAAGTATAGAAAGATCCTTTACGGACGGTATCTTTCCGAGAAACAGACCGAAAATGCTGTAATTAAAATCGTCTGCGGCGTCTTTAACGCTGGACGGAAGGATATCCGCATACACTCCGTTTTCCTTTTCTGTGAAAACAAAGGTCATAAGCTCAGGCCTTGACTGGATAAGATTTGTAGAGAAATACTCCTCGTTAAGAATAAACTTATCGATATCGTTATGGAGTTTTATTGCATTCATAACGTCCTCAGTTTTACCTTCGGAGGAAAGAGCTTTTGCGGACTTTGGATATTTTTCATCGTCTTTTATAAGCTTTTCAAGCTTTTCATAAGCCTCTTCTTCTGATGCTCCCTTATCCGTATAGCCTTTAAGAAGTTTTTCAATGGTAGTATCCTTTGATTTTACCTCAGCGCTTACAACATAAAGATTTGATATCATGTTGTTTGAAGAGGTAAGATCGTCCTTATCTGCATTTGACACATAGGTCAAAGGACCGTAGATAACAGGGATAAGAGCGAAAAGGATAACCATTGAGATTATCATAGGAAGACAGCTTGCCATAGGATTTACGCCTGCCTGAGCGTAAAGATTCATCTGTTCTTCCTGAAGTTTCTGCTGGTTCTTAGCGTATTTTTTCTGAAGCTCCTGCAACTTAGGCTGGAGCATACTCATTCTGGCAGTGCTCTTCTGCTGTTTAATATTGAGCGGGAATATAATAAGTCTTGTAAGTATGGTGAAAAGCAAAAGGGCTATTCCGTAATTCTTACATACATAATAACAGCCCTTCATTATCCAACCAAGTGGGGTCGCAATAATACTCATTCATGTCCTCCAATTTTGCAGACAACGCCGCCGATATGTCCTTTTATTTTTGCCCCTATGTGTAAGTAAACAGGCATTGTCTTTTTAATTCATTTTAATTTATCTTACATTTATCTCACAAGCATTACGCTCGTTTTTTTCTTATCTTAAAATAATCCGCCGTTATCTTATCCGGAACGTAATCGACTCCTCCCAGACTCCACGGATTGCATCTGAGCAGTCTCCACACCGTAAGCACAGTTCCTTTTATAAAACCGTGCTTTTTATACGCATCAAGCGCATATGCGGAACAGCTCGGATAATATTTGCACCTCGGTCCGAACAGCGGACTTATAAATTTCCGATAAAATTTTATCAGAATCTGAGCCAATATACTCATTTTTTACTTTCTCTTGTTACGGTTTACGTTATTCTTCGGTTTACCGCCTTTACTTTTAACGGGAGGCTTATTCATTTCCATGATGAGCCTTTTATTTATAAATCTCTCTATATCCTGAGTTTTTTTCTCCGATATATCGTTTCTTCCCACAAAAACTATGTCGTAGCCGATAGGAAACGACGCTTCGTTGAGTCTGTATGCGGCCCTTACTATTCTCTTTATCCTGTTTCTTGTCACAGCGTTGCCCTGCTTTTTTCCCGCAGTTATACCCACGCGGTTATAAGGAGAACCGTTTGGATAGAAATACGCCGCAATAAATTTCTCGGCGGCAAATCTTCCCTTTTTATAGCATCTGAGAAACGCTTTATTATCCTTCAGGACGGTAGTGAACAGCATATATTTTCCCCGTTAAGATCTGTAAAATTTCAAATTCTGTTTGCTGATAAATCAAATTCGCTCCGTTCAGATGCGGAAACTCACTCGGCCGAATTTAATACTTTTCGCTATAATCAGCAAATCCTTAAAAAAAGATAAAGACCCTATACCATACAAATTAATGAATGGTATACAGGTCGTTTTATATCTTAGTAGCTGAGTCTTGCCCTGCCCTTTGCTCTTCTGCGAGCAAGTACCTTTCTGCCGTTCGCGGTAGACATTCTTTTCATAAAACCGTGAACTTTCTTTCTCTGAAGCTTTTTAGGCTGATATGTTCTTTTCATCGAATTTCTCCTCCTTCCGCTTTCAACCCTCCTCGGCTTTTACATACAAATTTTCCTTACCGGGAGACGTTTAAACTTATAGGGTCCTCAAATAAGCCCTTGTAATTTAATATTATAGCTCATTCTTATAGGGTTTGTCAAGTCTGTTCATAATATTTTTATTTTTTTTACGATATTATTTTTCTTTGATTTAAGCCTTTTTCTGTCTGAAAATACTTACTCTTAAAGTCCTTTGTTAATAAATCATACAATATGTTGTATACATAGCGAACATAACTTCCGCATCAGGTGTTTTTCCGTCAATTTTACCTATCAGGACTGTTTTGAAATTCACCCCTTTCGGAGCTCCTAAAGTAAGGGGATTTCGCTCCTGCGGGAGCGACGGGGGCTCTGCCCTTAAGTCTTGCAAGCTTGTCGAGCAAGACTTTTCTCGCAAGCGGCAATCGCGTCGCTTGACCCCGCTCCTTTTACCTCCTTGACAGTTATAAAAAGACTTTTTCGACAGACTGAGACGCAAGTATTCCTGCGTCGTTTCTATACAATCTAACGAAAAATTTTCTGCGTTATCCGCACACAATAGTTGTGCGGTGCTGCCTTAAAAATTTTTCTACTATTATTATATATACAGGACTTGAAATTTAAAGTCTTTTGTGATATAATGATATGGAATTGATTTGTTATGCCTATTTTTATTTTTACTTATAAATCCGCGCTTTAAATATAACTTTTTTAGAAATGCGGATCAGTATCTAGGAGGTTACAGAAAAATAATGGATTCCTTTAATGACGTATTTCAGGACGTTCTGAAATATTGCCGCAACTGCAAAAGCGTAAGCGAACCCGGCTACAATAAATGGATAAGAACTCTTGAGCCGTATAAGCTCGAAAACAATGTGGCTTATCTTCTGGCTGATTCGGAGTTTACCCGAAATACCACGCTTAACGCTTATGAAAGCGTTCTGAGAGAAGCTTTTCTCGACGCTCTCGGCTTTGAAGTAGATTTGAAAATTCTTGTAAAGAGCAAGGACAATATGGTTGAAAAGGACGAATCGGAGATTGAAGTAAAAGCTGCGGATTTCTCTGAGGACGCAAAAAACAGTCTTACCTTTGAAAATTTCATTAAGGGAAAGTCCAACGATCTTGCTTACGCTTTCTGCATCGCCGTCGCTCACAAGAACGACGAAAACGATGAAAAGCCGAAGGATACCAATAAGATATTCAATCCGCTTATTATTTACGGCGATTCGGGACTTGGAAAAACACACCTTATGAAAGCTATCGAGCATGAAGTAAAGAAAAATCATCCGGAGCTTAAGGTTATTTATACTACCGGCGAATCCTTTATCAACGAGCTTGTAAAGGCGATAGAGTTCAAGAACACTATAAAATTCCACGACAAATACAGAAACGCCGACTACCTTATGGTAGACGATATTCAGACTATTGCGGGAAAAGAACGTATGCAGGAGGAATTTTTCCACACCTTCAACGATCTTTACAATGCGGGCAAGCAGATAGTGCTTACTTCTGATATTGCTCCTTCAAAGATATCTAAACTTCAGGACAGAATACTTACCAGATTTTCATTGGGCGTACAGGTAGACGTAACTCCGCCGGATTTTGAGACCAGAATGGCTATCGTAAAGAAAAAAGCCGAAGTTCTTGATCTTCAGCTTTCGGATAACGTCGCCAGAATAATTGCGGAAAAGATCAAGACTAATATCCGTCAACTAGAGGGAACTGTAAATAAGATAAAGGCTTTGACGGTCTACACAAACGAAAGCCCGTCCATATCCATGGCGCAGAGGGTCATCAAAGAGATCATAATCGAAAATCACCCTGCGGAAATAACTGTTGACAGGATATTACAGGAGGTTGCCGCCGCTTTCGACGTTACCGCCGAGGATATAAAGTCTTCAAACAGAAGAGCGAATATATCGCTTGCAAGAAAGATAGCTATTTATGTACTGAAAGAAGTCAAGGGAATGACCTATATTCAGATAGGCAAGGAGCTTAATAAGAATCATTCAACTATGACTATCCATTACCAGGACGTTGTGGACAACTTGAAAGAAAACAAACAGCTCAAGGAAACTGTCGACGACATAATAAAAAATCTTAAGGACAATTAAACGGACTTTTTCAACATTTTCAACATAGTTTTCAACACAAAATAATTTTACAAAGGCTGAAAACACAAGGCTTTCATATTCGTTTTCAAGAATTTCTGCTTTTGGAATTTAACTTTGTGTTGGAAAAAACGAGCCGGATTTTTTTCTTTCAACTTTTTTTGACTGCTTTTTTAACTTTCAACCGTTAAGTTTTCAACTTTTCAATGGACGGAAAAGTTTTTGTAACGGTGTTGAAAGAGTGTTGGAAAAAATTTTGAGAAAAATTTGCGTTAGGAAAAGAGAAAACGCAGAGTTTCAACAAAATCAACAGAGCCTACTAATATTACTAAATAATATAGATATATTTATTTCTTATACAGAAAAAAACTTTGTGTTTTTTCTTACGGGTGTTGAATAAGATTTTTGGTTATTATTGTAATTTTATTGAGAAAATAATTTATATTATCGTTATATCACAATTATACGGAAAGGAAAACATTATGAAAATTCTTTGCAGTAAGATATCTCTTTACGAAGCTGTCATTAATGTTTCAAAGGCGGTTTCGGAAAGATCGGCGCTGAAATCTCTGGAAGGTATTAAGTTCAGACTTGAAAACTCCGTTCTGGAGCTTACGGGATATGATCTTGAAATAGGGATCAAAACGGAGATTCCCGTTAAAAGCGAGGATAACGGTGAGTTTATTCTTAACGCAAGGCTTTTTTCCGAAATGATAAAGAAAATGCCGGCAGACGAAATTCTTATAGAGGTTTCGGAAAATCTTCAGGTAACTATTTCCGGAGGAGTGACGACGTTTAATCTGTTCGCTACTTCTGCGGACGAATTTCCCGCGCTTCCCGAAAAGGAGGCGGAGGACAAGATATCAGTTTCTCAGCCGATACTGAAAGATATGATAAATCAAACAAAGTTTGCCGTTGCTGTTACGGACATAAAGCCAGTGCTTAAAGGAGAGCTTTTTGAAATTGAAAACGGCATGCTTACTCTGGTTGCGCTGGACGGATACAGACTTGCGGTGAGATATGAGCCTATAAAGTACGACGGAAGTATTAAATTTGTTGTGCCTGCAAAAACTCTTACCGAGATCGCGGCTTTGCTTGGAGATAACGATGATGATACGGTTTTTGTATACCTTTCCAAAAACCATATTATTTTTGAGCTTAACGGATATACCGTTTATTCAAGACTTATCGAGGGTGAATTTCATCCGTATAAGTCGGCTATCCCTGCAAAGTTCACTACGGAGGTAATTGCAGACAGAAAAGAGCTTATCGCTACTCTGGAGAGAACTATGCTTCTTATAAGTGAAAGAACTCCTTCTCCTGTAAGATGCTATTTTGAAAATAATTGCATTAAAATAAACTGTTCGACCTCTCTCGGTAAGATAACCGACGAGATCTCTGCGGACATTTCAGGTCCGGTGATAGAGATCGGCTTTAAGTGCAAGTATCTTCTTGATCCGCTGAAAGTTATAAAGGAAGATAAAGTTAAGCTTCAGATGAGCGGAAGTCTTCTTCCGATGAAAATAGTTCCCTGCGAGGGTGACGCTTATACATACCTCGTTCTTCCGGTAAGACTTTCCAAGGAGTAAATATAATGAATTACGAACAGATAGAGGTAAAAATAAGATCCGAGTTTATCAAGCTGGATTCCCTGCTGAAATTTGCGGGAGTTGTGGAAACGGGCGGAATAGGCAAGGAAATAATTCTTGAGGGCAGGATAAAGGTCAACGGAGAAGTCTGCACTATGAGGGGAAAGAAAATACGTCCCGGAGATAAGGTGCAGATCGACGAGATTGCCGGTGAGATCGTGGTAAAATAAAATGCAGATAACCAAGCTTTCTGTAGACGGTTTTAAAAATCTGAAAAATGTGGAGATATATCCTCATGAAAAGCTTAATATCTTCTGCGGAAAAAACGCTCAGGGAAAAACTAACCTGATAGAGGCTATATGGCTTTGCAGCGGAATTAAATCCTTCAGGAGCACAAAGGACAAGGGTATGATCGATATAAACGGTAATGTAATGAATATTGATCTGTCCTTTAAAAACAATTTCCGTATTCAGGATATACATTACGCTATGGCAAGACCAAATGTCAAGGAAAAAAATGTGACGCTTAACGGAGTAAAGCTAAAAGCGCCTTCAAAGCTTTTCGGAAATCTTGACTGCGTTATATTTACGCCTGAGGATCTGGAGCTTTCAAAGGGTTCTCCCGAAAACAGGCGGCAGTTTCTTGATCTGTCTGTTTCCCAGATAAAAAATTCCTACGGTTCGGTAATATCGAAGTATGAAACGCTTATAGAGCAGAGAAATATGCTTCTTAAAAATATTTCTTACGGAAAATCAAAAAGAGAAGAGCTTGAGGTATGGGATATTCAGCTTTCTCAGCTGGGAGCTTATATTTCTCTTTTAAGATATAATTATACGAAAAAGCTTAATATGTTTTCTTCCCGTCTTTACGAAGAGATATCCGAGGGAAAGGAAGAGCTGGAGTTTGTTTATTTTTCTACGGTTTTTTCGGAGCTGGAGGGAAGGACGGATTTTGCCGGAGATCTGGCGGCAGAGTATCTTGAGTGTTTAAAAAACAATCTTGAAGAAGATATAAGAGCGGGATTTACCCAGAAGGGAGTTCACAGAGACGACCTTATAGGGAGAATAAACGGTCTTGCCGTAAGAGATTTTGCATCTCAGGGTCAGCACCGTTCAATTGCGCTTATTTTAAAGCTTTCTCAGGCTTATATTCTGTCGGAGGAGATCGGAGACAGTCCGTGTATTCTTCTTGACGACGTGCTTTCAGAACTTGATATGTCAAGACAGAGATTTGTTATTTCAAAAATTCACGATATGCAGGTGTTTATAACCTGCTGTGACAGGAACATTCCCTTTGATGAGAAAAGTCACGGTAAGCTTTTTAACATAGAAAACGGCAAGATCGTACAGGAGAACAAATAAGAAATGTATTTGCATTTAGGAAACGACTTTATGGTCAACACTAAGGATATAGTGGGTATATTTGATATTGAAAATACGTCTGTGTCGAAAAACACCAAAGAATTTCTGAATTTTGCGTCGAAGAACAAAAGAGTGGTAAACTGTACTTTTGAAATGCCTAAAAGCTTTGTGGTGTGTCTTGACGAGGAGTTTACCGAAACTGTGTATATAAGCCAGATGTCCTGTGCGACGCTTTTGAAAAGAGCAAAGAGAAAGCTAACGCTTTAAGGCAGCACCGCACAACTACCGCCTAACGGCTTAGTGCACGTCTAATTTGCCAATTTTTCGTTATCCGCACACAATAGTTGTACGGTGTTACCTTAATTGAAAATGTCTATTTAACATATATTCAAACCATGCGAAGAGGGGGTTATTTTTTGGAAAACAATAACGAGATCGAGATTGAAAATACCGAACAGATTTCTATGATCGATAAAAGCAACAATTATGATGAAAATCAGATACAGGTGCTTGAAGGTCTCGAAGCCGTGAGAAAAAGACCGGGTATGTATATCGGTTCGACTGGTCCTAAGGGACTGCATCATCTTGTTTATGAGATAGTTGATAACGCTATAGACGAGGCTCTTGCCGGATACTGTACTGAAATTCAGGTCGAGATACTCCCCGGCGATATTATAAGAGTAACTGATAACGGACGAGGTATTCCGACGGGTATTCACCCTAAAGAAAAAATTTCCGCGGCTACGGTAGTTTATACAATTCTTCATGCCGGAGGAAAATTCGGCGGCGGCGGATATAAGGTAGCCGGAGGACTTCACGGCGTAGGTGCGTCTGTTGTAAACGCTCTTTCCGAATATCTTGAGCTTACGGTCTATGACGGCGAGCATATACATTTTCAGAGATTTGACAGAGGAAATTATTCCGAGCCTTTGAAGATAATAGGCGACACCGACAAAACGGGTACGTCGGTCCTTTTTAAGCCCGATCCTGAGATATTTCAGGAAACCACTGTTTTCGATTATGAAACTTTGCTGAAAAGACTGAGAGAACAGGCTTTTCTTAACGCCGGTATAAAGATTATTTTCACTGATAAAAGAAATGAAAGCGAGCCTGTGGGAGAAACGCTCCATTATGAAGGCGGTATAAGACAGTTTGTTGAACATATCCACAAGACTAAAGGCGTTGAGCCGCTTTCGGAAGAGATAATCTATGTCAACGGCATGGAGGGCGATACCTTTGCCGAGATCGCATTGCAGTACAACGATACCTATAACGATCTTATTTTGTCTTTTGCAAACAATATCCATACTCCGGACGGCGGAACTCATGAAACGGGCTTTAAGAATGCTTTGACCAAAGTAATAAACGAATACGGTAAAAAGTTCGGTTATCTTAAAGACGGCGACAAGCTGTTGGGCGACGACGTAAGAGAAGGTCTTACGGCTATCGTTTCGGTCAAGCTTACCAACTGCGAATTTGAAGGACAGACAAAGGGACGTCTCGGAAATCCCGAGGTAAGACCTTTTGTTGATAAGATAGTAAGCGAAAAGCTTATGAACTACTTTGAGGAAAATCCTCCGGTAGCCAAGGCAATATTTGATAAATCGATACAAGCACAGAAAGCGAGAGAGGCCGCTAAAAAGGCAAGAGAGCTTACAAGAAGAAAGTCTGCTCTTGAATCCTCTTCGCTTCCGGGAAAGCTTGCGGACTGTTCCGAAAGAAACGCGGAAATGACCGAAATATATATCGTCGAGGGAGATTCTGCGGGAGGTTCCGCTAAAGAGGGAAGAGACAGAAGATATCAGGCTATTCTTCCTCTTTGGGGAAAAATGCTGAACGTTGAAAAAGCAAGGATAGACAAGGTTTACGGTAACGAAAAGCTTATGCCGGTGGTTACCGCTCTCGGTACGTCTATCGGCGAAGATTTCGATATTTCCAAGCTCCGCTACGGAAAAGTAATAATTATGGCCGATGCCGATGTCGACGGTTCGCATATCAGAACTTTGCTTTTGACCTTCTTCTTCAGATTCATGAGACCTCTTATCGAAGAGGGGCATATATATCTCGCTCAGCCGCCGCTGTTCAAAGTGGCGAGAGGTAAGCAGGTAAGATACGCTTTTTCCGACGCTGAAAGAGATAAATATATTTCCGAGCTTTCCGGAGAGAACAATCTCAAGGTAAACGTTCAGAGATATAAGGGTCTTGGTGAGATGGACCCCGAACAGCTCTGGGAGACCACTATGGACCCCGAAAGAAGAACGATGATAAAGGTCACTATGGAGGACGCCGTTAAGGCAGACGAAATATTTACTATTCTTATGGGCGATAAGGTTGCTCCGAGAAAAGAATTTATAGAGAAAAATGCAGAGTATGTAAAGGACCTTGATGTTTAAAGAAAGGAAAGACTGCTTTGGATATTAACGAAAATAAAAATGAGGAAACGCAGGATATGATTGAAAATGAGGACGGCGTTTCCGAAGAAAATACCGCAGATACAGAAAAAGAAGAATTATCCGAAAAGGCAGATGAGGTTCAGGAAAATGAACAGGTTACCGAAGAGGAAAAAGAGCCTGTACTCAGCTTTGAATATGACGTCAGGAATGATGAAGAGGAAAAGGCTTTTATCGCTTTTCAGAAGAAATTCGTTTATGCTCATAACTGGAAAGTAACTGCGGCATTCGGAGTTGTGGCGATTTTGTTTATCATCTCCATTATAAAAAATCCCGGCGGTTATCTTAACTGGGTTCTGGCGTTTATTTGTCTTGCCGTGATATTTATTACATGGTATAATACTCGGAGAATAAGAAAATATCTTATGCAGGCGCTGAAACCTCTTGAAGATGATAAATATGTTTTCACGCTTTATGACGACAGCTTTAAGATCGAAACTCTGCCCACCGAAGAGGAAATGCAGGAAGAGGATTATGTTCCCGTTGAGCCGAGGACAGTCAAGTTTGAAGACATAACTCTGAACGTATTGGAAAACGATGAAATGTTTATTATCATACTTAAAAAAGAAACTATTTATGTTCTTTCAAAGAGGGTAATGAATAAAGAACAGGAAGATGTTCTCAGAAATACTTTCTCACAACTGCTGGGAGAGGATTTTGAAGTTCTTAAAGAAAAGTAAATTTGAGACAAAACGTATATAATCCTTAAAGTGGGTTTTATACGGTGTTGACTTAAAAGGTAAAAAGGAGTGGATTAAGTGAGCGACTATAACGTTATTGACACTGATGTTGAAAATATAATGAAAGAATCATTTATTCAATATTCAATGGCAGTAATTGTATCGAGAGCCTTGCCCGACGTAAGGGACGGACTTAAACCGGTTCACAGAAGAATTTTATATACAATGTATGAAAACGGGCTTACTCCCGATCAGCCGTACAGAAAGTGCGCAGATACGGTGGGTTCGGTACTGGGTAAGTATCATCCTCACGGTGACGCTTCCGTTTACGACGCTCTGGTAAGACTTGCACAGAGCTTTTCAATGAGATATCCTCTTGTTGACGGTCACGGAAACTTCGGTTCGGTTGACGGAGACCCTCCGGCTGCTTACCGTTATACAGAGGCAAAAATGGCGAAAATGTCTCTCAATATGCTTACGGACATCAACAAAAATACTGTAGATTATCAGTCGAACTATGACGACAGACTGAAAGAGCCTGTTGTTTTGCCTTCAAGATTTCCTAATCTTCTTTGCAACGGTTCGGTAGGTATTGCCGTAGGTATGGCAACGAACATTCCTCCTCACAATCTTCATGAGGTAATCGAGGGTATGAAAACAGTTATGAAAAATCCCGACTGTACTCTTGACGAGCTTATGGAGAGCATTAAGGGGCCGGATTTTCCTACCGGCGGAATCATCATGGGAAGAGCGGGAATAAGAGCAGCTTACGGTACGGGAAGAGGAAAAATAATTCTCCGATCAAAGACTTCCATTGAAGAGATAAAGGGCAGAAACTGCATTATCGTTACGGAAATCCCGTATATGGTAAACAAGGCGAGACTCTGCGTTTCCATAGCCGATCTTGTTAAAGAAAAAAGGATAGACGGTATTCATGATCTCAGAGATGAGACCGGCAGAGACGGTATGAGAATAGTTATCGAGCTGAAAAAGGACGCAAATCCGCAGGTCGTTCTTAATAAGCTGTTCAGCTATACTCAGCTTCAGGATACTGTGGGCGTTATTATGCTTGCTCTTGTAAACGGTATTCCTAAGGTGCTTACTCTGAAAGAAATGCTTGAGCAGTATATAGACTTCCAGGTAGACGTAATAAGGAGAAGAACCGAGTTCGACCTTAAAAAGGCTAAGGAAAGAGAGCATATTTTACAGGGTCTTGTTATTGCGCTTGATAATATCGACGAAGTTATCGAGATAATGAAAACCTCGAAGAATATTCCTGAGGCTAAGCAAAGACTTAATGAGAGATTCGGTCTTACGGATATTCAGGCGGATCATATTGCAAATATGACCCTCGGTCGTTTGACCGGTATGGAAAGACAGAAGATAATCGATGAGCTGGCTGAAATTGAACTCAAGATAACAGATCTGGAGGATATTCTCGCTAATCACCAAAGAGTTCTCGATATTATAATCGAAGAGGTCGAGGCTATTCAGGAGAAGTTCGGCGACGAAAGAAAAACTCAGATTGAAAACGTTAGCGGCGAGGTGGATATCGAGGATCTTATTCCTGTTGAGGAAAGCGTTGTTACCTATACCAATGCAGGATATATCAAAAGAATGCCCGTATCCGAATACAAGGCGCAAAAGCGCGGAGGACGCGGCGTAACGGGAATGAAACAGAAAGAGGACGATTATATCGACGAGCTTCAGACCTGTTCATCTCATGACAGCATACTGTTTATTTCCAATAAGGGTATAATGTACAAGCTTAAATGCTATGAACTGCCTGAAGGCTCAAAAGTTTCAAAGGGTACTAATATCATAAATCTTCTTGCACTGAGCGAGGGAGAAAAAATTGCCGCTATGATAAAGACTACCGATTTTGACGAAGGCAAGTACATCGTAATGGTGACCAAGAGAGGAAAGATAAAGAGGACTCCTCTTAATTCCTACAAGAACGTAAGAAAGAACGGTCTTATAGCTATCGGTCTTGACGAGGGCGACGAAATAGCCGGAGTAAGAATGACATTCGGAGAAAATGAGCTTATTGTGGCTACGCATAACGGACAGGCTATAAGGATAAGAGAGACCGATATAAGAGAGATGTCGAGAGTTGCGCACGGAGTAAAGGCTATCAAGCTGAGGGGCGACGATTATGTTGTTTCTATGGCAAGAGTTAGAGAGGGCGCAAGCGTTTTGACAGTATCCGAAAACGGTCTTGGAAGAAGAGTTGCTCTTGATTCCTACAGAATACAGAACAGAGGCGGTTACGGATTGCTCAACTATAAAAACGGCGGAGTATGCGGCATAAAGGTAGTTGACGATGATGACGACATAATTATGATCTCTACCGACGGTATAGTTATCAGAATAAGAGCCCGCGACATCAGTATTATGAGCAGATATTCAAGAGGCGTTAGACTTATGAGAGTCGGAGAGGACGGAAAGGTAGTTTCCTTTACCAGAACCGAACATGAAGAGGACGCTGAGATTGCCGAGGTTGAAAAGGCATCGGAAGAAGAAATAGCTCAGGCTCAAGCAGAGGAAAACGCTGAAGTGATAGTCGAGGATAATGGGGATAATTCCGATGTTGACGGTGACGAGGAGTAGAGCCTGCTGAATTAGGAATGGTTGTCAAAGGCGGAACGGTGTTGAGAATATTATTACGGATTGTCGGATATTGAGAGTTATCGAGTACGCCAGCCGCTATATTTGCAAATACGGTTAAAACAACATCGCTGAAAACCATCAAACGGACTCTGCACGGTTTAATGCTATGTAAAAAATCATGCAAGCGAGGTCTTCGGGCTAAGTCGTAAATCCTTGAAGTACCTATCGACCCGAATTAAAAAAGGTTACAACAACGTTACAGAAAACCACCAGACGGACTTTGTGTGGTTTAGTGCTATTGAAAAGACCACACAAGCGAGGTCTTCGGGCTGAGTCGTTACTCCTTGAAGTACCTATCGACCCGAATTAAAAAAGGTTACAACAACGTTGCAGAAAACCACCAGACGGACTTTGTGTGGTTTAGTGCTATGGAGAAGTTAATGCAAGCGAGGTCTTCGGGCTGAGTCGTTACTCCCTGAAGTACCTTGCACCCCGAATTAAAAAAAGGAGTTTGGAAAGATATGATTGATATTAAGTTGATAAGAACAAATCCTGAACTTGTAAAGGATAATATCAGAAAGAAGTTTCAGGACGAAAAGTTAAAGCTTGTTGATGAGGTCGCTCAGTTTGACGAGGAATACAGAGCCGCAAAAACTAAAGGCGACGAGCTGAGAAATAAAAGAAAGGTAATGAGCAAGCAGATCGGCGGTCTTATGGCTAAGGGTCAGAAGGACGAGGCTGAAAAGGTAAAAGCTGAGGTCGCTCAGATAGGCGATGAGCTTTCCGCAATGGAGGAAAAGGAGAAAGACCTTGAAGCGAAGATAAGAGAAAGAATGCTTGTTATTCCTAATATTATTGACGAAAGCGTTCCTATCGGCAAGGACGACAGTGAAAACGTTGAAATCGAAAAGTTCGGAGAGCCTGTCGTTCCCGATTATGAGATACCGTATCACGTCGATATAATGGAAAGCTTTGACGGAATAGATCTTGACAGTGCAAGAAGAACCTCCGGCAACGGTTTTTATTATCTGAAGGGCGATATTGCAAGACTTCATTCTGCAATTCTTTCCTATGCAAGAGATTTTATGATAGACAGAGGTTTCACTTATTTTATTCCTCCGTTCATGATCCGTTCTGATGTCGTAACGGGCGTAATGAGCTTTGCGGAAATGGAGGGAATGATGTATAAGATAGAGGGCGAGGACCTTTATCTTATCGGTACGTCCGAACATTCAATGATAGGAAGATTTATTGATACTATTATTCCCGAGAGTGAACTTCCTAAAACTCTTACAAGCTATTCTCCGTGTTTCAGAAAAGAGGTAGGAGCTCACGGTATCGAGGAGAGAGGCGTTTACAGGATACATCAGTTTGAAAAGCAGGAAATGATAGTAGTCTGCAAGCCTGAGGACAGCATGGAATGGTTTAAAAAGCTCTGGCAGAATACTGTTGATTTCTTCCGTTCCCTTGATATTCCGGTAAGAACTCTCGAGTGTTGTTCGGGCGATCTGGCGGACTTGAAGGTAAAGAGTCTTGACGTTGAGGCTTGGAGTCCGAGACAGAAGAAATACTTTGAGGTAGGTTCTTGCTCAAATCTCGGCGACGCTCAGGCAAGACGTCTTGGCATACGCATTAAGGCTGAGGACGGCACAAAGTATTTTGCACATACTCTTAATAACACCGTTGTTGCTCCTCCGAGAATGCTTATAGCATATCTTGAAAACAATCTTAACGCAGACGGTACGGTAAATATTCCTGAGCCTCTCAGAATGTATATAATTCACCCCTTTCGGAGCTCCTAAAGTAAGGGGATTTCGCTCCTGCGGGAGCGACGGGGGCTCTGCCCCTCGACCCCGCAAGCGGCAATCGCGTCGCTTGACCCCGCTCTTTTTATCTCCTTGGCAGTTATAAAAAGACTTTTTCGACAGACTGAAACCACGCTTTAGAACGGTAAAGCGTGGTTTTTTATTATCTTTATTTCTTATAATCTTCGACCTTGTTTTCTATTTTGTCAACAGAGTTTCTTTCCGTTATCTCAACCTTGTAATCGTAATTTCCGTCTTTGGTCTGAGTATTTTCGGTAAAGTATTCAAGACCTCCGTCCTTGTCAAAATAATATGTCGTCGAAAAGCTCGTGGCTCCCATTTTTTCAATGTCTTCGCCAAGTGCGGACACATCATAAGTATAGATGACTGTAACTGCTCCGTCCGAATCGATAACATCTGAAACATTGCTTACCGCTTTCGGAGAAAACATAAGCATTCCCTCGTCTGCCTGAGGGTGCTTTGATTTTCGCGTATATTGACTGAAATCCTTATCTCCCTTGACGGCGTGAGTATATTCTCCGTTATCGTAGGTATAGCTTTCAAAACCGTTATTATACTGAGCGTATTCGTCACCGTTGTATTTTCCGTAATAAGAAAATGACAGAACGTCCTTTTCATCATACTTAAAGGTAAATTCCTGCTCGACCTCTCCGGTATTTTCGTTTGTTATCACAACTTTTGCCGAATCAAGAGCGGCATAATCCTCTCTTGCCTTGTTTATCAGTTCGTCATGCTTCAGCTCAGGTTCGCCGCAGGACGAACAGAAAAGGCAGACAGCCGCCGCTAAAGCCGCTGCCGCTGTTTTAAAATACTTCATCTCTGGTATCTCCTGAAATTCTGGGTTTTGCGATTATAAGCTCTTGCAGGTCTTTGAAAAAACGATAAGAGACGCGGCAATAGTGAATATCTGAGAAATAGTAGCGTTTATCATCAGTCCGATATTGAATCTGATAACGTAAAGATCAACGGCAAAGCTTTCAATTCCTATTCTCTTGCCCCATGCAAGCCAGCCTACGTAGTCCTTACCCTCGCATATGTACGCAATAAAAGCTCCCAGCACTATTCCTGCAAGCATAAAAAATATAAAAGCAAAGGTTCTTTTGAAATTCTTCATAGCTTTAAAATATCCTCCGCTTGTATGATAATGTTGTTTTTATTTTCTTCTGGACGGTGATTTTCTCTTGTTGTCAATGACCTTTTTCAGGTCGGAAAATCTTTCTTCGCTGGACGCCTTGAATTTGCTGAGCATATCCTCAAAGTCGGAGTTGCCCGAATTGGCGTTCGGGTCATAGACCGGCGGCGGATTCTTTGCAAAGTCCTGAGGCGTTCTGTCATAGTTCGGTTTTGGTCTGTTTTGACCGCCTTGACGGTTGAAGTTTTTGTGACCGCCGTTTCTGTCCTTACCGTTAAATCCGCCCTCTCTCGGTTTTCTTGGCGGAGCAGGCAAAGCTTTTTTGATAGAAAGAGAAATCTTTCCGTCGTCTCCAAGATTTAGAACCTTGACTTTTACGGTCTGTCCCTCGGTGAGATGATCCTTTATCTCGCTTACGAACGTGTTGGCTACCTCGGAAATGTGTACCATTCCGGTAGTGTCCTTGTCAAGCTCGACAAAAGCGCCGAACTTTGTGATGCCAGTTACTTTTCCTTCATAAATTTTTCCTACTTCAAGCTGCATTTAATTTTAGTGTCCTCTCTGCAATTAATATAATATATATTCAGTCGGTTTCCCGACTAATAGACCCTTCCCCAAACCGCATATGAATTATATTCTTAATCGTCGTTAGTGACGATATAAAATCTCCGTTCGTTCGGATAAGCATAGCCGAGCTTTTCAATAGCAATCTTCTCCATATATTCGTCGTCGTTATCGGAGCTTAAAAGTCTTGTATATTCGTCATTTTGCTGTTTTGCAACGGTGATCTTCTTTTCGATGACGTCCGATTCTTTTTTTAGCTGAGCGATCTGAGCCTGCTGAGAAATAATAGTTATCAGCGAATAGACGAGCAGAGCCAGCACCGCAAAGGCGGTGAGAAATCTTACAAATCTTGATTTTTTCGGTTTTGAATTTTTTTCAAGAACTTCCTTAACGCCCTCGGTTTTTTCGGGCGTTTTATTTTTCAAACCCAACATTATGTACTCCTTTATTCTAAGAAAAAGCTGATCCTATAAACCGACATTCTATTCTCTTTTATTATACACTAATTAAATCTCAACTTTCAAGGGCTTTTTCTGTTTTTTTTTCTTTAAGCGAAAATTTAAGCACTTTTTCACAAATCCGTTAAAAATTACGCCTTTGATTTTAGTGATTAATTTGACCGCAGGAGCAAACAAGAAACCGAAAAAACGTCTTAAAAGACCGCATATTTTTCTCACTGTGAAAACTACCGCATTTCCCGCTGTAAATCTTTCAAGCAAACAGCCCAACAGCATACCGATAAGGGTAAAACCTCTTATTGTGCCTGTAAGACCTGTGCAGAAAGTGAATAAAGAAAAAGCGAACAGAATTGTATAGATCATGTCTTCGATAAACAATAATATCCTGTTGTGCGGAATCGCCTCTCTGAAAACTCTCAGCAGGTCGTAGACTGCACCCAAAGCGGCGCCGAGCAGAACGGACAAAAGAAAAATATGAGTTTCAAGAGATATGCCAAACTGCATTTTATCCATAAACAAAACGTCCGTGCAGTAAAGCGATAGCGGTAAGGCAGTACCGCATAACCATTGTCGTGCAGTGTTGCCTTAATAAGCTTGTCACGGACTTTCCTCCTTATCAGTTTTTAACGGGAAAGTACCGCACAGCCGTACAGATGTGCGGTGCTGTCATGCGTATTTATTTGAATATTTTCCTGATTAAGGAAAGCTTTTTGCGTCTGTCCTTTTCACCGTAAACTAATGCCCATACGTCTCCCTCGACGCAGACATCTCCCGTTTCAACGCTTATTTCGTTTATGTGAAGATTTTTTCCTTTGACGGTTAGTTCTCCAAGCTGAGTAAAAAGCCTTATCTCCTCCTCATTAAAGCTGTCAACGTCCGTTACGCCGGAAAGCTCAAGCTTACGTCGGTTTTCAAGAATTGCATTGTGACTGCCCTGAATTGAATTGTTCGCTGTCATGATAATTACCTCCGTTATAAAAATTGCTCCTTAAAAAATATATGACGGATTTTTTTAATAAATGATTAAATTGTACTGAAATCGTTTTACTACCTTGACAAAATTCCGGCAACAAAGTAAAATTATCATGTAGAAGGTACTGCGCAAGCGGTATTGCCTATAATTTATAGATTGGAAAGAGGCTTTTTTATGCTCAGTTCAGAAAAATATAATCTTGTATCTCCCCAAAGTGAAAAGCTTAACTATATGGGAAGGATCGATTTTTCAGATCCGGCAAGACCGGAGTTTTATTATGCAGGATCAAACGTCTCGCTTAAATTCAAGGGTACGTCCGTTTCTGCCGTAATAAAGAATCATAAGTATTTCAATAAGCAGGAGATAGGCTTTGTCATTGACGGCAAAGAGGGAAAGATAACCTTTGATAAAAACGACGAGGATATTGTTCTTGACATTGCACAGGATCTTAAAGACGATGTTCACAGCGTTACTCTTTTTAAACGTCAAGACGCGTCTCATTATTTTGAGTTTGCAGGCTTTATTCTCAATGACGGCGGAGAGGCTCTGGAAAACGTTCCGATGCCTGTAAGAAAGATAGAATGCTACGGCGATTCTGTTTCGGCAGGCGCTGTGTGCGAGGCTACCGAATATACGGCGAGCTGCGATCCTGAAAATCATGAGGGCGTATATGATAACGCGTGGCACAGCTATTCCATGATAACTGCAAGGAATCTTGGTGCGCAGATAAATAACATTGCGCAGGGAGGTATCGCAATTTTTGACGGTACGGGATATTATCATGCTCCGAATTTCATCGGAATGGAGTCGGTTTATAATAAGCTGTGTTATTTTCCCGAAGGCAAAAAGGGCGTGACCGACTGGGATTTCAGCCGATACACGCCTGATGTTGTACTTTTCGCTGTGGGACAGAACGACCCTCACAACGAAGGTCACGATGATTTCGACATTACCGATCCTGCCTACAGGGAAAAATGGAAATCGGCATACAAGAAGATAATAATTGATCTGAGAGCAAAGTATCCGAAAGCGACCTTTGTTCTGTTGTTAACGGTGCTTTGTCATGATGAAGAATGGGACAAGGCGGTGGACGAGATCGCGGCGGAGCTTAATGATGAAAAAATCACGCATTTTATGTATACAAGGGCAGGAAAAGCCACTCCGGGACACCCAAGACTTTCGGAACAGTATGAAATGTCGGAAGAGTTGACAGCATACCTTTCAAAAATGGGAGATAGTATCTGGAAAAAATAAAATAAAAAATCGCAGGAAAATTTATTTGACGTAAATCTTCCTGCGATTATTTTTTTGTCAGTCAACGACCCTTTCTTCCGACATAAACATTCCCATAACCTTAGTTTTCATAATAGTATCGGTCTTGACCTTTTCTCCGTTTACGGTCATGTAGTCGACAATAGTCTGTCCGTCCTCACGCTTGAAGGTCATAAAATATTTGTCGCCGTTCTGAGAAGTTCCCTGATAAGAAACCTCGTTTTTAAAAATGTTGTATTTCCACTTTCCGTCTTTGAAATACGCATTGATCGCTTGACCGTAGTTTTCATTGGTAAGAGTCATTTCCGTTTCAAATTCATAGGTCGAAAGCTTTACCGAAAAAACTCTTATCAAAGCTACGGCAAAATATATTGCAAACAAAATTACGGCGATCTTCAAAATCCTTTTGACGATCTTTTTTTTCTTGCCGTATTTTTCTTTTCCGCTTCCGTTATGCTCCGTGGGAGTGCGCTCATAGCCGTTATCCGCCGGAGGAGGGTTGCGGCGCTCGGCATTTCTCTTTCTGCGTGCCTTTTCTTCCCGTTGTTTCCTCATTCTCTCTTCGGCTTCCGCACGCTTGGGGTGTTCATATACTCTCTTCGGTATGCTCTGCATACGGGAACGGTCTATGTATTCCTGTCTTTCGTTCTGATCGTATTGACGCCGCTGTCCGGCGGGATTTACGGGTACTATCCTTCCGCAGTTCGTGCAGATTTTAGCGCCGTCCTCCAGCTTAGAGCCGCAGAATGTACAGTGTCTGCTCATTTTATCTACCTATCCTTTATTTCTACATCATTATGCCTATAAGCACATAGCTATCAGGCGGTTTGTTTTATAAATATCTAATTACGCCGACTACCTTGCCGAGTATCTGTACCTCGTCAACGATGATCGGATCCATTGTGTCATTTTCAGGTTGGAGTCTGAAACGACCGTTTTCTTTGTAAAAGGTCTTGATAGTCGCCGCCTCGTTATCTACAAGAGCGCACACTATATCACCGTTTTCGGCGTAACTGCCCTGTTCGATAACAACGATGTCGCCGTCAAGAATAGCGGCGTTTATCATAGATTCTCCTCTTACCTTGAGTGCAAAAAGAGGATTCTGATAATGCTTATCAGGCTGAAAGCTTATGTAGTCGGTGATATCCTCAATAGCGGTTATAGGCTGGCCTGCCGTAACGGTGCCTGCCAGAGGGATCTTCATACCGTTTCCTCCCGTAAGCCTTATAGCTCTGTTTTGATTATCGCCTTTTTCAAGCAGACCCTTTGCCGTAAGTGATTTGATATATCTGTGCGCCGTGGAGGTGGACTTGTATCCGAAACGGGCGCAGATCTCTCTTACCGTAGGAGGATAACCCTCTTCGATTCTTTCTTTTATGAATTCAAAAACCATTCGCTCGTTATCAGTGATCTTCATAACTTTGTCCTTTCATTTTATCAGGTTATCGGGTTTCATTCAGCTCTCCTGCCAGTCTTTTTGCAAGCTTATAAACGTCGCCGCAGCCAAGAGTAATAACAAGGTCGCCTTCTTTGCAGTTCTCTTTGATATAGTCTATGCACTGCCCGAAGTTGAACTCCTTCTGATTGGCGGTTTGTTCGTCCGCAACATCGTGAGGAGTGTCGAACCATACGGCGTCTTTTATCTTTGAGGCAAGCTGTTCGGTATAAACGCCGTCTGTATTCTTTTCTCTGCTTCCCATAATATCTGTTATAACTGCAATGTCCGCAATGGAGAGAGCCTTTACAAAATCGTCCATTAAAATTCTGGTGCGCGAGTAGGTGAAGGGCTGGAAAACTGCCCAGACTCTGTTAAAGTCAAGGCCCTTCGCCGCTTTCAGCGTACATTCGATCTCCTTCGGGTGATGAGCATAGTCGTCAACTATAGTAACGCCCTTGATCTCCGCTATCTTTTCAAATCTTCTTATCGCTCCGAAAAAGGTATTCAAGCCCTTTTCGATTCCGTCCCATGACACTCCCGAATATCTTGCCGCAGAGATAGCCGCCAAAGCGTTCAGCACATTGTGGTCGCCGGGAACGTGAATGGTGAGATTTCTTACAAATCCGCCCTTGTAAAACAGATCAAAGTTTGTCTGCAAGCCCTTTTTACCTGTGATGACTGCGCTGTAGTCATTGGATTTATCCCAGCCGAAGGATATTTTTTCTTTATCGATACCCTCTACGGCTTTCAGCGTATTTGCGTCGTCGCCGTTGTAGATAACAGCCTTTGACGCCATTTCGGAAAACTTATGAAAGGATTTTATGATATTATCGATGTTTTTGAAATATTCAAGATGATCGGCGTCAACGTTGAGTATTATGGAAACGTCGGGGAAAAGTCTGAGAAAATGATCTTCAAATTCGCAGGATTCGCAGACCATGGTCTGTGACGAGCCTGCTTTTCCCGAGCCTCCGATACTTGGGAGCTTTCCGCCGATAACGCAGGAAAGGTCAACGCCCTCCTCCACAAAGATCTGAGTAAGCATTGAAGAGGTCGTTGTCTTGCCGTGAGTGCCGGAAACGCAGAGAGCGTTTGAATACCAGCTTGTGACAAGACCGAGTATCTCCGCACGCTCACAGCATACTGCTCCGCTCTCCTTAGCCGCAATAAGCTCAGGATTGTCCGGCATTATCGCCGCCGTGTAGATAATGAGGTCGGCGCCGCCGATGTTCTCCGCTCTTTGACCGAGAAAAACAGTTATGCCGAGCTTTCTTACCGCCTCAAGCGTTTCGGTTTCGTTGTTATCCGAACCGGTAATGAAAAATCCCTTTGAATGAAAGATCTGTACCAGCGGATACATACCTGAACCGCCGATTCCGATAAAATGAACGTGCTTTATATTTTTAAGAACTTCGTTGGAAATCATCAGTATTTTCTCCTTAATAAGTGACGGGCAAAGAAAAATCTATACGGATATAAAAGTGTTTTCTTAAGAAACCCGATATAAAAATATACATTTATTATATTATAATACATTTTGCTAAAAAAATAAACCCCTTTCTGAATATTTTTCAAAAAAAGAGTCAAAAATTTTTATACGGAAGAAAAGACTTCCATTTAACAAGGTTACATTTTGAAAGGACGGACCGATATGAACATCACAGAGATCAAATTTCGCAAGCTTATGAACGAAGGAAAGCTGAGGGCGGTAGTGAGCATAACTTTTGACGAGGTTTTTGCAGTACACGATATAAAGATCGTGCAGGGAGAGGAAAGGCTGTTTGTTGCAATGCCCAGCCGCAGAGACGACAGCGGAGTATTCAGAGATATTGTACACCCGATAAACGCTGAGCTTCGCAGAGAAATAGAGGGGAAAATCCTGCAGTCCTATCAAATGGAACTGGACCGTCAGGAGGCTGAAACGGGAGCGTAGGGGTTAATGGGGAATGAGGAATTGTTGACAAAGGCGATACAATGCTGGGATTAACATTCTGTTCCGTAAATCAAAGGGTTGTTGCAAAGTCCGAAAATTTATAAAAAATCGGATCGATAATTTGTTGAAAGATATTCGAACCGCAAATCTTTATAAATTCGGCTTGCAACAGCCCTTATTTAATGAGTTTATAAATCGTGCAGCCAAGCTGCACCTTTGCCAATAATTTCTCATTCCTAATTCCACATTCCTCATTTAGCAACTATTCTTCTATTCCTGTCTGATCCTCAATAACTATCGTACAGCCGTCCTCGGTAACAATGGTGTCGCCCGGCTTGCCGACGGCGGAGCTTTGTACGGCAGTTTGCTCGGCGGTGATGTCGTTAGGTTTTATCTTTAACCTTACCGCCTGCTTGCAGTTTTCGATCTCTACATAAGAATGCTTGCCGCCTGATTCTCCGTCAAGAGTCCATGCGATCTCATTTTCACTGGTAAAAACGACTTTCGACGTTTTAAAAGTGACAAAATGCTTGTCGCTGAGCTTGTTAAGTACGGCTTCGTTAATGGTGTTGCTCAGCTCTATAGGGTTTTTCGGAGTTCTTACAAGCACTACTTCAAACAGACCGTCGTCAAAGCATACGCCTGATGCGATAAGCTTTTTCATTCCTCCGATAGAAATAGTGTTTGAAATAAGACCGAGAATAAAACTACCCTCGATCACTTCGCCGTCGTGTTCAACTTTCATCTGCTGTCCTGTGATCTTCGTTATGCGCTTTATAGCTTCGGCAACGTAGGCGGCATGACCGAAAAGGTTCTTCGCATTCTGAGGAGTTTCATAGGAAACGTCGGTGAACGCACCGAACCCTGCAACATATACGAAATATTTGCCGTTGAATTTTCCAACATCGTAATCAAAGAAAACTCCGTCAACAATATCCTTTGCGGCTTTGAGCATTTTTCTGGGGATACTCAGCGATTGTGCGCAGTCGTTGGTAGAGCCGGCAGGAATGTATCCCAGCGGTATTTTCTTCGTAAATGTCATCAGAGCGCTTACCGCTTCGGAAAGCGTACCGTCGCCGCCGGAGGCAACAATAATATCGTAATTATCTCCGCATTCGCATATCTTGTTGTATCCGTCAAGCTTAGCCTGAGTAGGATATGTAACGACCTCGTATCCGCCTTTTGTAAAGGTGTCTACAATGTCGCACAGGTTGGATTTGATCTGTCCCTTTCCTGCATGGGGATTAAAAACGAATAGTAATTTTTTCATAATTGAACCCCGTTTCTTTTTATTGTCATTATATAGGCAATACCGCACAATGATTATGTGCGGTGTTGCCTATATGTTTTTCTTTTGTTATTCATTAAGAATTATATCATATAAAATAAAAATGGTCAATACCGATTGTCAACATTTGATGAAAATTAATATTTTTTGTTTAACCAATTGTATCGTAATAAAAATATGAGTCTTTAGTCCTTTGCATCATACCAGCTTTTGCCGCTGTTTACGTCAACTGTCATCGGTACGGCAAGCTTTACGGCGTTTTCCATTTCTTCCTTGAGTATTTTTTCCGCCTTGTCTTTGTCGGATTCCCTTACTTCTATAATAAGTTCGTCGTGCACCTGTAAGATCAGATGTGCGTCAAGAGCCTCGCTTTTCAGTCTTGCATAAACTCTTACCATAGCTATCTTGATTATATCCGCCGCCGCTCCTTGGATAGGAGCATTCATAGCCGCTCTTTTTCCGAAAGCCTGAAGATTTTTGTTGGAGGCGTTAAGCTCGGGGATATATCTTCTTCTGCCGAACAGTGTGGTAACATATCCGTTCTTTATTCCCTCCTCAACGGTTTGGTTCATAAATTCCGATACCTTCGGGAAGTTGTCAAGATAATTTTGTATATATCTTTTCGCCTCCGCAACAGAAACGCCTATGTCCTTGGAAAGCGAGAATGCGCCTATGCCGTAAATAATGCCGAAGTTTACTGCCTTTGCCGCACTTCTCATTTCGGGAGACACAAAATCCTCAGGGAGACCGAATACCTGCGCCGCCGTAGAGGTATGGATATCCTTTCCGCTGAGAAAAGCCTCCTGCATATTCTCATCTTCGCAAACCGAGGCAAGTACTCTCAGTTCGATCTGGCTGTAGTCGGCGTCAAGAAGAGTATAGCCCTCCTCCGCGACGAAAAATTTCCTCATATTCCGTCCTATTTCTTTTCTTACGGGAATGTTCTGCATATTAGGCTCGGTTGAGGATATTCTGCCTGTTCTTGTTTCAGTCTGCTTGAAAACGGAGTGAACTCTTCCGTCGGGGCGGATAAGCTTTAACAGACCGTCCACATAGGTGGAATTAAGCTTGGTAAGCGTTCTGTATTCTGTTATCAGCGGAACGATAGGGTGCTTGTCCATAAGGCTTTCAAGCACGTCCGCATTGGTGGAATAGCCCGATTTGGTTTTCTTCTTTGCAGGCAGGTGCAGATCCTCAAAAAGTACTTCGCCAAGCTGTTTGGTGGAGGCGATGTTGAATTCCTTTCCGGCATACATATATATCTCGGCGGTAAGGCTTTCTATCTTTACTTTTAAATCGTCGCCAAAGGTCTTTATTCCCTCTGCGTCCGCTTTGACCCCGTAAAATTCCATAGAAGCCAGAACTTCGCAAAGGGGCATTTCTATTTCGTTGAAAAGCTTTGTCATCTGCGCAAGCTCAAGCTGTCCCGTTAGATTTTCACAGAGGGCGGGAAGACTTGAAAGGTCGGCGTATTCGTTCATATCCGAACGGTAAGCGCATTTATAGGACAGACAAAGATTCTGCACCGTGTATTCGCTGGACTGAGAATTTAAAAGATAGCCTGCGAGATCACAGCAGAAGTTCAGGTTTTTCAGAGCAGAGCCTTTTTCAAAGGCAAACTTATGGGCGCTTTTTCCCTCAAAGGCAAGCTTTTTGCAGGGAGATTCAAAAAACTGTATGATAAGCTTTTCGTCCTCGGCAGTATAGATTACGTTGTCGTATAAAACCGAAAGCTTGTCATCGGCAAAAATAAAGTAAACGGCTTTATCTGCGTCAAGACTTTCTGTAATGTCCGACGTAAGCGGTTTTATATCATATTTAGGCAGGTCGGAAAGCTTCAGCTTTTTTTCTTCAGTGTCTTCGCTGTCCGAAGCAGGCTTTCCGCTCAGACCCAGACGTTCCATAAGCTTCATCATCTCAAGGTCCGCAAGCAGTGCTCTTGTCTTGTCCTCGTCTGTTTTTCCCAGCTTGTAAAAATCCGTAGTCTTTTCAACAGGAGCCTCAAGGCATATCTCAGCAAGGAATCTGCTGTCAACAGCGTCCTGATAGCCCGCCTCCAGCTTGGCTCTTACAGACGGGGAAAGCTTTATTTCACCAAGATTTTTGTATAGAGTTTCAACATCGCCCTGCTGTCTGATAAGGCTCAGAGCGGTTTTTTCGCCTATACCCTTTACGCCGCTGATGTTGTCGGAGGTATCTCCCATAAGCGCTTTGACTTCTATCATCTGCCGCGGGGAAACACCGTATTCCTCCATAATTCTCTGAGGTGTATAGACCTTTGTTTCCTTTGTGCCTGCAAGCCGGACGGTGACGTTATCGGACACAAGCTGAAAGCTGTCCCTGTCGCCTGTCAGTATAACGCACTGATTGCCGCTGTCGTCAGCCGCTTTTGAAAGAGTGCCGAGAATATCGTCCGCTTCATAACCCTCGCACTCGACTATCTTTACGCCCAGATCGGCAAGAAGCTCTTTTATAACGGGCATTTGCTGAGCAAGCTCCATAGGCATACCCTTTCGGTTCGCCTTGTAAGCCGCGTTCGCTTTATGTCTGAATGTGGGAGCATGCAGATCAAACGCCACCGCAACGCAGTCGGGCTTGACCTCGTTCATCTCTTTCAGATAGATGTTCATAAATCCTGTCAAAGCGTTTGTGAACTGTCCCTTGGAATTAGACAGTATCCTGATCCCGTAAAATGCACGGTTCATTATGCTGTTGCCGTCTATCGCTAGTAATTTCATAATTATAATCCGCCTTTCTGCGAAAGGCACCAATGTGGTTATGAAAAAGGCGCTTTCGCTAAAAATGTATATATGATATAATGTAGTTGAGTGAAACGGTCAACTACAGA
>JAETQO010000045.1 GCA_021770655.1 Ruminococcus sp. | reverse complement strand
ATATGAGCCGGTTTCATAACAGAAATTTTGAGTTGCTTGAGCCGTATGATGCGAAAGTATCATGTACGGTTCTTAGGGGGGAAAGGGGTAGCAATACCCCCGACCTACCCGACAAGAAGTATTATGACGCGCTGAAATCAGTGAACAACCTTGTCCGGGATGCCCGCAAGGTGCAGCAGACCATTCTGATGGTGGGCGACATCACCGACATCTATGTGACCAACTTCCAACGGATGATGCGTGACGACAACTTCACCGTGGAGGAACTGGGAGCCATCGCCTTCGGGTACACGAAGCTGCTGGAAGAGAGCAACGATGTACTGACCGAACTGAAAAACGTGGTGAACATCACCACGCTCTCCATGACCGACAAGGAGCGCATGGACGTGGTGGAACGCTGCCATTCCAAGATGAAGCGTTACCGCAACCTCGTGAGCTACTACACCAACAAGAACATATCGGTGTCCTACCTCCGCGCTAAAAAGAAGAACGACCTCGACCGCATCATGGGGCTGTACGGGAACAAGAACGAAAGATACTGGTAGCCTATGGAGTTTGACAACCTTCACCAGATATTACGCTCGCTCTACGAGCAGATGATGCCGCTGTGCGAGGACATGGCGGGCGTGGCGAAAGGCATCGCCGGGCTGGGCGCGTTGTTCTACGTCGCCTACCGGGTATGGCAGTCGCTGGCGAGAGCCGAACCGATAGACGTGTTCCCGATGCTCCGCCCCTTCGCCATCGGTCTTTGCATCATGTTCTTCCCCACGGTTGTGCTGGGTACGATAAACAGCATTCTCTCGCCCGTCGTGCAAGGCACGGCGAAGATGCTGGAGGCGGAAACGCTCGACATGAACACCTACCGCCAGCAGAAGGACAAATTGGAATACGAGGCGATGATGCGCAACCCCGAAACCGCCTACCTCGTGTCCAACGAGGAGTTTGACAAGCAGCTGGAGGAACTCGGCTGGTCGCCCTCCGACATGGTGACGATGGCGGGGATGTATATTGACCGGGGGATGTACAACATGAAGAAGGGCATCCGCGACTTCTTCCGCGAGATACTGGAACTGCTGTTCCAAGCCGCAGCCCTCGTGATAGACACCGTCCGCACCTTCTTCCTCGTGGTGCTGGCGATACTCGGTCCGATAGCTTTCGCCATATCGGTGTGGGACGGCTTCCAAAGCACGCTCACGCAGTGGATATGCCGATACATACAGGTCTATCTGTGGCTGCCGGTGTCGGACATGTTCAGCACCATACTGGCTAAAATACAGGTGCTGATGCTGCAAAGCGACATCGAGCGGATGCAGGCTGACCCGAACTTCTCGCTGGATTCGAGCGACGGGGTGTATATCGTATTCCTCTGCATCGGCATCATCGGCTACTTCACGATACCCACCGTTGCGGGCTGGATCATCCAAGCCGGAGGCATGGGCAGTTACAACCGCACCATGAACCAGATGGCGGGACGTGCCGGAGGCATGGCGGGCGGAGTCGCAGGAGCGACCGCAGGAAATGCCGTCGGACGCATCGGCAAGCTGCTGAAATAATCAATGTGAAATCATAAACGGAAAAAGAAAAAATGGAATTCAAGTCACTCAGAAACATCGAATCGTCGTTCAGGCAGATACGCCTGTTCGGTATCGTCTTCCTCTCGCTATGTGCCGTGGTGACGGTGTGGAGCGTGTGGAACTCCTACCGTTTCGCCGAGAAACAACGGGAGAAGATCTATGTGCTGGACAACGGCAAGAGCCTGATGCTCGCCTTGTCGCAGGACTTGTCGCAGAACCGCCCGGCGGAGGCACGGGAGCATGTGCGCCGTTTCCACGAGCTGTTCTTCACGCTGTCACCCGAAAAGAGCGCGATTGAACACAACGTGAAACGAGCCTTGCTGCTGGCGGACAAGAGTGTGTACCACTATTATTCGGACTTCGCCGAGAAGGGGTACTACAACCGCATCATCGCCGGGAACATCAACCAAGTGCTGAAGGTGGACAGCGTGGTGTGCGACTTCAACGCCTATCCCTACCGCGCCGTGACCTACGCCACGCAGAAAATCATCCGGCAGAGCAACGTCACCGAGCGCAGCCTCGTGACCACCTGCCGCCTGCTGAACGCATCACGGTCGGACGACAACCCCAACGGCTTCACCATCGAGGGGTTCACCATCATCGAGAACAAGGATTTACAGACAATCAAACGGTAACAGGTTATGAAACGGAAAGTAAAAAGTATCAGAAAATCAATGTGGGGTATGTATTGGAAGCTCCACGACAAACGGAAACAAATCGTGGCAAAAGTCAAAGGCTATCTGGACGGCTTGCCGCCGGAAACACGCCGCCGCATCGTGCTGGGGATGCTCGCCGCCTTCGCGGTGCTTGCCCTCTACACCTTCGGCAGAGCCGTCTATGACATCGGCAGGAATGACGGCTCACGCATGGAAATGGGACACGCCGGACGGGTGGAACTGCCGACCCCGACGGAAACAGGCAATCACTTAACACCTTATTTATATGGAACAGACGAAGAATGAACCGACGAAAGAGAACAAAGCCGCTCCCGACACGGGAAAGCCGAAAAAGGAGCGCGAACCGCTGACCGAGGCACAGCGGCTGAAACGGCAGAAGATGATCGTGCTGCCCGCTATGGTGCTGGTGTTCATCGGGGCGATGTGGCTGATATTCGCTCCGTCCTCCGACAAGGAGCAACCGCCGGGAACAGACGGCTACAACACCGAGATGCCCGACGCGGACAAGGCGAACAAGCAGATTATCGGCGACAAGCTGAAAGCCTACGAGCATGGGGAGATGGAAGAGCGGTTGGAAAACCGCAACCGTGCCATCGGGCAGCTGGGCGACATGTTCGACCGCGAGATAGCGGGAACGGAGGACGGGACGGACTTCGACCTCGCCAATCCGGGCGGCAAGGAGGAAAAGGCACAGCCCGCCACGCCGCAGACCATCCAATCCTCCGCTGCCGCCTACCGTGACCTGAACGCCACGCTCGGCAACTTCTACGAACAGCCGAAGAATGACAATGCCGAAATGGATGAACTGCTGGAGCGCATCGCCTCGCTGGAGTCGGAACTGGAAAGCGAGAAGGGCAAGGCTTCCGCCGTGGATGACCAAGTGGCACTCATGGAGAAATCCTACGAGCTGGCGGCAAAGTACATGGGCGGTCAGAACGGCAGACAGCCTTCGGCGGAACAGGCGGCAGAGCCGCCCACTGTGCAGAAGGGGAAAAAGAACACGGCTACACCCGTAAGACAAGTGACCCGCCAAGTCGTTTCCTCGCTTGCACAGCCCATGTGCAATGCGGAGTTTGTCGCCGCCTTCTCGCAGGAAAGCAACCGGGGTTTCAACACGACTGTCGGCACGGCGGAGGTATCGGACAGGAACACCATCCCGGCGTGTGTGCATGGTGCGCAGAGCGTGACAGACGGGCAGACGGTAAGGCTGCGCCTGCTGGAGCCTATGGCGGTGGCGGGCAGGACAATTCCCCGCAATGCGGTAGTGGTCGGCACGGGCAAGATACAGGGTGAGCGGCTCGACATCGGGATCACCTCGTTGGAATACGACGGCACGATTATCCCGGTGGAGCTTGCGGTCTATGACACGGACGGACAGCCCGGCATCTTCATCCCGAATTCGATGGAGATGAACGCCGTCAGGGAGGTCGCCGCCAACATGGGTGGCTCGTTGGGGAGTAGCATCAACATCTCCACCAATGCCGGGGCGCAACTTGCCTCCGACTTGGGCAAGGGGCTGATACAAGGCACGAGCCAGTATATCGCCAAGAAGATGCGAACCGTCAAGGTGCATCTGAAAGCCGGGTACAGGGTCATGCTTTACCAAGAAAAAGATTGAGAACAATAAAAAAATTACCACTAAAAATCCAAAAGTAATGAGAAAAGTAATCATCATGTTTGCCCTCGCTATGGGCATCGCAACTGCTAACGCGCAGGAGAATGTAACCGTTGAAACGACCAACGGAAGTGAACAACCGACCTTGACGAAGGAGGTCTACCCGCAGAAGGAGGCGGACGGCGACCTGTATCACGGGCTGTCGCGCAAGCTGACCTTCGACCGCATGATACCGCCGCACGGTCTGGAAGTGACCTACGACAAGACCGTCCACATCATCTTTCCGGCGGAGGTGCGCTATGTAGATTTAGGCTCGCCCGACCTGATTGCCGGGAAAGCAGACGGAGCGGAGAACGTAATCCGCGTGAAGGCTACCGTGCGGAACTTCCCCAACGAAACCAACATGTCCGTCATCACGGAGGACGGCAGTTTCTACACCTTCAACGTGAAGTATGCCGCCGAACCGCTGCTGCTCAACGTGGAGATGTGCGACTTCATCCATGACGGCAGCACGGTGAACCGCCCGAACAACGCGCAGGAAATCTATCTGAAAGAGCTGGGCAGCGAAAGCCCGATGCTGGTGCGACTTATCATGAAGTCAATTTACAAGCAGAACAAGCGCGAGGTGAAGCATATCGGCTGCAAGCGTTTCGGCATCCAGTACCTGTTGAAAGGCATCTACACGCACAACGGCTTGCTTTATTTCCACACGGAGATAAGGAACCAGAGCAACGTGCCTTTCGATGTGGACTACATCACTTGGAAAATCGTGGACAAGAAGGTGGCGAAGCGTACCGCCGTGCAGGAGCAGATCATTCTGCCGCTCCGTGCGCAGAACTACGCCACACTCGTGCCGGGCAAAAAGAGTGAGCGCACGGTCTTCACTATGGCGAAGTTCACCATCCCCGATGACAAGTGCCTCATTGTGGAACTTAACGAGAAGAACGGCGGCCGTCACCAGTCCTTCGTGATCGAGAACGAGGACTTGGTACGCGCCAATACCATCAACGAACTTCAAGTGCGCTGACCATGAGAAAATACATCGCAATAATCATCGCGTCGCTTGCCCTTTTCACGGGGCAGGCGCACGCCCAGCGATGCCTGCCGAAGATGCAGGGCATCGAGGTAAGAGCGAACATGGCGGACGGCTTCAATCCCGGTGGCAAGGACGGCGGGTACAGCTTCGGGGCGGCACTCTCCACCTACACGAAGAAGGGGAACAAGTGGGTGTTCGGTGGCGAATACCTCCTGAAGAACAATCCCTACAAGGACACCAAGATACCCGTGGCGCAGTTCACGGCGGAGGGCGGATATTATTTCAAGATACTGTCGGATGCCCGAAAAATCGTGTTCGCCTATGCCGGGGCTTCGGCTCTTGCCGGATATGAGTCGGTGAACTGGGGAAAGAAGGTGCTGCATGACGGCTCCACGCTGCACGACCGGGATACCTTCATCTACGGCGGTGCGCTGACGCTTGATGTGGAGTGCTACGTGGCAGACCGTATTGCCTTGCTTGCCAACCTGCGGGAGCGTTGCCTGTGGGGTGGCGACACAAGGAAGTTCCACACGCAGTTCGGGGTCGGCATCAAGTTCATCATCAACTGACACGGGCATGGAACGGACGGAAATAGATGCTGTCAGACGGATGCCGCTTGCGGATTTTCTCGCACGGTTGGGGCATGAGCCTGTCAGAAGGAGCGGTAACGAGCTGTGGTATCTCGCCCCGTACAGGGGCGAACGCACACCCTCTTTCCGTGTGAACGTGGCGAAACAGCTCTGGTACGACTTCGGCTTGGGCAAGGGCGGCGATATTTTCACGCTTGCCGGGGAGTTTCTGCAAAGCGATGACTTTAGGACGCAGGCGAAGTTCATAGCGGAAGCCGCCAATATGACGGTGACCGGATGGGAAAAGCCCGCCTATTTCCCAAAGCCGACCGAACCCGTCTTTGAGGATGTGGAGGTCGCTCCGCTGTTTCGTTCACCGCTGACGGAGTATTTAGAGGAACGGGGCATACCAATCGGAGTAGCATCCCGCCACTGTTGCCGTCTGAACTACGGCGTTCGTGGAAAACGGTATTTTGCCGTCGGTTTCCCGAACATGGCAGGAGGTTATGAAGCCAGAAGCCGCTTTTTCAAGGGGTGCATACCACCGAAGTCTGTATCGCTGGTAAAGGCGAAGGATACCACGGCTGACGAGTGCCTCGTGTTTGAGGGCTTCATGGACTTCCTATCCGCTCTGACGCTTGGTGTAACCGGTAACGCAGACTGCCTTGTGCTGAACTCTGTCGCCAATGTAGGTAAAGCTGTGGAACTGCTGGACGGTTACAGGCGCATCGGCTGCTTCCTCGACCGTGACGAAGCTGGACGGCGGACGCTTGACACTCTTGCCAAACGGTATGGGGCGCGTGTCACCGACCGTTCCTCACTCTATGACGGTTGCAAGGACTTGAACGAGTACCTGCAACAGACAACGAAAAAACAGAAAAACAACCATCAAAAAATCGAAGAAAAATGAACATACTGAACAACAGAAACAAGAGAACAAACATCTTCAAGGCGGTGGCGTTATGCCTGATAGCCGCCGTGTCATTCACCCTCGTGTCGTGCGACGACGACATGGACATCCAACAGTCCTATCCCTTCACGGTGGAGGTCATGCCCGTACCGAACAAGGTGACTAAGGGGCAGACGGTTGAAATCCGCTGTGAGTTGAAAAAGGAAGGCGACTTCGCTAACACCCTTTACACCATCCGCTATTTTCAGTTTGAGGGAGAAGGAAAGTTGAAAATGGATAACGGCATCACCTTCCTGCCCAACGACCGCTACCTGCTGGAGAACGAAAAGTTTCGTTTGTACTACATAGCGGAGGGCGACGAAGCACACAATTTCATCGTGGTGGTGGAGGATAACTTCGGCAACTTTTTCGAGTTGGAATTTGACTTCAACAACCGGAATGTAAAGGATGACGGCTTGACCATCGTTCCCATCGGCAACTTCAGACCCTTGCTGAAATGATGCGTGTATTCATGGTAATGCTCTGTTCGCTTCTGGCGGTCTGTTCCGTGTCTGCACGGATCAGCCGCCAAGAGGGGACGGACGGGCAGGCGGCAATCTACCGTCTGCCACTTTTCGAGAGGGCGGTACGCTGCACGAAATATTTTGAAGGCTGGCACTCGGAAAAGCACCACCCATATGTGGGTTGGGGTCACAAAATTTTGCCGGGCGAAAGGTACTCGGCACGAACCATGACAAAACGGCAGGCGGACGCGCTCCTGCGGAAAGACCTGCGGAAGTTTTGCGCGATGTTCCGGCAGTTCGGGAAGGACAGCCTTCTGCTTGCCACGCTTGCCTACAACGTGGGCCCATACCGGCTTTTGGGGAGCAAGACAATCCCCAAAAGCACCTTAATCAAGAAGCTGGAAGCTGGCGACAGGAACATCTACCGTGAGTATATAGCCTTCTGTAACTACAAGGGAAAACGCCACGCCATGTTGCTTAAACGGCGAAAGGCGGAGTTTGCGCTGCTGTACGAACGACAATAATAGTTAGGTGTGCCAATTTGTCATTTGGCACGCCTTTTGTTATTTTTTTTGTAAAAAGTGAAAAATATGGATTATTCCCAAAAACTGAGAAAAATAAATAATCGATACAACCCAGACTCGTCAATGCTCGTAGAGCAAAGAATGTTCAGTGGAGAATCTTTATATGATAAAGATGTAGCAAGATATGTAATGCGTGCAATGAAAGCCGTTGATGAGGAATATACAAAACGGTCTAAAGCTGCAGGTGAAGTTGTTAAACAGCATCTAAAAGAATTACTTACGAATGTATCGTATGAATATCAAGGTTCTGTTATGACAGATACACACATAAGGGGAGCTAGTGATATAGATTTACTGGTACTATGTGATAAATTTGTTGGAACAGATATTTTTAAGGTAAGAGAAGAATTAGCGAAAACATGGAAATATAACAGTTATCAGCTAGGTAGATTATGTCAGTTTGATAATTCTTTCTCTCAATATGAGGGTAATAGTTTTCGGGATATGGCATTTTTGCGGACTCAAATTGAAAAGATTATGTCACGTACATATACTATATGTGACATATCAAAGCCCAAGGCGGTAAAAATTACCAATCAAAATCTTCATCGGGATGTAGATATTGTAACATCATCATGGTTTCAATCGTTGGATTATGTGTTGGACGGAATGCCAGAAAACAAACGTGGCATAAAAATATACAATAAAAGCACTGGATTTTCTGAAGGTCCTGATTATCCGTTTCTAAGCATATCAAGAATAAACCAAAGAAGTTCAGATACAAATGGACGTTTGAAAAGAATGATTAGATTCCTTAAAAATGTTCGTACAGATTCTGAGAAAGATATTCCACTTACAAGTTTTGAAATCAATGCTATCTGTTACTCAATACCAGTACAAGATTACGCACAAAAAGAATACAAGGAATTGGTTTACATCTTGTGGTATTCTATGTTCCATTTATGGAATGATGGCAAACAAGATGAACTTAAGTCAGTGGTTGGAGACGAATATATCTTTAAAGATAAGCCAGAAAAACTTGCGGCATTAAAAGTATTGGAAGACGAAGTTTATAAAATAAATAAAGATTTAGGTAATATATGAAACCAAGAATATTTATCGGTTCATCAAGCGAAGGTCTTGATGTGGCCAACCGAATCAAGGACTTTTTCAAGGAGGATTACGATTGTTATCTTTGGACAGACAATATCTTTAAGAACAATGAATCATTTTTGGAAACGCTGATCAAATCTGCCAGTTTATTTGATTTCGGTTTTATGGTATTTTCTGCTGATGACGAACTTATTGTCAGAGATAAGCATTTTGAATCAGCACGTGACAATGTCTTATTTGAATATGGTCTTTTCCTTGGTCGTGTAGGTTTAGATCGAGCTTTTGTTATTGCTCAACAAGAAGCAAAAATACCTACCGATTTGTTAGGCATAACGAACACTCGGTATGAAGTGAAAAGTGGTACAGACGGAAAGAAAGTCGCTACAGATTCATTAGAAAAAGGTTTAGCTAAATTAAAAAAACAAATTGACGAAAGCATCAACCTCGGGCATCTAGGGCTCTTGCCATCAACAGTGTTGGCAATTTCCTACTTTGAGGGATTTGTTAAACTTGCGGCAGAATGGCTTACAGAAAACACACCGGGATTGGAAATTGATGGTACCCAATATGACAAGGGTATCTTAAAAATTGTAATGCCGGATTCTCTTGATGCAGATATAAAAAAGTGTGCAATGTTGTATTATAAGAAATTGGGACTAAAAGAGGCTAAGATTGATACAAAACAAAGAAGTTACCCTATTCATTTTGCGACAAAAGATGGCGAAGATTCTTTGGAAATATATGATATGCCGACTATTTTGACGGGTATAGACAAGGCAATTGATATGTATTTTCGAGTAGGACATATTGGTAAAAAGATAGAACAAGAACTTGCGGAAGAAAATGAAATGAATAATTTTCGGAGGGTTTTACAACTTTTGATCAACGAAGATGCCTTTTGTAGAGAATGTGTTGTAATTATATAATCTACAACTCCGATGAAGCCGCAACTTCATCGGAGTTTCCGCTTTTCATACATTCGGGATTGTTCCTGTGTCTATCACGCCACCGTCCCTGCAATGCTCGATGCTGCCGGGCGTAAATCCCATGCTATTGATTGCGATGTGGCGAATATAGTCCGCATACTCCTTACCTTGAAAATTCTGTCCCGTAAGGTTTCTGAAAATCATCTTTATGCTTATGCCGTCGTTGCCGTGCAAGATGATTTTTCCGTTCTGCCTGATTGTTTCCATGATTAAAACTTGTTTTTTGTGAATGGTATCGCAGATTGGCACAAAGGTTTCTTTGCTACTTTCTTTGTCCGCCATCATGCTCACTGAAAGAAAGTAGGGCGGCTCTCGCCGCCGCCACTCAAAAGCGTGTGTAAAGTCCTGTCACCATCGTGAACATTTCTTCCAGCATATCAAAATAGATACCCTCGTATACGGCAATGTCCTTCGTCCTGCATTCGAATGTCTTCTTGCTGAACGTCTTGCGGTAGAAACGCATATTGTAGAGGTCTGCCCCTGCATCATAGATGATGTCAAGGCGGTTTGCGCTTGTCTTGTTCCTTGAAAGGCTCATCCGTAAGCCGTTGCCCATATCTATAAAATCACGACTTCCTGTCATAGTGGCGAAGCGTTTTCCGCCTATCTGCTGTAATATCGTCTTTGCTATCATATCCGTTGTTCTTAGGGTTTTAAGTGTTGGCGGTGCGCACACCGCCAACCCGTTCAAAATTCTATCATCTCGGCAATGGGTGTCTGACATTGTAGCCATTCCTTCACGCACTCCATATTATACTCGCTCGTGATGACTGCCGTATGGCTGTCGGTGGCGGTGAAGCGTGTACTTTCGTAGTCGTCAATCCACCCTTTGAGGGTGTCTGTTCCCCACGCTTCGGCATCGTCAAATATGCCGTCCAATGCCGTGATAGGCTCTTTGAACTTGACAATCAGTGTTTGATAGGTTGTGTTCATACTCTGTCCTCCTTTCCTTGTTTTGCGGTCAACCATTTGTCCCTTGCTTCCCGACATTCGTCCAATGTGGGTTTCACACAAGCGAACAATTCTCCGTCTGTGTGGCGGTAATCGTATTGTACAAGTGTCCGCCTGCGTCTACCGATACCCGATTGGAAACGCTCGTATTTCTCCGTACCTGCTTCCGTGCAGGTGCTTACTCCGTTGATGGTCATTCGTGTTGTCATAATCATCGCTCTTTTAGATGTTAAAAATGTACTGATAAAAGTCTGTTCTTCATCACCATTTCGGGGTTGCTCGTGTAGCGTTGGTGCAGGTAGAAATGGTGTGAGCCGAAGCCGTAATGGAAGAACTTGTCAAGTTCGTGCTTCTCGGCAAATTCCCTTACACCTTTTCTTAACCCCTCCTCACTCGTTGCGAGAATGAGGAGGTTTACAAATTCAAGGAACATCGTGGGGATTGCATCATCCCACACACAAATCATACTTTCAATTCTTACTTCCATATCCATATCGTTTTAGGGTTTATGCTATGCTGATTTTCTCATCCGTTTGCGGATTAGGTTCATATTGCTGTCCACAAGGTTTATGATGCGGTCGTGATACTCGGTGTTTTGGTTGCACACTCCACGGCTCTGCACCACCTTGAATGTCTTTAACGACACCTCTATCGTTTCAATGCGCACTCCGTCTATGGTAGCCGAAAGGATAAGGGAGTGTTTTTTGAGATAGTAGGAGTTAGACCACACACAATGGCGCATTTTCGTTCCTTCTTCCGCAAACTCGGCTACGCTCTCCAATACACGGATGCTCAATGTACCGTCTGTAAAGGCGATGCCAAAGAACTTGCCTTTGAGCCTGCGGTATTCCTTTTCGTGTTTTTTCGCTTCCTGCTGCCGTTCCCTCAACTGCTGCCGTTCCCTTTGGCGGTTGCGCTTTTCCACCCACTTGTCGTGTTCGGCGTTGAGGTCTTGGGGGCAGACATACTTCGGGCTGTTCGTGTCTTTCCCGAAGTGTCGCAGGAGTTCTATCATATCACGCCACATAGAGCCGTCTGCAATGGTGTAGCCGTTGCGGATGCAGATTTTTATTGATGCCCAATACTCCCCGATGTTGAATGAGTAGCGCAGATAGTGGCGCAACATAGGGTATTGCCCTGCCTTCAAAAGCGTTTCCGCACGGCTGTCGGTTAGAATGGCTTTGAAAAGGTCGTAAGGCAGTATGTTGTGATATTCACCTTTGAAGCCGTTGCGTTTCACTTCGGGGATAAAACGCTGTCGGGGGTAGGTGCATATCGGGGCGATGTCGTATGCCCGGAGTTCTTGGTTCTTGCGCACCTCCATGTCGCTGTATTCCGTCCACTGGTCATAGTAGAAAAGCGACATACCACGCAATCGGGCAACGGTTGTTGTCTTTCCGTTGGGGGCAATCCACCTCTGTACCACCTCAAAGATGGAATACTTGGCTGTCTGTCCTACTTTGTATCGGGACTTGACGGAAAAGAAGCGTATCACTTGGTACTGCTTGCAGGTGGTGATAATGGAGAAATACTCCATATCGCTGATTACCCTCTTTCGGGTGCGCAACGCTTCCAACTCCATGCCGCAACGGGGGCAGGTGCATCCGCAAATGGTGTCCGCAAGGTCGTGTCCGCTCTTCCACGAATGTCCGCACTCGGTGCAGATGTTCGTGCCGTTTGCCCTTTTGACTGCGTAATGCTTGAAGCAATGGCGGAAAGCGTATGCCTTCTGTGCTTCGGTCAAATTCGGTAGTCGCTTGCTCAGACGTGCGACTTCCTGCTGGATGCGTGTTCTCGGTTTCATAAGCCTAAATCAAATAATGAGGGTTGTGATTGGGTTTCTTTTTTCGCTGACGGTCTGTTGCGGTTCTGCAACTTGCGGAGTTCCTCCTCTTGGTATCTGCGGACTGCGTTCTGCCGTGCCTCCGCCTTTTCCTCTGCCGTGAGTTCCACAACGTGGTTCACTACCACTTGGCAGTTCATCGGCTTGCCCACCTCTATCTCGTTCTCGTCATAGTAGTGGATGGCTTGCCCGAAAATCTCTCCGTCCGTGAAGCCGTTGCAACCGCTTTTCTGCACATAGTTCAGAATGTAGGTTACGCAATCGTCTATGTTCTTGGCAGGGTTGCGGTAGTTCTTCGCAAAGAGCGCATCTTCTTCCGCACGCTGTTCCAAATACATCTGTATCGTTCTCTTGAAATGGTCTGTTCCTTTCATATTGCTTTCGTTTTTAGATTGTCTGTTTCAGTATATCTCTCCAATAGGTAGGCTGTACCTCGCTGAGTAGGAAGTCTATGAAATCCCTCCGTGCGTCCTTGTTCAGTTCGTGGTAGAGTTCACGGAATGTGCTGAAATTGCCGTTGATGTACGTTTCCTCCATATACTCGAAGATGTTACCCACCTCGTAATATCTGCACTGCTGCGCTGCCGTCTTGCTGTTTCTCTTTGCCATATCTGTAAGGGTTAAAGGGTGAGTAACCAAAGGATGAAGCCGAAGAAGGCAATGGTGGAAAGGATAGCCACGATTACACCTATCGCCACTCGGAACACTCCGTTTACAATCTCTGTGATAATGCCCCAAAGGATGCCGAACACCATGCGGATTCAAGAGCTGAGGGAGTTGAGTTTCAAACTATCTTATCTGCCTCTCGTTTATCCGACATTTTTTTTATGCGTCTTTCTGTCGCATCGGTCGTTTTCGTTTCGGGTGCTTGAAAAGGTAGGGATTAGGGAATGCAAGGTTTTTCGGCGGAAATACTACCCGAAGGGCTGGAGATTTTTGCCGAAAACAGGAGGCGTGACCTTGCTTTCCCGTCAAATCCCGGAATTACCTTTGCGCCCAGAACGAAAATGACTGACTGATGCGGCTCTACTGAAAGGCGCAAGATGGAGGTAAACGAAAACAGAGGCAGATTGGAATACAAAAACTTCAGGGGAAATCCGTAAAAAGAGGGAACGACTAAAAGAAAAGGAAATCATCGGAAGCGTGAAAAGGGCAAACCACCGACAAGGAAGTATGAATGTTTCCGATCCGATGGCACTTGTTCCACCGGGCGGCAACATTCTTTCTTCCCGGTTTGCCCGGCTGTGTGTGGCCGCTTGCTTCATTCATGGGGCAAGCTGACGCACTCTGCATATATTCCGCTTCCGGCACAAATGGACAACGAAAAAAGAAAAATCATCTGAAAACCCGTAAAAGCACCTCTTGGCATAGCCACAAAAGAAAGGGGCATTGCATCATCAGTCTAAACATCGTTTAGGCGTTAGGCAATGCCCTTTTCTCAGGCTATGTGGTAGTCGGCACACGTTTGTTCAAAACTCGTTTTGGGCAATGGTGTACCGACGGATAAAATCGCTTTTACGGAAAAATCTTATGTATGAGGGAATAAAAAATCCGGGAACTTGTTTCAAAATCTAGGATAAAATAGCTACTTTTGCATACGAAGAGTTCTTTGAAGGTTACGCAATGCGCAGAAGGATAATGCAGTAGATAACTAACTAAATCGTAACCTATTACTATCAAGAGCAATTAACCTACGCTCATTTCCAGTAAATTAGACCTTTTTCGTAACTTCATATGACAAACTTACATAAAAATTGAGATTTATAAGCGCGTCTAATAAAAATAAAGACCACTCCCTGCTGTTATTCCACCGACTTTCGTTATTTTAAAGTTGTAATACAAAAAAACTATAT
>JAETQO010000044.1 GCA_021770655.1 Ruminococcus sp. | reverse complement strand
GGTCCGGGGTTCGAGTCCCTGATGGCCCACCATTCCTTTTAGGGGTATAGCTCAGTTGGTAGAGCAGCGGTCTCCAAAACCGCGTGCCGAGGGTTCGAGACCTTCTGCCCCTGCCAAATAAGAACGCTAATTTTGATACAAAGTTAGCGTTCTTATCTTTTGCCCGAAAAACCTTATTCTACGGGCTTTTTCAGACTTTTTACATTCTTTAATACCTGCTTGAAGCCGTCACGAGAGTGTTTCGTGGCGGCTTTTTTGCGTTTTTCAAAGGAAAATGGGTTAAAAACCAAAAAGTAATCGTTCAATTTTAGGGTATTCGTTCATTTTTAGGAGTAATCGTTCAATGATAGCAAAACGGCAAAGAAAAAGCACATTGCACCTTCCCGGTTGGAGGTTCAATGTGCTTTTTACATCGTATTCATAAGGTCAAGCAGCAGTCGCTTCTGTTCGTCACTTAAAGAACTCCACCTTGAAAACAATTCCTGCTGTTCAGGTGTCAACGCATTAGGCTCATCGCTTTCCGAGAAGAACTGAGCCAATGTAATTCCGAAAGCCTTGCAAACTGCTTCCAGTGTTGGCAGCGTTGGTGCGTTATTTCTGTTGAACATATTTGTAACGGTGGAATGAGAAAGGTTCGATTCCTTTGCTAACCTATAATCTGTCCAACCGCGTTCTTCCATTAGCTGCTTGATTCTTTTCTGCGCATCCATGCCATCACCTTCCCATCTGTAACTATTATAATCCCCGAAATGGTGGTATAATAGTCACAATGGGTAGACAGAGAATATCCTAAAAGGGATATATTGTGGTTACCTTTTAGGCGTTCGGCAATACTAATAAAAACGCAGGAGGACAGACACAATGGAAAAACACGAAAACTTCTTTGAACGGTTAGCCCGTGAGCGAAATATCACTGTTGAAGAAATGAAGCAAATTATTTCAGACCGAATTGAACAAGGGGTTCACGATCCTGACCCAGAAAAGCGGAAATCCTGGGAAGCTATTCCCTGTAAAGGTGATGTGCCCACGCCAGAGGAATGGTTGAAGTACGCCGTGGAGAAATTGGGAGACTGATAGCCTTTTATTAGTATAATTCAAAAAAGAAATGATATTGAACAATTCACTAAGAGTTTTTATATTACTGGGTTAAAGAAAACTCAATAGAAAATAAAGCTATCGCTTTATAATCACTTGATATTTTCGAGAAAATATGTTATACTGAATTAGATTTCAAATGCGTTGACTGTTTTTTCTGCCAGTTGCCGTTGCTATTACAAGAATGATTTCAGAAACGAGGGGAATCAATATGACAGTGAGTTATAAAAAGTTATGGAAGCTGCTCATTGACAAGGATATGAAAAAGAAAGACCTTGAAAAAGCGGCAGGGATCAGCAATTATGTTATTTCAAAGATGAACAAGGGTGAAAACATAACCGTGGATATCGTAGGCAAGATTTGCAGTGCATTAAACTGTACCCCCAATGACATTATGGAGTTCAGTGATGACAGCATATAAAGGAGTTTTTTCGATGAGCAATGTTTTAACAAAAATCACGCAAAGCGCCTGTTTCAAAAAGAAGGATAGAATCCCTTACATAAATGCTGTTGTTCTGATGGGACTGTTCACCTTTCTGTTTTTAGGCGCGGAATATCTATATGTAGATGTGCTTTCCCGCATGGTATCAGAGGATAAAACCGTCCTGGCACAGAATTATGCACTCGGAGTAAGTGCGGCAGGCTTTCTGCTGTATTCGCTATTGAACCGTTTTTGTAAAAACCGTCTCAAAGCAGTATGCTTCGTTATGATCAGCCTTACATCCGTTCTGTGTATAGCCCTCATCTGTATGGGTACTGCTTATACAGCGATATTCATAGCGGGACTTGTTTTATTCCTGCTTCTCGGTTTGTTCGGCAGCGCGGTTTTTTATGTTTCCATGCGTATGATGAAAACAGACAGATATTTGGCAAGGACTGTGGGTATTTCCTATGCGCTGGGTATCCTGCTCCAGTTTGCAAACAACAATCTTGTTCGTTCGGAAACGGCGGAAGCAATCATTTTGTCGATATTTTTGTTGCTGCTTGTTTGGATGCTGATAAAGAACGACCGTGTTTATTGTGAAGATAAGGCAGAAGTGTCGCCGGATGAAGAAAAGAGCGAAAGTAATACCGGAGAACACACAAAGGGATCAATAGTAGGCATTCTTATGATTCTGCTCGTCGTGCTGATGACATTTATTTTCAGTACGCTTGACAGTGCGGTAACGCTTGTTCATGCAAACGGAACAGTTGATATAGGACAATGGCCGAGAATCCTGCTTGCGCTAAGCGGTCTGGCGGCGGGATTTGTGTTTGACATAAAGAATCGCAAGTATATGGGGCTTGTTATGTACTGTGTGATGGTGCTGTCAACCATATGTATCGTCGTACTTAAACTTGCCGGACCGTTTTTGGTAGGCCTGATTGTTTTCTATCTGTCGGCGGGTTTTTTTGCCGTATTCTTTACCTCCGGCTTTATGGAGCTTTCCCGTCATATGAAAACGCCTGAGCTGTGGGCAGGCATGGGACGTGCGGTAAATAATATCACCGCCGCTGTCATTGCCAATCTCGTTTTAACCCTGCTGTCCTCCGGCAGCAGTATTGCCGTCATTGTTCTTGTGCTGTTTTTGTTTGTGGCTGTCAGCATCGTGGCTGCCGCATATACCTTTCAAAAGAAAGTATTTATGGAACAGCTTATTACAAATGCAGCGGATGCTGTAAGCGATAAAGAAAAGTTGCGAAAATTCTCGGAAGTGTTTTCTTTCACGGAAAGAGAAGCTGAGGTGTTCGGCTGTCTTGTCACCACAGAAGATAATCTTCAGGCAATTGCTGAAAGCCTGTATGTTTCCAGACGGACTTTGGAACGGCATATTTCCGCTATCTATGAAAAGACCGGTGTAAAATCCCGTGTCGGACTGCTCAACCTTTACAACAAATGATTTTTTGATGTCGGCATTCATCAAGCCGCCTTCTGGAAACGGAGGGCGGATTTTTTATGCCTTTTTTGATAAAAATCACCTTTTTGCCTTGATTTTGAAGAATGGCGGAACTCCGCCACCCCGTTTTGACAGATTGGCGGAGTTCCCTTATATACTTTTCTTCCTCTTTTGCCCATAATAGAGTCGGTATTTATGCGAAACAAGTGAAGCGTACCAAGGAAGGAGGCTGAATCGTGAATACTACGCAAAGGATACTTCCATATGTCCGGCAGTATGTCATCGTTGCCATATACGAGGTACTGGAACAGGACAGAATCCGATACGAGAAAACAGAATCGTCAACAATCGTTTCCGAGATATCGGTATATGGAAATAAAAGCGTCTTTTCTATTTCTGTAAGCGAACAGGCAGATGGAACACAATTGCTTGTCACAATGGTGCGTCCACACAAATGCTTGTCCGCAGATGGGATACAGCGAGCCGTTACTGCTGTTGCCGACCGGATATCACAATATCTGGAAAATGAGACAGTGCTGGCGAATGCGTCGCTGAGAAGATCAAAATTACAAGAGTCTGTTTGCAAGGCTTAGAAAATGGAGGAATCATTATGGAAAATCAAAAAAGACACAGCAGGAAGCTGCTGAGCATCTTGCTCGTACTCTGCATGGTGCTGACCATTGTGCCGATTACGGCGTTTGCTGGGGTAACGGATGTTACTGGTGGCGGAACATCTACTTCATACCAGCATACCTACCACACACAAATTGACACAACTGCACAGGTTACGATTAAAGACGCAGACGGCAATGTGAAAGAAACCACGTCAGTAAATAAGTCTGGCGATTTTATTGAAGGGAATTTGTTAGCCGAAGCGGTACAGGCAGAAATAACGAGAATTGATGATGAAATTAAAGCACAGTTTTCTTCAAGGGGAACTGTCGCAATAGAAAACCGTGACGAAAATCTGGTATTTGACCATTTTGAAAGCGGCAATATTCTCGACGACGATGGCAATGTTACCACTAAGCTGGATGTTCACGAATATCAAGTATATAAGATAACATATAACCTGTGGGTACAGGAACAGAATGTTGCAGACGAGGTTATTACCACAGTTGACATCGGTAATGTTTGGAAAAATCTTGATTCTTCACAGCCCGTTGCATTTACTGCCGAAGTCAATCCAAACTCGGAATGTGCAAATCAGATGGCGCTTACGGATGAGTATTGGCAGCATATGGTTATTGATGGCGACAGAATTGAGAAATCCAACCCACAAAAGCCGATTGCAGGGGAAACCTACAGCTATGCAGTAAAATTAACAGCGAAGGACGGTTACTACTTCCATGATGGGTTCAAAGGCAGCGGAGTCGGATGCACTGTAATATGCGACGGCTCTACTACGACGGCGTTTGCGAGCACGCTCTCCGATGATAGAAAACAGTTGACCCTCTGGTTTAACGACATTAAGGTGACAGCTACTGACGGAAGCTCTCAGGACAGCATTGGCGATGTGGATATTGAGGGTGTAACTTTTAATTATGAGCCGGGAGATGCACCGAAAGCAACTGCTTACAAATGTGATCCATGGGAAGAACAATATGATATAGAGTACGAATATTGGGAAGAAATGGAAACGAATGCAGATGGTGAATCTGTACCGGTAAAATTCTGGTACTCTGATGAAAGTAAGAATAATGCACTTGCACAAGACAAAAAAATAACGACCTTCGAGGAAGGCAAAACCTATATGTACAGTATTTCTCTTAAAGCAAGAGAGGGAAATACATTTGCAACTAATAGCAAAGTAATGGTAAATGGAACAAATGTGAATGGTGCAAATGTATCAAATACCGGAACAGGACTTTTTGTAGTCGCTGTAAGAACAATAAAACCTGAAACTTTACAGTGGGAAAATATCAGTGTCGTCGAGATAAATAATGCAGCAATCAGCTTTAATGTTGGAGATAAGCCTGTGTTCACAGGAAAAACACCTGAGAATGTTCCATATATTTACCAAACTGAATTTTGGAGTACGGACGGAGGTGAAAAATATTATTACTCTGCTGATTTTTGGAACGACAACAATCCTGATGACTTATTTACCGAATTTGAGAGTGGCAAAACTTACACTTATGGAATTTATTTCAAGGCAGCAGAAGGATATTGTTTTACAACTGATACGAAATTGAAAATAAATGGTAAATATTACGATTATGACACTTCTGACTATGACCCGATGTTGCAATATCCTAATGGTGGATATGCAACAATGTGGGTTGACACAAATTTGACCATAACGCCGACAACATCTTCCCATACCCATAGCTATGGAACAGATTGGAAGTCAGACGCAGACAACCATTGGCACGAATGCTCCTGCGGCAGTATCGCAGACAAAGCGGCTCATGATATGGAAACGAAAAATGCTAAGGATGCAACTGCAACGGAAAAGGGCTACACCGGCGACAAAGTGTGCAAAGTATGCGGTTATACTGTTAAAGGCAAAGAGATTCCGGCTTCGGGAACAACAAAACCGAGCAATCCGACAAAACCGGATGGAAATACAGATGTCACCAGTCCTAAGACAGGCGATAACAGCAATCTTGCCCTTTGGTTTGCCGTGTTGTTCATTTCCTGCAGTGGCGTAATCACCTGCGCGGTTTACAGCAGACGCCGAAAGCTGAATAAGCGATGACAGCAGAAAGGACAGTATATTATGATGAAATACGATTCGAAAAGGTTTATATCCGTTTTACTTATGGTCTGTATGTTGCTGGCAGGCTTTCCAACACAGGCGTTTGCGATGGAAAGTGCGAACTATACGCTGAGTTACACAGCCAATGATGATTCCACGGTAACGATTACTGGAATAAGCGTTGCGGAAGGTTTTGAAGAAGCGGATCTTGCCGTAGAAATTCCGGAAACCATTGACGGAATGACGGTTACGAAGATTGAAGGCTCTCGTTGGAGCACATTTGCGGGCTATCATGTTACATCTGTTTCTATTCCCGCGAGTGTAACGGAAATAGGCGCCGGGGCGTTTATGAATTGTCAATATTTAACGCAGGTCACCTTTGCGGAAGGAAGTGCGCCCAGCTTTGAAGATGCATATCAATCCGACCAGAACGGCGTTTTCGCAGGCTGCACGGCGCTTACCTCCATTGAATTGCCTGCCGGAACAACAAAGCTGGGAACCTATATGTTCTCCGGCTGTGAAAGTCTGACATCAGTGAATCTTTCGGAACTCACGCAAATTACAGAGATTCCGTTTCGTGCATTTGAACGTTGCACCCTGTCCTCTGTTGAACTGCCCGGAAACATTAGCCGCGTGGCACAGGATGCTTTTTCGGCAAATTACATATGTACAGGGTTAGATGATTATGGCGATGAAATAAGAACTTATACGATACAGGATATCAAGCTGAACGAAGGCCTGATTGAGATTGGAAGCAATGCCTTTGGCGGCGCTGTCATAACCTCTCTCACATTGCCGAACTCTTTGACAACAATCGGTCAGGAGGCTTTTTCAGGATGTTATCAGCTTGCGGAAATTACCTGGCCTGATAATAAAGGGTTTACTGAAATCAATGGCTTTGATCATTGCACCAGTTTACCAGACAGCATTTTCGAGAGTTTGCCGGTCACCGTAACATCTATCGGATATCAGGCATTTTCTGGCTGTCGCTTTTCGTCGGTTTCCCTGCCCGGAACAATTGAAACGATTGGCGAGCGTGCATTTGCCTACAATTACAATTTAAAATCCCTTACGCTCCATGAGGGTCTGCAATCCATCGGTGTGTGCGCTTTTTACTGCTGTAACGGTACAGACAACGGTGAATATATGGAGGGACTGTTAAATGCCACCATCGTGGTGCCGGAAACAGTTACTTATATTGGTGCGGGAGCTTTCTCTGTCCCCTACAACAGCAGTTATGCTGATGATGCGAATCCCGGATTGACCTTGAAAATTCTGAACAGGGATTTGACGCTCAAAGACGAAAACGAAGATAATGGATTTATCCCAATCTTATCCGGCGTCGCTTATGCGACAATCTGCGGCTATCGATACAAAAGTGACGGCATAACGGGAAGCGATTTGTACGCCTATGCGCAGAATTTGATTGAACAATCCAGTGGAAACTTAAACTGCCGTTATACATGGGAAAATCTTTCCGAGCCGCAGGTTGCCGATGCCTATACCGTGAGTGGCAAGGTAACGCCCGCAGATGCGTCTATTGTTGTGGAAAAAGGCGGCGAAAGAATTGCGCAGACAAGCGATGAAAGCGGCGCTTTCTCTTTCGCTGTAAAGAACGACGAGGATGTAACAGTTGTTTTCAGCGCGGATGGGTATATCGATCAGAGCCTTGTGCGTGCGGCGGGCAGTACCGGAAATTGGGATTTGGGAAATGTGGAGCTTGCCACACTCCCTGTCAGCAGAACCATTACCGTTTCTCTGTCCGACAGCGAGGGTAAAAATCTTTACAGCTTTGACGGACTTACTCTCGTTCTCAAAGCAGGCGAGAAAACTTTGATAGAGGACACAGACTACACTCTGCAATTTCCGTACATCATTCTGAAAGATACCGTTTCTGTTGAAAAAAACACTACGCTGACGCTGACCGCTGAAACTGATGAAAGCTTAAAGCGCAGCGGTGCAACGGCTACCACAACACTCGCAAGGCCAAGGCTGGAACTGGTACTTCCCGCTTGGGGAAATGTTGTGATTCCAACTGTGAGTAGCTTTACCGGAGGACATAATGTACTGATTTTTGATTCAGAAGGAAACTTGTCGGAGTATGGCACTGTTTCATCCACGATAATAGAAGAAACCTACAGCTATACCAGCGATAAACTGAAAGCTGGAAGTTATACGGTTGTTATCTTCAATCAAAATCAATATCTCCCCGTTATTCCGGCGCTTTCCAGCTTGACGAGCTGCGGCATGACTGAAGATGCAGACTATAAAAAAATTCACTTTACCATACGAGACAAGGAAACAACCGCCATTGATACAGTTACTGTTCCCGTTTTGAACACCGCCAAGTTCGGCACTATTGTGAACACAGATTTTTCCTGTGTTCGGCTGGATGAAAACTCTCCCTTAACCGGAGTAAAATTCCGTGCCCGCGTTTTTTATGGATTTGCCGATGAAGCGGCCGCAAGCGGAACGCTGACAATTAATATACCGGCAGATGCAACCGTGAGCTACATCGGGAATGAGATCGGAAGGTTGGATGCGGGAGCTGCATCCAACGGATATACCCAATCCGGCAATACGCTGACAATTCCGGTAAGCCGCAACAAAGGCGTTGTGTTCATGGATCTGTCCGTCACAGGAACAGGAAACCGCGTCATCTCGGCGGCACTCTCTGATGGCGGGAAAACCTCACCTTTGGGTAGCTGCGCTTTTAACTGCTATACCACGCGGCTGACTTTGCCTTCGGAATACTTTGAAAGCAGGATTGCCACAATTACGGCTACCATAAAGGCAAAACCGCAGACAAACGTGGATGTTTATCTGGATGGCGAGAAAAAGGGAACCGTTACCACCGATAAGCTTGGAATCGCATATTTTGACTTCACACCGCCCGCAGACGCTGCTATTGGACAGAAACTGACAGTCTCCACCCAAACGGCGGAGGGTGACGGAGGAATCGCTGTCATAAAAAATTATCCCACAGATGCGGTTGTCGAAGAGTTCTATTTTACACAATATCACTCAAAATACTATGTGGTTCAGGACAGCAGACTCACAAAAAATCTGTCTTACAGTTATGTGTTTACCGACGCCAAACGAGACGAGTGTAAAGACTGGAGTTTTTCTGCCACCGTTAATGGAAAAAGTCATCTGGATGAGGAATTAACCTCAGTAACCATTACTATGAAAACAGGTGACATAATGGAAGTTCCACTGTATTTAAGCGGTAAGACCGTGTGTGACGATGGATCTACGGACTATGTTTTCACCGGAATGGTTACATTGGAACATCCCGGAGTGATTCCGAACTATTTTGACAACGAAAGAGTACCGGTGCGCCTTGACCTCAATTATGCTTCTATTCTTGATGACAGCGTGAAAGCACAGTGGGCAGCGCAGGGAAAAGACGGAACACAAACACTAATGGCCGAATTGACGGCGAGTACAGCGTTGACCGAGCAAGAAGAAAAGGAAATTGATGACAAGTATGAAAATCCGTGGACAGATGAGTTTTTAAGTGAGTATTCTGCGTCTTTGGTTGAGGATTTTTGCCAGTATTACTATTATTATGAATACTGCGTTGATCCTGCAAATCCCACAGATGCAGAAAAAGCAAAGGCCGAAGCCGCCGCAAAGGCGGATGTTGATAAAATACTGGAACCTTTTACCACCACTGATCAGGGCGAGATCAACAGCATGATCAATATGCTCTTCGGGGACGAATGGGTGATTGAATTTGACGAGGAAGTCCTCTCCTATGCTACGGAAGAAGAACGGCAGGAGGTATATGAATTCCAATCTGAGATGCTGTCTTTGCAGAACTCCATTGATAATCTTTGCGGCTACATATCCGCCGGACTTTTGCTGGATAAGAATCTGACGGATTATGCAGACGGTATCGAAATAGCGGAAGAAATGGGAATTTCACTTTCGCCGGAGCTTGCCGCAAAAGCGAAAGACGGTACGTTGGACGATTACATGAAAACGGTCTCCACCAAAGTTGAGCAAGAGGAAAATTCCGATACTGCCTATGTTTATGATCAAAGCGGAGCGTTGCTCTACACCATGGATACAGCCAAACTTTGGGATAAAGTTATAACGAATAAGGATATTATCAACAGCGGAAAGGTAGAGAATGCTCTACCCGGAGGAAGTGGGGCGGCTGCTGCACTTTCTATCAATTCTTATTCGAACAAAACCGCAACACCTGCCATGCTCTCCGCACAGGAAGGCGAAGAAGAACAGGGCAGCCTTGCCTTGGCTCATGACGCGCTGGAGGCAGCGGTGTCTTATGGTGGTGATTTCTGGCTTGGGCTGGGTGGAACTGCTGCAGGAGAAGTGGCGGATTCCATGATAAAGGAACTTGATTTTCTTGTTAACCATGCCCCACGGATTCTGCAACAATACAAACAATGGAACATGGATTACTGGCTGGGTAGGATGCCACATATTACTCCGGAATACTACCGCGAGATTAGCGACTCTATGACGAAACTCCACCTGAAAGCTGCGGCGTTCCCTAAAATCGCCCCAGCGCTGGAAAAAACATCCAAAGTCATTGGTAAAGCAGGCGATTTAGCCAATGCTGCTCAGTTTGGGAATGACGTTATTGACATCTATTCCATCAACAATGAGATTGAAAATTGGGAAGACGAGGTGGCAAGGCACAGAAAGCTGTACTTCCATTATCTCCAATTGGAAATCAAGGACTGCGAATCCTTCCCAACCAAATTTCAATGTGCAGACGCCCATGAAAAGTGTATGGATGAAGGACGAACCCTGCAGCGCCTTTATAAGCAGCTTCGACAGTATGCTTCTTTAGACGCAGGCGTCGCAGGGTTATCCCTCGCATGCTCATTCGTTCCCGGCGTTGGGACTGTGGCAGGGCTGACAGTAGCCGGAGGCGGTTATTTATACGGCAAGGCTGCAGACGATGCAAAAGCACAATTACAGGCAGACATTACCACCCATGAGTTGGAATTCCAAAAGGGAGAACGGGCGGCAAAGAAATACTGTAAAATTGAACGGGAAGACTGTCCGGATGACGATTCCAAATCCTCCGATGGTACAGGTATCGGCTCATCAAATTCTGTTCGCGGTTCGGGCAGCATTGGTTCGGATCTGCGGGAATGCCTTGATCCGTCCGGTATTGTATATGAAGCCGTAGAAAGCAATCCCCTTTCCGGCGTAACAGCAACGCTTTGGTATTCCGCCAGCAAAGACGGAACAAATGCCGTGGAATGGGATGCAGAAAATTACGGCGGGCAGATCAACCCGCAAATCACAGACAAAGATGGAATGTACTCTTGGTATGTTCCGGACGGCTACTGGAAAGTGAAATTTACAAAGGAGGGCTATACCGCAGCGGAAACAGAATGGATGGAGGTTCCTCCGCCCCAGCTTGATGTGAACATTGGGCTGATTTCCACGGCGGTTCCTGCCGTTCAAAGCATAAACGCTTATCCCGATTATGTGGAAATCATTTTTACGCAGTACATGAGCGTTACAAAAACGCTGACCATTCCGGATGGCTATACCTACGAATGGGCAGAGAAAACGCCTGTGAATACGGAAAGTAACATATGCTATTCCAAAGTGCTGCGTTTGATTCCAAATAATAAAGCCAAAGTTGGCGACACCGTTTCCGTAACAATTGACGGCGCCAAGAATTATGCCGGTACCTCTCTTTCAAAGTACAGCAGCGGCAGTTTGACGGTTGTGCCTCGGCCAGCCAAGATTGTGTTAAATTATGAGGATCAGATTTCTGTCCATATGGGAGAAGATCCAACACCCAGAGTAACCGTTCGTGTTTTGGATTCGGACGGAAATCCCATCTCTGGTTTGAAGATTTTGGCGGTTGCTTCCAGTGACTTTTATGCTTCTGTCTCACCGGTAAACGACATCACCGGTGAAGACGGAATTGCCACTTTCGCTGTAGAAGGTCTGCTTCCCGGTACGACAAAGCTTACTCTGTCGGTTGAAAATACTTCTTTGCGTGTCAGCATTCCGCTGCTTGTAACAAACAAGGAGAATCGCCCGGAGCGACCGACGGCGAAAATTGGCGAGATCTCTCTGAACGCCGCATCGCCAAAGGAAAATTTTGTTACGGTGCGTTCCGGCGAAACAATGACACTCTCTTGCGGCACGGATGGGGCTGTAATCTACTATACCACGGACGGTACCTGCCCCTGCCAGAACACAGCGAGCAGAATGAGGTACACCGATCCAATAACCATCACGGAAAATACAAAATTCCGTATTGCAGCATATAAGGACGGTATGGATTACAGCGAACGGCTGAATATCACGGTAACGGTAGATGATACGCACCAGCACAGCTATGGCAGTGAGTGGAAGTCAGACGAAAATGGACACTGGCACGAATGCAACTGCGGGGCTGTCAGTGATAGGGCTGAACATGACTGGAAGGTGGAAAATGCAAAGGATGCCACAGCCACTGAGTCAGGATATACGGGCGATAAGACGTGCAAGGTTTGCGGTTATGAGGTAAAGGGAGAGAAAATCCCGGCTACAGGAACAACAAAGCCTACAGAGCCGACAAATCCGGGTGATGACAACCCAACAAATCCTGTAAATCCGGATAACGATAAGCCGACCAATCCTAACGGAGATGGGAATGAAAATACCAACAGTCCCCAGACAGGCGATAATAGCAATCTTTGGATGTGGTTTGCCGTATTGTTTGTCAGCGGTGCAGGCGTACTTGGAACAACGGTTTACAGTAAAAGAAAAAGAAAAGCTGAATAATTCGGCTACAGACCTGTAAGCAAAAGGCGGTAACGGGAGTTCCCGTCACCGCCTTATTATTTGAATGGTAATTATGTAGGAAATTAAAATAAATAAGCTATGAAATCCAAGAAAATATTAACAATTATAATACTTCTGCTGGCTGTTATGCTTTTCTCTGTCGGGATGATTGTAAAAGAAGCAGATGAACGCCGGCAGGATATATCAGACTTTGAAAAACTGGAAGATTTAATCACGGAACCGGAGTCGGAGGAGCCAATTACAGATAATGAAAATACTGATGAACTGGCATCTACGCAGTCACTGCGTAATCTGACACCTTTATTTGAGCAAAATGCAGATTGTCTCGGATGGATCTGTATTCCGGATACTTCGGTAAATTATCCGGTCATGCACACACCACAGGAACCGGAAAAATATCTTCGCAGAAATTTTGAGGGAGAATACAGTGTATCGGGAGTTCCGTTTTTGGAAGGCACATCCTTGCTAAATGATACCAACCTGATTATTTATGGGCACAACATGAAAAACGGCACGATGTTTTCAGATGTGACAAAGTATCGGGAAAAGGATTTCTGCGTGAAACATCCATACATTGAGTTTGAAACGAAAGACGGCTTAAAGTGTTACGATGTCTTTGCAGTCGTTTGCGTAAAAAAGACGGATAACTGGTACAAATTCAGCTATGCGGAGAATGAGGAGCAGTACAGGGATAAGATTACGGAAATAAAGAAACGATCGATTTATGATACCGGCATTGTTCCTGAGTACGGACAGCAGCTTATTACCCTGTCTACCTGCTATGGAAATGCCAAAGATGACAGAATTATTGTAATAGGAGCCGAACAAAAAGAAAGCAGCCGAATAGCTTCCTAAATGACTGCTCAGTTGGTTCGTAGTAAACAAAATCGTATAAAATAAAAGTGAGGGATACTCCCGATAATAGGCCAGTCTGCCTTGCGCAGATTGGCCTATCGACATTATAGCTTTTTTAAATATTTTGAATTTTTTCCCGAAACCTTTCCGGTTTGCCCATGCGAGATGTGTTTTAGATAAGCGAGGAGGCGAGAAAGCGCGAGCTCACATCTGCGGTAAAGGAGGGATGGAACATGAGAACTCCCTCTGATAGAGATGAAAGCATCTGCGCCATGTT
>JAETQO010000043.1 GCA_021770655.1 Ruminococcus sp. | reverse complement strand
CCGAAAGGGGTGAATTTCAAAACAGTCCGGTGGACTGTTTTGAAAGAGGGGAAGCCCTGCGATAGAGGGCTTCCCCTTGTTTACCATCAAAATTAGGTTTATCGACAAACTGAAAGGACGGCAATAACCGTCCTTTTGTCCTTTTGTTATAAAATCATCTTCTTGTCGCTTTCTTCGCCGACGAGCCTTTCTTGCCCGACGAAGATTTCTTAGCCTTATGCTCTCTCCACATTACCCAAAGGGTAGGCGCTATGCAGTTTGAAGAGTACACACCGGAGATCATTCCGATTATCAGCGGGAATGAAAAGCTTATGATAGACGTTACGCCGCAGACAGCGCATACGATACATACCGTTGACATTGCCAGCACCGTTGTAACAGTTGTGTGAATAGAACGTCCCATCGTCTGCGTTATCGAAAGATTTACCAGATCGGAAAGCTCTGTTTTTTTGCCGATAAGGTTTTCGTTTTCTCTGATACGGTCGTATATAATGATAGTAGCGTTTATGGAATATCCGAGGATAGTAAGCAGAACCGCCATAAAGTTTGCGTTGATGTCAAATCTGCATATCACAAAACAGCCGTATACCATGCACATATCGTGAACAAGGGCAACTACCGAGAAAATTCCGGCAGAGATTCCTCCGATCTTCTTGAAACGGAAACCGATGTAGATAATGGTTATCACCATTGCAAAAGCGCAGGCAACAAGACACTTGAAGAAGAAATTCATTCCGCTTGAGGCCGCAACGTCGTTGGATTCGTAAACCGTCATATTATTTTCGGCGAACTTGTCCTCAAGAGCGGTTTTAAGCTGATTTTGCTTGTCGTCGCTTATACCCTTTGTGGAAGAGAATTTTATCTCTACTGTCTTCTGCGAATCCTTTGTGTTCTCGCCTAAAGTAACGGTACATTTTTCGCTGAGCTCGTCCTTAACGACCTTTTCAACGTCCGACGACTTGATGTCGCCCTCGTAGGTGTAAGTAAGCACCGTACCGCCCTTGAATTCGATAGCTACGTTAAGTCCTATCGTAAAGGTCAAAATGATGAACAGCGCAATAAGCGCACATGAGATCGTGTAGAATATTTTGCGGTGACCCACAACGTTAAGCGTTTTTCTTTCCTTACTCATTGTTATCAGCACCTCCGTAAAGCTTGCGTTTCTTAAAGAGCTTGAACTTTGAAAGAGACGAAAGCATAAGTCTTGAACAGAAAATACCGAATACGAAGTTGAGGATAATACCTACCAGAAGCGTATAGCCCAGCGAGTAGATCGTACCCGCCGTAGTTGCGCCGAAAGCGGCGAACAGCGGACTGAGAAGCGTTCCGAATACGCTGTCGGTAGGTCCGAAAGCGCCCATGAGAATTACCGCAACGAATACGACCGTGATATTTCCGTCGAATACAGCGCTCCACGCTCTCTTGTATCCAAGTTCGATAGCGCCGTTAAGGGTCTTGCCGTTGTTAAGCTCTTCTTTGATTCTCTCAGCGGTGATAACGTTGGCGTCTACGCCCATACCGATAGCCAGTATGATTCCGGCGATACCCGGTATCGTAAGCGTAAAGCTGTCAATGTTTCCGAAGAATCCTGTTATGCAGGCAATGGTTCCGACAACCTGTCCGAACAGGGCGATCGAAGCAACAAAGCCCGGAAGTCTGTAAACAGAGATCATATAGATAGCAATGATGATAAACGCAATAAGACCGGCAAGCACCATAGCGTTCTTTGCGCCCTCGCCCAGAGTTGGCGAGATGATGTTGGTGCTTGTGGTTTTAAGATCAAACGGGATAGAGCCGGCGTTTATCTTATCGGCAAGCGCCTTTGCGGAATCGTAGGTAAAGTTTCCTTCGATCACGCACTTTCCGTCCGTGATTGCCTGATTAACGCTTGGTGCGGAAATGCTCTTGTCGTCCATCCAGATAGAAATAGAACCGTTTCCCGCAAGCTCTGTGGTAGCGTCGGCAAAAGCTTGCTTTCCGCTGTCGTTAAGCGTAAGGCTTACAAGATATGTAATGTTGCCTGTAGTTTCGTCCTGAGTCTGTCTTGCCTCAGCCTTTTTAACGTCCGTACCCGTAAGCACCTCTTCGCCCGTTTCATCAGTGCCCTTTCTGAACACCAGCTGAGCAGTTTCGCCAAGCTCGGCTACGGCGGCTTCGGGGTCGAAGCTCTCTTCGTTAGCCTGCCAAGGGAAAGAAACTATTATCTTATCCTTTTTATAATCGACATAAACTTCGCTGTCTGTGATGTTAAGACTTACAAGTCTCTGCTCGATAACGGCTCTTGCCGCGTCAAGTTCTGTTTTGGAGGCGTTATAGCTGTCCGCAGGTTCAAAGGTAGCGTTTACGCCGCCCTGAATATCGATACCCCAGCGAATATCGTCAACGCCTTTGATGTAGCTTGTTTTTATATCACCGTACTGAGTATGGATTCCCGCATAAGTCAAATAAGCGAAAGCGAGAATGCAGACCAACACGATAAAAAACACAGGTTTTTTAACTTTTCGCACCTTAAATCCTCCTACAATAATTATGCCCCAAGGGCTTATTTTTCGGCGGGCAGTATTTCACCCTTTGCCGAACAACATTCACCTTATAATTATAAAACTTTTTATACAAATTGTCAATACTTTTTTTAATTCGGGTCGATAGGTACTTCAAGGAATAACGACTCAGCCCGAAGACCTCGCTTGCATAGGTTTTTCCATAGCATTAAACCGTACATAGTTCGTTTGGTGGTTTTCTTAATTCAGAGTGCAAGGTATTGCAGAGAATGACTTTTCCCGCCCGAAGACTTTTTTTAATTCGGGCTGAATCGTCACTCCTTGAAGTACCCTGCGACCCGAATTAAAAATGTCCGTGATTTGACAATTACCTATATACAGTGGTATAATAATTTAGATATACAATTATAAAATAATAAACGAATAAACGGAGGTCATCATAATGCAAAAAGCAATGAACATTTCATATGAAATAGGAAAAAAACTTTATCTGAACATAACCAATAAATGCCCGTGCAACTGTACGTTCTGTATACGTCACAACGGCGACGGCGCTTACGGCTCAGACCCTCTGTGGCTTGAACATCAGCCTACAGCCGAAGAGGTAATAAAGAATCTTGAGGGCAGAGATCTCGACAGCTATGAAGAGATCATTTTCTGCGGATACGGCGAGCCTACCTGTGAGCTTGAGATTCTGAAAACGGCGGCAAAATATATCCGTTCCGTAACCAAAACCCCTGTAAGACTTAATACCAACGGACTTTCCGACCTTATCAACGGCAGAGAAACTCCGGCGGAGTTCAAAGGTCTTATCGATCTGGTGTCCATCAGCCTTAATGCGTCCGATGAAAAAGCTTACAACGAGGAGACCAGACCGTCTTTCAAGGGTGTAAACTGCTTTGAGGAAATGCTGTCCTTTGCAAAGCGTGTTAAGGACTATGTTCCCGAAGTCATGCTCACCGTGGTTGACGTTATCGGAGAAGAGGAGATACCAATTTTCCGTTATCTTGCACAGAAACTCCTTGAAAGACACAAGTATTCCTGCGTCGTTTCTATACAATCTAACGAAAAATTTTCTGCGTTATCCGCACACAATAGTTGTGCGGTATTGCCTTAATAAAATCTTATACTTCCCCAATAAACCGTTTGAAAACGGCAGTCAAGTATAAGACAGGCAGAAAAGCGAACAGTTGCTCGTATGGGAAAACATACCTTTCGGAGAGTCACAAGCTTATGTGATAGTTCATTACAGAAACGGCTTTTTATACGACATTTGGATCATTAGCAGTGAATTTCTGATTTCCCCCTTGACAAAGGCGACTGTGTGTGATAAAATAATTTACATTGATACTATGTTATCACTTTACTACGATGAATTAAACATGAGAGGGCGAAAGATGATGAGCGAAAAGCTTTGGAGAAAAAATCTTATAAACATAGAACCTTATGTTGCGGGGGAACAGCCGAAAAACGAAAATATTATAAAGCTTAACGCCAACGAAAACCCATATCCTCCGTCGCCGGCTGTCGAAAGAGTGCTGAAAAGCGAGTCGGCGGCAGAGCTTAGAAAGTATCCGGACGCCAACGCTATGCCGCTGAAAAAAGCGCTGGCGGAGAGATACGGTCTGAAAGCGGAGAATGTGTTCTGCGGAAACGGTTCGGACGATGTGCTTGCGACTGCTTTCAGAGCGTTTTTCAATTCGGATAAGCCGATTTTTTATCCTGATGTCACATACTCTTTTTATCCGGTATGGTGCGAGCTTTTAAAAATTCCCTATGAAACAAAGCCGGTAGACGAAAATTTCGTTATCAACGTAAAGGATTATTACGGTGATAACGGCGGCGTAGTGATTCCTAATCCGAACGCGCCCACAAGCCTTGGCGTAGGAAAGGACTTTATCGAGGATCTGCTTGAGCATAACAAGGACAGCATTGTGATAATAGACGAGGCTTATGCCGATTTCGGTAAATACTCCTGCGTGGAGCTTGTCAAAAAATACGACAATCTCGTGGTTACCCAGACCTTTTCAAAATCCCGTTCCCTTGCGGGTATGAGAGTTGGAATGACGTTTGCAAACGAGGAGCTTATAAGCTATATGCAGGCGGTAAAGGATTCGTACAATTCCTATCCTCTTGACAGGCTGGCTATCAAAACGGCAGTGGCGAGCTTGTCGGACGAGGAATATTTCCGTTCGACCGTGGAGCGCATAAAGCTTACGAGAGATAAGACCGCCGAGTCGCTCAGAGAAATGGGCTTTAAGGTATTGGACAGCGAAACCAATTTTCTTTTCGTAACGCACGAAAAGTTCGCCGCAAAGGATATCTTTACCTATCTTCGTGAGGCAGGCATATTCGTAAGGCATTTCAACAAGCCCCGCATAGACAACTACCTCCGCATAACCATCGGCACCGACTCCCAAATGTCTTTTTTAATTCGGGTCGCAAGCTCTTTTTAATTCGGGTCGATAGGTACTTCTGGAAGTAACGTCTCAGCCCGAAGACCTCGCTTGCAGAGGTTTTTCCATAGCATTAAACCACACATAGTCCGTTTGGTTGTTCTCAACAACGTTGTTATAACCTTTTTTTTATTCGGGTCGCAAGGTAGTGCAAGGAGTGACTTTTCCCTGCAATACCTTGCACTCCGAATTAAGAAAACCACCAAACGAACCATGTGCGGTTTAGTGCTATGGAAAAGACCACACAAGCGAGGTCTTCGGGCTGAGTTGTAAATCCTTGAAGTACCTTGCACCCCGAATTAAAAAAAGAGTTGAAAAGTTGGAAGGCTTGTGATATAATTATTTTGATAAATTATATCTGTGAAAGGATTTGAAAGCTATGCTGATGAATTCGCTGGCGGCGCTTGCACTGGGCTTTGCTCTGGATATGATGTTCGGAGACCCGAAAATTGCGGTTTATCCTCAAAATCTTATAAAAAAAATGGTTGCAAAACTGGACGGAGCATTCAGAAGGAACTATCAAAGCTTGCCGGAGGCTCAGCGAATGGCAGGGATTATGATGACCTGCTTGACCCTGATAATTGTCGGCGGGATATGCGTTGCTCTGCTTATCATCGGGTATAGGCTGGACAATCTGCTCGGTATCGTCTTGGAAGGGTTGATGTGCTGGTCATCTCTTTCCATACGTTCGCTCAGAACAGCGGCAAGCGGTGTGATGAGAGCGGCGAGGTCGGGTAATCTTATCGGCGCGCAGAAAAGGATAAAGCTTTTGACCTTCCGCGATACCGACGATATGAATATGGACGGACTTATCCAATGCGCGATCGAGTCGGTCTCGGAAAATACTACCGACTGGGCTGTAGCGCCTATCTTCTGGACGGCGATATTCGGCGGCGCAGGAGGATTTATTTACAGAACAGTGAATATTATTGACAATACGGTCGGCTATAAGACAGATACATATGTCAATTTCGGCAGATTTCCTGCAAAGCTTGACGATCTGTTGACTTTTATCCCGGCAAGGATAGCCGCTTTGCTTATGCGGCTCAATGCGGCGTTTCTGCATCTTGACAGTAAAAACGCTTCGGCGGTTTACCATAGGGACAGAAGAAAATCTCCCAGCCCCAACTCGGCTCAGACTATGTCCGTATGCGCAGGAGCGCTCGGAATACAGCTCGGCAGTGACGAGTATTACGGCGGACAGCTTGTAAGAAAGCCTGTTATCGGCAACAGAAACAAACCTTGCGAGCCGAACGATATTTATTGGTCTAATCAGCTGTTGCTGGGTTCGTCCCTTTATGCAATACTTATAACAGCGATCGTGCGCGTTGTGATTTTTTTGTTGTAATTGAAAGCTTCCCAAAGACCGCTTAACAATTTTGAAACAAATCTGCAATATTTTATAATAATAAACGGTTGACAAGCGGTAAGTAATGTGCTATACTTTTATTAATAATTGTATGAAAATGCAGGTACGATATGGTATTTTCGGGATTTGAGGGAAGATATATGGTAAACGAAAAAGAGCTTGAACGGATAGATCAGGCGGCCGGATATTTTGAAAGATATTTCGAGTTTGAGGACGCTGTTACCATAAGCAAGGAAAACAAGGAATATCTTAAAACATATATCCACGATAATGATTACGTTGTAAAGAGTTTTGATATTAAAAAGAAGTGTGCAAGATTCATCGGCATAAGTGCGCTTATTGCGGCGGCGGCATTTTTGTTGCTGTGGCTCATGCTTGGCAGTGATCTGATAATCGCCGTGACGATTACGGCTGTGGTAATATTTATCTGTGCCGCAGGGTTCGGAATTGCGCTGAATAAGTACAGGCTTACCGCCGCGGAAAATAAGCAGGTAGAGGTAAACGAGGGAATCAACGAGCAGATACTCATACTTGACGACAGGATCAAACAGCTTGAGCGGCAGAGGGACGATTATTATAACGCTCTCGGCAAGAGAGTAACATTCATGTCGCTTGAATATATGCGAAACATCGAGCAGATAAAGCAGTTTTTGCTGGACGGCAAAGCACAGACCTGTGAAGAGGCGGTTGATCTTTTTGAGGAGTCGCTGTTGTATCAGCAAATGACCGATATAATGACAAAGAGCGAGAAGATCGCTCCCGTGCAGGACGACAAGGAGCGTTTCGGCGATCCGCTTAAGATCATCAAGGAAAACAAGAAAAAGCGCAGAAAAGAAAAGAAAAAGAAGAACTGATACTAAAAAGGGACGAGGTTTGAAGCCTCGTCCCTTTTTACTGCTTTATAAGCAAATAAATTTTCTGTTTTCCGCTATCCTGTCGTCGATGCCGTCCGCCAAAGGCTTAACCAGGCTGGAGGTTCCGGCTACGAACATTCTTGAACCGGCGTCAAAAAGCTTTCTGCAATTCTCGTTGGACATATTTCCGTCCGTCTCGATTATTATATCGCTCCTGCCCGATTCGTCAAGCCGCTTTCTCAGCTTTCTTGCCTTTTCCACCGTGTTGGGTACAAGCTTTTGTCCGGCAAATCCCGGATTTACGGTCATTACCAGTACACCGTCTATGAAATCCAAAGCCTCCTCTACAACACAAAGCGGCGTGCCGGGATTTATAGCGAGCATAGGCTTAGCCCCCAGCGAGAGGATATACTGTAAGCATTTTGCAATGTGCCTGGTGCTTTCGTAATGTACGGATACATAGTCGTTTTCTCTTATATCGAACCAGGGCATTTTCTCCTCCGGCCTATCAACCATAAAGTGAAAATCAAAGGGAATGTCCGTCAAATCTCTCAACTGCTTTACATAATCGGGTCCAAGCGTGAAATTCGGTACAAACGAACCGTCCATTACGTCGATATGCAGATATTCTATATTGTTTCTCTTAAAGGCTTCAAGATACTCTTTTATCTGTCCCAGATGAACGCACATCATTGAAACCGAAATCATACCCTTGTCCATGGTCTGTCCTCCTTACGCCTTTTCAGGCTCTTTTCCCATTATAAGCTGATCGATCACTCTGTCGGTAGACTTGCCGTCGGTATAAGTGAAGTTTTTCTTTATAAAGCCCTCCATTTTTTCAAACTCAAAATCCTTTTCACGGAGAGCGGTCATAAGATCGTCAAAGCTGTTTACTATTTTTCCCGGTACAAGCTCTTCGTAAGGCTCGTAGAAATCTCTGGTAGCCTCGTAATATTTCTGGTCGAACGCAAAGAAAAGCATAGGCTTTCTGAGCAGTGACATTTCATATATTATGGAGCTGTAGTCGGTGATAAGCACGTCTACGATAAACAGAATATCGTTTACCTCTCTGTAGTCCGAGGCGTCAAGTATCCTGTCTGCATATTCGTCGGGAATTTCAATACGTCTTTTTACAAACGGGTGGAGCTTGACTATAAGCACGGAGTTCGTTTCTTCAAGAAATTCTCCCCACGCCGAAAGATCAAGTCTGTCAAAGGGGAAATATGCGTTGTTGGCGTTTTCTCCTCTGAAGGTCGGAGCGTACATATAAACCGTCTGAGCGGTCTTGCATTCGGGAAATACGTCAAGCATCTGCGCTCTGGTCTTTGTTTTGTATTCCTCGTCGAAGAAAATATCCGTCCTCGGTATTCCCACAGGATAGAATTTTCTCTCGTCAATAGCAAAGCCCTCCGCATGATGCAGTGCAGAATGATAAGAGCTTACAGGAACGTGGGTATAGCATTTGTGTACCCTCGTGTTGAACGGAGGCGCGCCCGGCTTACCCAGACGCTCGAATCCCAGCGACTTGAACGCTCCGCAGGCGTGCCACACCTGTAATATCTTAACGTTTTTCGGATAATCCACAAGATAAATGTCGGGATAATAGTCGTCGATAAGAATTATATCCGAGGTGGCGAGATAGTAGGTGAATTTTATCATTCCGGGGATAGACTTATGCTCCGTAATGCTCGCCTTGAAGTCAAATCTGAACTGATACTTGCTGTCAAGACCTCTTTCGATCATTCTGTCGTATATCACCTTTTCGTTTCCGCCTATTTCGGCTCTCGAACCGCTGGCGAAAAGGATTATATCTCCGTTTTTCTTAGCGAAATGAGTAAAGAAGTTAAAGGTCTTTTTAAACAGCCAGATTTTAAGTCCGTAGAGATCCCTGATAATAAGTTTTTTGCGGTTTTCAAGCATTTTCTTGACGCGCTTCGGCAGGGTCTGGGAGGGCTTCGGCTCTTTGTATGTGACGTTCAGGTAATACTCAAGGTTGTCCATATCGCTGCTCGACTCGGCGTAGAAGAGGTTTTCCGCTCCTCTTCTGAGCTTGAAGTTCATAGGATTAGCCTTTGTATCGTCCTCGATACTCTCCACGCAGTCTGAAATTATGCAGGGGTACTCATGAGTAAGAACCTGCTTTGAAAGACAGTTTCCGTCGTCATCGTAAGAAATTTTCAGCAGAGTGTTCCCCCTCAGCACATAGTCCATTGTGCCCGTAGAAATCTGCGGCTTTCTCATACCCTTGTATTTCTCGAATATTTTCAGCGCATATTTACCCGTAGCAATAGGTTTTTCATCGTTTGCGCTCATAATGTTCACCGTAAGGTGAAATTTCGTGCCGTTTATGTCGAAATGCTGTGCCGGAAAGGTGAGAGTTCTGTCCTGAGTAATAAACCTTGCCGTAAGATTTCTTATTTCCTCCGGTTCAAAGCCGATAAGCTCGCCCTCGATATGAAGTATTACTCTTTTGAATTCTATTCTTGTAAGTTCGGCAAATTTTTTGTTTCTGTTTTTCAGCTTTTCAATAGTCTTTCTTCTGTTTTCGTAAATCTCATCAAACTCAGAAATCATGTTATTCATTAAAAATCCTTACTTTCCCAAACAGGTTTTATCATCGAAGATTTAAGGTAACACCGCACAACTACCGCCTAACGGCTTTGTACACGTCTAACTTGCCAATTTTCCGTTATCTTGCACAGAAACTCCTTGAAGACACAAGTATTCCTGCGGCGTTTCTATACAATCTAACGAAAAATTTTCTGCGTTATCCGCACACAATAGTTGTGCGGTGTTGCCTTCTTAATCGTCAAACGTGAACATTACCTTCAGCGTAAATTCTCCGGTGTTTCTTATAGCTGAGAACGCCTTTTCATTTTCCTCAATGGTAAAGGTATGCGTGATAAGGTCTGAAAAATCAACGCTGCTCTTTTCAAAAATCTCCAGCGCGTGCGCCCAGTCGTTTATTCTGCTGTTATAATTTGAATTCCATGAACCCTTTACGGTTATCTGTTTTCTCAGAATAGACCAGTAAATGTTTTTGGGCAGGATAAGGTCTGTGGACGGATTTCCCACAAGCACTATGTCGCCCAACGCTCCCGTGGATTCTATCGCAGAGGCAATAGCTTCATTCGTGCCCACCGCCTCAAAGGTCACGTCCGCACCCTCGATGCCGATTATCTTCTTTACCTGTGCGGGCAGATCGTCCTCGCCGGTATCGACTACCTCAAAGCCGAGCTTTTTGGCATATTCAAGCTTGTTCTTTGAACGTCCTGCGATAACCACCTTGCCGCTCTTGGTTTTCTCCTTGGCAAAAAGCGCGATCATAAAGCCGATCGTTCCCGTTCCGATTACCACGACGTTCTGTCCCTCTTTGATGTTTCCGATGTTTACCGCATGGAGAGAAACCGCCGCAGGCTCGCAGAGCGCCGCAGTCTTATAATCGAGACTGTCGCTGAACGGTACAAGATTCCAGACCGGAACTACAAGATATTCCGCCCATGCGCCGTCCTGCCTTGATCCGAAATAGCTGTAGCCCGAGCATTGAGCGTACTCCTCCATTTTACAAGCCTTGCAGTGCATACAAGGCAGCATTGGGAAAACGCAGGTTTTTCTTCCCAGAAGAGCCTCGTCAACTCCGTCGCCTACCGCAACTATCTGTCCGGAAAACTCGTGTCCCGGAATGGTGGGGAAATGATAGGTTCCCGTTACAAAGCAGCGTGGCATATCGCTTGAGCATATGCCGCAGGCTTTGATCTTAACAAGCACCGTGCCTTCTTCAAGCTTCGGTACGTCCACGGTGTTTACCCGCAGATCTCCCACACCGTGAAGCACAAGGGCTTTCATTTTTTCAGGTATCTGTATCAAGCTTTTCATAATTAAGTCCTTTCGGTCACAGAACCTATGATTCGTTCTGTAAATTTACTGTTTTGCGCCAAGCAGAGTTTTCACTATAAGCAGGTCGCTGTCCGTGGTTATCTTGAAATTGATAGCGTCGCCCTCGATAAGATGTATAGGCTGGCCGTTCATTGTGCATATCTGTGACGTGCCTGTAATAACCTTTTTCTGCTCGTTCGTAAGATTATCCTGCATTTCTATAAAGTGAGCAAGCCTGAAACTGTCGGGAGCCTGTCCGCTGTAAAGCTCGCTCCTTGCAGGAATATCCTCAACGTACTCGCCTCCCTTGGAATGTAAAATGGTGTCCGCACAGGGAAGTCCGCATACGCAGGCGCCGAATTTTCCGGCGCAGTCGATAGAATCGTTCAGTATCTTTTCGGTAACGAACGGTCTTACAGCGTCGTGAATAACGATAACGTCGTCGTCATGGAGTCCGTTGTCGGACACGATAGCCGAGGTAACGTTATTTATAGTATCCATTCTTTCCTTGCCGCCGAGGATTATTCTTACCTTTTCACATTCCGGAATATTCTTTTTTACCTGCTCGTTCATATAGTCCTCATAGTCCTTATGAACGGCAATGTAAATATAATCAAATCTTTTTACCTTGAGCATATTTTCAAGGGTGTAAATAATGATCGGTTTTCCGCCGATCTCGATAAACTGCTTCGGGATCTTGGAACTTTTGACTCTTGTTCCTGTTCCTCCGGCAAGCATTGCGCCGTAAATCATAATAATTCTCCTATTTGCTTATATAATCTGCTATTCTTTCGGTAGAGCGTCCGTCGCAGGCGCCCATAAACTTATCTCTGAACGCTTTCAGTCTTTCCCTGTCCGTTTCACATTCGGCAACGGCTTTTATAAGCCCGTCGTTATCCTTTACAATAGGTCCGGGCAGAAAGCTGTTATCATAGGGATAATAAAACCCTCTGTAATCGTAAAATTCCTCCAGATCGAAAGCGTAGAATATCATCGGTCTTTCAAAAAGCGAATATTCAAAGATCAGCGACGAATAATCCGTTATGCACAGATCCGCCGTGAAAAGCAGATTTTCTATTTTCATACAGTCGGAAACGTCAAAGGCAAAGCTCTCACAGCCTTCGGGTATCTCCCACTCTTTTTTTACGAAGCCGTGACGCTTTATGAGCAGCACCCACTGATCGGAAAATTGACAGCAGAGTCTTTGTATGTCCAGCTTTTCGGGGATATAAGCTTTATCGGCGTCGCCCCTGTAGGTCGGCGCGTAAAGCATGATCTTTTTTCCTTTTGCCTGCGGACAGCATCTGTATAGCTCCTCAAAGGCTTTCCGACGGTTGTCCTCTTTGAAAAAGAAATCCGTCCTTGAAACTCCCGTCGCCTGCACACAGCCGTTATCCGCACCGAACCCGAAAGCCTCCTTGAACGCCCATATACATTCCTCACTGCTTACAGTGCAGAGAGTATAGCTTGTATGAGCGGGATATTTTCTAAGCTCCTCCAAAGATTCGCCGAAGGACAGGTCGGTAATGCTTTCCCCCCACTTTTTGAACGCTCCGCAGGAATGCCAGGTCTGAATGACCTTTGTACCTTTGCGGAACTTAAAAGCGCCGAACAGATTGCAGGTATCGTTTAAAAGCACACAGCCTGCGTTGCCCATTTTCAAAGTGAGTATCAGATACCTGAACAGATAGCCCATTCCGCCCTTGTTGTTATGAACGTAGTAAACGACAGGAGAAAGCCCCCTGTTCCTAAGCTCCTCATAAATATATCTGAAACTGTCCGTAAGAACGCCGCTTCTTATTTCAGCGAAGATCACCTTGTCTTTTCTGAGCGGTCTTAGCTTGGAAATCGCATAAAAAAGGGGATATATGCCTTTGAACATAACAAACTTCGCGGCATTTCTAACCGCTTTTTTAATACTGCTCATTTTTCACCCTACATTATATCACAACATAAATATTTTGTCAATAAACATAAAAACTATACAAAGAAATTGTAAAAAATGCACATAATGGAACTTTGCTTTACGGAAATATTATAGATACCCTTATTAAATCAACATCAGTCTGTCGATAAACTTATGTTTGATAAGAAATTCACCCTTGTCGGAGCTCCCTAAAGGCAAAGAATTTCGCTCCTGCGGGAGCGACGGGGGCTCTGCCCCAAATTCTTGCAAGCTTGCCGAGCAAGAATTTTTCTTTGCAAGCTTGCCGAGCAAGAATTTTTCTTTGCAAGCTTGCCGAGCAAGAATTTTTCTTTGCAAGCTTGTCGAGCAAGACTTTTCCTCGCAAGCGGCGAATTTATGCGAGTTTTATCGAGCATAAATTTTCCCGCTTTTTTTACCTCTTTGGCAGTTATAAAAATTTTTTTAGTCAAACTGAAGTTGATTAAATCAGCGCACCCTTATTTCCTTTTCAGCAGATATGTTTTCAGTATTGCGGCAGTGGTTTTTGCGTCGGGCAGTTTGTTTTCCATTACCATTTTATATGCCTCGTCAAGGGGAATCTTATCAACGTCGAGGAACTCGCCCTCGTCCAGATGCTGTTTGCCGAAATCAAGCCCCTCGGCGATATACATATGGATTATTTCCGTATCGTAAGCCACCGTCGGATATATACAGCCGATGTAGGTCATCTTTTCAGCCGTTGCGCCGATCTCCTCTTTCAGCTCTCTTTTTCCGCATTCAAGGTGATCCTCGCCGTATTCAAGCTTTCCGGCGGGGACTTCCATAAGGGCGGTTTTAAAGGGATAGCGGAACTGCTTTACAAAATAGACGTTTTCCTCTTCGTCAAGAGCGACTATGCAAACTCCACCCGGGTGGTGGATAACTTCTCTTTTGGTCTTGTAGCCGTTTTCAAGCTCCACCTCGTCGCAGGTCAAGTGTACGACCTTTCCCTTGAATATTTCTTCTTCGCTTATGGTTTTTTCATTCTGATACATTTTCATTACCTCTTTACTGAAATGAGCATTTTAAATTGACCTTTGTCAAAATCCACAACAAACAGATTTGTTTTGGTATATTTGCATTTTGCTGAATTTGCTCATTTATAACTCTTTAAATTTCTTTAGGGTAACACCGCACAACTATTGTGTGCGGATAACGGAAAATTGGCAAGTTAGACGTGCACAAAGCCGTTAAGCGGTAGTTGTGCGGTGTTGACTTAGGATTCTTTCTTTTTTCTTCCCGAAAAGTGCGCCGCTCCGAGATATACGATAAGCGTTCCGATTCCCACAAAGGTTATCACCTTGCCCCAGAAAAGACCCTTGGTTTCATAAGTGAATTCTATCTCGTTTTCGCCCTCGGGACAAAGCACCGCCATAAATCCGTAATCTACCTTTTCAATATCGGCTTCCTTGCCGTTTACCGTTGCGGTCCAGCCGTCGTCGTACGGTACGGAGAAGAACACAAGATTATCCCGGTCAAGGGTTATCTTTGCATTGAATCCGTAGGAGTCGTAATTAAATGAAGAGCAGCTGTTCGCCCGTCTGTCAAGACAGTTCTGATAATATTCCTGCTCGGTGTAATCGGTGCCCTTGAAGCTGTAGTAGGAAAGGCAGTCCTTATATTTTGCCGCCTGCTCCCTGTCAAGAACAAGGGCTTTCATAAGCATCATAGTCTTGTCTACTTCCGACGCTTTCTGAATATCGCTGTCGTAGCAGTAATGATCGTAAGTGAAGCCCATAGGAACATAGTATTTGTTTTCGTAAATGTTGAATCCGTTCTGGGTATCAACATATTCAAAGCCCTTGAAATTATTTATGGTTTCGGGCGTGGATATTGCGGTAGTGCCTTTTCTTTCGTTCTCGCTCAGCTCATTGAAATAATATTTTACCGAGAAAAGTCCTCTGAGAGGATAGACCTTGGTTTCCATTCTTGAGGCAACGTCTCTGGTCTGTCCGATAGAGCCGTAGAAATCCATAATGGAGGTAGAAACAACGCTGTGGAAGCATCTCATAGACGAAAGATCCCAGAACATACACCAGTTATCAACGTTTTCCGAGGTATCTATTCTGTAAAAGTCGTTGTCGGCGTTATAATTTTCTGACTGTGATTCAAGCTTGTCCATATCAATATTATCGCCGCCGTTTATAGCACGCTCGATATAATCGGCGTTATCGGTTCCCTGCGTTACGCCGTAGATAACGGAGGAGGTCATGCAGATTATTACAGCCGCCGCCGTCATTCCCGAAGCGACTTTCATATAGTCAACTTTTTTCTCAGCGACTACATAGATAAGCATACCGAGCATAACGGTCATAAGGATAGTAACGATCGCCTGAATGTAGTAAAGCTCGATATACTCCGGTACCTTGCCGTAGGATACAACGCCGTTTTCGTTTGTCGGCAGAAGTCCTATTCCGAGGAATATAGCGCATACCACGCAGACGGGCAGGAATCCTTTTTTGAGATCGTCCTTGTTTTCCGCAAGGACCTGAGCCGTCATAAGGCACATGAGAAGTATAGGCATATAATACCATCTTGCATAATAGGAGGCGTTGAACAGAACGAATGTTGAATTGAGTATAGGAACGCAAGCCATTATGCCGAACACTGCGACAGCCTTTGTGAGCCAATGTTTCTTTCTTGTTCTCATGAAGGCGATAACTCCCGCCATAGAGAACATTGGCAGATAGCCGGCCATTGACGCCCATCTTGCCTTGTCGGAATTGAGGATATTTATTCTCGCAGGCATATCGGAAAGCATGAAGAAGGACTGGATTATCCTTGGTATTCTTACATTTTCGCTGTAGATAACAAGGTCGAGTCCGTAAAGTCTTTCGTTTACACGGTAGTTGTTCATTACGCTGAGCGCAGACGGCAGGAAGATTACTGCGGCGATCATTACGCCGATGACAGCCTCAAGAATGAGCAGTCCGAACTTTTTCATATCAATATCGAAGGTCTTGTCCAGACAGCGGATAAAGAAATAGATGACTACGAAAACAACCTCGCAGGCAAAGAAGAAATAGCTTATTGTGGCGCATATTGCGACAGCAACGGCAAAGGGGCCTTTTTTGTTTTCCTGCACCAGCAGTTCAAAGCCCAGCAGAAGCAGGGGGAAAAACGCCGTGGCGTCGTGGAAATGGTTAAAGAACACGTTATATGTCTGGAATCCCGAAAAAGCGTAAAGCAGACCGCCTATATAGCAGGCGTTGGCATTCGGAACAAAGTGTCTTATATACGCATATGCCGTAACTGCGGCAACGGCGGTTTTGAGCGCCAAGAGCCACGGGATAAGATAAGGCACCGCACCGGAGGGGAAAAGTATTGTAAGCCAGAAAAACGGAGAGCCGAGCAGATAAAAGGCATAGGAGCCTACAAAGCTTGAGCCGAGGTCCGTACCCCAATCCCAGCCCATAGCGCCGTCGCGTATTGCGTCGTGGGCGTGCTGATAGAACATAACCTGCTGGGAATTAAAGTCGCCGTAATAAAGAAAGATTCCTTTATTCACTATCATTGACGGTATAAACGCCACCATCATGCCCAGAAAAGCTGTGATAAACAAAAACAAATATTTTTCTTTTTGTTTGTTCTCAGGGCTTTTCAGAAGTCCGTTTTTCTTAAACATTGTCATTTCCTCTTTTTCTTTTAGTTTGATTCTTTGACGCAAGGTCACATACAAACACATTATACCACACCCCCTCATAAATTGCAACCTTTCTTTTTAGTTCGGGGTGCAAGGTACTTCAAGGAGTTACAACTCCGCCCTCTTTTTTAATTCGGGTCGATAGGTACTTCAAGAATTTACGACTCAGCCCGAAGACCTCGTTTGCAGAGGCTTCTCCATAGCACTAAACCGCACAAAGTCCGTTTGGTGGTTTTTTAATTCGGAGTGCAAGATACTTCTGGGAGTAACTTTTCCCGCCCGAAGACCTCGCTTGTGTGGTCTTTTACATAGCATTAAACCGCACGGAGTGCGTTGGGTGGTTCTTCTGCAACGTTCAGTTTTTGTCAACAATTCCTTATTCGCAATATTCAATTGTCAAGCTGGGTGTTTTTTCGAGAACGAAAAGTGACGGTCGGTCGGAATGTCCCATCGCATTCTCCAAGACTTTGCGCCCCTTGACGGGGAAAAAACGTATTCGGAACAACTGACGGGGCGGCACGCCGCAGACCGTACGCCAACTCAGGGTGTTTATTTTACGTGCATTCAATTCTCAATTATTCACAGGGTTCGCACCCTTTTTTTAATTCGGGTCGCTCTTTTTAATTCGTGTCGCAAGGTACTTCAAGGATTCACGACTCAGCCCGAAGACCTCGCT
>JAETQO010000042.1 GCA_021770655.1 Ruminococcus sp. | reverse complement strand
AACTTTAATTCCTGCAAATGCGTCTGAATATGATTTTCATACAGCAGTTTGGCGTTCGGAATATACTGGGCGTATCTTGCATAGGCTGCACCCTCAGACTCTATTAACAAGCCGTCACCCTGTTCCTCGTCATAAATCAGCAGACAGTGATGCACGCCGTTGCCGTACCACATACTGTTAAGGTTTTCGCTTATGAGATGGTTATTGCACATCGGAGCGTGTTTCAGCCTCTCAAATTCTTCGGTTGGAACGGGCACAGCTTTTTCCACCACGCAAGTGTATGTTTTGAATTCAGGTTCTTTGCGAAGCAGATTCGTATTGATCACAAGTTTTTCGTTCATTGACATACCTCCGTTCATTTTAGGTTTTCTTTTTAATAGTATAGCTGTTACATGGGTATCACGTCCTTCTTTGAGAAATAAAAAAAGACCGTTTTGTCATTTCTCACATTTTGTGACATTAGACAAAACGGTCTTGAAAACTTTGTGAAAGTTTTTTCATAAAAAATCGGCAGTCAAAGAGCAAAATCTGCTCAAAGCCTGCCGATTTGTTTGACAATAATCAGTTGTCGAGGGTTCGAGTCCATTTTCAGCTGAAAAGCATCTTGCGTTATACCATTAACGAAGAAATATGAAACAAACCGAATAGGAAATAAAACAGCCAATGAGTAGTTTAATTAAGACTCATTGGTCGTTTTAATATTGACTTGTAATAATAGACTGCCATTTGGTTATTTAAACCTGAGGTTGGGGTAACGATAGTGAAAATACACTTCTACGATATGATCAGTTGGCAGAGCACGCATTCATAATGCGCAGGGGCGGACTATAAGGGGGGATGCAGTAGAATTTTGTTTATATGCTTTAATGTAGTTGTTAAGTTTGCTTTGTCACCCGCTAATTATTCATTTTGTCGTTTCTCTGCGGACAAGAATAGGAGTAAAAACTTTGTGTATAGGTGCAGCAAGCGGTTTGGGTCTGCGTTTTTTCCGTTCGTTTATCTGCATCAGGAGAATCTCCATTGCCTCTTCAGCGATTTTATCCACCTGCTGACCGACAGTCGTTATAGGTATCACCGCTTCTCTTGCAACAGGAGAATTGTCAAAACCGATTATCTTGTACTTATCGGGAAGTGTGCCGTATTTTTTTACAATAATATTCAGCAGAATGTTGGCATGAGTATCATTCGGCATGAATATTCCGACCTTTTTGTCATTGGGGATTTCCTCAATCTCATTGAAAAGCTTTGTAATCTCAGCAAGGTTTTCCTCGAAGCTTCCTCCGAACTCTCTTATCATAATTTTATGCTCAAAGCCGTTTGATTCACAGAAATCTCTGAATCCTTTAATTCTTCCGTAAGCAGGAACAGCTTCAGGGAAATCAGCATTCGCATGGATAAGTATATCGCATCCGCTTTTTGCAAGAACTGTCGCCGCCTGAATTCCGCCCATATAGTTGTCCGTGTTTACGCTGCAAACATATTCGTCCTCACGTTCAATAGTAACTATGGGAATATTGTATTCGGACAGTTCTTTTGAAGAAAGAGTGTGACTCAGAATGATAAGTCCCTCTGTTTTGTATGCAAGCAGTTCGTTTATATATTTTCTTTCAACATCTGCGTCTTCGTTTCCTGCAAACACAATGAACTTGTAGCCGTATTCTTCATAAGTAGAAATGATATGATCGAGAATATCCGAATAATAATGCATATACAGATTAGGAATTATAACTCCCACCATTTCTGTTTTACCGTTTGCCATTACTCTTGCCAGCTTGTTTTCCTTGTAGTCAAGCACTTCAAGGGCGTTGGCGATCTTTTCTTGATTTTCCAGCGTAATTGAATCGGGATTATTGAAATATCTTGAAATCGTAGTTTTTGAAAAACCCGTATATTCGGCTATATCTGCAAAAGTCACATTTTTCTTAGCCATCTGTAAGCCTCCCTTTCTTTTGGCAATTCGCGCACAACAGCTGTGAGGTATCGCCTTAATAATTATATCACGCAGATGATCAAAAATCAATAAAGTTATCGGTAAAGTAACCGGTTTTGTATAAATGTACAAAAAGGACGCTTTTGTTTTGTGCCTTGCTACAAAAATATAAAAATCCCTTGACAAATAACCGGTTACATGGTATTATGTAATCAGTAAAGTAACTGGTTACTTAAGAGAAACGGAGGTAAACAGCAATGAAAAAGCTACCATTGTTTATGACAGCTCTTTCGGTTTTAGCAAGCACGGTATCATTTACAGGGTGCAGTAAAACGGTAAAACCCGGTGATGTGCCGGGCTATGACGAGGGAGAACAGTATCTCAGTATGTGGGTGCATACGATCGAAGATACTCCCGAAGGAGAAGCCTATAAGAAATCAGTAGACAGTTTCAATGAAAAGTTCAACGGCACTTATTTCGCAGATATCGAATTTATTCCAAGAAACGACAGCGGCGGCGGTTATTCCGACAAGATAAACGCATCTGTAATGTCGGGTGACCTTCCCGATGTTATAACGGTTGACGGCCCGAATGTTTCCGCATATGCTGCAAACGGAATAATCCAGCCGCTTGCCGAGCTTAGTGATGAAGAAAAAGGCGTTTATCTTGATTCTATTATAGAGCAGGGTACAGTCGATGAAAAGCTGTATGCCCTAGGTGCAATGGAATCAAGCGTAGGACTTTACTACAACAAATCAATTCTTGCAGAAGCGGGAATTGAAGTTCCCGACAAGGATAATCCATGGACATTCTCAGAATTTCTTGATATTCTTGAAAAAATTAAACCTATAATGGACAGCAAAAACGGTTATCCTCTTGATATGACATTCCCCGTTGGAGAAGCAAGCATTTACTATTACGCTCCGTTTATCTGGTCCAATGGCTGTGACCTTATAAGTGATGACGGACTTACGGCAGACGGCTACTTCAATTCGGATAAGAATGCAGAGGTGTTTAAGTATTTCCGGGGACTTGTTGAGAAAAAATATATGTCCGCAACGCCTGTAGAAAAGCTGTTTGAAAGCGGACGTGCAGCATTTAAGTTTGACGGTGCATGGGAAGTAAACACCATTTATCAGAGCTACAGTGATATTGACCTCGGTGTTGCGCCGTACATAGTCAGCGATAACTGGGACGGCGGAAGATATACTCCAACAGGTTCATGGGCTTATGCGGCAACATCGAAAACGGAAAACATTGACGGCGCAACCGAACTTGTAAAGTGGATGAGCGGAGTTGAAAGCGGAATTTTACTTTATGAAAACACAAAGAGTATGCCGTCAACATATGCCGCATACGAACAGATCACAACATTTGAAGAAGATGAAAACTACAAAGCATTATATGAGCAATTAAGAGATTACGGTCGTCCCAGACCGAAAACACCTGTTTATCCGCAGGTCAGCACATCTTTCCAGCAGGTTCTTGAGGACGTAGCTCTGAGCGGAAGAAATGCGGAAGATGAAATGGATAAATCTGTAGAAAGGATAAACGCTAAGCTCAAGCGTTACACAAGATAACATGAAAAATAAATCTAATTCTATTCTTGGAATGGCATTTTTCGGGCCGGCGCTGGTACTGATGACGATTTTTCTGTTCATTCCGATGATACTCACCCTTATTTACAGCTTTACTGATTATTTTGCACTGAATCCAAAACTTACACATTTTGTAGGACTGGAGAATTTCAGTACGATTTTCAAAGACGAATTATTCACAACGGCATTTTTTAATACTGTAAAATTCGTTCTGATAATTGTTCCGTTACAGACTCTCGGAGCGTTGGGACTGGCGCTGCTTATCAATAAGGTTACGGTATGCAAGCGTTATTTCAAAGTCGCATTCTTTATTCCTGTTGTAATGTCTCTTGCAGTAGTATCAAACCTCTGGATGCAGATATACAGCCCTGAGGGTATTCTCAATACGATACTTTCAAATTTCGGCATCGACTCGCAGCCGTTTATCTACGGTGCAGATCAGGCGCTCCCCTCAATCGCATTTATGAGCGTATGGCAGGGCGTCGGTTATCAGATGATAATTTTCCTCGGCGGCTTGCAGGCTATAAACCCTGCCCTTTATGAAGCGGCAGAAATGGATCACGCAAGTGCATGGAGCAAATTCAAGGATATTACGCTTCCCGAACTGAAACCTCTTTGCGTATTTGTCTTTATAACAGTCACGATCGGTGCATTCAGAATGATAGTTCAGCCGATGGTAATGACAGGCGGCGGACCTTCACATTCAACATATACCATAGTTTATGACATTTACGAAACTGGTACCGTAAACTGGGAGATAGGCCTGGCGTCTGCAATGGCAATTGTCTTTACTGTATTTGTTGTTATTCTTACAATTATTCAGACGATTCTTACTAAGGATAAGGAGGATAAGCATGAAAACAAAAAAGCAAAAGATCTTTAATGGTATTCTTGTTGCGGTAATGCTTGTACTGTCGCTGCTTTTCCTGTTCCCTGTAATCTGGATGCTTGCAAATTCATTCAAGCCTGATGCAGCAATTACAGCTGACATGAACTCGGCAAGCGCATTTATTCCTCCTGTTCCGGGAGAAGGATTTTTCGATAACTACAAAGCAATTCTCTTCAATACAAGCTTTATACGCTATATGCTAAACACCTTATTCTATGCTGCAATACTTATTGTTTCGGGAGTAATAGTAAACGGACTTGCAGGTTACGCTCTTGCTAAGATCAAATTCCCGTTCCGTGAAAGATGGCTGGCAATAATCATGATGCTTATGATAATTCCCACAGAAACAATCATCACGATAAACTTTATGTTTGTTTCAAAAATGGGACTTCTTAATACCGTATTCGGATATGTTCTTCCGATGATAGTGAATCCCTTTAATATTTTTCTTTTCAGACAGGTATTTGTAAGCCTTCCCGATGATGTGTGGGAAGCAGCACAGCTTGACCATTGCAGCCCTGTGAAATACTTTTTCACTATGGTTCTTCCGATGTCAAAGACGGTAGTTGCAACAGTAAGCGTATTTACTTTCCTTAACGTATGGAACGATTACCTCTGGCCGTCGCTTGTATTCACATCAAGCGATCTTCTGACTGCACAGATCGGTCTTAATTCCATTACTTCTAACGATAACACCACAATGGGACAGACCCTTGCAGTAATAACACTTATTACAATTCCGGTTATTATCATATACTCACTTTTCTCCAAGCAGATCGTGGAAGGTGTAGTATCAACAGGTTCTAAGGAGGGCTAAATTATGAGTTTTATCCAACTGAAAAATGTCTGCAAAAAGTATGCAGGTGCTGAAAAAAATTCTGTTACCGATTTCAATCTTTCAATAGAAGAGGGCGAATTTATTGCATTTGTCGGACCGTCCGGCTGCGGCAAGTCCACAACACTCCGAATGATAGCAGGCTTTGAGGAAATCACAAGCGGAGATTTCTACATTGACGGAAAACGCATGAATACAGTTTTGCCGAGGGACAGAGGTATTTCAATGGTATTTCAGAACTATGCGCTTTATCCTCACATGACTGTTGAAAAGAATATTTCATATGGTCTGAAAAATATGAAAGTTCCTGCTGATGAAATAAAGAAAAAGGTTGACTGGGCAATCGACATTCTGGGACTTTCCGAATACAGATACAGAAAGCCTAAGAATCTTTCGGGCGGTCAGAGACAGAGAGTTGCGCTCGGACGTGCTATTGTTAAAAATCAGAAGCTTTTCCTTATGGACGAGCCGCTGTCAAACCTTGACGCAAAACTCAGAGTCAGCATGAGAAGTGAAATAAGCAAGCTGCACCGTGAACTGGGAAGTACCACTATTTACGTTACACACGATCAGGTAGAGGCAATGACTATGGCAGATCGCATTGTCATTATGAAAGACGGCGTAATCCAGCAGGTGGGCAAGCCTATGGAGCTGTATGAACACCCCACAAATAAGTTTGTGGCAGGCTTTATCGGTTCACCGCAGATGAATTTCTACAGCGTTAATGTCAAGGGAGATACTGTTATATTTGAAAACGGAAAAAGCATAAAGCTACCTGATTCCGTTATATCAAAGCTTGCCGGCAAGCAGGGCGAAATGATACTGGGAATCAGAGGCGAGGATATAAAGCTTGATCCGCAGAACATCGACCTTTACAAAAACAATAAAATGTCTGCAACAGTAGACAGCGTTGAAGTTATGGGAAATGAGAATAATCTGTACTTCAGCTTCGGAGGTACTGCCTCAGTAGCGAGAGTATCAAAATACGAGATAAGTCAGGCAGGGGACACAATTGATTTCGTGTTTGTACCCTCAAGAATGCATTTCTTTGACAAGCAGACAGAAGAAAGTCTTTTTTAACAGGAGGAGTCACTATGAATAAAATTCATTTAAAAGCGCCGAATTGCTGGATAAACGACCCCAATGGTTTCATATGGTACAAGGGACAGTATCACTTGTTTTATCAGTGCTTTCCCTACTCTATGCAGTGGGGCAGAATGCACTGGGGTCATGCAGTAAGCAGCGACCTTGTTACATGGGAACATAAGGGCATTGCACTTTACCCGTCAAAGACCGATGACCGCAGCGGCTGTTTTTCGGGCAGCGCAGTAGAACACGGCGGCAAAATGTATGTGTATTACACGGGTGTAAATTATACAGAGGAAGACCCGGAGAACATAAACCGGTGCCTGAATGATAACTTTATTTCGGCACAGCTTATGATAACATCTGATGACGGCATGACATTTGATAATGTTTCGGATAAGAAAACCATTATACCGCCTATAGATGAGGAATCTGTCGGAAACAAAAAGCATACCCGTGACCCGAAGGTGTGGCGTGGCAAAGACGCTTGGTATATGGTCTTAGGCAGTACGGTTGATTTGACAGGACGGCTTCTGTTCTATAAGAGTAATGACCTTGAAAACTGGACCTATCTGAATTATGCCGAAAAAAAAGATCTCGGATGGATGTGGGAATGTCCCGATTATTTTGAAGTTAACGGCTCAGGTATAACCGTATTTTCACCAATGGGCTTTTTCAAGGACGGAAAGGCATATGATTCTGCGCCTGTATGTATGTTTTCCTTATTTGATGAAAGCACGGGAAAAATGGAGCTTTCCGAAAACTACCGGCTTTTCGACTGCGGGCTCGACCTTTACGCTCCCCAGAGTACAACCGATAAGGACGGAAACCGTGTTATCATTGCATGGGCAAGAATGCCGAAAACCGTAAACGGCGAATGGAACGGTATGATGTGTATTCCGAGAGTTGTGGAAGTGAAAAATAATCACATATATTTCAGACCTCACCCGAACATAAAAAACAGCTTTACAAAAGAAATCACTTCACCGTCACAGGCTGACAGTTCCGGATTTATGGTGAAAACTTCACTTCACAACGGCGAAAGCATCAATATCGGAGGGTACATCATAAAGCGTGAGCAGGACAGAATTTACACCGACCGTTCAGCTGTATTTGTCGGTAAGGATAACTTCAGAATCACTGCGGAAACTCCGGTTATCAATGAGGGATATGATCTGGAAATCTATGTTGACAGTAATCTGATAGAAGTATTTATAAACAACGGGGAGTATGTGCTCAGCAGTGCTGTATATGGATTATCGGATGAAATAACAGGTGCAGACTATTCACTGTATGCTCCTGAAATCTGACAACCTATGATTATACGATTGAATGAGGTGAACTGAAATGAAAAAAATTGATGTTACCGCACTGGGTGAACTGCTGATAGATTTTACCGAAAACGGTTTAGGCGTCAGTGGAAATCCTTTATTTGAAGCCAATCCCGGCGGAGCGCCATGCAATGTGCTTGCAATGCTTTCAAAGCTCGGAAAGAAAACTGCTTTTATCGGCAAGGTCGGCGACGATATGTTCGGCAGGCAGCTTTCCGATGCCGTAAAAGGTGCCCGGATATGTACCGACGGACTTGTTATGGATAAAAATGTTCCGACTACTCTTGCTTTTGTTCATACACTTGCAGGCGGTGAAAGAGAGTTCAGCTTTATACGCAATCCCGGCGCAGATATGATGCTGACAAAATCTGAGGTAAATGCCGATATAATAAGAGACTCAAAAATATTTCACTTCGGAACGCTTTCCTCCACGCATGAGGGCGTCCGCGAAGCTACAAGATTTGCTATAGATACTGCGATCGAAAGCGGAGCATTGATATCATTTGACCCAAACCTTCGTGAGCCGCTCTGGAAAAGCCTTGATGATGCGAAAACTGAAATAAAGTACGGTCTGTCAAAATGCAATATTCTGAAAATATCGGATAACGAGATTGAATTTCTTCTTGGTCATTCTGACTACGACAAAGCTGCAGAACAGCTTATGGAAAGATATGAAAACATCAGACTGATATTTATAACTCTAGGCGGTGACGGAAGCTGTGCTTACAGCAGAAATGCAAAGGCAAAAGCACCTGTATATGATGTGAAAACTGTTGAAAAAACAGGTGCAGGAGATACCTTCTTCGGCTGTGCGTTAAACTTTGTTCTTGAACATGATATCGACTCCCTCGATGAATCCAAACTGACTGAACTTTTGCGTTTTGCCAATGCAGGAGCTTCTCTTATTACTACAAGAAAAGGCGCACTGAAGGTTATGCCGGATATGCAAGAAATATCTGATTTAATTGGAGATGAAGAAAATGTGTGAAGTAGAAATCAAACTGAATACAATTGAAGATGTAAAAAATCTTGTGAGTGATGTCACGGGATTTGACTGTGATTTTGAAATAGTTTCGGGCAGATTCGTTGTAGATGCAAAGTCTATTATGGGTATTTTCAGCCTTGATCTAAGCAAAGAGTTAAAGCTTGTTATCAGATCAGATGACGAGTGTGAGGTTGAAAGAATCAAAAATAAAATCAAAAGATTTATTGTATAAATCAATTGGGCGTCTTTAAGAAAATGCAATCAAATATCAAAGTCTGAAATTGTGCTTTTGCAATTTCAGACTTTTTATTATCTTGATAAAAAACATCTGCTATGCAGGTGGAATGCACATCTATAGTTAAAGGTGCCAATTCACAGCAGCTGAGTGGTAGCCAGGGTGGAATGGCTACTCAGGCTAATACTAAGGGTCCTTGTCCCTAATTAATATATTAACTATCAATTGCGTTAATGATTTTCATTATTTAATAAGTTTGAAACAAATGTGATTTTGAAAGATCTGAGAGAATCAATCACTTTACCAAATAATCATAATTCCGAAGAGAGCAGGAGGTGTAAGAGTAGTGAAAAAAATAACGGATATATTTAAAAGTCATTTGTATATGATGAAGCTAGCTTTTAACAGTAATGGGTTTCCGTACATCTTGCTTTTGTTTGTAATGATCCTGACATATCTTATGCCAACTATTGAGTTGCTTGCAACAGGCAAGCTGTTAAATACTTTCCAAAATCTCACTAGTGATAGCAAAGGTACGGTTTTTACTTGGTTAGCTGTATGTGTTATACTGAAGGTGTTTTCATATCTGTTTGCCAGTCTGAAATATAATTACAGAGAAATAGTCTGTCAGAAGTCCGAAAACGTTATAAACGAACTAATAATGAAGCAACTCGGTAAAAAGGATGCATCATATATGGATGACCCTAAAAATGCAGACATCATAGAATCTGTAAATGTATTCCGAAATCTTATATATATGGCTCCGACTTGGTTTGCTGAGAGCTTTGGTTCGCTTTTCACCTTTGTTGTGTGTCTTATAACATTTTTGGCATATGACCCTGTTATAGCTGTCGTTTTCCTTTTAACATTTGTCCCGTCTATTATAGTAAATATAATAAATTCGGGGAAAATGGACAGGTACTCCGTTGACAGCATTCCCCAGAATAGAAAGAAAGATTATTATAAAGCGATACTTACTAATAGATACTGGGCAGGCGATGTAAGGATATATAAGCTTAAGGACTTTTTTCTTTCAAGATACATAGATCTTTGGAATGAAATATCTCACGAGAGAAGGAAGATCTTTGCTAAATATTCAGTAATAATGGCATTTGCTGATATAGTAAATCTCCTAGGACTTGTCTTTATCATTATTTATTCCCTAAGACAGTGCCTTAGTGGAACAATTCTTATTGGTACACTGACCGTCTATATAGGTATTGCTCAGAACTGTGGCAACTGTTTCTTCTCTTTTGTTACAAATATTGTTGCTCAGATGAATGTTTCTGTGCCCCATATAATGGACTTTATTTCGTTTGTTTCAGATGATAATACGTTTCAAAACAGCGGTGAGCTTGATCTTCCTAAGCATTTTAGTATAGAATTTGAGAATGTATCATTTTCATATCCAAACGGCGAAAAAGTGATCGATGATCTGAGTCTCCGTATACCTGACGGTCAAACGGTAGCACTTTTAGGTGAAAACGGTGCAGGAAAGACAACGCTTATATACCTTCTGCTTGGCATTTACCGTCCGACCAATGGTAGCTGTACCTTATGAGCTGATAGAATTTTGACGCTCTGTCAACATCGTAAAGTTTTGGCAGTATACCACGCTTATGCAGGCTTGAAGTCAGGTCAAAATCCTCTCTTGAATTGAGCACATATCTCAGCTTGTATTTGAGTCTGTTCGGCTTATCTCTGACGCATCTGTACAGGTTCGCAAGGTTTGAATTGAAGTCATTGTACACCTCGAAATCCATACCCGGCGGTTTATGGAACAGCACCCAGCCTGCTCCGCCGAAGACCTCGATATATCGTTCATAGTAAGGCGGAAATCTTGCAAGCACGGCGTCCCTGAGAGCCTTTTTCCCTCCTACCCATGACATAAAACTGTTCATTTTCTTCCTTTCTGCCGTTAAAACCAACAGCAGAAAAGTCGCTTTGCAAGCACCAGATTTTTATCTGCTGTTGGCAAAACGACCCTAGTTGTTATTTAATTTTGCTTACCTTACCCTTTGATTATTGGGTCTACATAGCTGAATATTATGCGTTTCTGCTCAAGATAGCCGTCGACCTTGTTAACCTCAGTACATAATTCTTTATACTGCCTTTCCGAAAGTACGGGCTTTGTGGCTCTCAGCATTGCGTTGATACTTCCCATACAGAACTTGAAATCAACCTTTGCTTTTATTCTGTTTGTGTGCATCTTTTACCTCCTTATCCAGACGGGCAAGCTCCTTTTCGGCTGATTTAAAAGCTATGGCAAGACCTCCGACCGTAAACCCGATAATCCCGCCTATCAGCATTCCTATGAATAAATACGTCATTCACATCATCTCCATTCCAAAATCTTCGGTTTCTTCATCGTCAGCCGAAGTGATTTCCACATACTCATCGATAATACTCAGTGCCTCATCATAGCTGGCGGAAGAGGTGATACGGTCGCACATTTCCTTGGCATCATTCGACATGCCATTTCTCTTCAGCGTTTTTGAAGCAATGCCCATAAGATTAAAGATATTCCCGTTCTGACCTATGAGCGGACATTTTGGCTTTTCTGGCATTATTGCAAAACCTCTTTTCCATAATATTTTTTCAGCAGATTAATAACAAATCTCTGCCCCTTGCCCGTCACAAGCGTCTGCTGATAAGTCTTTTTCATGCCGTCCACCTCGAACACCGACTCCTTAACTGCGAAATATCCACGGTCGATAAACTGCTGATAGGGGAGGTTATTCGCCATAAGCACTCCCATGTATTTTAGCCAGCGGAACAGCCTTGTCCTGCCGATTTTAAAATGCTCATCAGCCGCAAGTTTTGCCATTGCGTTCATGTCGATGAGATTTTCTGTTCCTGCTACCTGATTTGCAAAGTCCACCAAAGGCTGATTGTGCCTGATACGCTCGTTCAGCTTTTTGATAGCCGTCATCTGCAGGCGGAAAAGATTACGATACGGTTCTTCCAGAAAGGGGAGGTAGTTTTCTATGAACATATCCTCATTTGAAACGTAACCTCCGGTGTGATTGATCTGAGGCAGGATTTCATCAAAAATCCATGACTCAAATTTTTCAGCTCCAGGCAGCTTGCTATGTGCAACAAGTCTGTAAACATCACTTTCAGGAATAAAAATCATTTTGATTTTTTTAGTCGGAGACTGCGGATGAGGTAGGTCGTGTTTCACGCCCCACCTACAATGCCGTCTTATTGCGTCTTTTGTATTGCTGTAGCCCAATGCAGAAGCTACGTCCTTTCCGCAGAACATGATCCTTCCGTGTTCATCTGTTAACGTTCTTAAAGAACCAAATTCATCATTCTCAAAAATCTTTATCACATTGCTCATGCGTTTTCTCCTTTTTCCGTTTCTAAAATTATTCTTGCAACCGCCTCCACAACATTTGTGGTTACTGCGTTGCCTGCCTGCTTGTAAAGCTGTGCGTCGGACATTCCCACAGCCTTGACCTTGTTGAACTGCTCATCGGTAAAGCCCTGCAGTCTCCAGCACTCCAAAGGCATAAGCTTTCTGATATACCCGCAGTACACAACGCCGTGTCTGTCCGTTACAGTTATCGTAAACATAGGCTCGTTGGGAAGTTTAAATCTTCGGCCTTGCTGTCTTGTTTCTGCTTTTGCAGGATCAAGCACGGCTATCGGGTCTGTTATGAGGACTACTCCGGATTTTTCGCCTTTGTGATGACCGATACCGCTGTCCTGTCTTGCGGTTATACATCTTGCAAGCTCTGTGACTTTCGGCTCAGGGTTCATATCTATCCCAAATGCGTAATATCCCTGATTACAGCTTGTTGTAAGGGTATGGGCTATCTCCTTTCCTACTCTCCCACGCCTTGAATTCATATTTGGGTATGCAAGGTCAATACTGTCACCGGGCAGAGCTATCTGATATCCTGACTTAGTTTTTGATTTTATTGGCAGTCCCATTATCTCATAAAGTCCTGTTTTACCGCCGAAACCGCCTGCCGTTCCCGTAAGTGTTATGCTCAGTCCGTCGGCGGAGTACACTCTGCAGCCCTCTCGTCCGGGTATGCACTGTACAAGAGTTTTTGGATTTGCGTCTGTGAAAGACAATACTTTTCCGGAACACTTTTCTCTATGAAATCCGATAATATACACTCTTTTTCTGGATTGGGGTACACCGAAATCTGCGCTGTTAAGCACTTCCCATACGACATCGTACCTGCCGTGCAAAGCTAAGGCGATCATCCAACGTACCGAGGATGGTCGCAAACGTCCTGCCCGTCGTGCGAAGCTAAGACAGTTATGCGATAGCAGTCCGGGAACATTTTCAAGGAGCAGATACTTAGGTTTTTTAATGGCGGCAATCTTGGCGATCTCAAAGAAGAGAGTTCCTCGGGTATCGCTGAATCCTTTTCGTTTTCCAGCGATTGAAAAGCTTTGGCAAGGGAATCCTCCGCATATAAGGTCGAGATCAGGCAGCTCGTTTGGGTCGATTTTTCTTGCGTCATCATAAAACACCTCACCTTCTGTATCATACAAAGTTTCATAAGCTTTCTTTGCATACTTATCTATCTCGCAATATCCGACGCACTCAAAGCCACCCGCTTTTTCAAGTCCTGAGCGAAATCCGCCGATACCTGCAAAGATATCGAAATATTTTATCATTTACCACGTTCCTTTCCTCAATAAAAAAACGGCCAAGCTTTCTTAACTTGACCGTTACATTGACATATTCATTTCTTCTTCCTCGGTTTGTTCCGATCCTTCTCTGATAACGTGAAAATCGTCCACGCCTGGGATCACTCCGATCGTTCTTCCGTTATCAAAAACGCAATGCACGGTGCCGATATCATCGACGTGATCGACCCTGCCAAGAGTACCAGACTCAACAGGGAATGGATCATCATTCATTCCGTCAAGGCAGATGCGAGTCCCTTCGGGATACCGTTCTTTCAGCCATTCTACTTTCTTGTGATCGTAATACATTATATATTCCTCCTTTTTCTACAAATGAAAAAAAGGCTGTTCTA
>JAETQO010000088.1 GCA_021770655.1 Ruminococcus sp. | reverse complement strand
GAGTCTGTGAAAAAAAGTCTGTAAATATATAAAAGCAAGGCCTTCTATGATAGAATGAAAATAATATCACAGGAGGCCTAAAATTATGGCGAAAAAAGAGAAGAAACCAGTACACAAAGTAATTATGACGGAGGGAAAAAGAAATATCATTCATCAGTTGTTCGAAGAATATGACATCGAAACAGCGGAAGATATTCAAGATGCCCTCAAAGACTTGCTAGGCGGTACCATCAAAGAAATGATGGAAGCCGAAATGACAGAGCATCTCGGTTATGAAAAGTCCGAACGATCAGATAATACGGATTACCGTAACGGTTACAAAAGCAAGAAAATAAATACCAGCTACGGTTCTATGGAGATTGAAGTTCCACAGGATAGAAATGCAACCTTTGAACCGAAAGTGGTGAAAAAACGCCAAAAAGACATTTCAGATATTGACCAGAAAATCATCTCCATGTATGCAAAAGGAATGACCACAAGACAAATCTCCGAGACATTGGAAGATATCTATGGTTTTGAGGCTTCAGAAGGGTTTATTTCCGATGTAACGGACAAAATTCTGCCACAGATAGAGGAATGGCAGAATCGTCCTTTAGACGAAATCTACCCGGTATTATTCATCGATGCGATTCATTACTCTGTCCGTGAGAATGGAATTATCAGAAAACTGGCGGCCTATGTAATTCTGGGCATAAACCTCGAAGGACGAAAAGAAGTCCTGAGTATTCAGGTAGGCGAAAATGAAAGTGCAAAATACTGGCTGTCTGTTCTGAATGAACTGAAAAATCGTGGAGTGAAAGATATTCTCATCATTTGTGCAGACGGTCTGACCGGCATCAAAGAAGCAATCAATGCAGCATATCCACAGACGGAGTATCAGCGCTGTATCGTGCATCAGGTAAGAAATACACTGAAATATGTAGCAGACAAAGATAGAAAAGCATTTGCAACGGATTTAAAAACAATTTACAATGCCCCAACAGAGCAGCAGGGCTTAGATGCAAGAGAAAGGGTAACGGAAAAATGGCAGAATAAATACCCGAATGCCATGAAAAGCTGGGAAAAGAACTGGGATGCAATCACTCCTATTTTCAAGTTTTCATCAGATGTGCGAAGTATTATTTATACAACGAATGCTATCGAAAGCCTCAATGCCACATATCGTCGATTAAACAGTCAGCGAAGCGTGTTCCCAAGTCAGACAGCACTGCTGAAAGCACTGTATCTGGCTACATTCGAAGCAACAAAAAAATGGACAATGCCGGTACGCAACTGGGGTAAAGTCTATGGAGAACTGTCTATCATGTATGAGGACAGACTACCGGAATAACAAAAATCAGACAACATGCCAAGGGTAAAATGCACACCCGCAAAAAACGCGGGTGCCCTTGACATGCCATCTGATTTTCGTTTATAGTATATCAAGGTCAGGCGGACGTAAT
>JAETQO010000041.1 GCA_021770655.1 Ruminococcus sp. | reverse complement strand
AATTTTTCGTTAGATTGTATAGAAACGACGCAGAAATACTTGTGTCTTTCAAGGAGTTTCTGTGCAAGATAACGGAAAATTGGCAAGTTAGACGTACACAAAGCCGTTAGGCGGTAGTTGTGCGGTGCTGACTTAAGGTAAATATACCTGAATATCTCATCTATATCCTGCTGTGCAGGTTCTGAAATGATCGCATTATCTTTTGCCTGTTTATAATTTTTTTACTCGGTCAAAAGCCGTGACACGTTATTTGCGATCGGCAAAGCTCTCGATTATTTGGCAGGTTTTCGATATATCCTCGTCGGAGTGAGCAAAGGAAACGAACATAGCTTCAAACTGAGAGGGAGCAGTATAAATGCCGTTTTCAAGCAGATAATTAAAATACTCACCGTATTTTTTTACGTTGCAGGAAACTGCGCCGTCGTAATTCTCCACAGGTTTATCGGTAAAGAACGCTGTAAGGAGCGAGCCGCAGCGATTGACGTTAAGCCCCGCTTTTTTCATTGAGGCTTCAAGACGCGCGGACTTTTCTTCAAGGGCTAAGTAGATACCGGGATTTTGCTCAAGTATCTCAAGAGTCGCTTTTCCTGCCGCCACAGCCGTTGGATTCCCCGAAAGAGTTCCTGCCTGATAGACAGAGCCTAAAGGTGCGACGCATTCCATTATCTCTCGCTTTCCGCCGTATGCCGCCAAAGGCATTCCGCCGCCGACGATTTTTCCGAGAGTGGTCATATCGGGAATAACACCGTAATACTTCTGCGCTCCTCCCAGCGAAAGACGAAAGCCTGTTATCACCTCGTCGAAGATGAGAACCGAATTATATTTGCTCGTTATCTCACGGAGAAATTCCAGAAAACCTTTTTTCGGCAAAACTACGCCCATATTTGCGGCACAGGGTTCGACGATAACGCAGGCGATCTCCCCGCCGTATTTCTCAAAAAGGCTTTCCACCGAGGACGGGTCGTTATACCCAGCAAGCAGTGTACAGTCCGTAAAGCTTTGGGGAACGCCTGCTCCTGAGGGAATAGAATTTGTCATAAGCCCTGAGCCTGCCTTGACAAGCAGACCGTCGGAATGACCGTGATAGCAGCCCTCGAATTTTATTATTTTATCCCTTCCCGTAAAACCTCGGGAGGCTCTTATAGCGCTCATTACCGCCTCTGTTCCGGAGTTTACAAGTCTGAGCATTTCCATTGAGGGGAAATGCTTTTGGATAAGCTTTGCCAGTGCAGGCTCGCCCTCGTGACAGGCACCGAAAGTAAGACCCTTTTCACAGGCTTTTTTTACCGCTTCGACTACCTCGGGTCTGCCGTGTCCGAGAATGTTCGGTCCCCATGAACAAACATAGTCGATAAATTCGTTGCCGTCTGCATCGGTTATTCTGTCGCCCTTTGCGCTTTCGATAAAAATCGGAGTTCTTCCCACCGCTTTGAAAGCGCGGACAGGGCTGTTTACTCCGCCGGGCATAAGCTTTACAGCTTCGTTATAGAGGACTTGAGATCTTTCGGTATTCATCACAGTTCCTCCTCCAACCATTCTGCGGCATCGAGGGCATGATATGTTATGATAATATCCGCACCTGCTCTTTTTATGCCGATAAGATTTTCCGTTACTATCTTCTTTTCGTCTATCCAGCCAAGCTTAGCGGCGGCTTTTACCATTGCATATTCGCCGCTTACGTTATATGCCGCTATGGGGAGAGCAAAGTTATCTCTTGCCGCTTTCAGCACGTCGAGATACGCCAGCGCAGGTTTTACCATTACCATATCCGCACCCTCGTCGATGTCGTCGGCGATTTCACGGAGAGCTTCTCTGAGATTTGCGCCGTCCATCTGGTAGGTTTTTCTGTCGCCGAAGCCCGGAGCGGATTCGGCGGCGTCCCGAAACGGCGAATAATACGCCGATGCAAATTTGGCGCTGTAGGATAATATCGGTATATCCGCAAAGCCGTTTTCGTCAAGGGCGGTTCTTATTGCGGCTACTCTGCCGTCCATCATATCGGACGGGGCGATAACGTCTGCACCGGCTTTTGCAAGGCTCACGGACATTTTGCAAAGCAAGGGGAGCGTTTCGTCGTTCAATATCCTTTCGCCGCAGACCATTCCGCAATGACCGTGAGAGGTATACTCGCACAGGCAGACGTCGGCTATTACGATAAGCTTGGGATAATGCTCCTTTATATAGCGTATCGCCTGCTGGGTCACGCCGTTGTCGTCGTATGCCGAGGTCGCTTGCTCGTCCTTATGCTTTGGGATACCGAAGATAAGTATGCCCGATATACCGCTTTTTTCTATTCGGGGGAGTATCTCCTCAAGTCTGTCCACGGAATACTGGCAGACCTCCGGCATAGATTCCACCGGCTTTTTTATGTTTTCTCCCTCGATAACAAAAACAGGATAGATAAGATCTTTTTTGCTCAGTCTTGTTTCCCTTACCATTGCTCTCATCTGAGGGCTTACCCTCAATCTTCTGAATCTTCTCATTTTATTTTAACGCCTCCGATAAAACAGCGTCGGTTATGCCCGAAACACTGCAGACCTTTGAGATATTTATATTTTTCACACCCTTGCTTTTCAGCGTTTGTGCCGTTACCTCACCTATACAGACAATTTTTGTTTTCTTTGATATTTTCAAGCCCTCGCCGAAAAACGCCTCTGCGCCCGAGGAGCTTGCAAACACAAGAAAGTCGCTCTCCACGACCCCGCCTGAGATTTTCTCGCTTTCGACATCGTAGGTCTTTATCTCGTCATAAGCGATATTGTCTGCGCTCAGAATGCCGGTAAGCTCCGCAGAGCCTTTTTGGGCACGGAGTATCAGAACACGCTCCCCTGATTTACAGTCGCGGGACAGGGCTTCGCCCAATGCCTTTGAAGTAAACTCAGCCGGAACAAGTTCGGGATAGATACCGACATTCTCCAGCACCCTTGCGGTAGCTTCGCCTATTGCCGCAAAGCTTATGCCACTAAGCCGTCTGATGTCGATTTTAAGCCGTCTGAGCCGTCCGAGAAAAATTTTCGCTCCGTTCATGCTTGTAAGAACTATTCTTGTGTAACGGGAAAGCTCGTTCAGCGCTTTGTCAAGTTCGGGATTTTCGGCGTACTCGGTGATTTTCAGGGCGCAGACGCACTCGACTTGTGCGCCGAGAGGGGAAAGGCTTTCAGACAATCTTTCGCAGAAAATTTTCGTGCCTGTGACCGCAACGGATACTCCCGACAGCGGTCTTTTATCCGCACAGGAAAAATCATATGCCGCCGTTTCGCCTATGACCGTTACCGCAGGGGCGGCAAGCTTTTCGGACGCCGCAAGGGCGGTGATGTTTCCGAGAGTGCCTCTTACCGTGCGCTGATTTACCCTGCCGCCGTTTGAGATGACTGCCGCAGGGGTGGATACGCTCATTCCGCCCTTTATAAGCCCTTCGGTTATCCTACCGAGATTACCCAGCCCCATTAATAACACAAGCGTACCGTCAAGCTTTGCATATACGGAAAGCTTTTCGGGCGGCATATCCTCTGCGGTATGACCTGTTATGACGTGAAAACTGCGGCTTACCTTTCTGTGTGTGACGGGAATTCCCGCAAACTCCGGAACCGCAATGGAGGAGGATATTCCCGGTACGACCTCGAAAGGAATATTATTGGCTTTAAGGGCGGTTATTTCCTCGCCTCCCCGTCCGAAAACGAAAGGGTCGCCGCCTTTAAGTCTGGCTGTGAGCCTGCCCTCCTGAGCTTTCCTTACAAGCAGAGCGTTTATTTCCTCCTGAGAGGCGCTATGCTGCCCTGCCCGTTTTCCGACGCATATCTTTTCCGCAGAGTCGGGGCAGAGATCAAGCAAGCGGCGGTCAATAAGACTGTCGAATATCACCGCTTGACATTTTTTCAAAACGGAGAGTCCTCTTATTGTGATAAGGTCGGCTTCTCCGCAGCCTGCGCCCACAAGCCAGACCTTTCCGATTTTTTCGTTGGCTATGCTCATAGCTTTTTCACCAGACTTTCCGCAAGTTCAAGGCGGCGTGAAAGCTCCGCATGACCAGTGAGTATCTTATCCTCGCTTTTGGATACGAAAAGCGTTATCATACCACTATCCACAAACGAACAGGCACCGAGGGGAACGGTACAATCGGCATTCAGAAGTCTTGTGACTTCCCGCTCGGTCTGAAAACGCAGGAGGGTTTCCTTATGGGAAATCTCCGCCGCAAGCCTTGCCGCCTCCGTACCCGATTTTGTTTCCACGGCGATTATTCCCTGGCAAGGCGCAGGAACAAACTCACGGGGTGAAAAGATTTTCGTTTCAAGTCCAAACGACTGCGGGTCTATGCCCAGTCTTTCCAGACCTGCACAGGCAAGGATAATGCCGTCGTACTCTCCCGAAACCAGCTTTCTTATGCGGGTATCGACATTTCCTCTTATTTCTGCAAACTCCGAATACGGAAACATTCTGCGGAAGTTCATTCGTCTCCTCAAACTTCCCGTACCTATGACAAAGCCTTTGCGGTTTATATCCGCACCCTTTTTATACAACAGCAGGTCACGGCAATCGCTCCTTTTCAGCACTCCGGAGATCTCAAGTCCCTCGGCAAGCCTTACGGGCAGATCCTTTGCGCTGTGAACTGCGCAGTCGATCTCCGAATCCAGAAGAGCCTTTTCTATCTCGCCCACAAAAACGCCCTTTCCGCCAATCTTTGAAAGGGGCTTGTCAAGGGTCTTGTCGCCCTTGGTGGAAATGGGTATTATCTCTGTTTCTATGCCGCCGATCTTTCTAAGCTCATGAGCGAAAAGCTCAGTCTGAGTCATTGCAAGGCGGCTTGACCTTGTTCCTATTCTTATCTTCATTTATTTTTCAGATCCTCGATAATTTCTCTGATTTTTTTCTCGTCGGGAAAATTTCCGTTTACGCAAAGGCGCAGGATATTTTCAAAAGCTTTTTTCCTGTCCTGCTCCTCGGAAAGCTCGGACTTTACAAGCGTACGGTATTTTCCCATTATTTCCGCCGTATCCTCGCCGAAATCCTCGATAAGGCTTTCTATCCGCTCCCTGAGGAATTTGGCATAAAGAGGGCTTTTTCCTCCCGTTGAAACTGCCGCTGTAATTCCGCCTGAGGAGGCTATTGCAGGAAATATAAATCCGCACTTATCCTTATCGTCCACGGTATTCACAAGTATATTCCTTTCAAGGCAGAGTTTATAGACTTCTGCGTTCAGCCGTTCGTCATTTGACGCGCTTATCACCATGAACACACCGTCCAAGTCGCAAGGCTCAAAGCTTTTCGGCTTATGCTTTACTCCCGTTCGCAGGATCTCTCCGCATATTTCGGGTGCGATCACGGTAATATCGGGCTCAAAGGGCAAAAGCTTTTCAAGCTTTCGCAGGGCGACCCTGCCGCCGCCTACAATTATGCAGGGCTTATTTTTTATATCTATGAAAAGCGGAAAATATCCCATATTATTTCTCACCGCCCGATAGGTTTTTCAATACGTCAAGCAGAGAAGAAAAGCCGCTCAGATTCATTTCATCTCTCAACTCATAGAGGACGGATTCCACCGTCCTGTTTTCAGCCCAGCTTTTTACCTTGCTCAGGCAGGGCATAAAATCGTGAAAGGCAAGCTCCTTTTCAAGCGTTTCGACCCCTGCCTTTATTATTCTCTCCGCCTGCTCTGCGCTGTCAAGCTTTAGTGCGTTGTTTTCGGCCGCCAGCCGCTCAAAATAGTCTATATCAACAAGTCTTGCGCCCTCGATCTTTTCCGAAGCCCGCTCGATGTCGGGCGGAACGGCGAGGTCGATAAAAAGGCGCGGCTTAAAGGTTTTCAGACTTCTTTTCAGCCGTTCTGCCGTAACTGTATAATGAGGACCGGAGGTAGCGCTTATAATACAGTCTGCCTGCTCCATATGATCGTAGCGGTCTTCGTATTTTACTACGGCAAGCTTTTCGTCCAAAGAAAAAACGCTCAGATCTCCGCCGTGACTTCTTGCCGTTACCGTGACGACTGCATTTTTATGAGAAAGCAGATTTTTCACTGCCGACATTCCTATTTTCCCGGTTGCGCCGATAACAAGAACTTTCACGTTTTCTCCAAGCTTTGCCGCCTCGTTTGCCGCAAGAGTCGCAGTTGACACGGAGGTTTTTGACAGGGCGGTTTCGGTTTTTATTTTCTTTGCGCAAGTCACTGCCGCCTGAAATATCATATTCAGCTCATAGCCTGCCGCACCCAGCTCTTTCGCTTCGGCGTAGGCGCTTTTGGTCTGTCCGAGTATCTCGTCCTCGCCCATTACCATGGACTCTATTCCGCAGGAAACCTTGAAAAGGTGAGCGACTGCGCCAGAACCTGCGAACATCAGCATATATGCCGAAAGACTTTCACACTCCTGCCCGGCGTACTCTGCCAGCAGAGCTTTGATCTTTTCCGGCTCGCCGCCGCAAAAATAGACCTCCGTTCGGTTGCAGGTACAGAGAATAACGCACTGCTCCGCCGCTTTCTCGGATAGAACGCATTTTACAAAGCTTGCACGCTTTTCTTTATCAAACGCAAGAGCCTTTCTGATATTTATATCCGCTTTTTTATAGCTTACGCTTATACAATACAAATCTATCCCTGTCCTTTTGCTGTATTTACGCCTTACGGCAACTCTATTATACCTTTATATTGCCCCGATGTCAAACAAAATCGGTGCGGCAAAAGCATTATTGCTCCCCCAACTAACTCTTGAACCATTATGCTAGTCCGGCGAACGAAACTCGTCGTTAAAAAGCCTTGCAATACACGAGTATTACTGCGGCTTTTTGCCTTGATTTTCGTCCGTCGTCCGTCGCATAAAAATTCAAGAGTTAATTGGTGGAGCAATATTACAAAAAACTCCTCCGCAAAGTATCTGCTCTGCGGAGGTATTGTCGCACTATGACGTTGCTTCTTTTTGTTTTTGCTCCTCTTCTATCAATCTTTCAAAGTCTTCAATGGGTATCGCTTTTGAATAGTAGAATCCCTGCGCAGCATTACAGCCGCAGTCGCACAGGAAATTAGCCTGCTCGGCAGTCTCTACTCCCTCGGCAATAAGACCGAGTCCGATATCCTTTGACATTGCAATGGTATGAGAAATTATCTTCTGTCCGCGCTCCGATTCCATAAAGCTTGAAAGAAAGCTTCTGTCTATTTTCAACACGTCAAAGGGCGTGCTTTTAAGTGTATTGAGAGATGAATAGCTTGATCCGAAATCGTCCATAAGCAATGTAAAGCCGTGTTTTTTTGCCGCTTTAACCATAGCGTTGGCATTGATGTTCTCGATTGTTTCGGTGATCTCAAGCTCCAGCATGGACTTAGGTATATCGTATTTCTTTACAAGCGCTTCGATATTGTCGATAAAATCGGTGTTTTTCAGGTGTACTCTTGAAACGTTGACCGAGATCGGCACAGGCTTATAACCAAGCTCTATCCATTTATGGAGCAGTTTACACGCACACTCCCATATGTACTCGTCAAGCTTTATGATAAATCCGTTCTGCTCGAATATAGGGATAAACTCGCTCGGCGATATGATGCCGCTTCCCGGTTGATTCCATCTTACAAGCGCCTCCGCGCCGATTATGGTATTGTCGGATATGCTGTACTTCGGCTGGAGATACATAAGGAACTCGCCGTTCTCAAGGGCGGTTTTCATTTTATCCTCGATTATCTTCTTACTCTTCAGCAGTTTTTTCTGGCTGTCGTTATAGAATCCGATATTTTCAAGAGCGTTGCCTTTTATCTGGCTCCTTGCTATTCCCGCAGAGTCGCCCATGATCCTGCTGGGAACACTTCTGTCCTCAACAAGATAAACTCCGAAAGCAAAGCTGTATTTCATTCCGTTGTATCCGCTGAGACGCTTTTCAAGCCCTTTGATAAATCTGTATATATCCTCTATATCGTTATAAGGCGTTACGACCATAAATACGTCCGCGCTGAGACGTGAAAAAAGCTGGGTCTCGTTGCAGTAGACGCTTAAAACATCGTTAAAATGATGAAGAAGTTCCGTTCCTATCGGCTCGCCGTAGGTATCGTTGATGAGCTTGAACTTCACCACGTCGAACTGAATAAAAGCATAATTATTTTTCCGGTCGTTTTTTATACGATTTTCAATAAGGCTTGCAAATATCCATGGATTCCTGTCATTGGTATAGAAATGCAGGATATTTCTGTCCATTATCTCGCGCTCGCTCATTTTATACAGTTGACCGGCAGTTTCGGTTATTCTTCCGTCGTCGGCCTTACCGAGTAAAAGCTCCATACTGTACCAGACCTGCTCCGTATCGGATACATTAAGTCTGAACTGTATTTTCAGCTTTATATCGGCGATACAGCTCAGCGTTCCCGCATAGAGCTTTCCTGCAAAGTCACCATAAAGGCCCCTGTCCTCCTCAGTGATCTTTCCGCTGTTAAGGATCGCCTCCACAGGATTATAACGCTCGGAAATCATACATTCCGGAGCGGCGCTTTGGTTTGCGATAAACCATTCATTCTGAGAATAATCGATATAGAAATAGACCTTGCCGCTCTTATTCATCAGCAGATCGGTCATTTTTTCATAACAGCCGTTCATATCTTACTTCACCTCTGTATGCTTATTTATAGCTTCGCTTTATGTCTGCGTTTCTGTCTGTACATTTCTTTATCGGCAAGCCTTATACATTCTTCCAGTTCCTTTTGCAGTCTCAGCTTACCCGAAGCGGCGCCGCAGCTTATTTTTATATCATAGGGTGCGCGGCTGCGCTTATTGTGACTGCAAAGACGCTTTTCAAGAGTACTGTCAAACATTCTGATACACTCGTCCGCGTCATCGGCAGACGTTATCACCACAAACTCGTCGCCGCCGAAGCGTGAACATATCGCTCCGCTTTCGTCAAATTTTGCAAGCGCTTTGATAGCTCTGTCGCCCTCGTTATGTCCATAGGTATCGTTTATACCCTTAAGATTGTCCATATCGATAGAAAAAACAACTACGCTCTTTCCGTTTTTAGCCGCATTTTTCATTAGCTTGCGGGCGTTTTTATGGAAACCGCTTCGGTTATATATCCCCGTCATCGGATCGCGCATATGCAGCTGAGCAAGCTCATCATTGGCGCACTGAAGCTGCTGTCGGTTTTTAAAGCTTTCCATTATCTGATTCGTATTATACAAAAAACGTCTTGTATTCTGGAAAATAAACGCCTCTGTGCTTATTGCTACAGCAATATATCCGATAACGTCCCCCTGAAAATGCTGAGAACAGAACATTATATACTTATGCTTTTCAAGAGCGTCCTCGAGATCCGGCAGAAGCGTTTGTGTATCGAATACTCCTCCGGAAGAATATTTCCCATATTCGCACTGCATGAAAACATTCATACGATTCGTAAAGCTTTCGTTATATCTGTTCTTCTCTTTTTCTTTTGAAAGGAAATCCGTATTTGTACAGCACCATGAGTTGTGATCGGCATATTTTGACATAACTGCCGACAGTTCATCGGGGGTGTTACATTCTACAGATTTTGCGAGATAGGAAAACAAATGGGTTTCATGTCCGTCGGAATCGTTCATACGGCGATAAAGGTCCATGATCTTATCCCCGACCTCAAAGATATCTATCTTCTTACAGCCGCAGGACTGCGACACTCTCATATTATAAGGTATTTCAATTATCTTCGGCGGCTGCTTGCCCTCGAGTATATCGCTTACCGCACCGACGGCTATTTCACCGAACATATCTATATCCACAGCGGCGGTAGTCAATCTTGGATTGTTGAATTTTTCAAGCTCTATTCCGTCGAAGCCGGTAACGATTACATCGTCCGGTATCCTATAGCCGTTTGACCTCAGTTCCTGGCAGGCGGTTATTGCCATAGCATCGTTACAGCACACGATAGCCTCGGGAAAGGGCAGCGGACTGTCAAAAAAGCGTTTCATCACCTTTCGGGTAGGCATCTCCCAGAAATCGCCGTAGCCCAATCTTTCCGGTTCAAACTCGATACCGTTTTCCTCAAGGACTTTTTTGAACACCCGGACCCTCTCCTCGGAGAAAGGATTATCCTTAGTTCCTGCAATAATATTTACCCTTTTACAGCCGTGAGTCTCAACAACATGACGAACTATCCGCTCAAAGGTATCCACATAATTGAATATAACGCTGTAACAGCCGTTCATGACTCTGTCTATAGAGATGACCGGAACTCCGTTTTCCTTTGCTCTGCTTATGATCTCATTGGTAACGGCGTCGCTTTTTATGGATTCGGGCAGGATAAAAAGCGCGTCTAACATTTTAAAGCTTATGAGATCGTATATGCTCGCTTCGCCTCTGCCGTATGCGTTGTCATAATACATATCCGTAAACGAATTGAACAGCAATACATTAAATCCGCGCTTGCCTGCATGTCGGCAAACAGACATAGTAATTTCCTTTACATAGTCGGTCTGTATTCCGGCAACACAGACTCCGATTATTTTATATTCGGCTCTCACTCCGCTGAACATAACTTATTCTCCCTTTGATCTGTTATTCGTTTTCAACAAAAATGTCATTAGTAATATTCGTTATATTTATTTAATATTACCACACCAGACCCGAATTGTCAAGGAAATCCGGCGTAAAAAGTTATGTTCGCAAGACGTTTTAACCGTTTGTTTACAATTGTCATAAAATTTCGGACAATAAAACAGCCGTTCCGATTCGGATGTGTTAGGGATGCACTGATTAAAGCGAAGCGTATCAAATTCAGCCGCGTGAGTTTCATTGTTTGAACGGGGCGAATTTGATTTAAGGCAACACCGCACAACTATTGTGTGCGGATAACGCAGAAAATTTTTTCGACAGATTGTATAGAAACGACGCAGGAATACTTGCGTATTTCAAGGAGTTTCTGTACAAGATGACGGAAAATTGGCAAGTTAGACGTACACAAAGCCGTTAGGCGGTAGTTGTGCGGTGTTGCCTTAATCAGTGCTTCCTTAGTTATCGCAAAATCGGACGGCTGTATTTTTATACTGCAAACCAGAGGGGATATCGACATACTCCTACGGGAGCTCAGGCTTTACTGCCTTAGGGATTTTTCATTGTAAGAGATATTCTTTTCTTTTTCAGATCAACGTCCAGGACACGTACCTTTACTACATCGCCTACTTTAACGGCTTCCAGAGGATGCTTGATAAACCTGTCGCAGATCTGCGAGATATGCACAAGGCCGTCCTCGTGAACGCCTATATCTACAAATGCGCCGAAATCTATAACGTTTCTTACCGTACCCATAAGCTCCATTCCGGGTTTCAGGTCTTTCAGCTCCATTATATCTCCGCTTCTCATAAGCGGCGGCGGAAGTTCGTCACGTGGGTCCCTTCCGGGCTTTTCAAGTTCCTTTACAATATCTGCAAGCGTAGGAGCGCCTATGCCTATTTCCTCGGCAAGCTTTGATACACCAATCCTGTTCACCTTTTCAGACACCTGTTTTACGCCGCCGATATTGGCGTTGCCCATATCTTTGATACTGAAACCGCATTTATCTATAAGAGCCTGCGCGGCTTTATAGGATTCGGGGTGAACTGCGGTATTATCAAGAGGATTTTTTCCGCCCTGAACACGCAGAAAGCCTGCACACTGCTCGAACGCCTTTGCTCCGAGCTTCGGAACTTTCATCAGCTGTTTTCTTTCGGTAAAGGCTCCGTTTTCCTCGCGGTAAGCAACGATATTTTTTGCCACTGTACCGCTGATACCTGAAATATATGAAAGCAATGAATAGGAGGCTGTATTAAGGTCCACTCCTACGGAGTTTACGCAGTCCTCCACAACTCCTTTAAGCGCTTCGTCCATTCTTGCTTTTGGCATATCGTGCTGATACTGTCCGACGCCGATAGCCTTGGGGTCGATCTTTACAAGCTCCGCAAGCGGATCCTGAAGACGTCTTGCGATAGACACTGCCGAACGCAGGGAAACATCGTAATCGGGGAATTCCTCAGCCGCAAGCTTGGACGCAGAATAGACCGATGCGCCTGCCTCGGAAACGACCATATATGACACCTTCTGAGGTATCTCCTTCAGCAGCTCCGCAGTGAAAGCCTCGGTTTCTCTTGAAGCCGTACCGTTGCCGATAGCTATCGTTGTAACCCCGTACTTTTTGATAAATCCCGAAATAATGCGCTTGGCTCTGTCTATATCCTTTCTTGGGGGAGTGACATAGATAATAGCGGTATCAAGCACCTTTCCGGTTTCGTCCACAACGGCGGTCTTACAGCCGTGTGCATAGCCGGGATCAAGACCTAGGGTAACGGTATTCTTTACAGGAGGCTGCATTAAAAGCTGGCGCAGATTTGAAGAAAACACTTTTATCGCGCCCTCCTGAGCGTTGGAGGAAAGCTCTGCGCGTATCTCTCTTTCGATAGACGGATAAATAAGTCTTTTATATCCGTCTGTACAAGCTGTCTCGCAAAGTTTTCCGCAGGGGCTGTCATTTTTTACGAATTTTGATGTACAGGCTCTTTCGCCTGCTCCCTCCGGCATGTCCACAGAGACCTTGAGCACGCCCTCTTTTTCGCCCCTGTCAATAGCAAGGACTCTATGTCCCGCAATTTTCCTAACGCTTTCCGAAAAGTCATAATAATTTTCATAAACCGTTTCGGCATTTTCGTCCGCCGCTTTGGAAGAGATAACGCCGATCTGGAGAAACAGATTCCTTATATACTTTCTCAATGCCGCATCGTCGGAGACATTTTCGGCAATAATATCCATTGCGCCCTGCAAGGCATCGTTTGCGGACTCAACGCTCTTTTCGGGGTCGATATACTTTTGCGCCTCAGAATCCGGGTCGGCTTTAACATTCTGCTCCATAACAAATTCCGCAAGCGGTTCAAGACCCCTTTCTCTTGCCGCAGAGGCTCTGGTTTTTCTCTTAGGCTTAAAGGGTCGGTAGATGTCTTCGACCTCCACCAGCGTTTTCGCTTTTTCGACAGCCGTCATTATATCGTCGGTCATTTTCTCCTGGTCGGTAATTGAAGAGATTATTTCCTCCTTACGTTTTTCAAGGTTTCTGAGATAAGAAAGGCGGTCGGATATTTCCCTCAGTATCTGATCGTCCAGAGAACCTGTAAGCTCTTTACGGTAACGGGCGATAAAGGGGATCGTTTTGTCGTCGTCGATAAGTGCAACGGTATTGTCGATCTGTTCTTGACGGAGGTTAAATTCCTGCGCCAGAGTTTTGTTAATGTCCATACAAAAATCCTCAATTTCTATAATTCTTTTAAGGCAACACCGCACAACTATTGTGTGCGGATAACGCAGAAAATTTTTCGTTAGATTGTATAGAAACGACGCAGAAATACTTGTGCCTTTCAAGGAGTTTCTGTGCAAGATAACGGAAAATCGGCAAGTTAGGCGGTAGTTGTGCGGTGCTACCTTAATTCCGCAGTTAAAATACCTGCGGTGTAAAACTACGAAAGGCGGGAAAGCCGCCTTTGAATATTATAGCACAAATTCTCAAAAAGGGCAAGCGTGAGGCTTTACAAAAGATGTTTATTTTTACATGACAAGGGTATAATAATATGTACATAAACGGAAATTTTCAAGTCATCTGCACCAAAGAGATTGTCGTGCAGATATGTGGCAAAGGCGTCAACCGATTCACCGGCGGTATTACCCTAATTGTCAAAAAATATGATACGACACTGATTATTCGTTATTATCGTCAAATATGCAAAATGCGCCTTGTTAAAATTGTCATATTTTCACAAAGCTTTTACAAACTAAAATTTTTTTTGAAAAACGGTTGACAAGCCAGAAAAATTAGTGTATAATAATTAAGTCGCTATGAGGGATAGTATGGCGGTATAGCTCAGTTGGCTAGAGCACTTGGTTCATACCCAGGGTGTCACCGGTTCAAATCCAGTTACCGCTACCAATTCTGTCGAACGGAATTGTTCCGTTTTGACAATACGAAACGCTCATAGCGAAAACGGCCCGTTGGTCAAGAGGTTAAGACACCGCCCTTTCACGGCGGAATCATGGGTTCAATTCCCGTACGGGTCACCATACTTGTGCAATAAAATAGATGCACACCTCGAAAAGCTCGTATTTACGAGCTTTTTTTGCGTTTTGAGGGTAAAAATTTCAGGTGTAAAACCGTGGATGCTTTTTCGTAAAAAA
>JAETQO010000087.1 GCA_021770655.1 Ruminococcus sp. | reverse complement strand
GGGAATGTGAAGAATTATGTGTAAGTAAAAATCGACAGGTTTAGATAGTAGATGACGAATCATGTCTAATCATCATCTGTTTATGTATTATCAGTATGCCCAATTCATCAAGGGTTATACTGATTTTTTTATATGCCTTTATCTTTACTCATTATGCTTCTACTGCTTCCATAATGGCAAGTTGATTTTGAATCATATCCCAGTTTCGACATCTCTGTGTCCATTTGCTGCTGAGGTTCTGAATAGCCAAGTAAAGCATCTTTCTCAAACTGTCATCATTTGGAAAAACCGTCTTTGTTTTCGTGACTTTTCTGAACTGTCTGTTCAATCCTTCGATCGCATTTGTCGTGTAAATGATTTTGCGGATTTCAACTGGATAATCAAAGTATGTGCTTAGTATATCCCAATTCTCTTCCCAGCTACGTACTGCGGTTGGATATTGCTTGCCCCATTTATCCTTGAAAATTGCTAACTGATTCAGTGCCTGTTCCTCTGTATTTGCTTGGTAAACAGTTTTTAAATCCCTCATGAACTCCTTGATATGCTTATAACTCACGAAGCGTGTGCTGTTGCGAATTTGATGGATAATACAACGCTGAATACGTGCCTTTGGATAGACAGCTCCTATGGCTTCTCTGAAGCCTGTAAGACCATCTACGCAGAACAAGGAAACATCCTTAACCCCTCTGCTTTTCAACTCATTCAGCACTCCCATCCAGTATTTCGCTGATTCACTCGCACCTACCCACAATCCTAAAACTTCCTTCATTCCTTCGTTGTTGATGCCTAAAACAACATAGGCTGCTTTGGTCACAACCTGATGATCTTCTCTGATCTTATAATGGATCGCATCCATAAATATGAATGGATAGAAGGCTTCTAAGGGTCTGTTTTGCCATTCTGTTACTTCGGGCAGAATGCGCTCGCTGATCTTGCTTACCAGTCCTTCTGAAATCTCTACATCGTACAGTCCTTTAATCTGATCTTTGATATCTCTTGTGGACATTCCAGTAGCATACAAGGAAAGGATGCGCTCCTCGATGCCATCGGCATTTCTCTGATATTTCCCAATGATCTGCGGCTCAAATTCGCCGTTACGATCACGTGGTACGTTTACATCTACTTCACCTAATTGTGTTTTCATTGTGCGTTTCACAGTGCCATTGCGATAGTTTTTCTTCCCTTCACAAGATGTTCTTTCAGCGCGATCATAGCCTAAATGCTGATCCATTTCAGCCTGTAAGGTCTGTTCTAAAACATCTGCAAACATGCCTTTCATGCACTCCATAATGTCCTGTGTTGATGTAAACTTTTGTTCATTCACAAGGTCCTTGATCTGCTTTGTCGAAATAAAAGATGTGTTCATAGTATTTTTCCTCCTGTAAGTATGTTTCGTATCTACATTCTTACCCGCTTTTTACTATTTACACATCTTTTGCTATATTCCC
>JAETQO010000086.1 GCA_021770655.1 Ruminococcus sp. | reverse complement strand
ATCTTTGTCAATCATGCAGACTTTCCGCTCATCTTTCCGCTCCCTGAATCCGTATGCTGAAAGATTTGCCATGAAAGCGTCCCACATTCCGGCCGGGTCTTCCGGATTTTCATTATCGGGTATATTTTCTTTGGGCCTGGTTGTTGTCTCGTCAGGTTCATCGGACACCGTCTGCTGTCCGACTGGGGTAGCGACATGGCGGATGCTTCCGAGCAGTCCATCTATATCAGGGAATGTTGGCTTATCCATTGTTTGTTTCAATTTCAAGGTGTCCGAATATCTTGTTATATATAAGGTCGTAGGCCTCCTGCGTAATCTCCAGTTGACCGTCCAGATCTGAAAGCGTGCAGAATCGTTCCATGTCTGCTTTCATGCTTATTCGCGGTGTCACGAGTCCATATCGGCTGAAGGTCTTGCCTGTCTCATCCCAAAGCTCCCGTTCAGTCTTTGTCCCGACCCTGGCATCGTGTCTGTTGGGGACAAGGATAAGTTCTGCGGTCATCTTTCGTCCCATAGCCTTTTTGAGATTTTGAATAAACGCTATGAATGTGGCGGTCGATGGAATAGTGGTGCGGTCATAATGGTAAGGACATATTATATAGTCGGAATTGGCAAACAGAGTCACAAGTCCCTGCTGTTTCAGGTTGCCGGGAGAATCAAAGATTGCCACACATCGGGTCTTGCGGATGTTTCCTATGAAATTGAACAGTGCTTCCTCTTTGCTGAGTGAGAACGGCAGCACCTCATAAGGGATTTCCACTTCTTCAGAGCCATAGCGTTTCAAATCGCTATCACGCCGTTGTGCGAGGCTTTCTTGTGAATCGCAGTCAACGACAATCACCGGAAGACCTTTCTTGACAAGAAAGTTTGCGAAGGTGACGCAAAGGGTGGTTTTCCCTACGCCTCCTTTTTGATTTGCAAATGTTATGATGATTGATTCGTCCATTGTGGTCCGTTTGAATTATTTATACGCAAAATTATTATCCGGAGGCAAGGCAACAGGCCACTTTGGACACCTTTCTTAAAGACATTATCATTTTATGTTTTGAACATTGCATATTATATAGGAATAGAGCCTTGAAGACATCAAAGGCGATTGTCTTCAAGACTCTATGTCACAATATTGGCATGGTAATAAAATTCCGACGCTATACTTTCAGGCTGTTTTCATCATCAATCCTGTCATAATTTCCACGGTAGCCAACCTCCCATTCCCGGTTCTCTCCTCGTCCGGAAGCTGAATCGCGCAGACCTTTGGCTTTTGCAGACAGTTGTCCCTTGCCGGCTCCGCGCAGCCCTCGGTTGGATAATTTGGCCTTTTCAAATCAAATCCCTCTTCCGAGAGGTTGATTACTTGCTTGGATGAGAAATTAATGGCAAAATAATCCTCTCCGCTCTGACGTATATAGAACCCGGCGTTGCGTATTTCGGAATGCAGCTTAACTATGCTGTCATCGTTAAATAACCGGCGCAGCTTGTCAACATCATTATAATAGTGTTGGCTTTTATTCTGAGATATAGTTACAAGTTCAGGCTCGTTCACCTTATATATACTGCACAGCAGATCCCGTTCAGCCGCAGTTGTCGGTTGAAATGATTCTATCCTTTTTATTTTGTCATTTCTAAGAATGGTTGCAGCCATGAAACCTTTGAGTGGGCGTGTAGTATTTCGGTAGTGGAGCACTCCGCGCCGTATGAAGGCATTATAGCGAAATATTTTTGAGTTTATGCCCCATGTGTCTATTGTGGGATTGTTTTCAAGAAGTCTGTCAATGTAGGCATCAATACGCTCCATCTTGTCATCAGGAGTGGTGAAATCAAGGAGCGACTTAATGGATAATACCCAAGCTCCGTTATATACCGTTTTGTTGGCATGGTCAACTATCATATATCCGTAGGGATTATCCGATTTGCCAAAGAAAACAAGGTCTATGCCTAATTTCCGCTTCACCTCTGCCTGGAGTTCTTTCCTGTCGGCACTCACATCGCGGTATTTCTTAAGCATCGCCCACAGTTGCCTGCGTCGTGTCTTGTCAAGTTGCACCTTATGGAACCTGCCACATATATCAGCATATCCAATTTTTGCCTGAACCGCTCCGTCTCGTTTGACATATACCATATCATTCTTTTCATAAACCTCATAACCCATTGAGGTCATAAGAGCTTTGTCTTGAGCAAAGGTAGAGAATGAATAGCAGAGTGAAGTAGCAAGATCATCTGCGGCTTTCGCCTTGACATCCTTGCCGACAAGTTTGTTGAGCACTGCCTGAGAACGCACTCTTTCGTGATGGTCGCTGATTTTCTTTCCGTCCGGAGATATTCTTGATGTTACTATATGTATATGCGTGTTGTCAGTGTCGGTATGAGCATATACCAACAATGGCTGACCTTCGTTC
>JAETQO010000085.1 GCA_021770655.1 Ruminococcus sp. | reverse complement strand
GGTACGTCCGCAAATGGTACGGCAGGAGCGCTAAGATACTTGATAATAACACTATCGACCTGCCTACTCTCAGCGAGCGGCAGAACGTGATAGTGGGCGTTGTCTGCAAGGTGAGCAACAGCCAGACTTTGCGGCTTGGCAACACCACGGGTAACACGGGCAGAGTGCTTGAGTTTGAAAATCCGTATATGACGTCGAGCCTGCTGAACTCTCTTTGGTATCGTATTAAGGGCTTTGCCTGGTATACCACAGAGCTTTATCACCGTTTGGGCGACCCGCGCTTTGATGTGGGAGATGTAATCACATACGTCAACGACAACGGCGACAGCTACGATATACCGATAACAAATCTGGGATTTACATACGACGGCGGACTGAGCGCGGATATATCGGCGGTAGGTCTGAGCGTCGAAGAACAACTTTAAGGAGGGAGAAATATGGCAGAAAACGAAAACGAGAACATAACTACGCCGGAAGAACCCACAGAAAACACGCCTACGCTGGAAGAACTGGCGGCACAAGTAGCCACACTGAGCGATACTGTTACGGCTATGCAGGACCTGCTGTTGGAGGTCATCGGTGAAGCAGAGTATGAACTGAGGTATTCGGGCGAACAGCTGGAAAATCTGCTTGACAGCGGCAGGACTGTATTTAACAGTAAGACAGCGGCGCAGATAGTGGGTATAATGACAAGGCTGTATCCGTTGACTATAAAGTACGGAAAAATGACGCATACGATCAAAGTGGAAAACAATCAAACTCATTGGTGGTGGAGCGACGGCGTTTGTACGCTGCCGTCAACGACTACACAGCCGTACATATTTGTGTGCTGTGACTGGGGCGGAGCGCATTACAAATCGGCACAAGTGCATTATGAGGTCATAAACAACAAGCTGAGAATAGATCATCAGATCATGACCAAAGAGGACAGCGCAGGCACAAGGACATTTACAACATACTATCTGATAATCGGCAAGAACACAGGAGGCGGACAAATTGGCTAGTTACACGGAAAAGCTCGGACTTAAAAAGCCGGAAGGTACGGATAAATTTAATATCGGGGATTTTAATGATAATATGGATATTATCGACACGATACCCGAAATGACCGCAGGCGGCGGATTGGAATCGGGTAAATCTGCAATGCTGCTTAGCGGCTTTACAGCTGATACATCACTGATCGGTCAAATGGATACGGCTGAGGAGGTGACCGAGACATGATTTATAAAAAGCACATTGCAAGCATTGATGACCTTGTCTCGGAAACAGCCGAATATGCAGCTACTGTCGGCATTAAAGTAATTAATTATGGTAATGTGATTATTATCAAGGACGAAACGGACAAAGTTGTTTTTGTTGCTACGGGGGTCGTTAAAGACGGAAAACTATATTTAACAGACGCGGCGTATGTAACAACTATCGGTAATTACTCCGGATTTTTTACTTGTAATAATACAGATGATACATCAACAGCTAACACATACG
>JAETQO010000040.1 GCA_021770655.1 Ruminococcus sp. | reverse complement strand
GGTTATAAACGCCGACGTTATGGATGTGGACCTGCACAAGCTTATTGCCGAAGAATTTTCCGGAATGGACGTGGCGGTCTGCGCAAATCTGCCGTACTATATAACGTCTCCTATTATTATGATGCTGTTGGAACAGCGTTTGCCCATTAAGTCCATAACCGTAATGGTGCAGAAGGAGGCGGGAACTCGTCTTTGCGCGCCAATGGGTACAAGAGATATGGGCGCGGTGACAGTGGCAATAAATTACTTCTCGGTACCTAAACTGCTTTTCAATGTTTCAAGAGGCAGTTTTATGCCTTCGCCTAACGTTGACAGCTGTGTGGTGAGATTTGACGTAAAGGAAAAAACTCCCGACGGAGTTACCGATGAAAAGTTTTTCTTTAATGTTGCAAGGGGAGCGTTCTCGCAAAGGAGAAAGACTCTTTCCAATTCGGTATCCTCGTCAATGAAAATTGACAAAGGAATCGTTAATCGCGCTGTTGAAGAGAGCGGACTGCCTGCCGCAGTGCGCCCCGAGGCGCTCACTATGGAGCAGTTTATTCGCTTTTCGGAGATATTAAAAAGGCTTTTGGACAATTAACGTTTATCTGTCCGTAATTTTGGTCAGACAGTATATTTCTGTCGTCCTGTTGCGACACCTTTCGCCGAATATTCCTGTTAGAATGTAATTATTACATTTTGGTAAAATTACAGGACGTGGTGATAGGAATGGAAAAAATTCGACAGACAGCAAAAATTCAAACTCATACCCGCAGTGCATTGCTTGCGGCAGTTCTTACGGCGGCTGCGGCCTTTTTCGCAAGCTTTGGAAAAATTCTAGGCTTTCCGTCGTCGATGAATGTGGCTTTGGCGGCTCTTTCGGGAGTTAATGTTATCCCGGCATTTTTAGGCAGTGTATTGGCGTATGTTGTAAACGGTTCGTTTTCAGACGGTATTGTTCAGCTTTGTTCGATACTGGTTACGGCGGCTGTAAGGATCGTTTTCCCGTCGGCGGAGCATAAGGATGATCCGGTGTTTGTATCATTGGTGACGACCGGAGCGATGATGCTTTTCGGTTGTGTGATGTCAGTGGCGCTTCCGGCAGATACATATACCGCGTCGCTGAGAATGATAAACGCGCTTTTGTGCGGCTGTATAGTATTTATTTCGCTTACGATAAAAAAACACAGAAGCCGAAGCGGAGTTTTTGATCTTACGGGAATAAACGGCGTTTTCACAGGCATACTTTACATAATGATAATATCTACTCTTACGGCGGTGCCTGTTCATATCGTAAATATCGGACGTATCTTCGGCACTATGTGCATGCTTATGGCGGTGAGGAAGTACCGCAACATCGGCGGAGCGGTCGTGGGTGCGCTTACTACCTGCGGAGTTCTGCTGTGTATGCCTTCGCTTGCGAGAAATACCCTTTTGCTGGCAACGTCAGGACTGATCTGCGGAGCTTTTCTGCAATTCGGAACACTGATAATGGTGCTGGTATTTCTTGTTGTTTCTCTTATCAGCCTTGTGGCTATGGGCGTAAACGGGGATACTTTTACAATGTTTACCGACCTTCTTCTGGGTGCGCTCATGTTCATTGCAGTTCCTATGCCGCTGATAAAAAGAGCCGCTAAAAGAGTGGTGGGAGTGAAAAACTCCGTTGATCTTGTTGGACAAACTACATCTTCAAAGCTTAATATGGCTTCGAGAACGCTTGGGAGCATAAGAGGCCAGCTTTCTATGGTGACTGCGGCGATAGACAAGCGCTCAAAGGAGTCATCATTGTCGGACAGAGTGCGTTCCTGCGTTTGCTCCGACTGCGATATGCTCGGACTTTGCCGTAAAAACTCCACAGCAGTTGACGAGGGCTTTTTGAAACTTGAGAAAATCGTATGCGCATATAATAATCTGAGCCTTGACGACGTAAGCCGCAATCTGAGCGGATGCGGCAGGAAAACTTTGCTTTGTCATACGTTTAATGAACTGTATACAGACTATGTGACCGAACGTGCCGACAGTATACGGATGCGCGAAATGAGAGAGTTTTTAAATGAACAGCTTTCATCAATGGAGGACATTCTTTCTGATCTGTCTTTCAGAACGGGTCAGGTCAGAAGTGTCGACTCACAGCTTTCGGCAAGGGTCAGAGATCATTTTTCAAATCTGGGCTATCCGAATGTAAAGGCCTGCGTTTATGTGGACGAGAATCTTTGCCAGAGGGTGGACGTGTTCATCACAGCCGAATTCAAAGGAGATCTTGTGAGGCTTACTGCGGCTTTGTCGGAGATGATAGAGTACGATCTGGATATTCCTGTAATAGTAAGGGTAGACAATATTACAAGAATGTCTTTTGCGGAAATACCGAAGTTCTGCGTTGAGATCAATTCGTTTTCCGCCTCGTCCAGCGGAGAATATTCAGGGGATAGCTTTGAGATATTCGATTCAAGCGTCAATGAAAAATATATTGTCCTTTCGGACGGAATGGGTACTGGAAAGCGTGCAAGGCTGGATTCTATGTTTTCCGTAAGTCTTGTAACCAGACTTATACAGTCGGGAATGTCAATGCAGACTGCGCACAAGCTTATCAATTCCATGCTCAGAGTAAAGGGCTGGGAGGAATCCTTTGCAACGCTTGATATAATGCGGCTCGATCTTAACGGTGGAACGGCTCAGTTTCTGAAGTCGGGAGCAGTACAGAGTTTTCTCTGCCGTGACGGCGGACTTAAAGCAGTGGGCGGTCAAGCTTTTCCTGCGGGAATACTTCCGGATTGCTCTCCGGATATAACGGAAATCAAGCTTTTTGACGGAGATATTATTCTTATGACTTCCGACGGTGTTGAAGACGCGTCTGCAAGGGAGATCGTTCGTTATGCTGATCCTGATGATAAGCTTTCATCTGCCGACATTGCACGCAAGCTTGGGGCAAAAGCGCTTTCTCAGAAAAAGAACGGAAAACAGGATGATATTACAATTATTGTGGCTAAAATTTCTCTGAGGAATGAAAAATAAATCTCAGTTTTTATTTTTCGTAATATAGTGCAGATAATAATTGTGAAATATTCACAAACATATGTGTTGAAAACTGTGAGAAACTGAGAATAACAACTAAAACTATTGCAAACTTGTTCAAAAAAGGTTAAAATATAACTAAGGATTACTGCGAAATTATGCGGTTTTCACTAACTCAAGGGAGGCTGATTTATGATAGATACTATTCCAAAGGATTATGAATTGCCGCTCTATCTTTTCCACAACGGAACAAACCAGGAAACCTATAAGTTTCTTGGGTGTCATAAGGGTGAGAAGAACGGCGTAAAAGGATATTATTTCAGAGTGTGGGCAGCGCATGCAAGGGCTGTCGCATTGGTTGGAGATTTTAACGGCTGGGACGAGGAAGCAAACCCTATGGAGCTTCTGGATACGTCGGAGGTATGGGAAACCTTTGTAGAGGGTCTTAAACCCTACGATACATACAAATACTGTATTTCAGGCTGTGACGGAAAGAAACATTATAAGGCAGACCCATACGGCACTCATATGGAGGTCGCGCCCGAAACGGGATCGAAGATTTTCGATATTGACGGTTATTTGTGGAGCGATAAAAAATGGATGGAGGAAAAGAAGTCCAAGGATATTTATAACGCTCCTATGAATATCTATGAGGTGCATTTGAATTCGTGGAAAAACTGCCCCGACGGCAAGTATTTTTCCTATGTCAAATTTGCAGATACCATAATTCCTTATATTAAGGAAATGGGGTATACTCATATCGAGCTTATGCCGCTGGCGGAGTTCCCGTTTGACGGTTCATGGGGTTATCAGGGAATAGGATATTATGCTCCTACCTCAAGATTCGGAACGCCTTTCGATTTTATGAAAATGATCGATCTGTTCCATGCGGCGGGTATTGGCGTGATCCTCGACTGGGTGCCTGCTCATTTTCCGAGAGACGCGGCGGGTCTGTTTGAATTCGACGGCGGTCCTGCTTATGAATATTCCGACCCGAAAAAGGCGGATCATTTGACGTGGGGTACAAGAGTATTCGATTATTCAAAGGGAGAAGTGAAATCTTTCCTCATTTCCAACGCTCTTTACTGGATAGAAAAATATCACATTGACGGACTGAGAGTAGACGCAGTAGCGTCTATGCTCTACCTTGACTATGACAGAAGAGACGGAGAGTGGACTCCGAATAAATACGGCGGAAAGGAAAACCTTGAGGCGGTTCAGTTCTTCAAGGATCTTAATACCGCTGTGTTCGGAAGAAATCCCAATACGCTTATGATTGCGGAGGAGTCGACTGCGTGGCCGATGGTAACTAAGCCGGCAAGCGACGGAGGTCTTGGCTTCAACTTCAAATGGAATATGGGCTGGATGAACGATATGCTCAAGTATATGGCGCTTGATCCGATCAACAGAGCGTTCCACCACGATATGCTTACGTTCTCGTTCTTCTACGCCTTTTCCGAGAACTTTATACTGCCTATTTCGCATGACGAGGTGGTTCACGGTAAGGCTTCGCTCGTTAATAAGATGTTCGGCGGAGATATTGACAACAAATTTAAACAGTGCAAGCTGTTTATGGCTTATATGATGGCGCATCCCGGCAAAAAGCTTCTCTTTATGGGAGCGGAATTCGCTCAGTTCAGGGAGTGGGATTATGAAAACGGTCTTGAATGGTTCATGGTGGACGAATATGAGCAGCACAGAAACTACCTGAACTTCTCAAAGAACCTTAATCATTTTTATCTTGATCATCCTCAGTTCTGGGAAAGAGATTTCTCCTGGGAAGGCTTTAGCTGGATATCCAACGATGATTTCAGGCAGAGCATTATAATCTTCAGACGCTTTGACAAAAACGGCGATGAGGTCATTGTAGTGTGCAACTTTGTGCCGGTCGAGAGAAAGTCCTATTGTTTCGGAGTTCCCTATTGGGGCAGTTATACGGAAGTCTTTAACTCCTCTTCGGACGACGGTTCTCCTTGCACGAACGGTACGGTGAAATCTGTAGATCAGGAAATGCACGGTTTTGAACAGTCTGTTTGTATCGATATTCCTGCATTTTCATGTATGTACTTTACGGTCAAGAAATCCGCTAAGCCTAAGCCGAAGAAAAAAGCTGAAAAAGAAACGGCTAAAAAGACTCCGGTAAAGAAAACCGCAAAGGTAAAAACAACTAAGAAGTCCTCAGCTAAAAAGGCTGATAAATAAACGACTTAATTTTAAATTGGTGGGTGAATTATCTATGTTCAACAAAAAAGAATGTGTTGCAATGTTGCTGGCAGGCGGTCAGGGCAGCAGACTTTATGCTCTGACACAGAACGTTGCAAAACCGGCTGTGCCCTTCGGCGCAAAATATCGCATCATTGATTTTCCTCTTTCAAACTGTATCAATTCGGGTATTGATACGGTAGGAGTGCTGACGCAGTATCAGCCTCTTGTACTTAACGAGTATATCGGCAACGGTCAACCATGGGACCTTGACAGGATTCACGGAGGCGTTCATGTGCTTCCTCCTTATCAGACTGCTTCCGGTGCGGACTGGTATACCGGTACGGCTAACGCTATTTATCAGAATATCGGTTTTGTGGACAGATACGATCCTGAGTATGTCATTGTTCTCTCAGGCGACCATATCTACAAAATGGATTACAACAAAATGCTGACCTATCACAAGGAGAAGAATGCCGATGCTACTATCGCCGTTCTTGACGTTCCTAAGGAAGAAGCTTCACGTTTCGGAATTATGATAACCGATGAAGACGACAATATTATCGACTTTGAAGAAAAGCCGAAGAATCCTCGTTCCACACTTGCGTCAATGGGTATCTACATATTTACTTGGAAGAAGCTTAAGGCTTACCTTATTGCTAACGAAGAAGATAAAGAAGCTACTAAGGACTTTGGAAAGAATATTATCCCCGATATGAGAGAAGCGGGAGAAAAGCTTGTGGCTTACCGTTTTGACGGTTACTGGAAGGATGTCGGAACTATCGACTCACTCTGGGAAGCAAATATGGATCTTATTAATCCTAATATTCCGATAGACCTTTATGACGCTTCGTGGAAGATTTATTCCAGAAACCCTGTCATGCCGCCGCAGAGCATCGGAAAGAATGCTCAGATACAGAACTCTATGGTAACAGAGGGCTGTGTTATTGACGGTTCGGTAGAGTTTTCAATGATCTCCGACGGAGTTACGGTAGAAGAGGGTGCTGAGATTTATGACTCGATCCTTATGCCCGGCGCAGTTGTCAAGAAGGGCGCAAAGGTAGAATACGCTATCGTCGGCGAGAATTCCGTGATCGGCGAGAACTCTCAGATCGGAGCAAAGCCTGAGACGATCGAGGACAAGGATTCATGGGGCGTTGCAGTAGTAGGCAACAATCTTACGGTAGCTCCTGAGAGCGTTGTTGCGCCTAAGGCGATAATTTATGAAAATATCTAGAAAGGACCGAGTAAAGATGGATGTAAATATGGGTAACGTACTGGGTCTTGTTTTCGCAAATATGCATGACACGACTCTCGGCGATATGACTAAGAACAGAACAATGGGTTCTGTAATGTTCGGCGGAAGATACCGCCTTATCGACTTCCCGCTGTCAAATATGGTGAACAGCGGAATCAGCGAGGTCGGTGTAATTACTAAGTCCAACTATCAGTCTCTGCTCGATCATCTGGGATCGGCAAGAGAATGGGATCTGGCAAGAAAAAAAGGAGGGCTTTTCATTCTGCCGCCTTTCGGCAATGTTGAAAGCACTCTCTATAGAGGAAGGATCGAGGCTCTCTACGGAGCAATGAGCTTTATCAAAAATTCAAGAGCTAAATATGTGGTCCTTTCAGACTGCGATGTTGTAACGAACATCGATTATAAGCCTATCGTGGCTCAGCATATCGAGAGCGGTGCGGATATTACGGCGGTAGCACATACCGGAGTTTACAGCTCGGAAGATATAAAAACCTCTACGGTTTTCAATGTAGACGAAAACGGAACGGTCACTTCTGTTCTTATCAATCCGGATCTCAGCGGAACCTGTACCACAAGCCTTAATATGTTTGTCATGTCTAAGGACTTCCTTATCGATACGATCAGGGACGCAATGTCAAGGGGCAACGTAAGCTTTGAAAGAAACGTTCTTCAGGAAAAGTGCCGCGAGCTGAAGATCAAGGTTTTCGAGTACGGAAATTATTTCAGCAAGCTCAACAGCCCTTCAAGCTATTTTAAGGCAAATATGGAACTTCTTGAACCTGCAAATGCGCAGAAACTGTTTGTCCCTAAGCGCTCTATTTACACAAAGGTAAGCGATAACGCTCCTGCTAAATACGACCTTGACTGCACTGTTAAGAATTCTCTTATTGCCGACGGTTGTATCATCGAGGGAGAGGTTGAAAATTCCGTTCTCTTCAGAGGCGTTAAGGTAGGCAAGGGCGCAAAGGTCAAGAATTGTATCCTTATGCAGGGAACCAGCGTAGGAGATAACGCTGAGCTTAACTATCTCATTACAGATAAGAATGTAACAATATGCGATAATCATATCCTTACAAGCTCGCCGCAGTATCCGATGTATGTGGGCAAGGGCGCTTCTGTATAAACTTAATAATAATCTCAACACGGAAAGAGGGTTTCGGATATGAACATACTATATACGGCAAGCGAGGCTTTGCCTTTCATAGCTTCCGGCGGACTTGCCGATGTCGCAGGGTCGCTTCCTGCGGCAATTAACGCTGAGGGTCACGACTGCCGTGTTGTAATTCCATATTACAGCACTATTAGGCAGGAGCTTAAAGACAAGTTGACCTATGTGACAAACTTTACCGTGCCTGTGGCATGGAGAAATCAGTATTGCGGAGTTTTCAGCGGAGTTGTAAACGGGGTTACATATTATCTGCTCGACAACGAGTATTATTTCCAGAGAAACGGACTCTACGGTTTTTATGACGACGCTGAAAGATTTATCTTCTTTTCCAGAGCTATTCTTGAGCTTCTGCATTACATTGATTTCAAACCTGATGTTATCAATGCCAATGACTGGCAGACTGCGCTCGTTCCTGTTTATTACGATATTTTCTATCGCTATCAGCAGGGATATGAGGATATAAAAACCGTGTTTACGATACACAATATCCAGTATCAGGGACAGTATGGTCTTGAGCTTATCAACGATATTATGGGTATTCCTCTTTATCATACCGATCTGCTTACCTACGACGGTGACGTAAACTTTATGAAGGCGGCTATTGAATCTGCCGACAAAGTAACAACTGTTTCGCCAAGCTATGCTTGGGAGATCCTCGACCCTTGGTATTCTCACGGCCTTGACAGAGCATTGGTAGGAAAGCAGTATAAGCTTTGCGGCATACTCAACGGAATTGACATGAATATCTACAATCCTGAAACCGATCCTATTATCGCTAAGAATTTTGGTTTAAAGGATAAAACCGGAAAAGCTGTCTGCAAGTTTGCTTTACTCAACGAAATGGGTATGTCAACCGGTAAGGAACCGGTTATCGGAATCGTGACCAGATTTGTTTCTCACAAGGGTCTTGATCTTATCAAGTATGTTTTTGAGGATATTATCAGACTTGGCTGTAAGTTTGCGATCCTTGGTTCCGGTGAAAAGATCTATGAGGATTTCTTTAGTGAAATGCACTATCGTTATCCCGACAGAGTGGGACTTACCGTGGGCTTTGTTCCGGAGCTTTCAAGAAAAATCTACGCAGGCGCAGATATGTTCCTTATGCCTTCGCAGAGCGAGCCTTGCGGACTTGCTCAGATGATAGCTCTCAGATACGGCACTATCCCTATAGTAAGAGAGACCGGAGGACTAAGAGACAGCATTCATGACGCAGGCGATAAGGGTGGAAACGGATTTACTTTCAAGTCCTATAATGCTCACGATATGCTCGACGCTTGCGTAAGAGCAAGGGCTTATTACGATGATAAAATGAAATGGGGCAGACTTGTGAATACCGCCCTTAAGCAGGATTTCAGCTGGACAAATTCAGCTCAGAAATATATTGCTTTATATAATGACATTCACTAAACACCAATATTGTTTGCTTTGCCTGGCAAACAGAAAAACCGCCGCCTGAAAATTCTCAGCGGCGGTTTTTCCTGTGGCTTTTTCAAATAAAAATCGGGGCAGGAATTTTCCTGTCCCGATTGCTTTGATCAGTGTTGTTTTAACTTTAAACTTTTGGCTTTTTCCCGCATCAGTCTGCCAATATGAGTACCTATTTCCAGTGCGGCCGTATATTTGTCAACGCATACGATCACATATGACTCGGCATATTTAGGAAATCTTAAAGTTAGCGGCCACATATGCTTGACTATCATATCTTCCTCTCGTCTGCCAAGTTCAAAATGCTGTTTTGCATTGTTGAGCGCGACTTTCGGGTGATTCATACCGTGCGGCTTTTCGCCCTTTTTTTTCTCTCTGTTTCTCCAGTCATACAGAAACAAATCATGTAACATTCCGGCTCTTGCTGCTGATTTGGAGTTAAGACCCAGCTTTCTGCAAACCAGATAGTTGTAGTAAGAAACATTCAGGCAATGCTGATAGCAGGTAGTGCTGTAGTGATGACGGTAATTTTTCATTTCATTAACAACATCGTTGTCAAGCAGGTCCTTTACAAACTCAAAATACTCTTTTGCCTCTTCAGAGTTTTCAATAGAGTACTTTGAACCGAAAGCCTTTGACATTGGCATAACCTCTTTTCAAAAATCGTTAAGGCGACAGCCGACAGTTTAGCGGCATTGCCTTGAGTGTTGCCGGACGTATTAATGAAGGCTTATCCTTCTAATAATATTATATGCGTTTTTGCACTTAAAGTCAATGGTATATTATAACATTTTTATTACGATTTGCCTGAATAATCGGTTAATTATAAAAAAATCAATAATATTTCTCGTCAAAAAATTCCGGTATGAAATCCTTATCGGCAGAGGTACGGCTTTGGATAAATCCGTCAAATCCGTATTTGTTCACGGTATCGATAACGGTATTATATTCAAACGTAGAAGTTTTTCTGCAAAGCTCTTTGAAATTAAACGCCTGATAAACAGGCGTGAACTGGCTCATAAGACTCACCATTATTTCATCGGGTGCAAAATTTTCGCCGAGCCAATCCATAAGTCTGATAGAATCTTTTCTGTGGGAGGGAAGTACCAGATGTCTGATTATAACGCCGGAAGTCATTAATCCATTTTCGTCAAACCTCGGTTTTCCCGCAATAGCTGTCATTTTTTTTATTGCTTGCCCAGCCTGTTCGAAATAGTCCTTTGCATGGGAATATTTCATAGAAATTTCACTGTCGCAGTATTTCAGATCAGGCAGAAAAATTTTAACTCTGCTTCCAAGCAAGTCTAACGTTTCATCATTCTCATACCCGCCGCTGTTATAAACTACGGGAATTTTCAGGCTTTCACCGCATATGTCCAAAGCTTTGATAATATTGGGTACAAAATGAGTGGGATTGACCAGATTGATGTTATGCGCGCCCATATTCTGCAGTCTGAGAAATGTTTCGGCAAGTTCATTCTCGGTAAGCGGAAATCCCTTGCCTTCTGCGGAAATTTCATAGTTTTGACAAAAACAGCATTTCAGACAGCACCCGGAGAAAAAAACTGTTCCCGAACCGTTAGTGCCGCTTATACAGGGTTCTTCCCAGAAATGAAGTTCTGCCCGTGCTATCCTTACCTGTGCATTTTCACCGCAGAAGCCTTTCTTTTCATATCTGTTGATCCCGCATTTGCGGGGACAAAGTCTGCAATTTTTAAGTTCTTCGATCATACGGCAGTACCGTTGTCCGATTCGTCATTGTAATGCTCATCATAGTAGTCCAGGTTTTCCTTGAAAACAAAGAATTCCTGCTTACCGTTTTCGTCTTCAAAAGTCACATACATCTCTACTCTTGAAGTTTCGGCGCTTACAAGAAAATCAAGGCAGTATTTTTCATCTCCTGTCTTTTCGGTCGGCAGTGCAGGATCTACCGATGTTGAATAATTCAGAATATTACCCTGGTCATCATATGCGTAAAAATATGCAGTTGATATGCCGACTGTTCGATCGCTGTTTATCATTTTGCTTGAAAGCACAATATTTACGTCATACCAGTCGCTGTAATCATTTATGCCTGTAAGTATCGATTCCTTTTCTTCCTCTGTAAGTTCGTCGCTGTAAAGGTATTCAAGATAACAGTCGGAAAACTGAATGCTGTAAGTTCCGTCCTCAGAATATTTGGTTACCATATAATCGCTGTCATCGTCGTAATCGTAGTCATAGTCATAATCTTCATAGGAGTAGGTATAGTCGTCTGTGTAATCGTCATAGTGATCGTTGTAGCTGTTTTCGGTAACAGAAACGATAATAGCGATGAATGCAATAACGATTATTATGAAAGTAACAACTGCAGGCATACAGCCGCTTTTCTTTCTGCCTGATACCCGATTGAAATTAGCGGCGTTAAATGCCGCTGGATTATTATAGCTGATTATCCTGTTTTGAAAATTGGCGTTGGAATTTCTTATAGCGTCCAGCTTTTGCTGGCGGCTGTTACCGGTTACGTTCTGAAGCTGAGGATTGCCGGCATAATAGTTCCGCTGAGCCGCGCTGTAATCGGGACTTCGGAAGTTCTTGTCCTTTTGTTCGTCTCTGCGCTCTTCGGAAATAAAATCGTTTTTTTCTTCCTTAAAGGTGTCGTTCTCGGGTTGACCGAAATAGCTGTCCACAGCACCGAGATTATGACTGTGAAGATCATCGGAAAAATTATTGCAGTTCAGATCGTCACTGTGAAGGTCGTTTGAAAGGCCGGAACAGCTTATATCATTCTCTCTTGCGGTAAGACATTCAGGACAGATTATCTCATCACTGCTTTTGAACCTGTAGCCGCAGATTTTACATCTGTTTTTCTTGTTCATATTTGCACCCCTTAATTTCAATGATCAAATTCATACCCTTGTTTTACGGGCTTGCACAGACATTTATATGACCAGCCGTCAAGCTTTTCCATTGCTTTTTCGGCGGCTCCGCAACTGTCGAAAACCCCGAATACAGCCGAGCCGCTTCCGGTCATCATTGCGCTGAGCGCGCCCAGACTTCTGAGTTCCTGTTCAGCCTCTAAGATTTCAGGACACTCCGCCGCATATTCCAGTACGTTAAACATATTGGCACACATTCCGTACAGATTTCCACACCCTAAAGACCTTAGCAGCATATCCATATGACAGCGCTTCGGATTGGCAATACTGTCATATTTTCTGAACGCCTCCGGCGTTGAAATACCCGCATCAGGTTTAACTATCACAAAACAGCAGTCAGGAGCAGGCAGTCTGCTCATAAGCTCGCCTACGCCTTGGCAAAGCTGAGTTCCTCCCATAATGCAGAAAGGCACATCCGCACCGAGCTTTATCCCGATGGAGCAAAGCTGTTCGTCGGTAAGTCTGGTATCGAACATGAAATTCAGCGCTTGCAGTGTTGCAGCGCAATCGGAGCTGCCTCCGCCCATTCCTGCCAAGGAAGGAAGATTTTTTTCAACTCTCACCTTTATCTTACAGCCGTAATCGATATTTGTGTAATCCCTAAATGCCGCTATTGCTTTAGTGATGATGTTGTCGTTGACAGGCGGAAAGCCTGCGGTATCGCATTCCAGCATAACTCCGTCACCGTCGGTCAGCTCGAATTCCAGCAGGTCATAGCAGGAAACCGACTGCATTACCGTACTCAGCAAATGGTATCCGTCGTCGCGTCTGCCAACGATGTCAAGAGCAAGATTAAGCTTGCCGAATGCTTTTATTTTAAGTTTTCTGCAAATCAGCATTTTTTATATCCTCTAAAAATTCTTCAATACGCTTTATTGCCTCTCTCAGGTGATTGAGCGAATATGCGTAAGAAACTCTAATGTAACCCTCTCCGCACTCTCCGAACGCATCGCCGGGTACTACTGCGACCTTTTTGCTGTAAACAAGCTTTTCACAAAAATCTGCACTTGTCATTCCCGTGCTTTTAATGCTTGGAAAAACATAAAACGCACCTTGCGGTACAAAGCATTTTAGTCCCAGTCGGTTAAACGAATCCACGACAAAACGGCGGCGGATATTGTATTCATTTCTCATTGTTTCAATATTTTTTTCGCATGATCTCATTGCAACGATCGCCGCATACTGGCTTACTGTCGGTGAACACATTATAGCATACTGGTGGAGTTTAAGCATCTGCGATACCAATTCACGGGGACCGCCGAGGAATCCCAGTCTCCAGCCCGTCATAGCAAAGCTTTTTGAAAAGCCGTTAATGACAACGGTTCTTTCTCTCATGTCCTCTATCTCAGCAATAGAGCAGTGCTTTCCCGAATATGTAAGCTCGGAATATATTTCGTCGCTGGCAACGATGATGTTAGTTTCTCTTAGCACCTGCGCAATACTTTCAAGATCTTCGCGGCGCATGATAGCGCCTGTAGGGTTGTTAGGATACGGCAGAACAAGAAGCTTTGTTTTGTCGGTGATCTTTTCTCTCAGCTGGTCTGCTGTAAGGCGGAATTCATTTTCCGCCTTGGTTTCGATTACAACAGGAATGCCTCCGCACAGGGATACGATAGGTCTGTAGCAAACAAAAGACGGTTCAACGATAAGCACTTCGTCACCCGGTTCTATAAGGCATCTTATACAAAGGTCGATAGCCTCAGAGCCGCCTACCGTAACGACTATTTCGCTGTTAGGATCATAGCTTGTGTGTATTGTGCGCTGAAAATATTTGGCGATCTCTTCTCTGAGCGTCATAAGTCCTGCGTTTGCCGTATAACAGGTCTTTCCTTTTTCAAGAGCGGATATAGCCTCCTGCCGTATCAGCCAAGGCGTTTTGAAGTCCGGTTCACCCACTCCCAAAGAAATCACGCCGTCGATCTGCTGAGCAATATCGAAAAATTTGCGTATCCCCGAAGGTTTCATATCTTTGATCGCACACGAAAGCGCTTTATTATAATCTATCATGGAGAAATCAAACCTCTTTCGTCCTCATCGTCGCTGCTTAACATTATTCCGTTGTCCTTGTATACTTTCAGAACAAAGTGCGTAGCGGTTGACTGAACAGCGTCTATAGTAGCGAGTCTCTGAGATACAAACTGGGATATATCTCTGATATTTGCGCCGGTCACCGATACGATAATGTCGTATGCACCTGACATAAGGCGAACGGAGTCCACTTGTTCATAGCTTGCGATCTGATTTGCAATTTCGTCAAACCCGGATTGAGACTGAGGAGTTACCTTTAGTTCAATAAGCGCAAAAACAGAATTGGGATCATAAGCGCTTTCGTCCACAATAGCGGAATAGCCCTTGATCACTCCGTCTTTTTCAAGTTTATCGATTTCATCGGCTACCTGCTTTTCTGTTTTGTCAAAAAGAACGGCAAGTTCGCCGTTTGTAATTCTCGCATTACTTTTAAGCAATTTAATAAGCTGATTCATTTTAAAGCCTCCTCTTTAAAATTTATACATAATTATTATATCACATTTTATGTCGGATTGCAATGATTTTGCTTACATTATTTTTGCCGCGATTATGTCATTTTTGACAAATACTGAATTAATACGTTGTGCAGTTATACGAATTTATAAAAAACACCTTGAAGGTATCCAATGTTTGTGATATACTGAAAATTCGCGTTGCAACCTGATACGAAAGGAAGAAATATGAAAAAGAGAATTATTGTTATCGGCTGTCCCGGCTCCGGGAAATCCACTTTCGCAAAGCGGCTGTCATCATTGACCGGGATACCCGTTGTTCATCTTGACACTCTTTGGTGGAAACCGGGCTGGGTCGAGGAAGACAGAGAGGTTTTTGATGAAAAACTCGGCAGGGTATTACAGCTTGACAGTTGGATAATCGACGGAAATTATAATCGGACTGTGGAAATGCGCCTGCAATGCGCGGATATGGTTTTCAATTTTAAGGTCGGGATCATATCCTGTCTGTACGGATATTTCAAAAGGCTTATTCTCGGAAAATTAGGAGTGCGTCGCAGTGACATAACCGCCGGCTGTGAAGAAAGGTTTGATCCTGAATTTGTAAAATACATAATTGGATTCAAGTACGGAAATGGAAAGAGAACAGAGGAGCTTTTGAAAAAATACCCCGATGTGAAAGAAGTGAACTTTTATTCCAAAAAGCAGGTGGACAGATATTTATACGGATTGGAGAAGTATTTTTTGAGATAGATCAATCATATGTAATAGCTACAAAGAAAAAGCTGTGCAGTACGCAACTGCACAGCTCAGTCTGTCGAATAAGTCTTTTTATAACTGCCAAGGAGGTAAAAAGAGCGGGGTCAAGCGACGCGATTGCCGCTTGCGGGGTCGAGGGGCAGAGCCCCCGTCGCTCCCGCAGGAGCGAAATCCCCTTAC
>JAETQO010000084.1 GCA_021770655.1 Ruminococcus sp. | reverse complement strand
GGCTGCCGAAAGTGAGATATTGATCGTATTAAGAAAGGCTAGCTTTGAGCTTCCACATGATAGCCATGCTTTTCCAATTCCCGTATATAACGAGAAAGCTGTTTTTGCTCACAGTTCTTACGTCTTATTTCAAAACAGGATTCGTCAAATAGAGTCCCTTGTTTTAACATTGTATAGATTATGACAAGAAGTTTTCGGGCAAGCGCGACAATTGCTTTTTTGGCTCCCTTTTTCTGTTTGATTCTCCAGTACCATGCCGAAAGATAGGTGTTGCGTTTCCCTGCAATCACCCAGGCAATTTCGCAGAGCATACTTTTTATGTAAGGATTGCCTTTTGTGACAGAGGTGCTTTTTCGTTTTCCAGCGCTTTCGTTATTACCTGGGCACAGACCAGCCCATGAGCAGATGTGTTCCGCAGTTTTAAATGGCTTCATATCAATACCGATTTCAGCAATAATTGCACAGGAAGCAGTTGTGCTTATTCCATAGATGCTATTCAACTGCTCAACCTGCAAGGTAAATGGAACCATATCTTCCTCAAGACTCGTTTCAATTTCGGTAAGGTGTTTCTTTAAAGAATCGTAATGAGTCATGAGAATTTTTAAAAATGCCTTTTGGTGTTCTGACAGTGTTCCGTTCACGGACATGAGAATTTCATCAATACGGTTTCTGGTCTTGGTTTTGAGACAAGAATCTAAAGCGGTTTTATCAATCTGTCCATATTCAATTAAATGCAGAATGATGTTTCTGCCCGAAGCGCCAAAAATATCAGAAATGAAGGATGATAGACGGAAGCCGGAACTTTGTAAAAATTTCTCAATCCTGTTTTTCTGGGATGTAATATCGCGGATGACGCTCTTACGGTAACGATTTAAATCGCGGAATTCCCGAATTCTTTTTTCGGGAATAAAACTTCCGTTCAGAAGTCCGGCGCGAAGCAAGGTGGAAATCCATTCGGAATCCCGCATATCGGTCTTTTTGCCAGGGACATTTTTCATATGACGCGCATTTACAACGAGCAGTGTAATATCACCAGAGAAAGCATCTTCCAATATTTCATAAATTGGCATCCAATAGATACCGGTACTTTCCATAGCTACATGATGGCAGTTTTGAGAAACGATCCAATCCCGTAATGCTATCATATCCGGAATCAATGTAGTAAACTCACGGATTTCAGAACGGGTTGGCTTGCCCAGTGGACCAGTCAGGATACACGCAACAATTTTATCTTTGTGGACATCCAGTCCACAGGAAATTTCCAGAAGGTCTTTCATACAGAACAACTCCTTTACCATAGAATTGGCAGGAGATTTGCCCGAGATAATACGGACTTTGCTACTCGTGCTATCCATAAAAGGTGCGACAATATGCTGTGCTCAAGGGCAAAACATTTACGTTGACAAACGGGGTGCAAATCCTCCAAGGTGCAATCAAACTTAATCCTGCCTAAGACTATTATAAGGCAATATGAGAAGTTAAAAAAGTAGTGGAGCCAGTACCTATTTTCATTATAGGCTGTGATAATCTTTCATGATTCGTTGA
>JAETQO010000083.1 GCA_021770655.1 Ruminococcus sp. | reverse complement strand
GGTAGCCAAAAAAGCGCAGACTGCCCCTGTCAAACTTAAAAAGGTTGACTTTGAACTTAACTGGCAAACTTATGCGGCAACTACTGGAGCCTCCCAGCCAAGTGCTTTTAACTTTTTAAGGTACGCATTGATTTTGCGTTCCTTATTGAACTGATTGTAATAATCAGCTCCCAGATCCTTAAAAACAACGCCATCCTTGAGGATGTGGTATATTGCGATGAGCATGGAATGAGCCACTGCTACATAGGCACGCTTTGACCCACGGTGGGCACTGATCCTCATAAATTGAGCATAAAAGTAGCTTTTCTTGTTTTTTACAGCAGCATGTGCACAGGTAATCAATGTTGTCCGCAAGAGAGCGTTTCCTTTTCTCGTTTTGCCGGACTTGCGTTTTTTGGCGCTTTCATTGTCTCCAGGGCATAATCCTGCCCAGGAAGAAATGTGCTTATCTGTGGGGAAACGTTCCATGTCTGTGCCAATGACGGAAATGATGGCCTGAGCGCTTGTATTACCGATGCCAGTCACATCCTGAATGGCCTGTGAAGCCTGCTTTTCTTCCGGCTTCATAAAGTTGTCAATCTCATCGTCCAGGTTTTTGATATGCTTATTCAGCTCGTCCAAATGGATAAGAAGCTCTTTCATCATCCGACGCTGCAAAGAAGACATGACACCGTTCAGGTCATCAATGATCTGCGCTTTGGTGGCTTTGAGATTATGGGCGATCACTTTCTGCTCATACATTTCGTCGTATTTTGCTTCGTCAATGGATTCTCCGGTAAGGAGATATTCCAATATACTGCGGGCACTTTTGCCATTGATGTCTGATACGGTTCCGGATAGCTTGATGTTGGCACCTTCCAGCATTTTCTGGAGGCGATTCAGTTCTCTGGTACGTTCACCAACAAGGCTTTTACGATAGCGGACTAATTCTCTCAGTTCACGCTGATCCTTGTCGGGAATGTAACTGGGCTGGAGTAATCCATGCTGAAGAAGGTCTGCAATCCATTCCGCATCCTTTACATCCGTTTTTCGGCCGGGAACAGCTTTCATATGACGTGCATTAACCACTATGGCGTTCAGGTCAGAAGATTCAAGGATGTTAAACAGCGGTTTCCAATAAGAGGCTGTGCTCTCCATGGCGACCATTTCGCAGCCGCCTTCTTTGAGCCAGTCAGCCAATGCAAGAAGTTCTCGGGTTGTTGCACCAAAGTCACGTACTTCCTGTTTTCTGCCGCATCGGAAACAGGCAACGATAAGCTTTTTGTGCACATCAATACCACAACATTTGTCGTAAATTTTATCCATTACTGGCACCTCCGAGGTGAAATTTACGGCATGGTACTCTGTCTCTTATCATTTTACTATACGTCCTTTTGCCGGAAAGTTGAGTTCTTCAAGCGGGCTGGACAGGTGGTGGTGCAAATGAGAGTACCTGAAATCAGTTTAGGCAGCGGGCTGCTGGCCCAAAATAAACACGATTTTTGCCGTTACACTAAGTATAAATAACGGCACAAATAAATTCAATAACCTACAGCCTGCACAGTTTCATTTATGGTGGTGCCAAGTGTGCGGGCATGGTGGTTTAGGCA
>JAETQO010000039.1 GCA_021770655.1 Ruminococcus sp. | reverse complement strand
GTAAAGCCTGAATTTGTCGCATACTGTATTTCATATCCCGTAGCCGAACCCTTCTGCGCCCAGTCGATGTAGAATCCCTTGTAACGGGTTTCAAGTTTCTGAATCGTCTGCTTTGCAGGGTTTATCACAAACGTCTTTGTAACGCTTCCCGTATAATTGCCGCTTTTTGCCGTAACAGTGAACTTAGCAGTGCCTACGTTCTTGTTGTTGCTGTAAGCAAGAGTGTAATCGGTGTTGGCGGTCATAGTCCTGTCGCCGTTCTTTACCGTAACAGTCGGAGCGATAGCCGAGCCTGTGAAGCTCTGAGCAGACGGCATTGAAACCGTGCAGTCGGAGATCATTTTCTTTTGAATGACAAAGGTCTTAGACGCCGTGCCGGTGTAGCCGCCCTTGCCTGTTATCTTGACTGTAGCTGTTCCCGCATTGGTGTTGCCCGAATAGCTTACGGAATAATCAGTGCCGTTTACAAGCGTCTTTCCGCCGACCTTAACGGTAACGGCAGGCTTTTTGGCAGTTCCGTCATAAATGTAGGAGCTTGAAGAAAGAGTCAGCTCCGCACCGGAAATGCTCGTGCCGATTATTGAAAAACTCTGTGAAACAGTGCCGGAATAGTTGCCTTTTCCCGCAGCCGTTACAGATGCAGTTCCCGCATTGATGTTGTTCTTGTAAGCAAGCGTGTAGTCTGTGCCGTTTGTCAGAACCTTTCCGTTCAGCGTTACGGTGACAGCCGGCTTTTTCTCCGAACCGTCATAGTTAAACGACTTAGGGTCAACGGAAACCGCTGCACCGCTTATGGATTTTCTCGATACGGTCACCTTAACGGATTTTGAAACGCTCTCAAAACCGTTTGCCGATGCCGTAACTGTGATATATCCAGTACCGGCTTTAAGTCCTGTGATCCTGCCCGAACCGTCAACCGAGCAGATGTTCGGGTTCTGGCTTGAAAAGCTTATAATCGCACCGTCCTGATTTGCCGAGGCCGCGATAGAGCTTGTCTCTCCATATGTGCAGGACACTGAGCCTGCGCAGTTCAGCGTAAGAATGTCCGCCGCATACGGTTGCATGAGCGCCTCGATGACCTCTTTGGCAGGGCTTGAAACCGTATTGCCATTTCTGTTGATGTATCCGTGATATTCAGAGTTAAGAACTATGCTTCCGTTTGAGTAACGCGCAAAAGCGTTGTTATCCCAGAGCACGCAGGGAATGTTCAGCTCGCTTGCCTGAGCGGTGTAATCCGTTGCCCACTTAACTCTTTCCGCAGTATTATTTTTGTCGGTAGAGCTGAACTCGCCGATAATAACAGGAATGCCCTTGTCCCTGAAATTGGTTTTCAGAGTGTTAAAAAGGCTTTTAAGTTCGTTCTTTATAGAGCTTGAATATGTAGCAGTCGAACCGCTTCCGACATTCATTGCAAAGTTGTAAGGCGTGTAAGCATGAACGGAAACCACAAGTCTGTTCTTGTTGCCGGAAATGTCCGTTGGAAGTTTATAGCTTGAAACGGTCGCACCGTCAATGGACGCATCATAGCCCGGACACATAATAAGTCTGCCGGTGTTGTTTGAACCGGTGGCTCTGATAGTGTCGACAGCTTTCTGATTAAGCTTGTTTATGCAGTTGATAGCGTCGTTTACGGTAGAACCCGGGTTGTTTACAGGAAACCACCATTCGCTGTTCGTGCCGATAAGACGAGGTTCGTTAAGCGTCTCAAAGATCAGATGATAGTCGTAACCCTTGAAGTATTCCGCAACCTGTTTCCATATGCAGGAAACAAATTTTTCCGCATTAGCATACCCTGCTGAATCGGGATAATAGCCTTTGCCGTTTTTATTTGAGCTTGAATTGTTGTCGTGGTGAATGTTGAGTATAACATACATATCGTTGTTATAGCAGTAATCCACCACCTCCTTGACTCTTGCCAGCCAAGCAGAGTCGATAGTGTAATCTGAGCCTGAGGTGTGATTAGCCCACGAAACGGGAACTCTCACCGTGTTGAACCCCTGTGCCTTAACAGCGTCGATAAGAGCCTGAGTGGTCTTAGGGTTGCTCCACGAGGTCTCCGAACCGAGCCCCGAACCTCCCGTTGCGTCAAGGGAGTTTCCAAGGTTCCAGCCCAGCTTCATATCTGCGAGAATGGTTTCGGTATCAGCGTCCTGTAAAGCGGAGCCTGAAAGCGCCTGCGCCTCATATCCGCCTAAGTCAAGTCCTGCAAATACGGTCAACGCTATAAACAGTGACAAAACCAGACTCAGAGATTTTTTTAATCCTGCGGTCATAAAATTCAATCCTTTCTTAAGGCAGCACCGCACAACTACCTCCTAACGGCTTTGTGCACGTCTAACTTGCCAATTTTCCGTTATCTTGCAAAGAAACTCCTTGAAAGACACAAGTATTTCTGCGTTATCCGCACACAATAGTTGTGCGTTGTTACCTTAATTTGTACAATATCTGCTTTTACATTATATCATATAAGGCGGATTTTTTAAATTAGCTTATTGAACAAATAACCCCCGGATTTTTTGTATACATATAGCAAACGTTCAAATTTTAATGTACCTTTGCAAATCAAGCTTGCCAAAAATAGTAAAACATAAGAAACTCGCAACGATAATATTATCAGACAAAGTTAATATATTTGGGTATGTATAAACGTATATTCCCGGCGCTTTGCAGATAAGAATAGGGCTGCTGCACGGCAGACGGACTCACAAAAATGCAGAGAACGATGAAAATTGTCGTTTGGCTAACTCACGACAATTTATCGTCCCGTTAGACTACATCGCCGCATTAGCGACACAAAAAAACGCAACGCCTTAACAGCATTGCGCTTTTAAGTTTTATAGTTCAGCAAAGTCGCAGAAGAACAACCAAACGGACTATGTATGGTTTAATGCTATGTAAAAAATCATGCGAGCGAGGTCTTCGGGCTGAGTCATTACTCCTTGAAGTACCTTGCACCCCGAATTAAAAAAATCATTTCTTTCCGCTTCTTGACAATTCCTGAAGATCCTGCTCGTATTGATAGCGTTCCTCGACGGATCTGAGAAGATCGTCCTTGACCTCTGCTTCCGGAGCGCTGCTCTTGAAAACGAATTTCAGAAATACAGGAGTGAGGATAGTAGTGGCAACGACCATAATGATTATAGGTGCGAAAACCTCGTCGCCCATAAGTCCTAGCTTCTGTCCCTTGGCGGCAACAATAAGCGCTACCTCTCCTCTGGAGATCATTCCCATAGCGATCTGCATACTCTCTTTGTTAGAGTATTTGCAAAGCTTAGCGCCGAATCCACAGCCGATTATCTTTGTAAGAATCGCAACGGCAAGCAGAAGTACCGTAAACAGTACCATTTTGCTGTTCATATTGAGATTTGACATTGAAAGACCGATGCTTGCGAAGAATACCGGCGAAAGGAACATATAGGAAAGCGTTTCAAAACGGTTTGAAATATACTTAACGTCTTTCTCGCTGGAAATAGCAAGACCCGCAACAAATGCGCCTGTAATGTCCGCAACTCCGAAAAGCTCGGCAAGGAACGCCATGAGAAGACAGAATACAAAGGAAATGATAACATGACGTCTAAGATCCCTTTTGTCTCTTTTTCTCCATTTTGTAAATACAATGTGATAAGCCGCCGCACAGCCGATAGCCAATGCGAAAAATGCAGCTATTTTGAGCAGTACCGTAATAACGTGTACGCTTGTGTCCGCAAGGCTTGTGATAAGCGTAAGGGCGATTATGCCGAGAATATCGTCAATTATAGCCGCGCCGAGTATAGCGTTGCCTGCCCTTGTTGAAAGCTTTCCAAGCTCCTTGAGAGTTTCAACTGTAATTGATACAGATGTGGCAGTAAGTATAACGCCGATAAAAACGTGCTGAAGCATAGGCGAGCAGTTAAGGTCGTCGCCTTTTCCGATACCCATAGCCGCCGCAAGCCCGAAACCGCCCAGAAGCGGTACAATAACGCCCAGCAGAGCAATGACAAAAGAAGCCTTTCCCGTCTTTTTAAGCTCCTTAATATCAGTCGTAAGTCCCGCAGTAAACATCAGTACGATAACGCCAAGCTCCGAAAGCTCGGAAATAAACTCAGTGTCCTTTACAATGTTAAGTACGGCAGGGCCAAGGATAACTCCGGCACAAAGCGCTCCCACGACTTGGGGAAGTTTCATTTTCTTTGTGACAAGTCCCAGAATTTTTGTCGAAAGCAATATCAGCGCAATAAATAATATGTAGCTGTATTCTTCAAAAGCGTCCATGATCCATTCAACCTTTCCCGATACCAGAATTCAGCATTTTGCCAGAACATTATATTCGGCGAAATGCCAAAAAATAACGATCCGCAGAATTACTTCTGCAAATCGTCTTTGATTTACCGATAATTATTATAACACTTTAAATCGCACGAGTCAACATATTACACAAATTCTTAACAAAAAATTTGCACATAATGACGAAAAAACAGCGAACAGAATTTTTTCCGTTCGCTGTAATATATTATTTCTTTCCGTTAGGGAATATCTTATCAGGACAAATTCCGTACATATTGTCGATAGCAGGCTTAATGTCGGGCCACAGTCCGCATTTGTCGTTCTGTCCGCTGGATTTCCAAGCGAAAACTCCGTTCCAGCCGTTGTTGTAAGCGTCCTCATAAGCGGAAACTATGTCAAAGCTTGAATCTTCGGCAACAGCGGGGCTTTCGCCGATCACGCTTGGCTTTGTGCCGTCAAGACCGAAATCTGTGGGCGACTCGCCGAACGGATACCCCCACATACCCTGCATCCATGTATACCAGTGGGTAGAGTAGAAGTCCACATAAGCAAGGCTCTTGTCATACTTGTCGCCGCTCATTACGCTTTGAAGTTCAGCGTCGGAGATCTTGTTTCCCTGCTGTTGGTCGGAATTGTATTTTATCATACCAAGACCGACCGTTACAAGTACGTCTGAATTTTCATGAATAGCCGCCGCCGCTTTGGCGTAGTACTGCTCAAGATATAACCAGTCAAGCTTTCCGCATTCGTCGTTCTCAACTACCCAATCAGGCTCGTTGCACAGATCCACAGACCAGAAATAATCGCTCTTTCCGTATCTTTTTACGAACGGAACAAGGTAGTTGTCAATAAATCTGTCGGTCTTGTCGCTGTCCTGAATAAGCGTCCTCCACGCCTCATAGGTCTGGTTTGTGTTCTTGAAGTTGTCAAAGGATTGAACCGTAGCCATTATGTAGATCTGATACTGCTCGGCAAGGTAGAACAGATTGTCCAGATCTTCCCAGTGTGCCGTAGTAGCGCCGTCGAATGTTCCGTCGGCGGAAATTATCATTCCCACATCGCCGTTGCAAACTACCCAGATTCTTGCGGCGTTTGCGCCTGAATCGTGAAGTTTTGAAAAATGATCCTGCCAGAATTCAAAATTGAATTCGCCGCCGAAATCGTTCCACTTGTCCCAGGGAGCATTTACACCGTTGAACCAAAGCTCCTTGTCGCCGACCATAAACTTAGTGCCGTCAACAGTGATCCTTGCGGAGCCGTCCGTAGTAGTCTCAAAGTCCTTTTCCGGCATAGCCGCCTCAGGGACTACAGGTGTGTAAGAGCTTTCCCCGCCCGAAGCCTTTGAAGAAGAATCGGTTCGGGAACTGCTTGAGGAGTCGCCGCATCCCGCAACTGAGATCATCATCAGCACAGCAAGCGACGAAGCCAGCCATTTTTTTACTTTCATAATAATTTTCCTTTCTTTTAAGGCAGCACCGCACAACTATTGTGTGCGGATAACGCAGAAAATTTTTCGTTAGATTGTATAGAAACGACGCAGGAATACTTGTGCCTTTCAAGGAGTTTCTTTGCAAGGTAACGGAAAATTGGCAAGTTAGACGTACACAAAGCCGTTAGGCGGTAGTTGTGCGGTGCTGCCTTAATTGCATCAAGCCGTATTGTTTCTGCCCTGCGCAAACAGCGGCATTATATACATCATGTTAATTATATCACAAAAAATTAAATATTTCAATAATATTATGTTATTTTTTATTATCGTCTTTGTTGGTATGCGATAAAAAACCGCAGGAAAGCTTTCGTCACCCCTGCGGAATTGTAGGAAACTTTGCATAATTTATGCAAAGTTTCCTTGAATTTTAAGAGTTGCTGTCATACCATTCGAGAATTTTAACCGGCTCGGCAAGCATCTCCTTTGCCTGCGCCAGCGTCTCTCTTATTTCGTCGTTGTCGTAATCGGTCATAAGCTGTTGTGCCTGAACAAGCGCCTCTCTGCCCATTTCCACCTGATATTGATACAAACTGTCGAGCCGTGAGATCGCCTTTGTTTCCAGATCCTGATATACGGTCTTTATGTCCTTGACAATGTTGCTTCTTATATCGTCGTAGTTTTCAAGCGCAATGTCGATAACGTCCGTCTGCTTTTTCTTTTTCAGTATCAGGCTGAAAACCGACATGGTTGCGGGCGGGAAAGTCTCGCTTGTGCCGAACAGCTTTACGCCCATGACCGAACGTGTAACGTTCTTGTTAAGGGACATCATTATTCTCTCTACCGACGGCGCCTTGACCGCCTTTGAAAGGTCGTCGATTCCAAGCGCGCTTGCAAGCTCTCTGCTGGTGCTTTCCACAATATCCGCTATCCTGTCTCGGTGACTTTCAATACAGTTTCTGTAAGCCTCTCCCACCTTTTCCATAAGGAAAGAATAGAAGTATTTCTCTATGTCCTCAGGACTGTAAATATCGTTGCCGTTTTCGTCCTTTTTGCGGCATTCGAGAATACTCGCTCTCAGCTTGGAGAAAAATTCGTACATCCACGTCTCCGCCTCCTGCTGCATTTCCAATATAGAAAGATGCAAAGCAGGTTTTTTCTCCTCCAGCGCCTGAGAAAGCTTTTCGCATTGCTCCTCGAATTCCTTCGCCCTGTCGTCAAGCTTTTGCTTGTCAAGCTCCGCCATGTCGCTAATGATACCAAGCTTCGTCGCAGTTTCCGTGCACATCTGTCCCAGCATGGTAAGCACTCTTTTTGAGCGTATAACGTCCTTTTGCATGATAATGTCTCTCTGTAAAGAAAGCTCAAACTGGAAGAACTGTGTCTCATAGAACTCTCTCGTTCCCTTGTCGGCGGGTCTCTCACGGTCAAGCTTTCTGCTCAGCTCGTCTGATGCGCTTATACCGTAAACAATAGCGTTAGGAACTATCCTCTCTGATATGTTCCTTACTCTCCTTAGTATCTTGTCCGCGTCCCTCTGAGAATTCATAGCGTCTATCATGTTAACGAGAATATACAGCATGCCGAAACGCTGAGGCTGAACGTGGCTCGCCAAGAATATCTGCTCCGTCTCGGAAAATGGGAGCAGGCATGACGCGGCGTACATAATAGCGTCCGCATTGACAATGTAATCCATGACCTGTTTGTCCAGCGACTCCAGATCCGAAAGTCCCGGTGTGTCCACGATTCTTATCTCTTTCAGAATAGGTGAATTGTCCTTTATCTGAACATAGCTGATGTTAGCAGGGAACAGCTTCATTCTCTGTTCCAGCTTTTCCCTCGTTATGTCCTCCAGCGTAAGAGGTATCCTCTGTCCGTTTTCCAGAATAGCCTCCACATACTGCGTGTGACCGAAGGAGATCTCGTTTATGGTGTAGGTCTCGGGAGTTACGTTTATAGGCGCAAGCTCCTTGCCCAGAAGAGCGTTTATAATGGTGCTTTTGCCCCTCTTGAATTCTCCGAGGATAACAAGCGTAAACGGCTCTTCACTTTTTTTCTCAATAAGATTATCCCAGTCTTTCAGTTCTGAGATAAAGTCCTTGCCAAGCATTTTCGCGATCTTTTCATCGTCCATAAAGGCGTTCATCTTGGCGCGGACAGCCGCAATATCCTCTTCGGCGGTTTTTATATTAACGTTACCCACCAATCTGCCCTCCGTTTCCGATGATCACACTGCTTCGCACGTCGCATATCTGTCCCGAAACAAGATGTCTGTCCGAACTGTCCGTATCCTTGCGCCACTCATACAGCGTACTGCAGTAAAGAAATTCGTTGGCGGCGATAATAAGCCTCTCGATGTCGCTCAGACCGCTTTCGGTCCTGAGATTTCTTGATGCCACAGCGTGTACCTGCGCCGCTTGGGATATAAGCTCTTCGGCGTCAATATCCTTCTGCTGTCTGCCGTAAAAGTCAATGTAACCCTTAGCGTAAAGCCCCGAAAGTATCTTTGTATACATTCCCGGCTTGTCAAGACAGATGATACCCGCTCTGTTGGCGGTAATATCAGCATATTTGACCCACTGTACCAGTGCGGCGAAAAGCTGTTTGCTCACCGTCTGTTTGTAGGATTTTTCAACGGGTCTGAAAACAAATTTGTTGTAGTTCAAATACGTGAACGCCATGTTGTAGGCGCAGTGATTATTCTGTATCCTTCCGCACTCACAGCCGATGAGAAACATAAGCTCGTCGCTGTGGCACATATCCACAAGCTGTTTTGAAATAACAATGCAGGGATCGATGATGTCGCTTGCAATGGAATAGATGAGCGCTCTGTCCATATCCTCTCTGATAAAGACTATAGGCACTACCAATTCAAGCCGTTCACTGCATTTTTTCACAATATCATATATATCCGGATATTTAAGCGGTCCCACCTGGTTGCATTTCAAAAACAAATGCTTTGCCTCGGCGGAAACGTCCTGAGAGCCGGCCGCCTTGAAAAGCTTTCCCCAGCCGCTCAGTCCCATTATTTTCTGCCGGACCGCAAAATCAGACTCGAAAGCATAGTCCAGTACGCCGTCCACAATATGATTCTGATAACTTCTTGTATAAGCGTTTAAATATGTGCGGAAGTTCGTGTCGATCTGAAGTAGCGGATTTTCTCTTTCCGTTGTTATTCCACTCATGACCTTTCCTCCCTGATTATCTTAATGATTTTTAAAGCCGCGCCCTAGCTTTCCATAGCCTCCGTAAGAACTCTTCTTACCTGATAAGCGACCTGAACTATAGCGCTTGCGTTTTCCGCAATGTCGTGTAAGCGCTCCATTTCCTTCTGGGAAATGTTGCTCTTTTCGGTTTTAAGGTCGTTAAGATTATCAAGAGTTTCCTGAGTGTCGCGTAGAATGATCTCCGTTTCGTTTTCGATCTTGCCTTTAAGTCCCTCGAAAGCCGAGAATACCTGGCGGCGGACCGTTTCGGTAAAGTCGTTGTTCAGCTTCATTTCGTGGAACTGCTTTCTGACCTGGGTCTTGAAATTGGATTTATACTTGTCGATCCTTTCTTTAACAAGTATCTTATCTACCGCAAAATTTGAAGAAAAAGTACCGGCGATTCCCGCAAGAGCCATAAGGCATAAGGTAACGGGAAGAGTAGCCGTGATACCAAGGAATCCCGCAAAGAAGAAAGCGGTGTAATATGTAGCGTAGAAACCTGCAAAACCGGTCGCTCCGCCGAGGAGCGCGCCCTTTACGCCCGACTCTCTGAAGCCGAGGAAAAGTCCGCCCACGCCGTAGGAACCGATAGCAACGCCGATGATCTTGTCCACAACGCCGCCGTTCTTGGTAACTCTGTCGGAAATGATGAACATCTGCTGTATCTTTGTTACCGACTCGAAGAATTCGTCCTCAAATTCCTGAAGTCTTTCAGCCTCACAGCTTACCGCAACGTTTATGTTGTTCTGTATCTGCTCGCAGATTATCTGTGCCCTTGCCTCGATGCTCTCCTTTATCTTTTCGGTGAGCTTAGCCGTTACCATCTTGAGCTGGTCTTTCTTGAAGTCGTCTGAGGACATCTGGAAGTTGTCGATAACATCCATAGCCGTCTGTTCGATATTGGTCCAGTAGTTGTCAAGCACAGGCTGTAAATCGTTGAAGACCTGATTTGCGGCGTCGTTTATCTTTACAAATTCCTGTCTTTTCTTGTTTCTTATCTCGTCGATCTCCTTGATAGCCTCGTCGTATTTCTCCATAAATTCGTCGTTTGCCATCATCAGAGCGTTTTCCTGCATAACAACGGAGCGGAGTATCTCCGTACCTGAGTTTGTGATCTTGTTTGCAAGTATCTGTAACGCGATAACGCCCCTCTCTTTGGTGAGCATTGTTTCCAGCGCGCTTTCAAATTCGGGGAAGTTACTCTTTGCAAGAGCCTCGGCGTCGCCGTTTTCCTTGGCGAGAAGAGCCTGCTTTGCGTAAACTCCAATAACTCTCGGCGTGCCGATCTTTCTCTTATAGACCGCAAATTCACGGGAATCCTCTCCCATGACCTTCTTGGCCTTTTCCATTACATACTTGCCTATCCTGCCTCTTACAGTCTCGACGATCTTGTTTTCGTCCGCCTGAGAAAAGGTTCCGAAACAGTTTACGACAAAGATGATCCTTCCTACATCGGAAGTAAGCATCTTCTTTTCAAGGAACTCCTTTTCAAACTGTGAAAAAGGCGAGTTTGCGCTTATAACGAAAACCGCCGCGTCGATCTTCGGCAGTATGGACAGAGTGACGTTGGTCATCTGATCGTCGTCGTTCAGACCCGGAGTATCGATAATATCCACGTTGTTCTTGCAGAACTCGGTGTCATAGTAAACGGTAGCCTCCTTGACTGTCTCGGCTCTTTCCTCCGATTCGGCGGTAAGCTTTGTAACATAGTCCTCCAGCTTGTTTATATCGACCCTTTCGCTGTTGCCGTTCTTGTATTCTACCTGAACGTAGGGCTCCTCGCTGTAGGTCACTCTGTTAAGCGTGGCAGTAGCGGGAAGAACGTCCGCAGGAAGAACCTCCTGTCCCAGCATAGCGTTGATAAGGGTACTTTTGCCCCTCTTGAATTCGCCGACGATAGCAACCTCAAAATGCTCTTCGGCAGTTTTCTCCAATGTTTCCCTGATAGATTCCGCAGTATTGACGAGCGCAATTTCCTCGCTTAGTCCCAGCAGTGCTTCCAGGCTTTGAGTAAGCCCCTTTACCGTTTCCTTGTATGAAGCGTAGCTGCCGTAATCGATTTGCTTTTTCATCACAAGCCTCCGTTCCTGAGTATTACAGGTGATTTTTGCAGTACATTTCAGATTTTTCGGAACCCGTCCCATAAAGATATGTGCGGCATTGTCAAGAACTTTCCGCACAGTATCCTGAAAACAGTTCCTTATACCGATAAGCTTATGCTCTCGGTATTTTACTGCCTTTCGGCAGAACCGCTAAAAAGCGGCGCCCTTAATAAATTATACACTAACAAGTAATTGTATAATAACAATATTACCGCTGTACCATTATTATAATTATAACATATAATCAAAACACAAGTCAAGAATTTCCTTGTATCAAGTACAAAAAATTACCCTTTTGCACAAATAGACAATACCATAATATACATTTTGCACAGAAAGCGAAACCTGCATTGAAAAAGCCGGCGTTTTCTGATACCGAAAATCCGCCGCTATTCCGTAAATCCGAAGCCGAGTATCTCTCCCACGGTTTCCTCGTCGCCCTCAGCCATGGAGATTTCCACAGTAAAATCGGTCTGTTCCGGCATCATCGCAATGTTCTGTACCTGCGGATTTCCCCAGCCTGAAGGACTTACCGCTTCATAATCCGCTTCGTCGTAGATCTCACCGTTTGCAGTGACCTTAACGTGCAGTTTGCCGTAATTACCCTGCTTGACCTCCTTGTATATCATATAAAGGAATTTTTTGTCATTAAGCTCGAATACGATAGGTTCATTTCCGCTGTCAACAGCATGCGTCCAGCCCTTTCCGAAGCTTGCAATGTCCGTGCCCTCCGTCCAGCTTCCAAGGCTTACGGGCGTAAGTACGTCGCCCTCCGCCATGTGAGCGTTGACCTCTCTGGGCGAGAATACCGTTTCCGTCGGCATAACATATTCTCCCTCAGGCTCTATATCCATTACTGTGTCGAAGTAATAGTCCACCATAGATGCCACAAGCTTGTGACCCTCCGTGTTCGGGTGCGACTGATCGTCGGAAAATTCCTCCCAAGTCAATCTGTTGTTCTCAAAAAGAAATCTCAGCGCGTCGCAGTAAGAGATCATAGGCAGATCGTAAAATTCGCCTATCTGCTTCATATAATCCTGCGCCGAATAATCCTCCGCAGTAACGGAGAAAAGCAGAACAGGCGTAATGTCCTTTTCAAGTAAAGTTCTGACAATGGACTCGTAAGCGTTCTGATGATCCTGATCGTTTCCGTCGTTTACAGCAAATTCAATAAAGCAGATGTCCGGATCGGACGCCAGAACGTCCCTATCAAGTCTGAGTATGCCAAGCTTTGACGGCGTGCCGCTGAGTCCGGCATTGCAGTATTTCACATTGTCGCCCGTACCGAATTTCTCTGCGAAATAGTCGTAGGTGAGCTTTGCGTAACAGCCGTCCGCCCCTGCGGAAATTCCCTCAGTAATAGAACCGCCCAGATACGCCACAGTCACGTCCTCGCCCGACTGAGCCTTTTTGATGACTTTTTGCATCATCGAGGTGTTGCCGTAGGAAACCATAGCTTTCTTCAGCATAGCCGCATTCCATTCCTCGTCCGTCTCCGGCATCTTTTCAGCCTCAGATGATGAAACCTCGGCATTGCTTTCAACCTTGGTGTTTTCCTGCTTGTCGCCGCATCCGCCAAGCGCCGACGCGCATATCAAAGCGCTCAGACAAAACGCAAGTATTCTTTTCGTATTCATGATTTTTTCCTTTCCGAATCTATTTTTTTCTTATATTGTTTCTATTGTTATGATACCGAATCTGTTGTAATAGAACTGAAAACGGTTTCGTTCCCCCGTAAACACAAAAAGTACGGACAAAATTGCCCGTACTTTCGTGTATAAAACCAATGGATTTACTATTAGTTGAGAACAGTCTTCTCTGTTTCCTTGTCGAAAATGTGGATTCTGTTCGGGTCGATAGCAACCTTGATCTCGTCCTGAGGACGAACGTCTGAACGAGGAGAAACTCTTGCAGTAAGCTGAATACCCTCGCAATTGAGGTAGAGATAAGTCTCCGCACCCATCATTTCGGTTACTTCTACTGTAGTATTGATGATACCTGTAGTTGCCTGTGAAAGGAAAGCAGGCTCATCATGAATGCACTCAGGACGAACGCCGAGAACAACTTCCTGATCTACCAGCGGCTCAAGAGCTTCCGGATCAGCCTTGGACTCAGGAACAGCAACCTGATACTTAACGCCTCTGGTTGTCTTGGTATCCTCTGAACCGAACTCAACAACATACTTGCCGTCGATCTTGAGCAGCTTGGAGTCGATGAAGTTCATCTGAGGAGAACCGATGAATCCTGCAACGAACTGGTTTACAGGACGCTGATAGAGGTTTGTAGGAGTATCGATCTGCTGGATGTAACCGTCCTTCATAACTACGATACGGTCACCCATTGTCATAGCCTCTGTCTGGTCGTGGGTTACGTAGATAAATGTAGTACCCAGCTTCTTGTGGAGCTTGGAGATCTCAGTTCTCATCTGAGCTCTCAGCTTAGCGTCGAGGTTTGAAAGAGGCTCGTCGAGCAGGAATACCTGAGGCTCACGAACGATAGCTCTACCAAGAGCAACACGCTGTCTCTGTCCGCCGGAGAGAGCCTTCGGCTTTCTGTCGAGCAGGTGAGCAATGTCAAGGATTCTTGCGGCTTCTTCAACCTTTCTTGCGATCTCGTCCTTAGGAACCTTTCTAAGCTTGAGTCCGAATGCCATGTTCTCGAAAACCGTCATGTGAGGGTACAGAGCGTAGTTCTGGAATACCATTGCAATATCTCTGTCCTTAGGAGCGATATCGTTGACCAGTCTGTCGCCGATATAAAGCTCGCCCTCGCTGATCTCTTCAAGACCTGCAATCATTCTCAGGGTTGTGGATTTACCACAGCCGGAAGGACCGACAAGAATGATAAACTCCTTGTCCTTGATTTCGATGTTGAAGTCCGAAACGGCGATAACTCCGCCTGCGTACTTCTTATAAATTTCCCTTAATGATACACTTGCCATTAAAAAGGACCTCCCTATTTGAATTTTACTAATCTCCTAATTAGCTATGATATAATCATAACAAATTTTTGACATACCCGCAAGAGTTTTTTTTACTAAACTTTATTATATCTCTTTATAAATATTGACGAAAATTCACAGAGAATAGGCAAATACTTACATTAAAACGATTTCGATGCCAATAATCTTTCAACATCTTTGTGCATAATTTCCAAACACGCTCCGAGCGGCAGATCAGGGTTTAAAGGCAGATTTCCGATAGCGGTTCTTTTCAGAAAAACCACTTTGTTTCCAAGCCTTTCAAACATTCTTTTTACCTGATGATATTTTCCCTCGCTAAGCACAACTGTACATTCAAAAGGATTGTCGGGACTGCCCGAAAACACTGCCGGCAGACATTTTTCGCCGCCGTCTATGATCATGCCCTCAGAAAACGCTTTTTTGTAATCCTCCGACCACTCATCTCTCAGTCTTACGAAGTAGGTTTTAGGGACGTGTGTTTTCGGCGAAAGCATTCTGTGTGCAAGCGCGCCGTCGTCGGTAAGCAGAACAAATCCCTCTGTGTCCTTGTCGAGCCTCCCCGCAGGAAAAAGTCCCTCCCGGAAAAGCTCCGGCGGCACAAGCTCCAGCACCGTAGTCGATTCTCCGTCCTTTGTGGAGCAGACCACGCCCTGCGGCTTGTTCATCATAATGTAAACGTACTGTTTGTAGGTTATCTTTTCGCCGTTCACGGCAACATCGTCCGTTTCCGTGACCTGTGCGTCGGATTTCCTGATGATCTTTCCGTTTACATATATAAGACCCTTTCGGCAAAGCTCCTTAACCATACTTCGTGAAAGGTCGCTTCTCTGTGAAGAAATAAATTTATCAAGTCGCATTTGATTTTTCCTTTCCATGATTTTACTAATATACGTCAAAAGTTTGCAATGCCGCAGAAAGCAAAAACACGGCAGAACTCCAATAATAAGTGCGCCGCTCCTTATCGTCATTATATCATACTTCCCCCACCAAAGTAAAGCTTTTTTTTAATTCGGGGTGCAAGGTACTTCTGGGAGTAACTTTTCCCGCCCGAAGACCTCGCTCGCATTAACTTCTCCATAGCATTAAACCGTACAGAGTGCGTTTGGTGGTTTTCTGCAACGTTGGTGTAGCCGTTCTTTTTAATTCGGGTCGATAGGTACTTCAAGAATTTACGACTCCGCCCGAAGACCTCGCTTACATGGTTTTTTACATAGCATTAAACCGCACATAGTCCGTCTGGTGGTTTTTCACAACGTTGGTGTAGCCGATTATATAAATGTAGGGTCTGGTGAAAATTGTCGTTCGGCTAACTCAAGGCAATTTGACAGTTCTCCCTCAGTTCGTTTGGTAACTTTTTGTAATGTTGTTTCGACGCTCAAAAATTCGTAGGGGCTGGCGAAAATTGCTTTTCGGCTAACTCACGACAACTTATCTCTCCGTTAGACTTGTTGTGCGTTTGGTGGTTCTTCTACAACGTTCAGTCTTTGTCAACAATTCCTCATTCGCAATATTCAATTGTCAAGCTGGGTGTTCTTACGGAGCGGAAAGGAGCGGCAGGACAGAATTTCCCATCGAATTCCCCAAGACCTCCACGCAACTTTGACCGATGTAAGAACGGATTCGGAACAACTGACGGGGCGGCACGCCGCAGACCGTACGCCAACTCAGGGTGTTTATTTTACGTGCATTCAATTTTCAGTTATTCTCAGGGTTCGCACCCTTTTTTTTAATTCGGGGTGCAAGGTACTTCAAGGAGTTACGACTCAGCCCGAAGACCTCGCTTGCAAAGGCTTTTCCATAGCATTAAACCGTACAAAGTGCGTTTGGTTGTTTTCAGCAACTTTGTTGAAAAACTAAATCACACAAAGTCTGTTTGGTTGTTTTCAGCAACTTTGTTGAAAAAACGAAATCACACATAGTCCGTTTGGTTGTTCTCAGCAACTTTGTTGAAAAACTAAATCACACATAGTCCGTTTAGTGATTCTTCAGCAACCTTATTGAAAAACTAAGTCGTACTTTATCCGTTTGGATATTCTCAATAATGATTCAAGGCACAAAAAATATGTAGGGAACAATGTCCTCATTGTTCCGTTAATTTTTTTTGTCTATCCGGTGATTTTCAACTTCGTTGTTTCAAAGCACGAAAAGACGTGTATGTAATGATGATTATTATCATTTGCTTGCTTTACGACAATTTGACGTTCCTAACGAACCGTAGTACAATTTAATCCGAATTAAAAGGTTTATATTTATAGGGCGTGGGGCGAGAAAAGTTGCATTTTTTATGCAACAATTACTGAAATGTTGTCAAATTAAAAGATAAATCATTTGTTTGCACAAGTTTTATGGTGATGAATTACGGGGCGATAAATTGTCGGGGTTTAGTCGAACGACAATTTTCATCTACCCCTACAATTCGTCTGAGCGTTGAAACAACGTTGTGTAGAACCACCAAACGGACTATGTGCGGTTTAATGCTATGGAGAAGTTAATGCAAGCGAGGTCTTCGGGCTGAGTCGTGAATCCTTGAAGTACCTATCGACCCGAATTAAAAAAAGGTATTGAAATGTGTGAGTTTTTGTGGTATAATTACGAGTGTAGGGTTGAGTTTTATTGTTTTGTTTGAGATGTAGTGTGCAGGATCGGGTAAACGATTACAGATGTGTTGCAAGTAATGATCTGCACGAAATCATGAATTTATCAGAAAAGAGGTTATTTTATGAAAAACGTTCTGAAAAGAACTGCCGCTTTGCTTATGGCAGGCATAATGGCGGCAATGACTGCCTGCGGTTCGGGCGATTCGGAGAAAAAAGAAGAAAAGAGCAAATGGGACGAGCTTGACCAGGCGCAGATCACGGAGGCTATGGGTCTTGGCTGGAATCTGGGAAATCAGATGGAGGCTGTCAATGCGGGTACGCCGAGTGAAACCGCATGGGGCAATCCTGAGATCACGAAAGAGCTTATCGACAAGATAAAGGAACAGGGCTTTAAAACTGTAAGAATTCCTGTTACATATCTTTCCAAAATAGGCGACGGCCCTGATTATACTATCGATGAGGAGTGGCTCGACAGAGTGCAGGAGGTCGTGGACTATGTTGTGGATAACGATATGTTCGCTGTCGTTAATATGCACGGAGACGGTTACTACACCATTGACGGAAGCTGGCTTCTTTGCGTCGAGGACGAGGAAAAGCAGAAAGAGATAAAGGATAAGTATGAAAAGGTATGGACGCAGATTGCCGACCGTTTCAAGGATTATGACGAGCATCTGATTTTTGAATCGATGAACGAGGAGTTCAACAACGATTACGGTAAGCCCGACCCGTACGGATATGAGAATATCAACGCATACAATCAGATATTTGTGGACGCGGTAAGAAAGACCGGCTCTAACAATGAGAAGAGGTGGCTTCTTATCCCCGGCTGGAACACGAATGTTGAATACACTGCGGGGGATTACGGATTTGAGATACCGAAGGACGAGGGCTGTAAGGCGGACGGAAAGAGAATAATGATCTCGGTGCATTATTACGACCCGTATAATTTTACCCTTGACGAGAACGACAAGAGTGCAAAGACTCAGTGGGGAAAATATGCTGTGGCGAACCGTGACAACTGGGGCCAGGAGGACTATGTGGACGAGCAGATGTCTTTGCTTAACGAGAAGTTCGTAAGTCAAGGCTATCCTGTAATAATCGGAGAGTTCGGCGTTCAGGATAAGACTTCCTTGTTCCCTGATTTCGGCGAGTTCAGACGGTACTGGACGGAGTATATTATTACTGCGGCGAAGAAGAACGGCGTTATCTGCATTTACTGGGACAACGGCTACAACGGCAACAAGGGCTTCGGAATCATAGACAGGGTCACTATGGAGATCACTCAGCCTGAGCTTGTTAAGGCGATGATAACTGCGGTTAATTCCGATGACAGCTATGTTATTCCTGCTCCGAAGGGGTATGAGGAAGGCGATAAAGCCGCGGCGTAGGTCATAAGGAAATAAAGACTTTAAAGCCACAGCATTTTTGATTTTCAGTCGGAAGTGCTGTGGTTTTTGTGTTTTTTATTGACAAATCGAATGATATGTTTTATAATTTTACTGAGATAAATCGGAATTTGCGAGGAAAAACATATGATTAGAATAAGACCATATAAAGATTCAGATGTAGATACAATATTATTGTGGTGTCAAGATGAAAAAGCATTTTATCAATGGACAGCAGGTATACTCGGTAATTACCCTATAACACAAAAAGAATTTTGTTTTATTGAATCTCTAATGCCGTTTACTGCATTTGATGAAACAGGAATTGTCGGCTTTTTTACACTACGGAATCCTGATGAATCATTAGATGAATTACGTTTTGGATTTGTTATTGTAAATCCTCACAAGAGAGGAAAAGGCTATGGAAAAGCTATGCTACAGCTAGGTCTAAAATTTGCATTTGAAATATATGGAGCAAAAAAAGTATCATTGGGTGTTTTTGAGAATAATCTCCCGGCTTATTACTGTTATAAAGCAGTCGGGTTTAGAGATGTAGTTCTTGATGCAACAGAAAAATATTGTATTCTTGGTGAAGAATGGAAATGCAAAGAATTGATTATGGAAAATAGATAGATAGATTCTGATTATCACATTAACTTGTAATTACAATCACTTGAAAAGCAGTATAAAAATATGTCGCTCTCGCTCAGGGAGCGGGAGGAGAAAGCGACTGTCTTTTTGTCGGTCGCTTTTTTGCGGCAGAAATTTGTTTCAGGCAGTTTTTCCTGGATATGATAAACATATAGGGTTGTCGCTTATAATCGAGCGGCGGATCTGTTTTGATCCGTAATCAGACTTCTTGAAAGGAGATCGTCTTTTTGAAAAGAGAAAAGCTTAAAAGCAGGCTTGGTTTTATTCTGCTCAGCGCAGGCTGTGCTATCGGGATAGGAAACGTATGGAAGTTTCCATATATTGTAGGGCAGTCCGGCGGCGGGATATTTGTTCTTATCTATTTATTTTTCCTGCTCATTATCGGTGTTCCCGTTATGACTATGGAGTTTTCCGTAGGACGTGCCAGCCGGAAGAGTCCTGTGAAGATGTATCAGGAGCTTGAACCGGAGGGTACGAAGTGGCATTTTCACGGTGTTGTGGCTATGAGCGGCAATTATCTGCTTATGATGTTTTACACTACTGTGGCGGGCTGGATGCTGGATTATTTTGTTTCAACTGCAAAAGGAGATTTTGCGGGACTTGATTCCGAGAGGATTGCGGAATATTTTGAGACCATGAAGGCGAGCGCACCTGAGATGGTTTTCTTTATGGCGGTCACGGTCGCGATTGGGTTTATCGTATGCTCCTTCGGTTTACAGAACGGTCTGGAGAAGGTCACAAAGGCGATGATGATAGCTTTGCTCGGCATAATGGTGATACTGGCGGTGCGAAGCTTTTTTATGGAGGGCGGAGAAAAGGGACTTGCCTTTTATTTGCTCCCGAGCATAGAAAGAATGAAACAGGCGGGTGTTGCCAATGTTATCGTAAGCGCAATGAATCAGGCGTTTTTTACGCTGAGTCTTGGTATGGGCGCTATGGCGATATTCGGAAGTTATATTGACAAGGACAGGGCTTTGCTTGGCGAATCGGTAAATGTGGCTATGCTTGACACATTTGTGGCGCTGGCCTCGGGGCTTATTATTTTTCCTGCCTGCTTTGCTTATGATGTTGAGGCAGGCAGCGGTCCGGGGCTGATATTTATAACATTGCCGAACATTTTTAATCATATGCCTATGGGAAGGCTTTGGGGAAGTTTATTCTTTGTATTTCTTTCCTTTGCGGCTCTTTCGACGGTACTTACGGTTTTTGAGGGGATAATTTCCTGCACTGTAGACGCTATCGGAGTGAGCAGGAAGAAGGCTTGTCTTATTAACGGCGTGATAATGTTTGTACTGTCTTTGCCCTGCGCGCTGGGATTCAATCTGCTTAAAGGGATAGAGCCTTTAGGCAAGGGGACCAGCATTATGGATCTGGAAGATTTTCTGGTAAGCAATATAATACTTCCGCTGGGGTCGCTTGTGTTTATACTTTTCTGCGTAAGCAAAAAAGGCTGGGGCTGGGACAATTTCACGGCTGAGGCCAACACGGGAAAGGGTTTGAAGATAAAGCGGTTTATGCGCGGATATATGACCTATGTTCTGCCTGTTATTGTTGTCTTTGTGTTTGTTATGGGATTATACAGCTTTTTCGGCAAGTAAATAAAATGTAAAAGAACCGTACCGGCTATCTGAGATGAGAGGACCGGTTCGGTTCTTTTTGAGTCTGAGCTCTCGTGGGAAGGGCGACTCAGGAAGATTACAATTGTGTAAATACTCAACAATTTCAATCCACGCCCTCGTGGGGAGGGCGACGGGAAACTCCGCAGAATTTTTTCAACGAACTTGACGAGATTTCAATCCACGCCCTCGTGGGGAGGGCGACTAACCGTGGCGGCAAGCGAGGCAGGCTGTGGTTTATTTCAATCCACGCCCTCGTGGGGAGGGCGACGATTATGACCACCCTTTTGACAACTATCAGGGTATTTCAATCCACGCCCTCGTGGGGAGGGCGACTTATTTTTGATAGCACTTTAATGATAACACACTCTTTATTTCAATCCACGCCCTCGTGGGGAGGGCGACTGCTGATAGCGTGGACAAACTTGATATGGCTATATTTCAATCCACGCCCTCGTGGGGAGGGCGACGCACATTGCAGGAGATTTGTCAAGAGGCAATGTTATTTCAATCCACGCCCTCGTGGGGAGGGCGACTTGTGCAGGTCAACAAATATTTGTGATTTTGTGGATTTCAATCCACGCCCTCGTGGGGAGGGCGACTGAACGTACAGCAGAGCAACAAAAAAAGTATGATATTTCAATCCACGCCCTCGTGGGGAGGGCGACTACAGACGGGTTATACATACGATATAGACGAGTATATTTCAATCCACGCCCTCGTGGGGAGGGCGACATAGAGGGCATAAGACCAATACTTGCAGTTAAGAATATTTCAATCCACGCCCTCGTGGGGAGGGCGACGTAGAGTATGCTACAAATCAGAGGACAGAATTACAGAATTTCAATCCACGCCCTCGTGGGGAGGGCGACAAGGCGCAAAACTAAAACCATATCTCTTGTAAAATTTCAATCCACGCCCTCGTGGGGAGGGCGACTATTACATTACTGACTATTGCAAGCCTTGAAATATTTCAATCCACGCCCTCGTGGGGAGGGCGACCGCCCCTGGCACGATGATGGTAAGACAGGTTGGGTTATTTCAATCCACGCCCTCGTGGGGAGGGCGACTAACCAACTTTACGGGCTGTTCAAGGTCAAGTGTATTTCAATCCACGCCCTCGTGGGGAGGGCGACGTTTTGGAATAGTGCGTTATTAAAATGTAAATATAATTTCAATCCACGCCCTCGTGGGGAGGGCGACATGTTCACACTAAAGCTATCTAACCCTAAAAATGCGATTTCAATCCACGCCCTCGTGGGGAGGGCGACAGCCCAAAGGCTTTGACAGCATTTTAAAAAAGAAATTTCAATCCACGCCCTCGTGGGGAGGGCGACATTGAACCCACCCTAAAGGTGGGCTTTTATATAATTTCAATCCACGCCCTCGTGGGGAGGGCGACAGCTTACCGTCTTTGCATAGTTTCTTTATATACTATTTCAATCCACGCCCTCGTGGGGAGGGCGACAAATTGCACTGTAGATTATTTACTTAATGGCAAAATTTCAATCCACGCCCTCGTGGGGAGGGCGACGCATGATTCCAAGCCGACAGTTTCAAAATGTTATATTTCAATCCACGCCCTCGTGGGGAGGGCGACTGCAAAATTGTACAAGAAATGGGTCGGTGAGAAGTGCGGAAATGTACAATTTTGACAATTAAAGAACAAATACATAGTCTTGTTCTTAATAAACAACAATTCTTTTGGGGGCAATAATACTTTATTACGGTGCGAAACGGCGGTGTTTTTATGTGCGCTTGGGGTTCGCACTAGAAGATAAGAGGCTGATCTACTTCAATCGCCTCTTTTGCACCGATATGCTCCACTTTGGTTTTATATTTATCCCCGAGATAGTAAAAGCGCAGGCTGTCCTTTTCACGGTCGATCTCATTGGTTAGTTTATGCTTTAGTTCGCGGCATTGGGCGTTATCGACCACACACTCAAATACCGAATTCTGCACACGGACTCCGTAATTTACGCAGAGCTTCGCTACCCGGCGTAGCCTTTTTCTGCCTTCTTTGGTTTGGGTATTTACGTCGTAGGTTATCAGTACAAGCATAATTTCACTTCCACATAAAGGGAGGATAACAGTCAAGGTCGCCGCGGATATATCGGGCGAGGAGCAGTGCCTGGACATACGGAAGCAGACCCCATTCTACTTTTTCTCCGAGGAACGGGTGTTTGATCTCGTCACTTTTTCGGGTCTGCCAAGAGGAAAGAAAGGTTCTTCGCCCGTTGTCTGTGAGCAGGACTGCGCCGTCCTCACGCTGTTCAAAATCCTTTGCTGAGATCGTTCGTTTATTTATAAGGGTAAGCACAAATCTGTCGCACATCAGTGCGCGGAATTCCTCTACAAGGTCGAGAGCGAGAGAACGTCTGCCGGGACGGTCGGTGTGCATGAACCCGACATAGGGGTCAAGACCTACGGACTCCAGGGCGGAGGAGCACATTCCTGTTGCCAGCGAATAGGCGAAGGACAGAAGTGCATTGACCTTGTCAAGCGGCGGACGTTTACTTCTTACCGTGAAGGCAAAATCCTCTTTTTGCTGTAGGATCATATCGTCGAAAAGGGAAAAATAAACCGAGGCGGCTTCGCCCTCGATACCTCTGAGGGTATCGATATCCTTTGCCGACAGGGATTTGACTGATGCTTCTTTCAGAAACTGAGATTTCTTTCTGAATTTTTCCGTATTTATTCTAAGCTCGTGGTCGCGGAGGGTACGTTCTATCACACAGCGGCTGTTGTAAAGCTTTCCTGCTATCATGTATTTTGCTATGCCGAGGCTTTGGGCGGGATCGTCTGCAAAACGGTACTGCTGACGTCTGAGAAGTACGTTTCCGCAGTTTTCGCCCTCTACTCTTGCGAGAAACCTGCCGCTGCTGCTCATGAATACAAGCTCTTTGCCGTCCTGCGCGCATTTCCCCATAAGGGCGGGGCTTGCTCCCGTATAGCCGAAGGTCATTATCCGTTCCAGATTATGCAGCGGTATGCGTCCTATTTCCTCGTCCTTACAGAGTATCACCACGTTTTCTCCGTCAAGGGAAAGGTACCTGTTCGAAGTAGTGACATAAAGGGTATTCAAAAGCTTTTTCATCTGATGTCCTCCTCTCCGTTCAGCATACCCTTTACATAGTCGGACGCTTTTTTATTTCCGCAGATCGCCGGCAGACATATATTTTTCAGAGAGCAGGCGTTGCAGGACCGGGTCCTTTTCACTTTTGGGGTATGCCTGCGTCGGTAAAGGGAGTGCATTTCGGAGATCACGTCTTCTGTGCGTTTTCGCAGGTCGTCGGATATTTCGACTTTGACACGCCGTCTGATCTCGCCGTAAAAGAGGTAGCCGAAGTCAATCCTACAGCACAGCATATCTTCAAGACACATCGCCTGTGCGGCAAGCTGCATTATATTGCTTTCATTTTCCTTGGGTTCGCCGCGCTTATATTCTATGGGCGTGACGGAGTATTTACCTTCTCTGCCGAAAAGCTCTGTTCCGTTTGGTGAGCGGCGGAATTCAACAACGTCGCACTCGCCGCTTATTCCCAGTCGGGAAGAGGAGACCGACATGGATCTGGCGGTTATAAGCTCTCCCCGCTTTTCGTTAAAGCCGCTGTCGTGGACGTTGCGGTGCATAATGCTTCCGTCAACAGTGCGGAGGTTTTCCTCCCACTGCTGTTCGATATGTATAAGCGCCCATTGCCTGCGGCAGAACACAAAATGCTGTATGCCCGAAAGTAGCAGGTATTCGTCCTCGCTGTAGGTCATATCATATCGTAGATCTCGGGTTTTACGCCGTCGAGCTCTTCAAGGGTGATGTCGTAATCTTCAAAGGACATTGGCTTTGCAACGCCGTCTTTCAGCTTGACTTTAAGGGAGCGGTGAACCTTTGCGGAGGAATTTGCTGGAGTTTTGCAGTTGTGTTTCCACCAATACAGGCGGCAGACCTCCATACTGCCCTCGGGACGGGCGGAGGAGCAGTCGTTTTCAAAAAGGGTTTTAAGAGCCTCCTTGATCTTGTCTGCGTCTTCGTCGGTAAAGCCTGTTTTTTCGGCAAGCTGGCAGTTTATACTTCCCTTAACGACATACAGTCCGAATTCAACTCTGTGTTTGGCGCCCATCGTATCAGAGGCTTTACCTTGCTTGGCGCTCTCGCTGTTGACGCTTTTGGTTATCTGCATACTTACGATGTCTACGGGGTCTATGCTCACTGCCTGCTGAATGGATACCGGACCTCTTACGCCTACGGAAACGGTATCGCCCTTGAATGCGAACACCTGTCCGAAACTGCGGACGTCTATCCACTCGGCGCAGGCGGCTTTGGCATAATCGTCACGGTTGGTGTTTTTGCCGTTGCTTAACGCTTTGAGAGCCGCGCAGTTTTCGGCACGCTTTTTCAGGCTGTCACAGCCGTCGTCGCATCGGTCGTCGGACTGGACGAATATCTTTTCGCCCATATCCTGAAGACGGTTTCTGATCTTTCTTTTGATACATACGTCGGATATTTCTCCGTAGCCGTCAAAGTTTTCGCGGGGACGGTTTCCGTTCAGGGGATCTCCGTTGGGGTTGGCGTTGGTTGCGGATATTATTACCGCAAAATCAATTTTATTCTGTAGCGTTGACATAATTTATTCCTCCTTGTTTTCTATACCTTCGGTGTTTGATTTGTTCGGATACAGTTCGCTTAGCTGGCAATGATAGCCAAGCAGATAAGAGGGTTCGAGAGCCTTTGGACTTTTAAATTCCTCACTATCCATTTTGTTCATTATTTCCTGTATAAGTTTTTCGTATTTGACAGAATTTACGCCCTGCTTATCGAGATATGGTCTGAGCTTTTGTTCAATAACGCCCCATGTGCGGTAGGGTCTGGAAGAAAAATTATTCCAGTAGCGTTTGGCATTTGTAATGCGCTTGCCCTTTTCGCTTTCATCATAGGAATCAGATTCCGCTTTGTCGGCTACGGCAAGCAGACGGCCGTAAAGATAGCTTCTTTCAGTATTGTCGTGATCGAGAGACATACTTATTACTCCTTTCTTATGGTCATAATTATACTTTTTAATTACTCCGCAGGCTGTTTCAACGACCTTGCGGTGATTATAGCCGCTTTCATAGGCGAGGGGATTGGAGGCTTTTTCATAGAGATTTCTCATTATATCCGCAGGAAGTTTTCTTCCCTCTGTGATGCAGGGGATAAGCCTTATGACGGTATCGGTCTTTATTTCGGACTTACATTTAAGCACGCCGTTCTGTTCCGTTCCGAAAGCGCACTCGGCAATTTCATAGACGCCGAAAGAATCGATGATGTTCTTGTAATTATCCGAAATCTTTTTCAGACGCGGCCACGCAGTTTCGTTGTGCCAGTTTTTTATGTTCTCCAGAAAGGCTGAGCCTTCAAGCTCGGTATACATTGCTATGGAAAGTCTGCCTGTGGTGGCGGCGTCAAGTCCCATTATCATTACCTTTGAGGACATATCCATATCTTTTTCATAGCCGAATATCATTTTGTTCAGCATTAAAGAATACGCGGCTTCGGTATCGGGAACATATTCCGCTTCTTCGTCGGGAAACTCGTCGTCACAGCACTGGGAAAAGCTTTTTCTTATATCTGGCAGGGGCTGGAGGGCGCTTGCCCAGACGATGACCATAAGCGAATTTTCGATGTTCATTCCCTGCTTTGCGATGAGCCACTTCAAGGCGTTGTGCATTTTCTGGGAGAAGTCGTAGCTTACGGACAGTGTTTCTTTCTTATCGGCAAATCTTCCCCGATAGGTAAAGCTTTCTGTTTCGTCGTTGGAGGAAATAAGCTTTGCTTTGTCGCCGGCGTTTCTGATTTTTGCGGGGTGCTTATATGTGCAGGGGAGAATTTTTCCCGTTGCATAGCAAAGCTGGCTGTGACCTATGGAGGCGCTGTTGAATGTGATAAAGCTGTCGTAAAGTTCGCTGTCGAACCATGTGCGGGACTCTTTTTCGCCTGTCGTATCGTCGCTGTAGATGATACGGAAACGGACGAAGGCGTCCTGCTGAGCGATGCCTGAAATTTTACTGCTGTCAAGCCTGCCCGTTTCGGGGTCTGTTTTCAGAACGCCCGATTCCACAAGGTCTTTCATTATACAGCTCTTTTCAAGATAGGCGCAGACGGCTTTTACCGCAGGGTGAGAGTTTTCGCTGTCACGCCACTCTTTAAGCCGTTTCAGATAGGCGGCAAAATAATCGGAATTATCCGCACGTTTTCCCTCGGCGTAGGCGCTGTAGTCGCCCGCTATATAGACAAGCTTGTCCGCAAGGGGCATAGGCGCAATACCGCTGCTGCGGGAGCCGGAATCCTCCGTTACGGGGATTATCGTTACTGCGTCGGATTTATCGACGGGGTGAGCGCTCACGAACTCGCCGTTGTCTTTCAGGGTAAGTTCTATCTGAGCGTTGGCGGTGGAATGGGAGACGGGGAGCATTGGTATGCCGAAGTCATTTTTGCCGCAGTTGTTTTCGTATATCTTATAAAGCTCATCAGTCCAGCTCATCAGCCTCACCTCCTGTAAATTCATCAAGTCCGCTGAAATTGTTATTCTCTTTGCCGAAAGGCTTTATAGGCATATTTTTTATATGTCTTTTTATCGTACAATCCTCCGGCGGAATAAAATCGATTATGCCGTCACGCATTACGGGATTCCAGAAACGGACGGTCATTTTTCCTTTGTCTTCGGGGTTGACAGCCTCGTCCGCATATGTAATTCCATGGTAATTCAGGCCGTATATCATTTCGCCGCTGCCGTCGTAATAGCCTTTGCCCTCGCCGAAAACGCAGGGTTCGATGTAAGCCTGACATTCTCTGGTTCCGAGCCAGACGTCGCGCCTGCCGCCGCGTTCTATCATACGTTTTGCGATGTTATGGTGCTTGTGTTCGTTCCTGTCGGATTCAAGCTCGGGGCGGTTCATGTTCCACTCGAAATGCGCTCTGACCTGATAGCGGACGTTTCTCAGATAAGTGTAAAATGCAAGATCGTTTCCGCCGCTGTAATTTATCGGGCGCATACCTTTTCGCTCGGTCTGTATCCTATTCATTATGCGCACTGAGTCTATTTTCCATATCAGCGTAGGCTTAAAGTACACACTTTGCAGTATACCTTTAAGCGCCTCGTAGGTGGGAAGCATATAGGTGCATTTTTCACCTGAGGCTCTTGTAAGCACATCGGAAAACAAGGCATAGGGACCGCTGACCTCAAATTCGACGGTGTTACGGAAAACTTGTTTGCTCATTATTATCATCTCCTTTTTTACAAGTTGGTTTTATTAAAGTTTTTTATGGGATACTGCCGTGGAAATCATATCTAAATATGGATATATATAGCACAATTTATATTGTACACCCATATGTCGCAAAAGTCAACACATTTCCTCAAAAGTGGACACATATGTCACATTTTCATTTATCTTCCTTTTTCTGTAATTCGATCCGCTACAGCATTCAAACAAACCTTCCAAAGTTATGCTTAAACCGAATAGAAGTGCTAAATAGTGAGATGAATCAAGCAATTAAATGAATAAGTCAAGAATCTATCATCATATACTGACAATATCTCAAAAATAAGCATCCCATAAAGCAGTGTTAAAATTAATTTTCCCTTCATAACTTTTCTTTTTCAGAAGCGGATACATATGTCACCTTAAAATTATTAAGTAAGAAAATAAACCGCCCAACATGGATTTGAATTTACCCGATGACCATTAGGACAAACTTCCACATAAACTACGTAATAAGTCTTGGGTCTTTCCTTATATTCATAATCTATATAAGAATAAAAATTTGATTTTATATTATCTAAATTTTCATCGGTATCAAAAGTTATTGTTGCTACACTGTCGTATCCAGAATTTTCAGGCGTACTTTCATTTATACACATTTGAAAATATTCTTCCAAAGTAGTATAATCTATACCATAACGCCAAAATTCAGTATAATGTTCTTGTACATATTTTGCCTGACTGTTGGAATACTCCTGAAGCTCTCTACGCATCTGGTCGATGTCTTCCTGAGTTATTTTTTTATTCTCATTTGTCTTAATTGTAACAACTTCGCTATATTCGCCATAATGCGTTTTTCTGTTATCGTCCTTTTTCAAAGCTCTGACCTTAAAATCATAACACGTTCCGCTTGTCAAACCTTTAATCTCATAGCTGGTATCATTAGTTTCACAATACAGCTTCCATGACTTATTCTCAGAAACATAAATTTGATATGACGTACAACCAATTGATTTCCATTTTAAAGATACTGAATTTTTTGATGCAGAACTGCTTGTTATAACAGACTTTTGAGGATTTGTTGCTGAATGACAATTTTCAGAAAATGAACCATACACTTTCTTTCCATTAACAAGCTTGTAAGCCCTTACCTTAAAATTCTCTCTGGTAGCGTTCGGCAGATTTTTTACAGTATAACTTGTGCCTTTAACATCAGCAATCTGCGGATACTTACCGCTTTTTCTCATACATACTGAATATCCGCTTGCTCCACTGACCTTATTCCAATTCAGTTTTATCTGACTATTACTAAGAGTTTCAGCATTTACATTATGAACTTGTTCAACACTTGTCTGCGCCGTTATTGCATCTGAATATTTACCATAATGATTGTAATTTGTTTTCTTATCGTCCTTTTTGCAGGCTCTTACCTTAAACTGATATGAAGAATTTGCACTGAGATTTTTAACGATATAGGAATTTGACGTTACCGTAGCAATCTCTTTCCACTCGCCCGATTTGAGCTGATAAACACGGTAATTCGTACAGCCAATCTTCTTCCATGTAAGCTTTACCGATGAAGAAGTCACGCTTGCCACTTTAAGCTGAGTTACCTGCTGAGGATTTGTCGCCGTGTTCCAATTATCAGAATATGCACCGTAAACCTTTTTGCCGTTAACAAGCTTGTACGCACGAACCTTGAAATTCTCTCTGGTGGCGTTCGGTAGATTCTTGACAGTGTAAGTCGTACCCTTCACGTCCGCGATTTGCGGATACTTACCATTTTTACGCATACATACCGAATATCCGCTTGCTCCGCTGACCTTTTTCCAGCTCAGCTTTATTTCACTGTTGCTAAGAGTTTTCGATGTAAGCCCCAAAACCTTTCCGACACTTGCCGCCTCAGCCGTTATAGATGTGTTCTGCACAAGAGGGAAATCAACAGCTGTTCCTACCGCACCTATTCCTATCATCATCGATGCAAGAGCTACCGTGGCAATTCTTTTTACATTTTTCTTCATAACTTAACTCCTTTCAAAAGTGGATATATGTGTCACTTATTTTGCATATATTCAATGACATCATATTATTTTTACAGCACTCTTATCTTCTATCTTCAAGTATAATGATATAATAATTATCTGCACTTGTCAATAGTTGCAGACTTGAATTTACAAATTGTTCACATTGTATTGTTATAAAAATGATATAATAATTTTGTCGCTGTATAGGCGTGGATTGAAAATAGTATAATGATATAATCAATGCTGTTCACCGCATGGTTCACCCCATGCGGTGATTTTTATACTTTAATTGAGCCGATTCAGTAAAACGCACAATTTTCTGTATATTTTCCGTCATCTTGCACAGAAACTCCTTGAAAGACGCAAGTATTCCTGCGTCGTTTCTATACAATCTGTCGAAAAATTTTCTGCGTTATCCGCACACAATAGTTGTGCGGTGTTACCTTAATTATGTAATACTGCACATAATTTGTCAACGGAAAGCAGCGGAAATTGACAGATTGTTAATATATGTCGAAAAAGCACGATAAAATCAGAACAACAGGAGCGGCTTGCCGCGGCTTTTTAAGCATACGCCTAACGCACTGCTGTCATAGAAATCCGCCTGCAATCTCAGCGCGCCGCATTTAAGGGGCATGATCGCGCCGCTTTCGTCAAGTTTCTTTTTGGTGTTGGGGTAGACGGAAACGGTGTATTTCTGTGCTTTTCGCAGCAACTCGGCGGTTTCGTGGGGAGTTATGTCGGAGTCCAGCCGAAGAAGGAGCTGTTCGGCTTCATCGTCATAGGGGACGATAATGTCTTCTGTGTTTTCATCGATCACACGGAAAAGGCCGCCTGCGGTTTTGAAAGCCTGGGCGCAGTATTTATTTTCGGCATAGGTTGTGAGCGTGTCTCTGTTTCTGTGTATGTTCAGCGACAGCAGATCGACAAGATCGTCCGCTGTTCCGATTCCTTTCACGGGATAGGAAAGTTCGGTACGGCGCTCGTTATAGAGCATTCGGAAATAGAGGGACATTGCGTCGGTGGAAAGCAGATCGGGGAACTGTCCGCCTGCGATTATTCTTTCCGACGACGAGCGCGCCGACGTAAGCTGTTGAAGTCTGTCGATCCTTTCGTCGCTGATATTTATGATATACACGGGGCAGGCGTTGCTTACCTCGCCGTTTCTGTTGCATCTTCCGGCCGCCTGTGCAGCGTTGTCCAGACCTGCAAGTGAACGTACTACGCAGTTAAAGGATATATCGACTCCCGCCTCGATAAGCTGAGTGGTCACGCAGATAACCTTTTGTCCGTTGCTGAGCATAGCGCGCATTTCGGAAATAGCTTTTCTGCGGTGCTGGGGACACATATTGGTACTGAGATGCACGACGTTTGCTTTTTCACTGTCGGGGGACAAATCGTTTTTCTCTTTTATTGCGATGTAGATCTCCGAGGCGGATTCCTTGGTGTTCACTACGGCGAGGAGATTTCCGTTTTCAAGATATTTTTCATAGCAGAAGTCCGCCGCAGTACTGTATGTATAGCCTTCCTTTTTTAACTGTGGGATAATCTCGGTACGTTTGAAAACCTCGAAGTCACGGGAATAATCTCCTGTCATACTGGACTGCTCGTCAAGGATAATAGGGTAGTCGGTTTTTTCAAACATAGGCTGGGTAGCGGAGCAAAGCACGACCGCACTGCCGCAGATGTGGGAGAGAAAGTTTACTGCGAGGTTGAAGAGATGCACGCATTTAAGAGGTATGGACTGGACTTCGTCGATTATGATGACGGCTCGGCTCAGGCGGTGCATTCTGCGGACGGAGGCGCTTTGCCCTGAGAAAAGAGTGTTGAAAAACTGCACCATTGTGGTGGCGATGACGGGAGAATCCCATTTTTCTGTTCTCAGTTCGTACTCGGCAAGTTCTTCTTTATCATCGAGTTTCTGAGCAAAGTCGGAATAGTGCTCAAGAAAATTTTCTTTGCCTGCTATGACGCATATTTCGTCGCTGTTCTGTTCAAGTATGGACATAAACGGGGCGATGTAGATTATTTTATCCATGTCGTTGTTCTTGCAGTAGTCGATTGCGAAACGCAGTGATGAAAGGGTTTTTCCGCCGCCTGTGGGAACGATCAGCCTGCATACGCCTACTTTATGGTTTGCGAATCGGGCACAGCGGTCGGATATGCTTTTGCGCTGAAGAGAGATGCGGTCGGTTTTGTTTCCGAAGCTTTCAAGCTTGGCGTTCATGCGGTCGGACATTGTGTTCCACAGATGAGAGGTGTTAAACTGCTTTTCGGTTTTACAGTCCGACATAAAATCGGCGGTATCGGTGCGGTCGGCGTCAATAAGGACGGACTGCATAAAACGTTCGAGCATACCAAGGTAAAAGGCGAAAATTTCTGCATTAGGGCTTAAGCTTTGTACGGTTTTTCTTATTTTACCGTATTCTTCTGCGGCGGATTTCAGAAGGCGGTAAAGCTCCGTATCGCCGCAGAGATATTCGGTATTACGGGATATTTCATTGTATCTTTCGCTGTTGGAAAGTCTGTCGGAGAAATAGCTTGAGCCGTCCTCTCTCACCCAGTCGTGAAGTCCGTGATGGGAGATGATTGTACGGGCGATAAAACGGGAAACTTCATACACGCTTTTGTTATGACCGATGTTGAATTTTTCTGCAAGCTCGAAGATATATTTCGCACCTGCAAAGCTGTGGTCGAGGTCGCCTCGGCGGAATTTATTTTTGCCGCAGATATAGCCGTTGAAGTCGGCGGTAAGCTTGCCGAGGTCGTGACATTTGCCCATAAGGTAAGCTGTTGCGGGCATTGAAATGCTTTTTGCATATTCTTCCGACAGCTCGGCGACGTTTTGGTTATGCTCCTCAACAGTCTGGACTTTATCGTCATATTCTCTTATATGTGCCGCAAATTCCATAATAATTCTCCCTTTTGCATTCTTGCAGTTGTTTATTTTATAAATTGTATTCGTCGAGGCGATCTGTCAAAAAACATATCATAAGACAGACAGTCATTACGACAGAAGCTGTTTTTCACAAAATTTTGTTCCTTTATATATTAAGATACAAACTGAAGTAAATTTGTACACACTTTTCATGAAAAATATTTTATTTTGTAGGATATACCGAATTTACCTTTTCGGTTATGTTGTTTTTACACAAATCCCTGCTTGTGCAATATCCTAAATTCGGTTTTATCATACAAATCATTTGAAGTGAAAGTTTTTAGGCGGTAGTTGTGCGGTGTTGCCTTTATAAAAAATCGACAGGCTGAGAGCAAAATATGCTCAAAGCCTGCCGATTTCTAAAGATCCAAGATGTGTTTGGTATTGAAAGATATTATCTTGTTGCATTTTATTTTATCGGACACGAATTTATTATTTATCTGTTGTTTGGAGTCCTTACCGATGAAAATGTGTTCAAAACTTTTGAAACATGGTGTCTAACAGAAGGACTTGCCGAGTATTATTTGAAAAAATAATGGGTAATACAAGATTCTATAACAAACAGCAGATGTATAAAGAATACTATGAAAAATGTGAAAAGAAAGTACAGTGTGTTAATTTTTGACCTGTCAACTTAAGAGAAGAACACCTCAAAACACTTTGTATGGTTTAATGCTATTGAAAAGACCACACAAGCGAGGTCTTCGGGCTGAGTCGTGAATCATTGAAGTACCTATCGACCCGAATTAAAAAGAGAGGTTTAATGCTATTGAGAAAACCACACAAGCGAGGTCTTCGGGCTGAGTCGTGAATCCTTGAAGTACCTATCGACCCGAATTAAAAAGAGAGGTTTAATGCTATTGAGAAAACCCTGCAAGCGAGGTCTTCGGGCTGAGTAGTCACTCCTTGAAGTACCTATCGACCCGAATTAAGAAATCATAAGATCGCAAACAAGATTTGCAAATTCAACAGGATTGTCAATGGACATACCCTCAATAAGCAAAGCCTGATCGTAAAGCAGTTTTGTGTAGTCCTTCAGCTTGTCCTGATCGTCGGCATAAAGAGTCTTAAGCTTTTCAAAGATAGGGTGATTAGGATTGATTTCCAATGCCTTCTCAGCCTTGACCTTGTTGCCCTCGTTCTGCGGCATAGCGTTCAGAACCTTCTCCATCTCAATGGTTATGCTTCCGTCCGAGGACAGACAAACAGGGTGAGATTTCAGCTTCTTGGAAAGACGAACTGTCTTTACCTTGTCGGAAATAGCCTCCTGCATAAAGGTAAACATATCCTTGTTCTCTTCGTCGAGCTTCTTAGCCTCTTCCTTTTCTTCCTCAGTGTCAAGGTCGAGATCGGCGTCGCTTATAGACTTGAACTGCTTGCCCTCATAGTTTATCATTACCTTGATCGCAAATTCGTCAACGTCCTGGGTGAAGTACAGAACTTCGTATCCCTTGTCCTTGATCTTTTCAAGCTGCGGGAGCATTTCAATTCTTTCCTTGGTCTCTCCGCAAGCATAGTATATCTCCTTCTGATCCTCTTTCATTCTTGAAACGTATTCTGCAAGAGTAACGTTCTTTCCCTCGAATGACGACGGGAACATCAGCAGGTCTTTCAGCGTGTCGTTAGCCGCACCGTAGGACTGATAAATACCGAACTTGAACTGTAAGCCGAATACGCCGTAGAACTTCTCGTACTTCTCACGATCGTTTTTCAGCATCTTTAAAAGCTCGTTCTTAATGGACTTTTCAAGATTCTTGGCAATTATCTTCAACTGCCTGTCCTGCTGTAAAAGCTCACGGGAAATGTTCAGCGACAGATCTTCCGAATCAACAACGCCCTTTACAAAGCTGAACCAGTCCGGCAGAAGATCGGAGCATTTCTCCATTATCATTACTCCGCTGGAGTAAAGCTGTAAACCCTTTTCAAAATCCTTTGAATAGTAGTCAAAAGGCGCACGGGCAGGAATGTACAGCAAAGCGTCGTATGTCGCAACGCCCTCGTTCTTTGCGTGAATGTGAGTAACAGGCGGCTCATAGTCGTTGAATTTTTCCATGTAGAAATTGTTGTAATCATCGTCCGTAAGCTCGTTCTTGTTTTTCTTCCAGATAGGAGTCATGCTGTTAAGAGTCTCGATCTCCTTGTGTATCTCAGGCTCTTCGCCCTCTTCTTTGTAGTGCGTATGCTCAACTTCCATCTTGATAGGGAAACGAATGTAGTCGGAATATTTCTTTACCAGAGCCTGTATCTGATACTGCTCAAGATAAGTAGAATACTTCTCGTCCTCGGTATCGTCCTTGAGCTTCAGCGTAATGGTAGTGCCTACGCCGTCCGGCTTTTCGCATTCTTCGATCGTGTAGCCCTCAACGCCGTCCGACTGCCACTTGTAAGCCTTGTCACTGCTGTAAGCCTTTGTTATAACTGTAACTTCCTTTGCGACCATGAATGTGGAATAGAAGCCGACGCCGAATTGACCGATAATATCTACATCGTCGCCCAGCTCATTGTCTTTCTTAAAAGCAAATGAACCGGAATTTGCAATCGTGCCGAGATTGTTTTCAAGCTCCTCCTCGGTCATGCCGATACCGTTATCGGAAATGGTGAGAGTTCTGTTTTCCTTGTCGATAGCGAGATTGATCGCAAAATCGCCTTTGTTAAGCCCCACTGAGCTGTCCGTCAAAGATTTGAAATACAGCTTGTCAATTGCGTCGCTTGCATTAGAGATGATCTCTCTGAGGAAAATTTCTTTATGAGTATAGATTGAATTAATCATCATGTCCAGCAGTCTTTTTGATTCCGCTTTAAACTCTTTTGTCTGCATAAAACATCGACCTTTCCTTTTATTACATATATTTAGCACTCTCTTTGCTCGAGTGCTAAATATATTATACAACACGTTTGATAAAATGCAAGAGTTGAAACAGAATATTATGATTTTATTTACAATTTTCCGTTATCTTGCACAGAAACTCCTTGAAAGACACAAGTATTCCTGCGTCGTTTCTATACAATCTAACGAAAAATTTTCTGCGTTATCCGCACACAATAGTTGTACGGTGTTGCCTATAAATATATGGGTATTTATTTTTCGCGAGGTGTAATTTTGAATAATACAGAACCTATCATTAATGCCGATCGGCTTTCCGCCGAGGCGATGTACGAGAAAAAAAGGCTTTTCACAGACTGTGTAAAGCTTTCTGTTCTTTTAATATTGTATAATCTGCTTAACAGGATATTTTCATATGTGTTTTTTTACGGCGCATATTTTTACCATTCCGGAAAATTCACGTTCAGCTACGGAAAGGTCATAAGCTATCTTAGGCAACAGCGTGAATTTGTAAGCTCCACGGTATTTAACATGACCGCAAATCTGTTCATAACTCTATGCAGCTTTGTTCTGATTTTCATTGTCTACAGTCTTTTGTTCCGCGGCAGGATAAAAGCTTATCTCTCGCCGGGAGTGAAAAAAGGCGCATTAGGGTTGAAATGGTTTCCTGCCTGCTTTGTGATAAACATACTGCTTACTCAGTTTATGCTCATTCTTACGGGAATTCTGGGCGCAAACGGAGTTTCTGTTCCCACAAGCGATTTTTCTATTAAACAGCCCTCGACAGCCGCAGTCATTATGCAGTTGTTATATGTTGTGATAATAGCGCCGTTTATCGAGGAATTTATTTACCGCGGCATAATTTTAAGCGCCCTTGCGCCTTACGGACAGGGTGCGGCGGTGCTGTTTTCAGCGCTTGCATTCGGGCTTATGCACGGAAACATTCCGCAGGCGGCGTCGGCTTTTGCAACAGGTCTGGTCTATGCTGTGATCGCAGTAAAATGCGGTTCGATACTGCCGACGGTGATAATACATTGTCTGAACAATCTCACGGCGAATTTTTCAACGCTTGCCACAGCAATGGGAATTTCCGGATACGAAACCGTGCTGAGCATGGTGGAAATATTTATCGGTCTGCTGGGATTTCTGGTATTGTTTACGAATTATAAAAGGCTTTATCTTTCCAAGCAGGGCTGTGCCCTCACTTCCGCGCAGAGCAAAAAGACCGTTTTCACAAACCCTGCCGTAATAATTTACTTCATTTGCCTCATAATCCCCATAATAGAATCCCTTATCGCCGCTAATTTTTTTTCTTAATTCGGGTCGATAGGTACTTCAAGGATTTACGACTCAGCCCGAAGACCTCGCTTGCATTAACTTCTCCATAGCATTAAACCGTACAAGGTGCGTTTGGTTGTTCTTCTGCACATTGTTGAAAAACTAAACCGTACAGAGTGTGTTTGGTTGTTCTTCTGCAACTTTGTTGAAAAACTAAACCGCACATAGTCCGTCTGGTTGTTCTTCTGCAACTTTGCTGAAAAACTAAACCATACATAGTCCGTTTGGTGGTTCTCAGCAACGTTAGTAAATCAAATGCCCCGCAGTACGTTCGGTTGTTCTTCTATCGCATTAAAATATAAATAAATTCACACCAAGATATAATAAGAACACCCAAACGCACCTTGTATGGTTTAATGCTATGGAGAAGTTAATGCAAGCGAGGTCTTCGGGCGGGAAAAGTCATTCCCAGAAGTACCTTGCACCCCGAATTAAAAAAACTACATCGTACCGTTTTTCAGTCCCTGCATAAATCCGTCTAATTCGGTTGAGCAAACGTCGCCGCCGATAAGCTGTCCCTCGTAGATGATAAGGTTTGCTTTGACTTCGCCGTCTTTGTCGTGATCCTTGTAGTTTTTTACATTGTATGTGTATATCTCCGCCGTTTTTCCCTTGAATTTTGACAGATCAAATCCTTGCTGTTTCTGGAGCTTGTTGTAACGTGTGTATACATCATTGAACTTTTCCGGTATTACTATCGCCTTGCATTCGTCGTATTCGTCGGATACCTCCCAGCCCATTTCGCTGAGAAATTCCTGCCTCTGCGTCTCGGTTTTCATTTCGTATACCGCCGGAGATGCAAATTTCCACGCCGTGAGTATAATAAGTACCAGCGCTGCTACGGCTACGACAAGTATCGCCGCCGCAAGAATGTTTGGCTTTTTAAGTTTGATCGTCTTGATGAACATATTTTATCCTCTCTTTCGTTTCAGGGTTTGTACATTTATATGTATGTCCCTGCCGTTTATTACAGCTTGTATGAATATTTTTTCTCTAAGGTAAAATAATTTTCAAAAATAATTTTTACAGCATTAATAATTTTACTGTATACTGTATTATAATGTTATAAAAACACAGCACAACCATTGTCGTGCAGATGTGCGGCAATGATATTGTGCTACGTTTTTCAAAGAGAAACGTGAATCAGTTTTCAAAATATATTACGAAATTTATTTTGATCCATATATTTGTTGTCTTTCCCCCACCGTACGGCGGGGGAAAGACAACTTAAACTTCTGTATTCTGTACTCAAAATGTTATTAGCCTTGGTTTAAATATTTGATTGTGAAAACTAATTTTGGCTTAAAGATATTTTTCTGCTTAGTACAGATTTGTTTTGTACATTCATGTTATTTGATTTTTGATAATACTCTGTTGTGCAAAATAGCTAAAAGTAAAAGAGCATATTAATGTGAATTAACGATTTTGATTTTCCTTTGTACATTTTTCTTTGACAATTTCAAAATATGTGGTAAAATAATAATTAGGTAACGCTCCGCTGTCGGCGGAGGCTTTTGTTCTCTGCGCTCCAAAGCCGTATGAAACGGCTGAAAAAAGAGCGGCGGCGCGGCTGTAAAACTGATAATGCGTTCTGCGGATTGCTCCGCGGAATTGATATATGAAAGGAGCAATGAGTTTTATGTCAAAAATTATTGCAGTTACTTCGGGAAAAGGCGGAACCGGTAAATCCTCTATCAGCGCCTGTCTCGGTTACGCTCTCGCCAAGCAGGGCAACAGAACCCTTATTATCGAGCTTGACTTCGGTCTGAGATGTATGGATATCATGCTTGGTATGCAGGGAAATATCACATACGATCTGGGCGACGTGCTTGAGGGAACCTGCGATGTGTATAAGGCAACAACGACGGTAAAGCTTGCTTCAAACCTCAGCGTTCTTTGCGCTCCGTCGGATCCCTTTGTTCAGCTCAAGGCGGAGGATATTGAGAAGATCACTCAGGAAATGAGAAAATATTTTGAATACATAATAATCGATACCTCTGCAGGTATAAACGGTTCTGTATTTGATATTGTTACCAATTCGGATCTTATTCTTATCGTTACAACTCCGGATCCTGTCTGCGTAAGAGACGCCCGCATGATGTCGGACGAGTTCTATAAGAGAGGCAACCAGAAGCAGAGACTTGTTATCAATAAGGCTAATAAGAGAATTTTTGAGTTTGAGGAAATGGACGACCTTGACGCTATCATCGATACGGTAGGAGTACAGCTCCTCGGCGTTATCCCTGAGGATAGTGCGATTCCGCTTGCAACAGGCAAGGGCGCGCCGCTTTCGTCTAGCTCTATGGGATTCTTAGCATTTTCGGCGATCTCAAGAAGAATAAAGGGCGAGCATATTCCGCTTTCGATCAAGGTATGATAATAAGCGACGGTCAATCCCGCATATTCTGTCTGCATACTGCGGCAGAAATTCTTTTCAGAAGTTTGATTTTTTATCGGATATAACAATGATTTTATAATGTATGGGGGGATTTTCTTTGAATATAGCACTTATTGCTCACGACACCAAAAAGGAGCTTATGGTTCAGTTCTGCATTGCATATTGCGGAGTTCTCAGCAAGAATAATCTTTGTGCCACCGGCACGACAGGTAAAATGGTTGCTGAGGCGACCGGACTTAACGTTCAGCGTTATCTCAGCGGTTCACAGGGCGGCGACCAGCAGATCGCGGCGAGGATAGCCTGCAATGAAATCGATTTGCTTTTGTTTTTCAGAGATCCTATCTCCGTAAAGCCGCATGAGCCTAACGATATGAATCTGCTCAGGCTGTGCGACGTGCACAATATACCCGTTGCGACCAACATAGCTACAGCCGAGGCTCTTATACATTCGCTTGAGCGTGGTGACCTTGATTGGAGAGACATAGTAAATCCTACGGCTGTATAGACGATCGGCGGTCAAACCGCAGAAAGTCCGAAGGGAAGCTTGTTCTGAGCCGGGACGATCAATATAAATTACAAAACTGTGAAGAGGAGAGTACCTCGTGTTGAAGCTTCAGCGAGAGCCGTCGGTGAAAGGGCTTGCGGAAATGCGAAGGGAAGGACACCTCGGAGTTTCTGCCTGAAAAAGGGTGGACGTTCGCCGCGTTAAGGCATAGAGTGACCCTTGCTGTACGCCGGGGTAATTAGGGTGGTATCACGGTAGAAGTCGTCCCTTAGTTGGGATCGGCTTCTTTTTCTTTTTTTAATTCGGGGTGCAAGGTACTTCAAGGATTTACGACTCCGCCCGAAGACCTTGCTTGCATTAACTTCTCCATAGCATTAAACCGCACATAGTCCGTTTGGTTGTTCTTCCACTACGTTGTTTCAAGGCTCAAATGAATTGTAAGGAACGATTCCCACACCGATCCAATTAAAAAAGTTACAGCAACGTTGCGGAAGAACCGCCAAACGCACCTTGTGTGGTTTAATGCTATGGAAAAGGCCACACAAGCGAGGTCTTCGGGCGGAGTCGTAAATCCTTGAAGTACCTTGCGACCCAAATTAAAAAGAACGGTTTAATGCTATGGAGAAGTTAATGCAAGCGAGGTCTTCGGGCGGAGTCGTAAATCCTTGAAGTACCTTGCACCCCGAATTAAAAAAAAGGAGGAAACAGTGGTTGTTGGTGGATTGAGAGAGGAAATGCTTGATAGGGAAACGGTGGACAGATTGCTGTTTAAGGGGCTTTCTTACAGCGGTGAAAAGGGCGATCTGATAATGGTTCTTGGCAGCAGAAAAGCCTGCGAGTACAGAGTGCCGCTCGCCGCAAAGCTTTTTGGATATAATAAAGCGGATATGCTCCTTTTCTGCGGGGGGAAAGCTCAGCAGACTAAGTACGGCTTTATGCCTGAGTTTGAATCGATGCTTGCCGCCGCAAAAGAACTGGGGATACCGTCGGACAGGATACTTATTGAGGAAACCTCACTTGCCACAGTTCAGAACTTTTCCTGCTCTTCAAATATTATAAAAAAGAATTTGCCGGAATGCAGAAAAATAATCCTCGTTACTACCGCTTATCATATGCGGAGAGCTTTGCAGACTGCAAAAAAGCTTTTGCCACGGTACGAATTTATTCCATGCCCCGCAAACGACGGTTCGACGCGCCGTGATAATTGGTTCATGACCGAAAAAGGAAGAAAAACAGCACTTGACGAATGTATGAAATTCGGTTATTATATAAACAATGGTCTTATGGACGATTTTGAGATTTAGGGACAGGCTGTCATAGAGAATCAGATAGTTTGTTTCATTGAAAGGATATGATATAATTGGCATTGATAACACAAAGACCAAAGGGTACAATGGACGTAGTTCCGTCGCAGTCCTATAAGTGGCATACCGTTGAAAAGCTTGTTTCGGAAACGGCAGAACTTCACGGTTTTAAAGAAATAAGGATCCCTACCTTTGAGGATACGGGACTGTTTGTTCGGTCGGTGGGTGAAACTACCGACGTGGTGCAGAAGGAAATGTATACTGTGACAGCCGCAGGCGACTCGAAATTTACGCTCCGCCCGGAGGGTACGGCGGGTACTATGAGGGCTATGCTTGAAAACGGCATAATGAACGAGGGCTTTCCTCAGAAAACTTACTATATTCTTTCCTGCTTCAGACACGAAAAACCGCAGGCAGGCAGACTCAGAGAATTTCATCAGTTCGGCTGCGAAATGGTCGGAACGGAAAGTCCGAGAGCCGACGCCGAGGTCATCTCTCTTGCAAAATGCGTGCTTGACAGAGTAGGGCTGAAAAATATAAGGCTCAACATCAATTCTATCGGTTGTCCGACCTGCCGTGCAGAGTATCATAAGGCGCTGAAAGAATATTTCTCAGCAAGAAAGAATGAGCTTTGCGAGACCTGTCAAGGCAGGCTTGAAAGAAATCCGATGAGGATACTTGACTGTAAATCGCCTATATGCCAGGATATAGCCAAGGACGCTCCCGTTATTCTCGACTACCTCTGCGATGATTGCAAAGAGCATTTTGAAAAGCTGCAGGAATATCTCTCGGTCATGGGAATTGAGTTTGACATCAACCCGCGTATCGTAAGAGGTCTTGACTACTATACAAGAACCGTTTTTGAGTTCATCACTACCGACATCGGCGCTCAGGGCACGGTCTGCGGCGGAGGCCGATACGACGGACTTATCGAACAGCTCGGCGGACAGAAAACTCCTGCTCTCGGCTTTGGTATGGGGCTTGAAAGACTTATACTTACAATGGAAAAGCAGGGTGCGGGATTTATGGAGCAGAAAACCTGCGACCTTTATATCGCTCCCATGGGTGAGGCGGCTGTCTGCAAGGCAATGGGCATAGCTACAGAGCTCAGAGATGAGGGCTGTCTGGTGGAATACGACCTTGTGGGAAGAGGTCTTAAAGCGCAGATGAAATACGCAGATAAGATCGGAGCAAAGTTTGTAATGGTGCTGGGTGATAACGAGATCGAATCTGGCGAAGCAAGGCTGAAAAACATGAGAAGCGGCGAACAGCTTGACATAAGGCTTGACGTCGGTCTTGCGGAAAGCTTTTCAAACGCGCTTATGTCGGAAATGTTCAAGGATATAGATGCAGATATTGAGAATTTTCTCGGAAAGGAGAACTAAAAATGAGATGTGAGCAATGTGAAAAAATACCGCTTACAGAGATACATACTCCGGAGGAATATATGCTCTGCGTAGGCTCTCTTGCGAGAATGCTGCTGGCAGGAGATGCGGAGATGGTCTATCAGACCTGCCCGCTGGATAAAATAATGGATAAGGATAACAAATGGTACGCCGAAAAGCTGTTCCACCAGTTCAGATGCACAAAATGCGGCACTATATACGGTATGCTCTGCAATACGCATACCGGCGGACAGATAAAGATAAACGACAAGGTTTTCGACCCCAATGACTATCCGGACAAGCCAAAGGATAAAGAGGACAATAAATAATGCTGTTGATTTTCCCTGTTACTTATGAATTTGAAACAAGTCTTTCGCCTAAAAGGCTTGCGAGAAGGCTTGACGGCGAGTTGACCGAGTACCGTCCGACGCTTAACATGCTTTCCACAGGAAAGTTTATGAAAACTCATAAAACCGAAAGCCTTTATTACGGCAGGCGTACCGCCGACAGCTTTGAGCTTTTTTATCATCAGGCGAAAAAGCGCGACGGTTCGGAAACCGGCTTTTATGCTCATTATGAAAAAAGCAAAAACGGAACAAGAGTATACGGAAAATTCAGAAAGCCGCTGTACACCTACGTTTTCGGAGCGGTATGGGCGCTTATAACATTGTTTCTTGCGCTTATATTGTATTCGCTCAAGGAAAATACGGGCGCATTGGTGAGCCTGTGCGTGTGCATAGCGGGAATAATCCTGTTGTTCTGGGATACGAAAAAGCCGAAGCTGCTGGCATATCTGAAAAGCCTGCCCATTGCGAATGAGAAATGAGGAATGAGGCATTGTTGACAAGGGTGGAACATTGCCGAAGAACAACAAGACTGATTTCGGGGCGGACGGGACGATAAATTTACTATGACGGTTATAACAAAGTTGCAGAACCGCCAAACGGATTATGGTTTAAGGCAACACCGCACAAAGCCGTTAGGCGGTAGTTGTGCGGTGTTACCTTAATTGAGGCGTCAAATTGTCGTAAGATAATCGAACGACAATTTTCATCGTTCTTTGCATTTAACAAAAACGGTAACAACGAAGTTAGAGAAGAACAATCGAATCATGACGATGTGGGCATCGTCCCCTACATTTATGCAGATGGTTACAACAATGTTGTGGAGAACAACCAGCCGGACTATGTACGGTTTAATGCTATGGAGAAGTTAATGCAAGCGAGATCTTCGGGCTGAGTCGTTACTACTTGAAGTACCTATCGACACGAATTAAAAAAACGGTTTAATGCTATGGAGAAGTTAATGCAAGCGAGATCTTCGGGCTGAGTCGTTACTACTTGAAGTACCTATCGACACGAATTAAAAAGAACGGTTTAATGCTATGGAGAAGTTAATGCAAGCGAGGTCTTCGGGCTGAGTCGTTACTACTTGAAGTACCTATCGACACGAATTAAAAAAAAGGTGGAATAAAAAATGAAACTTGACAGTATGAAAGATTTGAGAAGAACACATTATTGCGCTGAGGTGCCTGAAAACGGTGAGGTAGTCGTATGCGGATTTGCGGACAGAGTTAGGGATATGGGAAACCTGATCTTTATCAACCTCCGTGACAGAACAGGTCTTGTTCAGCTCGCTTTTAACGACGAGACCGACAGGGCGGTTTTTGAAAAAGCTCAGAACGTGAAAAGCGAATACGTTCTTATGGCAAAGGGCGAGGTTCGCCCTCGTGAAAGCGTGAACAACAAGCTGAAAACAGGTAAGATCGAAATTGCCGTTACCGACCTGAGAATACTCTCAAGAGCCGAAACAACGCCTTTCGAGGTCACAAACTCCGACAAGGTTAACGACGAACTCAAGCTTAAATACCGCTACCTCGATCTGAGAAATCCTGCACTCCAGAAGAATATCATCACACGTCATAAAATTGCGCAGGTCACAAGAGAGTATTTCTATGAAAACGGATTCCTTGAAATAGAAACTCCGATGATGATGAAATCTACTCCTGAGGGAGCAAGAGATTATCTCGTTCCGTCAAGAGTTCACGCAGGAAAGTTCTACGCTCTGCCGCAGTCTCCGCAGATATATAAGCAGCTGCTTATGATCTCAGGTTACGACAGATATATCCAGCTTGCCAGATGTTTCCGCGACGAGGACCTGAGAGCGGACCGCCAGCCTGAGTTCACTCAGATAGACCTTGAAATGTCTTTTGTGGACGCTGAGGATATTCAGGAGTGCATAGAGGGCTATATCAAACGTCTCTTCAAGGAAATCCTGAATACAGACATAAAACTGCCCCTTGAAAGACTTACCTTTGCGGACGCTATGAACCGTTTCGGTTCGGACAAGCCGGATACTCGTTTCGGTATGGAAATACAGGATATTACGGAAACGGTAAAGGATATAGATTTCGTGGTGTTTAAGTCCGCTATAGAAGAGGGCGGCTCGGTTAGAGCTGTCAACGTTAAAAACGGTGCGGCGACATATACAAGAAAAGAAATAGACAAGCTTACCGAACACGCAAAGGGTATCGGCGCAAAGGGGCTTGCTTATATACGCTGGGCGGACGAGCCGAACTGCTCTTTTAAAAAATTCCTCGGAGAGGGAGAGCTTGAAAAAATCTGCTCCGCTGTCGGCGCGGAAAAAGGCGATCTGGTGCTGATATGCGCAGATAAAAACAAAGTTGTTCTGCCTACTCTCGGAGCACTCAGACTTATCTGTGCAAAAAGACTGGGCGTAATTCCCGAAGGACAGTTCAATTTTGTATGGATAACCGAAATGCCGTTCTTTGAGTACGACGACGAAAATCAGACATGGGTTGCGGCGCATCACCCGTTTACGATGCCTATGGAGGAATGTCTTGATTATCTTGACAGCGATCCTGCGAACGTAAGAGCGAAAGCATGGGATCTTGTGCTTAACGGCACGGAGCTTTCCTCCGGCTCAATGAGAATAACCGACTATGAGCTTCAGCAGAAAATGTTCGAGGCGCTGGGCATGAGCGACGAAGAGATAGAGGCGAAATTCGGATTTCTGGTAGATGCTTACCGTTATGCCGCTCCGCCCCACGGTGGAATGGGAATCGGACTTGACAGGCTGTCAATGATAATGTGCAATGCGGACAGTCTGAGAGATGTTGTTGCGTTCCCGAAGGTACAGAACGCCAGCGAGCTTATGAGCGCCTGCCCGTCCACGGTAGATGAAAAGCAGTTGGAGGAACTCTCGATTTCAATTAGGAATGAAGTCAATTAGGAATTAGGAATGAGGAATTAGGAATTGTTGGCAAGGGCAAGTACATTGCCGAGAAACATCTCCTCGGGCTACAAAATAAAAATGTCCGAAGTGGGACGATAAATTGTCGTAAGCTAGTCGAACAACAATTTTCATCGTCCCCTACAAAGCGATTATAACAAAGTTGAAGAAGAACACCCAAACGGACTATGTGCGGTTTAATGCTATGGAGAAGATCATGCAAGCGAGGTCTTCGGGCTGAGTTGTTACTCATTGAAGTACCTTGCACCCCGAATTAAAAAAGGAGATGGAGGAGTTGGATAGGTCGGATAAGTTCAAAGATGAAAAATATAAGGTGCTTTATGACTTTTTTGGTCATAAGTGTTTCCGCAACGGGCAGGAGGATATTATAGACCATATTCTTTCGGGTATTGACGTCCTCGGCGTTATGCCTACAGGTGCTGGAAAATCTATGTGCTATCAGATACCTGCTCTGCTTTTTGACGGGATAACTGTGGTCGTTTCTCCGCTTATTTCCCTCATGAAGGATCAGGTCAATTCCCTTATCCAGTCGGGAGTGAGAGCCGCCTATCTTAATTCTTCGCTTTCTTCGTCACAGTATGCCGCCGCTATGAAAAATGCCGAAAACGGCGCATATAAGATCATCTATGTCGCTCCGGAAAGACTTTGTACGCCAAGCTTTATTTCACTTGCGGCAAAGGTCAAAATTTCTATGCTCGCTGTGGACGAGGCGCATTGCGTTTCTCAGTGGGGACAGGATTTCCGTCCGTCCTATATGAAGATTCCGGAATTTCTGCAAAGGCTCCCTTACCGCCCTGTGGTTTCCGCTTTTACGGCGACCGCTACGGCGCAGGTAAGAGACGACATAATAAAAATGCTCGGTCTGCACGAACCTTACTGCATTACTACGGGCTTTGACAGGGAAAACCTTTATTTCGGAGTGATACACCCCAAGGACAAGTACGGCGAGGTAAAAAGACTTGTGGAGGAAAATAAGGATAAAAGCGGTATTGTTTATTGCTCCACAAGAAAAAATGTTGAAGCTGTCTGCGACAGGCTGATTGCCGACGGCTTTTCCGCTACACGTTATCACGCAGGACTTTCCGATGAGGAACGCCGCAGGAATCAGGACGATTTTATCTTCGACCGATGTCGGGTCATTGTGGCTACGAACGCTTTCGGCATGGGAATAGATAAGTCCAACGTTTCCTATGTTATCCACTATAATATGCCGAAAAATATTGAAAGCTATTATCAGGAGGCCGGAAGAGCGGGTCGTGACGGTGCTGAGGCAAAGTGCGTGCTTTTATACAGCGGACAGGACGTGAGGACAAACATCTTCCTTATCGAAAATTCCAACGATAATCCCGAGTTAGACGACGAGACTGCCGCAATGCTCAGACAGCGGGATATGAAAAGGCTTAAGCTTATGCAGGGCTACTGCACGACCTCCGATTGTCTGAGAGAATATATTCTGCGATATTTCGGGGAAAGGGCGGAAAAGAAATGCTCAAACTGTTCAAACTGTGCGGGCAGTTTCAAGGACGTTGACGTTACGGTGGAGGCGCAGAAGATACTTTCCTGCGTTTACAGACTTCACAAGCGCAATCTCCGTTTCGGCGGAGGCGTAGTGGCACAGATACTGGTCGGAAAGGACAATGATAAGATACGCCAGTTTCAGCTCTCAACCCTTTCGACATACGGCATAATGAAAGGTGAAACGCTTGTAAGGATAAGGCAGATAATAAATCACCTGGAAGATCAGGGGTATCTGGTCACGGGAGATTATCAGACTTTGTCGCTTACAAGAAAAGCCGCCGATGTGCTGATGAAAAATGAAAAGGTGATAATGAAGCTTCCGGACGATAAGCGTGACACGAGGTCTGCGAAGCCCGATAAAAACGGGGTTTACAGCATTGATACTGAGCTTTTCGACATTCTCAGGTCGGTAAGGTCGGAGATCGCAAAGAGCATAAATATGCCTGCATACATAATTTTTACGGATCAGACTTTGAGGGATATGTGTCTTAAACTGCCGGTGACAAACGCTGAACTGCTTAATGTTTCGGGCGTGGGAAAAGCCAAGCAGGAGAGGTACGGAAAATACTTTATAAATGCGGTAAAGCGGTATGTTGACGAACACCCCGAGGCGAAGAATATTGCGGCGAAAAGCGGCGAATATGCGTCCGGAAACGGTTCGGAGGGTTCGGAGCTGTTTAGTATCATTCGTTCGCGCCGCGGAGAGCTTGAGGGAAAGGACGAGGAAATGACCCTCACTCAGCTTGCGGACGACATTCTTTCTCAGCTTGGGATAGCGGCTAACAGGACGCTTGTGAAAAATGCTGTTAAAGACTGGCTGATAAACGAAAATTATCTTACCGAAGAAGTGCAGAACGGCCGCACGGTCACATCGGTGACGATACTTTCGGAAGAGGCGGGAATAAGAGAACTTCAGCGCATTTCCGCTCTGAACAGGCCTTACACCACGGTGATATATTCCAGACAGGCGCAGGAGTTTATTTATGAAAATATAGATGAAATCTTTGGCAATTAGGAATGAGGAATTGTTGGCAAGGGCGGTGCGGTGTGTGGAATAACAAGACGGACTGCGGGTTTAACGGTATGTAAAATTTATGTGATCAAGAGGACGAAGAAAATTGTCGTTGCTTTGCTTTTGGGAAACTAATACAATAAAATGGAGACAGACGAAAGCGTTTTTCGTCTGTCCCTTTTATTTTGTCATATTCATTATAATGTTGTTAAACTGCACCATACAGCCTATGTGCGGTTTAATGCTATTGAGAAAATCATGCAAGCGAGGTCTTCGGGCTGAGTCGTTACTCCTTGAAGTACCTATCGA
>JAETQO010000038.1 GCA_021770655.1 Ruminococcus sp. | reverse complement strand
CTGTAGTTGACCGTTTCACTCAACTACATTATATCATATATACATTTTTAGCGAAAGCGCCTTTTTCATAACCACATTGGTGCCTTTCGCAGAAAGGCGGATTATAATTATGAAAATCAAAAAATTGTTAGCAATCGCATCGGCATACACAATGATTTTAACCGCATTTACAGCGTGTGCCAAAGATGAAACGTCCGGTGAGAACAGTTCGGATATTTCCGACTCGCCGCAGGTATCTGCAATCGATAAAGGAACTATGCACGGTTATACCGCAAGTGAGCTTATATCTCAGATGAAAACAGGCTGGAATTTAGGTAATTCTCTTGATTCATTAGGCGGGGGAGAAACAGCATGGGGAAATCCTGCAACTACGCAGCAGATGATAGATATGATACGGGACGGCGGTTTCGATATTATCCGTATCCCCGTAACATGGGGACATCATATGGGCGGTGCGCCCGATTATACGGTTGACGCCGACTTTATGGACAGAGTAAATGAGGTAGTGGATTATGCAGTTGCGGACGGAATGTACGTAATACTTGAGATACATCACGAGCCCGATTCCTGGCTTATTCCCGACAGCGAGCATATGTCGGAGGTGGAGCCGCAGTTTACAGCGCTCTGGCAGCAGATATCCGAGCGTTTCAAGGATTACGGCGATAAGCTTGTTTTCGAGTCCATGAACGAGCCGAGAGTAAAGGGAAAGCCTCACGAATGGACAGGCGGAAACGATGACGAGCGTAACTGTGTAAACCGTCTGAACAAGGTGTTTGTAGACACTGTAAGAGCTTCGGGAGGAAATAATTCAGAACGTGTTCTGCTGATCGCAACTCACGCACAGGCGGTTACAGAGTCCGCTCTTTCGGGACTTGAGCTTATCGATGATAAATATGTGGGCGTTGCGCTTCATGCATATATCCCTTACAGCTTCTGTTATCATTCGGGGGAAAGCTATGAAACATTCGAGTGGGACGGAAGAGAGAACAGTTCGGTTGATTATGTTTTTGATCTCATTGACGAATACATTACAAGCAAGGGCGTTCCTGTTATGATAACCGAATACGGCGCTGAATTCAAGCTTGTAGATGATAAATACAACACAGGCGAGGTTGCAAAGTGGATAACATATTTTCTCGGAAAAGCGGGAGAACAGAACATTCCGTGCGTTATCTGGGATAACAATGAAAGAACTGCCGAGCTGATACCCTTCGGTTTGTATAACCGTGATGAATACACATGGTATGCCGAGGACGTTCTCGAAGCAATAATGAAAGTATATGAGGAGTAATGAACTATGAAAAAATTTGCAAAGAACAAAATACTTGAAATGCTCAGAGGCGGGCTTATAGTTTCCTGTCAGGTGCAGCACGACGATCCCTGTTATTCGGAGGACTTTGTGCTTAAAATGGCGCAGTCTGCGCAGTGGGCGGGAGCTGTCGGCATAAGAGCAAATTCACCCGAACAGATAAAGCTTATCAAAGAAAATGTGAATCTGCCGATGATAGGTCTTTATAAAATATGGAACGACGATACCGATGTTTTTATAACGCCTACACTTGAAGCCGCAAGGCAGGTGTGGGAAGCGGGAGCGGAGATAATCGCTCTTGACTGCACCTCCCAGCTTACTCACGAGGGACATCCCGCATATGAACTTCTTCCAATCGTAAAAAAGGAGATACCCGACGCGCTTATCTTTGCCGATGTTTCAAATTACGAAGAAGCGGCAAGGGCTGTTGAAATGGGAGCGGATATTGTGGGTCCCACGCTTTACGGATATACCGAGGAAACAAAGCACATAACATCTCCCGACCTGAGAGAATTTGCAAGAATGTGCCGTGATTTCGGGGATAAGGCGTTTATGATAATGGAGGGACATATTTACACACCGGAGGACGCTGTAAAATGCCTTTATTTAGGCGCAGACGCGATAGTTGTCGGAAGTGCGATAACACGTCCTCACCTTATTGCAAAGAGATTTGTGGATTTGATTTCGGGACTTCAGGACGATTGGAGAGCTGCCGAAAGGGCGAAGCACTGACAGGAGGCGGTCTTATGGTGAAATTCGATGTTGAGGGCGGTCAGAACGTTGAGGTGAGCAAAAAGATCAAGTGCGAAAAGCCTCTTGTTCGTCAGCTGGAAATTATGGAGCAGTACACTGATACCCACAAAAAATATGCGTCCGCATCAAAGGAAAGACGTGAGGTGGAGTGTCTTAAAGTGATATATCCGCAGATGTTCCGTTCTATCGAGGACAGCAACCTTATCGCAGGCAGGCTTGACTTTCTTCCTATCGGTTTCGGCACGGTCACTTCTGTAGGCGGAGTTGGTCATTACTGTGTATTTGCAAAGCTGAGAGCTTTTCAGAAAGAAATAGACCGGCTTGGCGAAGATTATCACGAGCGTGTTGAAGCACTTTACAGATACTGGCTGGATAACGATCTTAAAACGGAATACTGCCGCAGAACTCTTACCGAAACTACTGTGGGAAGATTTATCGACGTTAATTATCCGCTCATTGCAACGGCTAGATTATCGGGAATGATGCTGGATTATCCGAAGCTGCTTGCGAGCGGAATTTCGGGGCTGAAAAAGATTATATCCGAAAAAATGGAGTCCGACCCGGACAATGAATTTTACATAGCGAGCCTTGAATGTCTTGATATTTTTACGGCAAGTGCAGATCATCTGCGTGAGCAGGCTGAAAAGCGGCTTTCGGAGCTTCCCGACGGTGAGGAAAAGCGCAGAAAAGAGCTTCGCCGTATGTCGGACGTTCTCGGAAAGATACGCACCGACAAGCCCGAAACTTTTCATGAGGCATTGCAGCTTTTCTGGCTTTACGCTCTTCTTGCAGGCGTTATAAATTATGGAAGGCTTGATGATTTCCTCGGTCCGTATCTTGCGGCAGATTTAAAAAACGGCAGAATAACCGAGGACGAAGCATACGATTATATTCGTTCTCTCTGGACGATGATCGAAAACCGACGCACCACCGTTAACGGGCGTATTATCGTAGGCGGCAAAGGCAGACAGCACCCAAAGGAAGCCGATATATTCATGCGTATTGCACTGAAGGTGTGCAAGGACTGCCGTTATGTTGAGCCGCAGTTTACGCTGAGAGTTGACAGCGAGACCTCCGAGGAAACATGGCAGGCGGCGCTTGACGCCCTAGGTGCAGGAGCGACCTATCCCACACTTTATAACGACGAGGTAAATGTTCCTGCCGTTTCCTACGGTATGAGAGTTGATGAAGAAACAGCCAAAAGATATGTTCCCTTCGGCTGTACGGAATTTGTTCTGTGGGGACAGAGCACGGGAACGCCTAATATCTGTATCAATCTTCTGAAGCTGCTGACTATCTATATGAACGACGGGATTGACCCTGTTGACGGACAGAACAAAACAGGCGAAATCAAGACCCGGAAAATGAGCGAGATAAAGACCTTTGATGAATTTTACGGCGGCTATAAGGAACTGCTTGATTATTATATGGACCTTTCGGCTGACGCTCAGTACAGTTCATATGAAATAATGAACGAACAGGTAAAATTCCTGTTTACGAGCATTCTCATGGACGACTGTATCGAGAGAGGAAAAGCCCTGCTTGACGGAGGAGTAAAATATCTTGGCGGAACCTGCGAAACCTACGGAAATATCAATACTTCCGACTCGCTTTATGCAGTTAAAAAGCTTGTCTTTGAGGATAAAAGAATAACTCTTTCAAAGCTTTGCGCCGCTGTAAAGGCTGATTTCGAGGGATATGAAGATATAAGAAAAATGTGCCTTGACTGCGACAAATACGGAAACGATCTTGATACTGCCGATGAAACGGCAAACGATTTATACGAATTTGTTTCCAAAGGTATAAGAAGCCGAGGAATTGAAAAAGGTATGCAGTATTTCCTTATCGTTATCAGCAACAATTCGCTGAACACCGAATGGGGAATAAAAACTGCCGCAAGCCCCGACGGAAGACTTTCGGGAATGTATATGAATCCTGCAAACAACCCGCAGGGCGGAGCGGACAAAAACGGTCCTACTGCAATGCTTAATTCCCTTTGCAGATTTGACCCGAAATATCACGCAGGCTCTGTGCAGAACATCAAGTTCTCAGCAGGAATGTTCAACAAAAATCGGAACATTATCGAAGCGCTTTTCAAGACCTATTTCAGAAAAGGCGGCTGTCATCTTATGGTCACTGTTGTTGACAGCGGCGCTCTGGAGGACGCAATGGAAAATCCCGAAAAATACCCCGATCTGATAGTAAGAGTTGCGGGATATTCGGCGGTGTTTGTAAACCTTGACCCGACAGTCCAGCGTGAAATTCTTAGCAGAACGCTGTATGATGAAAGGAATTCCCGTATATGAACGAAACAGATCTCGATATTTTTGAAATTGAACGCTTTGCAATACACGACGGTCCGGGAATACGCACAACGGTGTTTTTTCAGGGTTGTCCGTTAAGGTGCAGGTGGTGTGCAAATCCCGAATCGCATACCGTGGGAAAGCATATTATGTTCTTTTCGAGTCGGTGCGTCGGCTGCGGAAAATGCGCTGAGGCTTGCAGTCAAAACGCCGTTCACGTTGCAGACGGAAGATCCGTTATCGACAGAAGCAGGTGTATTTCCTGCGGAAGCTGTTCGGAAAAATGCATCAGCGGCGCACTGAAAGTTTCGGGTCAGAAGATAACAAGCAACGAGCTTTTTGACATAGTTTTACGGGATAAGGATTACTATGAAACAAGCGGCGGAGGAGTTACTATATCGGGCGGAGAAGCGCTTTTGCAGATAGAAAAAATGCTGTCTTTTCTTGAGAAATGCAAAAACGAACATATAAGCATAGCCGTTGAAACCTGTGGCTATGTGCCTGTTTCAAACGTGAGAATTGCACTTGAATATGCGGATATGTTCCTGTTTGATATTAAAACTCTTGATAGCCGGAAGTTCAGAGAATATACAGGCGGAAATATCGAAACGGCGCTTAATTCCTTTGAATTTCTCTGCAAGAACGCACCCGCAAAGGTAACTGTGAGAGTACCCGTTATTCCCGACTTCAACGATAACGAAATAACGGACATAATGGAGTATTCCGCTTTTCACGGAGTGAAAAAACTTGATCTTCTTCCATATCACACTCTTGGAATGTCAAAGTATGAACAGCTCGGACGTGAATATACTTATCATATTCGTGAAAGCCTTGACCCGAATATCCTGATGCATTATACTGATAAAGGCAAAGCGTTTGGACTGATAATAAAAATCGGAGGATAAAATGATAAAAAATATTATTCTTGACATAGGCGATGTTCTGGTGAAATCAAATTATCACGATTTTTTTATACAAAAGGGATATGATGAGGAAACTGTTGCTCGCCTTGAAAAAGCCACTTTTTTGAGTCCCGTCTGGAAAGAGCTTGACAGGGGAGTCTGGGATTTTTCTCAGATTATGAACGGCTTTGTAAAGAACGACCCCGGAATTGAAAAGCCGCTGAGAAGCGTTTTCAATGATATGGGTGGATTTATTACGGCCTATCCCTATGCTGTAGACTGGGTGTGCAAGCTGAAAGAAAGCAGGTTAAAGATTTTCTGCCTTTCAAATATTTCGGGGAAAATATGTGACGACTGTGCAGACGAGCTTGAATTTTTAAAGCTTGTTGACGGAAAAATCCTGTCCTATGAAGAGCGTCTTATCAAGCCTGACCATAGGATATTCAGACTTATTCTTGAAAGGTACGGTTTATCTGCAGACGAATGTATTTTCATAGATGATATTGATCGGAACGTAATTGCTGCCGAAACTCTCGGCATTCACGGAATCGTGTTCAGAAATCAGCAGCAGGCAGCAAGTGAAATTGAAGAAATAAGGAGAGCGTTAAAATGATTAATATAGGTCATTGGAGCAGCGATAAAGCAGGCTTGCCTTGCTTTGAATATACGGGAGGTATACCTTATTCCGCAAGGCTTGATAACGGCACGGAGGTAAAACTCCCCGAGGATCCTTGGTTCCTTCTGGGCAACTACCGTTTTACATTATTTACTCATATCAGCGGCGAATATGAACTGATAAGCGGCGAGCGCTCGTGGGCAAGGATAAATCAGGGCAAGAAGAAAAACAGCGGAGTGAATTTATCCGAAATTACTGTTGACGGTGAAAAATTCACTCTTACAGGCATGGATTCTCTTGCGGCAAACTCCCAAAAATGCCGCAGGGTTTTCGGCTGCGGATTTGCAAACTATTCCTACGAAATTAACAGAGTTTCGGTAAACAGAAATCTTTCCGTGAAGCCGTCAACAGAGACCTATAACGGTGCGTCGGCATTTCTGATGACTGTTACTGTAAAGAATAACGGCGGCAAAAGCGTGAACTGCACATACAGCGAATTTGTGGGGGCAAATTTTGAAACGATACAGTTTCAGACTATGCCGAAGGAATGGTTTCCTCTTAAATACGCAAACGAATATTCCGAGAATGCTGAGGACAATTCTGCAAGAGTAGTCATAACCGCACACAGCGACGACCCTCTAATCGTTCCCGACAGAGAGGCAATGTCAAAGCACGACGCATTTCCGCCCCTGCTGTTTATGAAATCTCTGTCCGAAAACACAGTATTTTCAGGCGGCAGTAATGGTATATGCGCAAAGCTTTCGTTCACTCTTGCGCCGAATGAAGAAAAAACGTTTGGTATCATAATCGGTTATTCCTTTGAATACGGCTCGTCAACTCAGAACGGCATATGCGCCGAGCTTTCCACAGTGAAAACAGTGACCGAGCCTGTTTGTGCCTTTGCCGAGGAATGGCTGAAAATCATTCCTGCTTTTGAAAACGAAAAGGACGAAACGCTTCGCCGTGAGCTGAGATGGCACGTTTATAATCTTGAAGCGATGGCGACTTACAGCGAATATTACAACGAAACCAAAATTCCTCAGGGAACGATTTATGACTATCATTGGGGACAGCACGCAAGCGCCCGTGATAACTTCCAGCATGCACTTCCGCTTGTTTATTACAATCCCAAGCTTGCAAAAAGCGTGCTGAGATATTTGCTTAAACGTACCACATCTTTCGGCGAAATAAGACTTATCGAATACGGAAACGGCTATGCAGACAACGACCGCTATTTCACCAGCGACCAGCAGCTTTATTTCTTCCTGCTTTTGTCCGAATATCTTCGTGTAACTAAGGATCACGCTTTTATGGGCGAAAAGGTACAGCCCTATCCCGCAAAAAAACAAACAGAAATGACTGTTGCGGAGCTTACGGAAAAATGCTTCATATTTCTGCGTGACACCATAGGCACTGGCGTTCACGGACTTGTGAAGCTTCTTAATTCCGACTGGAATGACGCTGTATATTACATTGAAAAAGTGCCGTATAACAATATTTTCTTTACAGGCGAATCACATATGAACTCAGCGATGGTGATAAGCATATTCCAGACACTGATACCTGAGCTTAAAAGCGCTGCTGAATACTCCGAAAGGCTTGACCGTCTTTGCGAAAGTATGACTCTTTATCGAAATAATATTCTCCGTGCATATCTTGCGGATATGAGCGAGCGAAGCTTTCCGAGAAGAATGTATTTCAACGACAAACCGTACGGCGATGATAATATGTTTCTTGAGCCGCAGGGGTTTACTTTACAGATAAACGAGCTTTCCGAGGAAAGAAAGCGTCTGCTTTATGAGGAACTGAAAAAGCGGGTTTACAGCGGTGAAAAGCTTGGTGCAAGAGAACAGGAAGCCCCCGAATTCGATGATGACGGCTTTGACAAGGGTTCTCGAGAAAACGGCGGATTCTGGTGGGCGTTGAACGGTCCCGTAATAATCGGAGTATCACAGTTTGACAAGCAGGAGGCGGTACGGCTTCTTAAAAACATGACATTGCAGCATTTATCGGAGGAATTTCCGCAGTACTGGTCATCATACTGGTCGGCTGCGGATAATCTGGAATCATCGCTGATTCCGGAGGAAGGGTTGCCCGATCAGACCATAGATTATGCCGCAATTCCTGTTTACTGCGCACACCCTCACGCATGGATACTGTACTGCTATTACAGAATAAATGAATAAAAAATGCTGCCTGTTCCATCCGAACGGGCAGCATTTTTATGTATTTGCGGAATTCCTGTATTCACCGGGAGTCATTCCTATATGTTTTTTAAATGTACGGTTAAAATACGGAACATTTTCAAATCCCGAATCCGACGCGACCTCTATTATGCTTTCTTTCGTAGTAGCCAGCAGCAGACAGGCATATTTCAATCTTCTTCGTATAATGTAAGTAGACACCGAGCAGTTCATAACATTGCGGAAATAAGTCGAAAAATAATTCGGGTTCATATGGACCATTGCGGCAAGCTTTTTCAGAGTAACAGGCTCCTTGAAATTTTGATCGACATAGTTTATAGTGTCAATTATGCGTATATATTCATTCTGGAAACGAATTATTTTTTCGGAATATCGGCTTGTTTCCTCAAATCGCCTGTAAAGCAAGGCGAGCAATTTCAAAAGCAGGGATTTTATTACAAGCTTATACCCCGTGGATTTCTCATTCCACTCTCGTTCCATTTCAAATATGATATCGGAAATATCCGATGAAACAGCTTCTCCGGCAAGTCTGTGTTTGAAACCGTCCTTCCATTCGTAAAACGCCTTGATATACAGATAATCCATTTCTTCATTCTGCCATACAAGCTCAGGGTCGAATATGATAACCATAAGCTCCATATCGTCCGAGAAATTGGCGGCGTAATGGTATTCGTAATTATTAATAACAAAAATATCGCTTTTATTTATCGGATATGAGCTGTCGCCGATGTAATATGTTCCGCCCGACGATAACGCCAGATTGATTTCAAGACAATAATGGTTGTGCATATATACTCTGCCGCTTTTCACAGCTTCGGCAGAAAAGCCCTTGCCTTTAAAAACGGTGAACGGGAACTTTTTATCGAGTTTAAAAACTTCGGTTATGTATTCCATTACTCGAGTCATCTCCAAAGTAAATAGCTTTATTAGAATTATACAGTGTCAAGATAAGATAGAAAACTGATAATAAAACTGAAATGCTCACCTTGCCGCTTCAGCTTTCCGGGTATGCGTTTTTATACAATTTTTTCAATAATTTCTTGGCAGAGGATCAGTCATCAGCCTTAAGCATTACAGCCGAATAGAACATTTTATCATCGTTGCGAAATTCGACGCTCCCGTATTTCCCGGCAATATCTGCGATACTCGAAAGCCCCATTCCCCTGTGCTCGCTTTTGGTGGAAAGATACACGCCGTCTTTCTGATTTACAACGCCGTTAAAGGTGTTGTCTACGGTAATAGCAAGCATATTTCCGCGGTAGATCATATTCACCTTGATAGAACGCTCGGACGGCGGGAGTTCACAGACGGCGTCGATAGCATTTTCGAGAAGATTGCCGATAACTACGGAAATATCGGTATCCTGTATCGGCAAATCGTCGGGTATCTGTATGTGCACGTAAAACGCCGTCTCCCGTTTCTTTGCTATATCGGCATAATGACTCACCAAAACGTTTACGACGTGGTTTGTGCTGTATCTCACGAGCTTTTGGGTCTGAGTGGTTTCTAAATATTGATCGAGATATTCGATCGCTTTATTTGTTTCACCGTTTGTAAGAAAACCGTACAGCGCCGTCATATGTATACGCAGATCGTGCCGCTGACGGCGGACATTCTCGATGTTGTCCGAAATGCGGCGGTACTGCTCGTCACGAATATCTATTTGAAATTGCGTTTGGATATACCTTTCGTTTGCCGCCTGGCGCTCTCCGAAAAGACGGCACATTCTGAAAATGATCGCATATAGTATGAAAACCATTATTAGAAGTCCGAAATAGAGCATTGTCATACTCGGATCAGTGCTCAAGGTTTTGAAGGAAATAAAGGTAAACATAAAGTAATAGATCACGAACAGAATAAGCATCGGGATATCCATATATAAATATTCTTTCTTTCCGATAAACTTATCCACGGGCATATACAGCTTTTTAGAAAACAGATACATCAGCGGCACGCATACTGCATCTATGATAAAACTCAATATAACGGTTTGGCTGTTAGAATAAGTCACCGAGTGTACTTCGTTATCGGGCAGAAACTGAATAATATAGTTGGCGATGGAAGTTGTGAACATCGCCACCACCAGTGTAAACAGAAAAATGAACGCCTTACGCTGCCAGATAGTTTTTATCGCATAGATATACCATACAAAGCACACTATGACCGGCGCAAGAAACGTTATGTTAGTGACGGAATAAAGCTTGTCGGGGTTGTCGATAACGGAGTAAATGTATGTTTGGGTACCCGCATCGGCGGCGTTTGATGCAAAAATCACAAGTGCCGTCAACCGGACAGTCTTCTTCACAGGGAATCTGAAATATTCCTTCAGCGGAAAGAAACACAGCACGGCGAACGGCACAAAGGCTGTAAGATCATCGCATAATACCCACAAAAAAGTCGTCATATTCCGCTCCCCCTTGCCAGCTTGAAAAGATACAATTGATATTGCTCTTTAAGCTCAGCCCTGTTCTTCCTTGAAAGAGCAATTTTTTTACCGCCGCGTATCGTCACACTGTCGTAGCTGAATTTTTCTATCGCCGACATATTGACAACATAGCTCTGTTGGGCACGCATAAATAGCCCATTGTCAAGCTGATCGTAAAGTGTTCCGAGCGAAACCCAGACCTTAAACGTGTTGTCGTCCGTGTGAATTGCACAGAACTTGTCCATAACTTCTATATATACTATCTTATCCGTAGGTATCGGGACGGTGACATTTCCAGATCTTATTTCCAAAACGCTTTCGGAAACACGCGAAATCTGCCTTACACAGCGTTCCAGGGCCTCGGAAACCGAAGCTCTTGTCACCGGCTTTACAAGATAATGTGCCGCATTAAGACCGAACGCTTCTACCGCATGATCCGTGCTGATGGTGATGAATACCACACGGCAATTGTCGCTCATGGGGAGATTGCGCACCGTTTCAATTCCGCTTATACCGTCCATATAGATATCCATAAAAATGATGTTCAGGCTCGGTGTAACGTTTGATGCGAGCAGTTCCTCTCCAGAACGGAATATGTAAATCTGTGCCGAGATTTCCTTTTCTTCGCAAAGGGCAAGGATCTGCTCCGAAAGCTCTGCGCTGTCCTCTTCACAGTCATCACAGACGGCAATGTTAAGCCGCATTAAAACACCACCAACTTCATTATTATATATTTGCTGTTTATATTTTATTATTTTATCATTTTTGCGTCCATTTGTCAACTTTTGCACACTAAATCGATGTACAGACTTCGTAAAGTGTATGTTTTATTCCGTAAAAGACAGGTGAGAATCACGTCAAAATATGTTATAATATAACATATTAGTATGCTTTTTTATTGGTTTTCCGCTCACGGTGGGAAAACCGACAGTCAATAATTTATGGAGGTAAAATATATGAATATCGTTAAAAACACAGAGGGCAAAGTTCTGAACATCGCATTGGAGGGAAGACTTGACACGACAACCGCACCGCAGCTGGAAGCGGAATTGAAGCAGAGCATCGCGGACAACACTGAGCTGATATTTGACTTTGAAAAGCTGGAGTATCTCTCCTCGGCGGGACTTCGTATATTGCTGGCGGCTCAGAAAGTAATGAATAAGCAGGGGAAAATGGTTATCCGTAATGTCAACGACGTTATCTCCGAGGTGTTCGAGGTGACGGGCTTCGTGGATATTCTCACCATTGAATAACGAATAACACTGAATAAACATGGAGGTGCATATGAAGCTTAGTGAAACGGAGCTTACCGAAATAATGAAGCCCGATACCTATTTGCTCTATGAAAGGAGAGACAGCACGCCGGCAAACACGAACATAAGATTTGTCTTGGAGTTGACCGAGGATATCAGCGGGGAAGTTTTATACGAGGCGGTAAACGAGGCGATAAAACGCTATCCTTATTTTTCTGTTCGCGTAAAAAATGTAAACGGAAGCTATGCTTTTATACCGAACGAGCTTCCCGTCGCAGTCATGAAAACAAAAATTCCGGCGGCGCCGCTCGGTTCAAAGGAGGTCAATTACCATCTTAATTATGTAGACTACGCCAATGATACGATCTATTTCAACGTAAGCCACAGCATCACCGATGCGGCGGGATATATACCTTTTATAAAGTCCGTGCTGTATCAGTATCTCATCAGAACACACGGCGAGGAGATCGGTGTCGAGAAGGACGATACCGCCGTTTCGGAGTTTTTTCCGGGAGAATTTGATTTCCCGACAAAAGACAGTCTGCCTGAATCCGATCTCAGCTTATACAGTAAGCCCGAAATGGGATATTTCCCTGCCGATGATTACATACATGCGGTGAAAGACCCCGATCCTAAGGGTGACGGATATTATTGCATAAGCATGAAGCAGAGAGAACTTATGAAATATGTTCACTCAAATGACGCGAGCCCTGCGGCGATCGTTGCCGTGTTTATGTTTAAGGCGCTTGCTCCGCTGCTTCCCGGTGAGGAAAATGTTTTCTCGGCAGGTGTCGCCTGTAATTTCAGAGACGCCGTCGGTTGTCCCAACGCATATCATTCGATAAGCAGGGCGCTGCATATCAGCTACAAGCGGCGTTACCTCGACATGCCGGTCGACAAGCTGGGAACGATAACAAGAGGAATGATAATGCTGCAGTCCCAGCCGGAAAATTCGGTCATTGAGATGAAAAAAACGCTTGAGTATTATGAAAAAGTCGATCGGCTGAAAACCGTTGAGGAAAAGAGAAAATTCTGCCTCAGCGAAGGAATATTTACCAAGGGCTGCAAGGATACGTATAACGTAAGCTATGTGGGTCAGACCGATTTTGGCGTGATGAACAGGTTCGTAAGGTCAATGAACACCGTGCTCTTCGGCAACCTGCTTGTTGAAATAAACGCGATAGGCAATATGTTCTATATTACGCTCAATCAGGTAACGAGGACCGACAGATACATAAACGCCTTTTTGAACACGCTGAACGAGGCGGGGCTGTCCTACAGCGTCAGCAATTACAGAGTAAAAAACATTGCTTCTCTTGAATTGCCCTGAATTTATTGATCGGAACAGAATGCAAAAACGTAATAATGGGTTGGTTTGACGAACAAATAAAACAGCGCAGCTCTGAAAGAGATAGCGAGTATGACAGATATTTCATACAGCTATGTAAAGCAGCCTCATGTCGGAGCTTAAAAAGCTGCGTAAGCTTATTGATTAAAACAGAATGCGAGGACGAAGGAATGAAAAAATTAAAAATATTTTTAACACTGACGATAATACTGACGACGCTGGCACTTGTTGTACTGTTTTCGGGGTGTCAGAAAAGTGAAACGGAAAGCGGCACGGAAAAATATTATATGGTATCTTTCGGTTTGAACGATGCCGAAACGAATAAGCAAGAGGTGCCGACCGAGGACGCCAGCAAAGCTATCCGCAAGATCATCACCGACAAAGGTCTGGGCTACACCGAGTATACCACCTACGGTGCATATACCGAGAACGGAAAATCCGTTGAAAACGTCACCCTTGTTTACTTCTTGGTGTATATGGAAAAAAGCGACGTTGACGATATTGCCGATACAGCGAAGAAAGAGCTTAATCTGAAGTCCGTTCTGATACAGGAAAGCAGTGCGGCATTTGAACTGCGCGAGGGTAGTAATTAAATGATAACCTTTATAGTTGCTATAATAATTCTTTTGGCGGGATATTTTCTGTATGGAAAGCTTGTCGAGCACGTTTTCCGCCCCGATGACCGTCCTACTCCTGCAATAGAGCACCCCGACGGTGTGGACTATATCCCGATGAAAACTTGGCGCGTCTTTTTGGTGCAGCTGCTGAATATCGCAGGTACCGGACCTATTTTCGGTGCGCTTATGGGTGCGGTATTCGGTCCCGTAGTTTTTTTGTGGATAGTGTTCGGCTCGATACTCGGCGGGGCGGTGCACGACTATATGAGCGGAATGATCTCGGTGAGAATGAACGGAGTGTCCGTTTCGGAGATCGTGGGAAAGTATCTCGGAAAAGCCGCAAAACAGATCATGCGTGTGTTTTCCGTGATACTGTTGATACTGGTGGGCGCGGTGTTTACCACAAGTCCTGCCGCACTTCTGGCAAGGCTTACTCCGGATTGGGCGAACACGCTTTTCTGGGTTGCGGTGATACTTGTTTATTATTTTCTTGCCACGCTTCTGCCGATCGATAAGCTGATAGGAAAGCTTTATCCGATATTCGGCGGTGTGTTGATCGTTATGGCTGTGGGAATTATGATAGGTCTTGGCGTCGGCGGTTATCATATTCCGGAGCTTCAGCTTGCAAACCTCCACCCCAGTGACAAGCCTGTGTTTCCGTTTATGTTCATAACCGTTGCATGCGGCGCTATTTCGGGATTTCATGCAACGCAGTCTCCGATGATGGCTCGGTGCATAAAGTCCGAAAAGCACGGCAGACGCGTTTTTTACGGAGCAATGATTTCCGAAAGCGTTATCGCACTTGTGTGGGCTGCGGCGGGAGTGGCATTCTACGGCGCAACGGGCGGATTGCAGAATGCGCTTGCGGAGATGGGGCAATCGGGAGTTGTGTATGATATTTCCGTGTCGCTGCTTGGAATAGCGGGCGGTGCAATGGCGATAATCGGGGTAGTGGTCTGTCCCGTTTCATCAGGCGATACCGCATTCAGAAGTGCACGGCTCACTATCGCCGACTGGTTCAGGATCGATCAGTCAAAGCTTTCCAAACGTATTTCCGTGACGATACCGCTGCTTGTTGTAGGTGCGGTGCTTACTCAGCTTGATTTTGACGTTGTATGGAGATATTTTTCGTGGAGTAATCAGACGCTCGCGATGATAACGCTCTGGGCAGCAGCAATGTACCTTGTCCGCAACGCGGAAAAACGTTGGTACTCGATGATGTGCGCGCTGCCTGCGGCATTTATGTCGGCGGTTTCCTGCACTTACATTTTAATGGCGGACGAGGGGTTTAAAATATCCTCGGCGATAGCGTACCCAATAGGCATATGCTTTGCGGCGGCGTGCTTTGCACTGTATACCGTGAAGTGTGCAAAATCAAAAGGAAAATCGGAGTAAAAATTGAGTTCAGACAAAACGAACTATTTCTGAAAAAGGCGTTCTGTAAAGAGTTTCTGCCGTGTGCACTGTCGGTACTGAGTGGCAATATAAACATAACAAATAATTCTATATTGGAGGACAGATATGAACAATATGCCGCTTTTACGGGAATATACTCAGAATTTAAAAAAGCACGAAGATATTGTCCTTTTACATATCAATCACGATGTTGACAATTCTTACCGCTTTAATACCTTCCTGGAGAATGTTTTCGGCAAGGTCTTTTTTATTCCGGTCATTTATGACGGGGCTGCGGAATATAAAACGTATCGCTCGTTTCAGGAGCTTGTAGAGGAGCAGATAGAACGTGTGCTGTCGGACGCTGTAATTCCTGCGGTCGAAAACGGGAAAAAAATAATCGTTATTGAGGACGGCGGCTATTTTCTTCCTGTGTATGTTCGTGCTGTCCGCAAATATCCGAGCCTTGAGGGCAGTGTATTGGGCGTAGTTGAACAGACGACGTCGGGAACACGCAGAACGCTGTCTCATAGTAATAAAAACGGGCTTGGCTTTCCATGTGCAAGCGTTGCCCGTTCAAAGGTCAAAATGAACCTTGAATCAATTTTCATAGGCCAGCGTATTGTTGAAGAGTTAAGCCTTTTCTTATACTCTGCGAATACCTTTCTCAATTTTGGGAACGTGCTTATAGTAGGGTACGGAATCGTTGGAAGAAGCGTTTTTAAATCACTCGGTTCTTATTCCTGCAATATTTCGGTTTTTGACATCGATGAAACGATAAGAAAAACCGCTGAAAGAGATATGTGCAAAGTGTTTTCAGATGTTTCTCCGAATATGTTCCGAAAGGATACCGTGCTTATTGGGTGCGTGGGCAGCAGTATTTTTTCGGAAGAGATGCTTCGGGCGTTTATGGACGGAGAGGCAGAAAATCTTTATCTTGCCAGTGCGTCATCAAAAAATTATGAATTTATCCTGCTTATTGAGATTGCACTGGGAAAGAAAAATATCAGCGGCATAAGGCTGATTACCGAAGAAAAACAGGAGTATTATACGCTTTACGGGCTTATCGGAAACGGAAAGAAAAAGCATATTTTTCTGTTTGCCGACGGAATGCCCATAAACTTCTTCCGAAAAAATGTTATCAGTCTAACCGACCGAATGATCGATCTTGTTTTTCTGGAGATGCTTATGCTTGCGGAAATAATGTGTACTCACCATCTTTCGGACGGAATGCATCTTTTGGGGGCGTCGGAGGAATTTAAAACGCTTATTGATGAGGACGGACTTATCTTGCACAGAAACTCCTTGAAAGACACAAGTATTCCTGCGTCGTTTCTATACAATCTAACGAAAAATTTTCTGCGTTATCCGCACACAATAGTTGTGCGGTGTTACCTTAAGGAAATCTCTCCCTCCTTGTGAATTAGAACCAAAGAAAGGATCTGCTTTCTGATGAATGAAGATACTCTGCGCCGTGACATCGTTAGGAAAACCTTTTACAGGTTTCTTTTTCCAACAATGATTTCATCGGTATCGCTGGCGGTTATTTCATTGACGGATATGGCGATAGTGGGACATTTTCTCGGAAAAGAAGCTCTGTCCGCAATGAGCATTGCACTTCCCCTAATTCTTGTGATAAATATTCTCAGCGCGCTTTTGGGTACGGGAGCGGCAATATTTATATCAACGCAGCTCGGAAAAGGAAATAAAAAGATATGCGGCGAGATCTTCACAAACGCTTGTTTTTTTGCACTTTTTGTTTCCTTGATAGTCATGATCCTCGGGAATATATTCACGAAAGAGCTAATGTATCTTTGCGGAGCGACCGACCCTGCCTTGCAGGATAACGCCGAAAGATATATTCGTCCCATATTGATAGGATTTATTCCCATGGTTTTTTCGCCGATTTTAAATACCTTTCTCAGAAACGACAGCAAACCGAAGGTTTCAATGATTATCGTAATTGTCGCCGGAACGATCAATCTTATTGGCGATGTGTTTTTTGCGGCGGTATTAAAAATAGGTTTGTCCGGCATAGCCGCAGCGTCCGTTCTGGCACAAACGCTGTCGGCAATTGCTGCGGGAACGGTTTTGCTGAGAAAATCCTCGGTATTCAAAATCGTAAAAACAAAAATTTCTTTAAAGCTTCTGAAATCAATAGTATCGCCCGGATCGCCTATGGCTATGATATTTTTGCTTCAGATATTGCTGACGTCATTTATAAACCGAACGCTTATAAAGTGCGGCGGCGTTGACGGAGTTGCGTCATATGCTGTCATAAAATACATAATCACATTTATATACGCTCTGTTTGACGGCGTTACGGGTGCTGTCCAGCCAATGCTCGGTATATACTTTGGCGAGGGCGAGAAAGAAAATATTAAAACAACGTCCCAAATCGCAATCCGTACCATTATCCTCATAGGAATATGCCTTACGTTCATTCTGGAATTGTTTGCTCCTCAGATATGCGAAATTCTTGGTGCGGGAGAGGGAGAACTTGCCAAAACGGTTATCACCTCCGTGAGAATACAGGCTGTGTATTGCGTAAGTGCCGCTGTCATTGCGTTTTTGAATGCATATTACAGATGTACGGGGCACGTAATGTTCTCCATGCTTATTATAATTATGAATAACTGCGTTTTTCCGATTGCGCTTATAAGCGTTATTGTCCGTTTGATAAATTATTCCGTTTATTCCGTATATTTCGGGCTGGTGGCTTCGGACATTGCGACCATGTTTTTCTGGCTGCTGTTCAAAAAAGCGGCAGTCAAAGAAAAACACGACGAGGACTCTTCGACGATCATTTTTACTAAAATAATTCCTTTGGAAGAGGAGTATGTTCACAGCCTTCTTAACGAGGTGGAGAAACTCGGAGATGAGTATGATTTTTCTCCGAAAATATCATATTACATTTCTATATGTATGGAAGAAATGGTAGTCAACACAATGCAGATGTCAAAAAACGACAGCAGAAAATATAATGTTGACGTGAAAATCGAACGGCTGACAGACGGTGAAATTGTGATACGAATAAGGGACGACTTTATCGAATTTGATCCGACGGCCAAGACTGCCGGCTCCGCCTTGGAGGCGGCAGAGGAGGAATCCTTTAATCTGCTTGGGATCGGGATTGTAAAAAACGTTGCGAAAGAGTACGACTATATACAAACCATTGGTTTTAACAATTTCAGAATAGTATTGTGAGGATAAGGAAATGAAGAAAGAAATACTAACGTTTGTAAGAAGAATGTTTATCAGTGCGGCGATATTTTTTTCGGTTTCCATGCCTTTTAAATATCTTTTTTCGCTTGTACCCGGCGTTACCGAGATACGTCCCGCAAATGTTGTTCCTCCGGTATTGGGGATACTGTTTGGGCTTCCCGCCGCACTTGGCATTTCGATAGGAAATCTCATTTCCGATATACTCGGCGGAAGCAATCTTTTTATATGTGTAACGGGATTTATTGCGAATTTTCTGTTTGCATACCTGCCGTACCGTATGTGGTATACGGAGTTTAATTCAAAGGGAAAGGTAAATTCCCCAAATCTGAGCAGTATGAAGGACGTAATTAAGTTTATCTTTGTCATTTTTATCAATTCGCTGCTTGTGACAATACTGCTTATGCTTATTTTTGAAACGGCGGGCTTTGGTTCTTCGGGCGAAAATGCTCCGCTGCTGTTTTTCAATAATTTTGACTTTGCAATGATCCTTGGAGTACCTTTGCTGTCAATACTTGCCAACTCGAAGGTGACTCCTTGTTTTCCCAAAAAGAAGGAAAGAACTCATATCCGGAAGATTTTTCTGAAAATATCCTCCGCCGTGCCTTATGTTATATCGGCTGTCGGTATCGGATATTTCTGCCTTTCAAAATTCGTAGACAACGAAATGAAGCCGAATATTACTCTGCCAATGATGATCGTGTTTATGTTAATGCTTATTATTTATATCTGCCGTCCTTTTACGTCGGATATAGATATGACGGTAAAAAAGAAGGCGAAGTTTTCAATTAAGGCGAAGGTCACCGTAGGATTCTTGATTACGGCGGTTGTGTTCATTGCGTTTGTTTTCCAAGCGACATATACATCAATGACAATGAACGGTGAGATCCCAAGGCTTACTCTTGTAAATCATATATATCTGGTAGTCGGGATTGCTATTAATATTATTTTCGGTGTGACGATACTTGCACTTTGGTATGTTGAAAGCAGGATCACCTTGCCCATAGAAAAAATTTCGGAATTGGTGGGTGAGTTTGCAGGGCAGGATCACCTGGGAGACAATGACAATAAAAAACTCAAGGAAATGTGCAATTTTATACAGGAACGTACAAAGGACGAGATCGGCGAGTTGGCACACGATTTTAATCGAATGATGGGAGATATTGAAAAATATGTCCTGAATATCCGCACAGTTACGGCGGAAAAGGAACGTATCGGAGCGGAGCTTAATGTGGCGACGCAGATACAGGCCGATATGCTCCCCCGCATATTTCCGGCATTTCCCGAGCGAAACGAGTTGGATATTTACGCTACCATGAACCCCGCCAAAGAGGTGGGCGGTGATTTTTACGATTTCTTTATGGTAGACGAGCGTCATCTGGCGATAGTTGTGGCGGACGTGTCGGGAAAGGGTGTTCCCGCAGCTCTGTTTATGGTAATAGGCAAAACGCTGATAAAGGATCACACTCAGCCTGATAAGGATCTGGGTGAGGTGTTTACCGAGGTGAATGATCTGCTGTGCGAGTCCAACAGCGAAGGGCTGTTCATTACGGCGTTCGAGGGAGTTCTCGATCTTGTAAACGGTAATTTTCGTTTTGTAAACGCAGGGCATGAAATTCCATACATCTGCAAGAAGGACGGAAAATTTGAGCCTTATAAAATACGTGCGGGGTTCGTTCTTGCTGGCATGGAAGGTATGCACTATAAGTGCGGTGAAATGCAATTGGAGGTCGGCGATAAAATATTCCAGTATACCGACGGCGTTACCGAGGCTACGAACGCAAATAACGAACTTTACGGAATGGACAGACTGACCGAAACGCTCGGACGGTATTCATATCTTTCACCCACCGAGCTGCTGCCGAAAATTAAAGAGGATATCGACGGCTTTGTGGGAGAAGCGCCCCAGTTTGACGATATCACTATGCTGTGCCTTGAGTACAAGGCGAGAATGGAGGTTTGAAATGAAAGAGCTTACCATTGACGCGACCATTGACAACGTCGCTGTCGTGACCGCATTTGTGGACGAGCAACTGGAGCAGCTCGACTGTCCGGTAAAAACGCAGATGCAGGTGGATATAGCGATAGATGAGCTGTTCGGGAATATTGCAAATTATGCGTACAATCCCGAGGTCGGTGCGGCGACCGTGCGTGTTGAGGTCACAGAAAACCCGCTTGCTGTCGTGATAACCTTTATTGATAACGGTGTACCCTATGATCCGCTCGCAAATTCCGATCCCGACATCACGCTGTCCGCCGAGGAACGGGAAATAGGCGGTTTGGGAATTTATATGGTAAAAAAATCCATGGACGACATTTCGTACGAATACAAGAACGGGCAGAATATCTTAAAAATCAGGAAGAATATATAAGAGGAACTCCGAGAATGAAAATAGCTATAAAGAGAATTTTGTGCTTTTTGGCACTGTCGGTTCTTATTGCGATTTCCTTATGCGGCTGTTCGGCATCGAACGACATCGGCAATGCTGAGGGTGTAAATGAAATATCCCAGCTTAACGGGTGCGACATAGGCGTGCAGACCGGCTCAACCTTTGATGTAATGACGGACGAATGCATAGAAAATGCACAAAAGAAATATTACGAATCCTTTGCGGATATGACTGTCGCAGTGAAGCAGGGGAAAATATCGGCGTTTCTCGTTGACGAACCTCTTGCGCGTATGCTATGCAGTGAACAGGGCGGTATACGTTACCTTGACGAATACATCAGTCATGAGAGCTATGCCTTTGCGTTCCCGAAAACTGAAAAGGGCGCCGCATTGCGTGACAGCTTCAATAAGTTTCTGTCTGAAATACGTGAGGACGGAACAATAAAGGAAATTGAGGACAGATGGTTCGGCGACGACGATACTGCCAAAAGTATCACCTACCCCGATACGACAGGACAGTCCGGAACTCTTCACTTTACGGGAACCAGCGGTTCGGCGCCGTTCGTATATGTAAAGGACGGGCAACTGGTCGGCTATGATGTCGATATACTGTGCGAATTCTGCAAAAGAAACGGCTACGGGCTTGAAATGTCCGATGTGGATTTTGCGGCTGTAATTCCTGCAATTACTGCGGAAAAGGCAGATTTGGCGGCGTGCTGTATCACCGTCACCGAGGAACGTGCCCAAAGCGTTTATTTTTCGGACGCCGATTATGAGGGCGGAGTGGTCGTAATGGTGGCGGACAGTGCCGCCGCAGGGGAAAAGTCCGGATTTCTTGAAAATCTGAAAGATAGCTTTTATAAAAACTTTATCAAAGAAAGCCGCTGGAAAATGCTGCTGTCGGGACTGGGACTTACGGTGCTTATCTCGGTTTGCTCAGGACTGGCGGGAGCTGTGCTTGGTTTCGGAGTGTGTATGCTCAGACGCTGTCGCAATAAGGCGCTCCGCGGTATAGCCGCCGTGTATATCCGGATTATGCAGGGAACTCCAATTCTGGTTTTCTTGATGATCCTTTATTATGTAGTATTCGGAAAAAGCGATATATCGCCTGTTGTTGTGGCTGTTATCGGGTTCGCAGTGAATTTCTCAGCCTACGTGTCCGAAATGATGCGTATGGGCATAGAATCCGTTGACAAGGGACAAAACGAAGCGGCACTGGCGCTTGGTTATACGAGTAGACAAAGCTTCTTCAAGGTAGTGTTCCCGCAGGCGGCAAGGCATTTTCTGCCTGTAATCAAGGGGGAATTCATCTCGCTTGTGAAGATGACGTCTATCGTTGGATATATCACCATACAGGATCTCACAAAGGCGTCCGACATTATACGCAGCCGAACATATGAGGCGTTTTTCCCTCTTATCGTCACAGCGGTGATCTATTTCGTGATCTCATGGTTGCTTACATTATTCCTTGGCAGAATTGAAGTGCGGCTTGATCCGAAAAAGCACAAAAGGAGGGTAAATTGATGATAGTGATACGTAATCTCAGGAAAGAATATCCGAATATTACGCCGCTTAAGAATGTTAACGCCGAAATAAAAAAAGGTGATGTGATCTCGATCATCGGACCCTCAGGCACGGGAAAAAGCACGCTGCTGCGCTGCATCAATCGTCTGGAAACCCCAACCTCCGGCGAGATTCTGGTGGACGGCGTGGATATATGCGCGAAAAAAGCCGATCTGCCGGGATTGCATCGGAAAATGGGCATGGTCTTTCAAAGCTTTAATCTGTTCGGGCATATGAGCATTATTGAAAATCTGATGTGTGCTCCTATGGACTTGCTCCGAAAATCGAAAAAGGAAGCATACGACTGCGGTATGGAGCTGCTGCAGACCGTTGGTCTTGCGTCAAAGGCGGAAAACTACCCTGATGAATTGTCGGGCGGACAAAAGCAGCGTGTAGCGATAGCGAGGGCACTTACGATGGAACCGGAAATACTGCTTTTTGATGAACCGACAAGCGCTCTCGATCCCACCATGGTCGGTGAGGTTCTCTCCGTTATCAAGCGGCTTGCGGACAGCGGACTTACAATGCTTATCGTCACTCACGAGATGAGTTTTGCAAAAAACGTATCGAACAGAGTGTTCTATATGGACGAGGGCATTATATACGAGGACGGCACGCCGCAGCAAATTTTTGAGAATCCCAAAAATGAGAAAACCCGCAGATTTATCCGTCAGCTGAAGGTGCTGAGCCTTGTTATCAACAAGTCCGATTTCGACTTTCCCGCAATAAATTCGAGTCTTGAGGAGTTCGGGCGTAAGCAGATGATGCCGCAAAGGCGGATATACAGAACGCAGCTTGTGTTTGAGGAACTTGTCATGCAGCGGCTTGTCTGCGAAAAGGATATCGGGGAAATCCATATGGACGTGGAGTATTCCGAGAAGGAAGACTCCGTTGATATGATTTTCCGCTACGGCGGCAAAAAGCTTGGCTTGCCCGATGATGAAGATGATCTCACGGCAATAACTTTGAGGGGCGTTACAAAATCAATTTCGCATAAGTATGACGGAAAGGAAAATGTTCTCGTCCTGAAGATATAACAAAGGTGAATTTATGAAAAGGATTATAAGGATAATTTGTTTTAGTTTAGCGGTTTCTTCCGTGACCTTAACTGCACTTACGGGTTGCAAAGGCAGGGACGAGGATATGAACGCTCTTTATATGTCGGCGGTACACGATGCGGCGTTTGCCGACGAGGACGAAGTTCTCCCGCTCGTGTCCCTCACCGCCGATGATAAAATGACAACGTGGGATGACAGCGGGCGTGTTTTGCTATGCACGTGGCACAGTTACCCGGACAGCTATCCGGAGGGAGAAAACGTAACCGTAGAGTGGGGTCCCGTGTGGATGTTTACTGAAAAAGAGATAGAGTCTTACAAGTCTGAAATTAAAAAGTGCAAGGGCCCGGAAATGCGTCTGAAACAGCTTATAGGACTGCCTCCAGATTGCGATTACACCACCGTTACGGGCTTTTGGGTAAGTCCCGATGACGTAATGCGTCCTGCCTATCAGACAGACCCCGAATCGGGTGAGATGTCAAACGTTTTTGAAGAGAGCGTTGACGAGGATTTCAAGGATTGGTTCGACGGTAATATCATCGCCTCGTACTATGACGAATATTACCCGTGGACTCGTCTTGGGTACACCTACGATTGGGCTGATAACAATACCGAATACGGTTTGACTGAATTTCTGGTGTCGGACAAAGCTGAGATTACGGTCGAATTTACGGACACGACAGCGGAGTTCATTAAAAGAATAACCGAGTAACGGAGGAAAATAAATTGGGTAATCCGAAAACATATCAACTGACGGGTACAAATATCGACGAGGCAAGCACGGCGATTGAGAGCTTTTTGACGGGTGCTTCAATAGAGAAGAAAAATGTCCTGCGTCATAAGTTGATGATTGAGGAGATACTATTAAATTATCGTGATCATTTCGGTGAAAGTGAGCATTTTACGCTGCGTTGTGTTAAACGCTTTTCAAACCCGCACGTGGTGATAAGCATTGCAGGGGAGAGCTTTGAGCCGTTCTCAGGTATTGAAAGTACAGACGAGGACGAATATTCAAGCGAGGTGCTTCGCGGTATGCTGTCGACAATGGGGCTTGCTCCGAGCTATCGCTACAAAAACGGTCGTAACATCATAACGCTCACTCCCGAAAAGAAAAAACGTGTTTCCTCAGTGATATGGTTGCTGACCTCAGTAGCGCTTGCTGTCGGGGCGGGGCTTTTGTGCTCGCTGTTCCCCGAGAGCACGTGTACTTTTTTGTCCGACAGTATAATCGCGCCGATTTCGGGAACATTTATGGGATTGTTGTCGGCTGTTTCGGGACCGCTGATATTCTTTTCGGTTTTGTGGGGAATCTACAGTGTCGGCGACGTTGTGTCCTTCGGGAAAATAGGCAAGCGAATGATAGCAAGATTTTTGCTGATAAGTGCGTCGCTGCTTGTTCTGTTCTGCTTCGTTTTGATACCGTTTTTCTCCGTATCATCGGGCGGCGGTGACAGGGCTGATTTTTCGGAGCTGTATTAGATGCTGCTTGATATCATTCCGTCAAACCTGCTCACACCTTTCACGGAAGGAAACCCTATGCAGATTATTTTCATTGCCGTGATTTTCGGACTGACTATGCTTATCTTAAACGACAAGACAGCGACTGTCGCGAAATTTACGGAGCAGGCGAATTACATCATTCAGTTTATAATGAAATGTTTAAGCGGGTTTATCCCTATTTTCGTTTTTTTCAGCATATTCAATATGATAATAAGCGGAAATTTTAACACCGTATCGGGTTCGGTAAAACCTGTAATTCTTGGGGTCATGTGCGAGTTGATTATAATGATTGTGTACACTGTGTTCGTTTGCCTGAGAAGGAAAGTGTCACCGCTGCTGCTTGTCAAAAAGGTGCTTCCGACATTTATGATAACAGTGACAACGGCGTCGTCTTCCGCCGCATACGCAGTAAACGTTGAAGCATGCGAAAAACGTCTCGGAATCGACAAGAAGATAGTAAGCTTCGGGCTGCCGCTCGGACAGGTAATATTTATGCCTGGCATGGAGGTGCTGTTTTTTATTATGGGGCTTTGCATGGCGGAGATTTTCGATGTTGCCGTTACTCCGATGTGGCTTGTGACGCTGTTCGTAATAGCGTTTGTGCTTGCTGTTGCAGCACCGCCTGTTCCGGGCGGAGCGCTGGTCTGTTATACGATATTGATGACTCAGCTTGGAATTCCGGACGATGCGGTATCAATAGCTATTGCGCTGAACGTTATTCTGGACTTTATCACGACCGCCGCAAATATCTTCTGCCTGCAGTTGGAGCTTACAGACCTTTCGGGAAGTCTGGATATGCTCGACACCGAAAAGCTTCAAAGCGATTGCTGAGAGTATTTTGATCTGTTTTATTAATTTTAAGCGGAAGCTTTTCTTTGTTTATATCGGTGCAATATTTAAATTGATTTTTTATATTATAATGACATCAGCAGCACTGACAGTCTGATCTGTCTTGCCCTGTTCCTTGTATGAAAGCAGATACTCTCTCATTTTCTTAACGCCTACCTTGCCGACATTGACAGACAGGCACAGGAACGCTTTGAAAGGCTCATAGAGGGTATGAAACAGGCACAGAGCATAACAGAGTAAAAGGCAGAAAACGCCTTAGAATGGGTTGGACGGCTCAATAATGTGAGGGCGTGTGCAAGGGAAATTGTGAACAAGAAAATCATTTACGCATTCAATTTATATTTGAAATATCATCTTTATAGTAACACAAAGACTTTGGGATTTTAATTTTGAAACCTCAGATCGTAAAAAACTCCGAACGCATTACCGTTCGGAGTTTCTTATATCAATAAATTTAATTAATTCCTGTTTTTCTTGTTTACAACAACTGCCGCGCTTGCAATCAGAGCAATGCCTGCAAAACCTGCGGCTGCACCTGTTGAAGGGTTAGTTGCGCTGTTCTTGTTTTCCGTCTTACTGCTGGACGAAGAATTAGAAGAAGTTGTCTTGCTGTCCGTTACAGACGAAGTAGTATCTGATGAATCAGTATCAGAGGAATCAGCCTCAGATGATGAAGTCTCAGAAGAGTTGACTTCCGATGATGAAGTTTCCGATGAAGAAACTTCGGAAGAAGATGTCTCGGAAGATGTCTCGGAAGAAGTTTCAGAAGAAGATGTTTCGGAAGATGAAGGATCTTCAACCTTTTTGAGAACAACATCTGCGCTCTGCATATCCTTGGTATCCGTCACTTTGATCGTGTTGTTTTCAAGCACATACTCTGTGCTGTCTACCTCAACTGTGTAATCGCCTGCCGGAATGTTATACAAAGTCAAGCCGTCTGTCGGATATTCCCATTTTGCTTTGAGATTAAGTATAGTTTTGGGGATAAGCAGTGAATCGCTGGTTCCGCCGCCGAATCCGTGAGGAGTATCATAGGTATTATGGAATAAAACCGTCAAATCGTCTGCTTTTATCCAGATCTTAACATCACCGCTTTCATCGGGGATAGGAGCGGATATTACCGAACCGCTGGTATATTCAAAACAAACTCTGTTTGCATCGCTTTTATCTCCTCGTGTGGGACAAATACATTCGTGTCCGAACATATCTTTAACAAAATTCAAATCGTCGTCAAGCTGTACAAAACGCATATAATCTTTCATGTTGAATTTGATCTGTACATATTCCTGCGGTTTATCATACACAGGAAAATCAGTAGATCCTACACCTGCGCCTGAGGTAAAGCCTAGGCACAGCCCATATGTTCCCGCAGGAAGGCTGTATTCAGTTGCTTTGCCTGCGCTTGAGGCAAAAGTTTCACGCAGAACTCTGTCATTGTCTTCATTGTTAAGCCAGAAAAGAGAATAATCGTCTCCGTTGGTTTTATATGCTTCGTCTGCCCAGAGAACCACCGTGTTTGCCGGAACAGTCATAGTTTCGCCGGTTTTCAAGTCGTCAACGTTGCGGTATACGAATGAAACATTGCTAGTTGGGTATATGCAGTCATTAAGAAAAATAGCGTGTATGCCGCCCGGCTCATAATTGAGGGCATAAAAGCCACTGGGGAATTGATTTTGAAGTTCGGTTTTATCAAACTTATCCCAAGGCAATTTATTGAAATTATTATATTCTCCGGACTTCATTTTGCTTACATCGTAAAGTCCGTCTGCAACCTCGGAAAATTTCTCAGCGCCGCCGACCCACTTTGCAACAATCTCTCCGTCACTGTTTTTCAATGAGAAGTCAACTTCGCTTAAATCCAAGTTGCCGCCGTCAACATTTATATTTAAATACGGTTTGTTAAACTGATATTCAACAGTTTTTGTTCCTGTAATATTTTCAGCGGCGTTTACCTGTATTGCAGCCGATGAGAGCATAAGAGCCGCCGCAGAAACCGAAACTGCTTTTCTAATAATACTTTTCATATTATTTTCTCCTTAAAATTAAATTTATATTAATTATACAATATTAATAAATATTTTGCAATGTACAAGTTAGCTAATTATTTATATGAATAGTTGTTGTATTTGATTAAATAGATTGATTTTTATGGAGCTAATTCTCATTAAATTGATTATTATGACAATTGGCGCGGATTTAAAGAGCAGCGAGAATTCAGCAGGTTTTTATTAAATGAAATCTTGAACAATTGATGTTATTATGGTATACTTGTTATGTACAAATAAATGAAAGTAAAGCCAATAACCTCTTTCTAGATGTTGGGGATATTTTATTGTATATAATTAAATTTTTATTCTATATTGATTTATTGCATTTTGTGTAGTATAATATAGATGAATGATTATGTCTTTAAGAGAGGTAGAGACTTATGAAAAGAAACAAGTTGGTTGTTCCGGTTTTGAAATGGGTTGGCGGTAAAAGGCAACTTATGGATACTTTAACTCCACTATTGCCCAAAAGAGTATCTACATATTGTGAACCTTTTGTTGGTGGCGGTGCAATGCTGTTTAATATGCAACCTAATATCGCTTATATAAATGATATAAATAGTGATCTTATTCTTGTATATAAGGTAATAAAAAATGACGTTGAATCACTTATTTATGCTTTAACAGAGTATAAAAATGAAGCTGAATTTTTTTATTCTGTAAGAGATTGGGATAGGGATAAGGAAAAGTACGAATCATTGACTGATATAGAGCGTGCAGCAAGAATTATCTATCTAAACAAAACTTGCTATAACGGCTTGTATCGTGTTAACAATGCTGGGGAATTTAACAGTCCTTTTGGTAATTACAAAAATCCTAATATTGTGAATGCGCCTGTTTTACGTGCTGTTAATTCTTATTTTAATAATGCTACAATTCATTTTACTTCAACAGATTACGCTGAGGTGTTAGATTCAATACCTAAGGGAACTTTTGTATATCTAGATCCTCCTTATGATCCTGTTTCTACAACATCAAGTTTTACTGGTTATTCAAAAGGCGGCTTTACACAGGCTGATCAGATAAGACTGCGTAAATGTTGTGATGAACTAAATAAACGTGGTATTAAGTTTATGCTTTCAAATTCTTCGACCGAATTTATTCATGAACAGTATGCCGCATATAATATCACAATTGTTCAAGCAAAACGTGCAATCAACTCCGTTGCCAGCAAACGTGGTGATGTTGATGAAGTGGTGGTGAGAAATTATGGATGAATCTAAAAGTCTTAATGATAAAGCATGGAAACAATTGTTCGATAAATATGATATTCTTAATCAAATTGATATTAATGGAAGTTTTCAAATCTCTGCTGCACAAATTAAAGAATTCAGAGAACCTCGTTTAATGGTAAAGTTTGACCATTCAATTAATTTGCCAAAGATATTTGCATCTAATGGACTTGCAATACTCCCTATTACAAGAGGTGATTATATGATTTCACATTTTGATGCATATCATAAATTTGAAAACACGGATACTACTTTGATTAAAGTGTCACTTCCTGCGCATATACAGAGTTTAGATTACAATAACATTACAAGCGAAGCGGTTGCTTTAAATTGTGCAATAGCTTCTGAAATTATTGAAGATTTTACTGGTGATGAACAAATCATTCCTACTGTTTCTGGAAGAATGAGTTCTGGTTTATTTAGTTTTGAAATTATGGATACACAAAGCAATAGACATAGATATGTGAATGTTATTAATTCTCAAATTGAGATTGATGCTGCATACGAAGGCATTCAATATCTATCTTTATTTGAAGCTAAACGTGATCTATCTGAAGATTTTTTAGTTCGCCAATTATATTATCCTTACCGAACATGGTGTAGTCGTGTTGAAAAGGAAATAAAGCCGATTTTTCTTGTTTATTCAAATGGTATTTATCGTTTATATCAATATAAATTTGAAAATCCAAGAGATTATAGTTCTTTAGTGCTCGTTAAACAAAAAAATTATACTATTGAAGATACTACCATTACTTCTCAGGATATTCAAGACTTATTGAAAAATGTTGTATTTATTCCAGAACCCAAAGTTTCATTTCCTCAAGCGAATAGCTTTGAACGAGTTATTAACTTGTGTGAATTACTTAGTGAGCATTCCATGAATAGGGAGCAGGTTACCGAAAACTATGATTTTGACGCTCGACAAACTAATTATTATACTGATGCCGCACGTTACCTTGGATTGATTGAAAAAAACAGGGGAAATGGAGTACCGGTTTATCGTCTTACTTCAAAATGCAAAATAATTTTACAGAAAGGATACAAACAGCGTCAATTAGATTTTTGTCGCCTTATTTTGCGTCATAGAGTTTTTGCTGATGTGCTAAGCAGATACTTTGAAACAGGTGTTATGCCATCAAATAGTGAGATAACACAGTTTATGAAGCAAGCTGTCATTTATAAAGTGAAAAGTGATGCTACCTTTGAAAGACGAGCTTCTACTATTAGAAGTTGGATTGAGTGGATTGTAGGTCTTATAAACGAGTAATTATATAAGTAGTAGTTTTTCAATTGTTTGTAGTGTTAAAAACAGAGATGATACTTATATATTTCAAATTGTAATATTTGTTGCTCCGATGTTGTTCTTGCTTATGACAAATTTGTGTAAGTTGCAATAAATTTCTCATATAATTTATTAAAACATACAATTATTTTTTATAAACTTAAAAGTTTGTTGACTGTGCCGTAATTGTATGTTATACTTTTATTATCCGAGGCACCATTGAAGTAAGGTGTATACTATGGGTAGATAAAAAACTTGAAGGGGATTTGATGTGCGCGGCAGGCATGGACGTTTATATGTCTGTATGCGCGGCAAAAAGGGTGAAATAAAAAACTTCCCGCAGGGGGTAAAAGCGGAAAGTCATACGGTTTATTTTCACAGCCTGCGGCTTGTTGCCGACAGGTCTTTTTGTTTCTTTAAGGCAGCACCGCACAACTATTGTGTGCGGATAACGCAGAAAATTTTTCGTTAGATTGTATAGAAACGACGCAGGAATACTTGTGTCTTTCAAGGAGTTTCTGTGCAAGATGACGGAAAATTGGCAAGTTAGACGTACACAAAGCCGTTAGGCGGTAGTTGTGCAGTGTTGCCTTAAAATCCTGCAAGCCTGTCGCACAGGATCGTGATAAGCGGGAGTGTTACGGCGCTGATAAGCGTGGTCACAGTGAAGATCTCTGAGGCGACTTTGGGGTCTTTGTCAATGGACACGGCAAACATAGTACACATAGTTGCGGCGGGGCAGGCGGTGGCAACAGTCACCGTCATAAGTACTGTCGGCGGAGGGGAGAGAAGTCTCATTACCACAAAAGCGGCGGCAGGCAGTATAAGAAGTCTGCACAGCGTTACAAGATGTATCCTCGGTTTGGTGAACGCTTTTATGAGATTTGTCTGAGCGGCAGTCGCTCCTGCGATAAGCATTGCCAGGGGAGTGTTCATATCAGCAATGTACTGCAAAGCGTGAGCAGGTACGGAGGGCAGTCTTAAATTGGTAAGATAACATATCAGACCGATGACGACTGCGATGACCGAGGGCGAAACAAAGGCTTTCAGAAGAGAGGAGAAATCCCGTTCGCCTTTTATAAGCATAAATCCGTGAGTCCAGACCAGCAGATTGAAAAGGGTAAGATATGCGGTGAGATACAGCACGCCCTCTGAACCGTATATTCCGTTGATAAGCGGTATACACATAAATCCGCAGTTTGAATATATCGCCGAGAAACGCTCTGTTCCTCTGTCGGGAGTCTTTTTTCGTATGAGAGCATAGCTCAGCAGTATTGTAACGGCATAGGATATTGCGGAAAGCAGAAACGCCCACATAAGTCCCTTTATAAGCTCATTGTCATATTCCGACTGATAGGACATAAATATCAGCACAGGATTTACTATGTTCAGGGCTACGGCGGAAAGCTGTTTTGTACCGCTTTTGGTTATTATGCCTTTAAGAAAGCAGAATGCGCCTATTGCGAGTATCATAAACATAATTATTATCTGATTTCCGATCAGGATTCCGGTTTTCATATTCATTCCTCTTTTACTTATTGTCAAAAAATATAAGGCGTTGTTTGACACATACCAATTTAGTGTACCAAATATTTGTGAAAAAAGAATTAATGTTTCTGTATATCTTCCCCGCCGTACGGCGGGGAAGATATACAGATAATTATTGTAATTTAAACATAATATCGTCTTTTCCCGATTTAATATTTTGAAAATTGATTTCCCTGATGCAGGGATTTGTCTGCTTGACATTAGCCGCCTGCTGGTGTATAATAACTAGGGCAGCACCGCACAATTACCGCCTAGCGGTTTTGTGTACGTCTAACCTGCCAATTTTACGTCATCTTGCACAGAAACTCCTTGAAAGACACAAGTATTCCTGCGTCGTTTCTATACAATCTAACTAACGAAAAATTATCTGCGTTATCCGCGCGCAATAGTTGTGCGGTGTTGCCCTAAAGCAGTAATGCCGGGCTTACGGCTGATATTTTTGTATACGTTTTGACTATGAAAGGAACAATATATGAATCTGAGAAAAACATTGGCGTTATGCGGCGCCTTTCTTATATGTATGTCCTCGGCAGGCTGTTCGGACAGCGATAAAAATTTCTCTTCAAAAAAGGACAGTGATACTGCTAAGACAAGCTCGGTGAGCAGTACGGTCGAATCGGAGAGCATTGATGAGGAAAGCTCTCTTGCGGACGACTCAAGCAAGGTCGTTAACGAACAGGGAGAGCTTATTCAGAAAGCGGCGGAGTTCTTCCGCAAGGACACCTACAGCTTTAAAGTGAAATATACAAGCACGGACGGAAGCGTCACCGATATTACAAGAGCGGTGAGCGGCGACAACATTTATCAGTTACAGGAAAACGACATAGGTACCGGCGGATTTATCAGAGTCGACGGACAGAGCTATGAGTTTGACAACGTATGCGGGATATACCACAAAAGCGAAGCGACTTCTCTTGACAGCATAGTGCTTAGCGTTGTGGATGAAAATCTGCCAATGACCGACGCGCATATCGACGGCGAGGACGCCGAGAAATACGATGTTGAGGAGTATACATACGCCGGCGATGTGTTTATCACCGTGCTGGATTTTTATTTCAGCAAGGAAGACGGAACCCTTGTAAAATATGTTTCTACTTATTCTGTGGAGGGCGACGACGATATCTCGGAGGTGCGTGAGATATACGATATGTCGGATACTGCCGACGAGAGCTTGTTCGACGTTGAGAAGGCGACTTCTCTTTCGGATTTTGACAATATGACTGAGGATCAGCGCCTTGGTTACTGCCAGGGTATCTGCGCTACGGCAGGGGTAACTACCGACGAAATGTATGAATTCGGAACGGATACCGATAAGCTCAAGACCATTTCTTATGACGATTTCGTGTCGCTGGTTTATGCTTACGGTTATAATAATCAGTAAATTGCACAAATTCAGCAAATAACTTTGTTAAAAATGCAGAAGCAAAAAACGCTTGTGCCGCTTTACTTGAAAGACATTTTTTGATATAATTGATATGTAAGCCGCCGGACTTTAAGGACTGCGGGCGGCTTTTGACCTGTGAGGACTAAAAAAATGAACATACTGAAGCTTTTGAAACCGAAGGCATGCATAGATTACGTTTATGACGACAATACCGCAAGACAAGCACTGGAAAAAATGAAAAATCACGGCTTTACCGCCGTTCCCGTTATCAATCACAACGGCGAATATGTCAAAACCCTTGCTGAGGGCGACTTTCTCTGGTTTATGGTAAACAACGAAATTACCGATGTGAGAGAACTCGAGCAATACAGGATCTGGCAGATAACCAGAAGAGTAAACATGAAACCTGTTTACGTTTATTCTACCATTGAGGATCTTATTCTGCTGTCCATGGATCAGAACTTTGTTCCGGTTATTGACGACAGAAAAGTTTTTATAGGCATAGTGACAAGAAAGGATATTTTACAGTATTGTCACAATAAATTGCAGGAGTACGATGAAAAATTAGGCGAAGACGAGGACAGAGAGATCGTCGGAGTCAACTGATTTTCACTGCCGATAAGAATGAATTTCTCTGATAAAAAAAATAAATTTGCTCTGTGCGGACGATTATGCGGGAGCGATCAGGGGATAGTATAGAAAGGATTTGTTGTAAAAATGAAGAGGAAAAACAGAAAGGGCGGCGCGGCTGTAGTCGCTGTGCTGATCGTTATTATTCTTGTGGCTGTCGGTTCAGCGGCTTTGATAGTTACCGGAAGATATACGATACAGGAAAGCAAGGTAGCGGACGCTGTAGTCAAGATCGACAACGAGCCGGAGGAAAGCTCCTCTGAGGATATGTCCGAAACGGAGGATCTGTCTTCTGCGGCGGAGGAGCCTGTTAGTCTTTATCCTGCAAAGGCGGCGGGATATTCGGATATTGACATTAAGGATATGACGGCGAACACCGCTATACTTCTTGATGCCGACAGCAACGAGATAGTAGCCGGTTTCAACTATGAAAAGAAGATATATCCGGCTTCACTCACAAAGATACTTACGATTCTGGTAGCAGTCGAGAACATTGACGATATGAGCGCAACGTATAAGTTCACCGCTGAGGACATTGATCCGCTTATCGAGGACAACGCTTCAAGAGCGGGCTTTGAGGCAGGCGAGACTGTTACTATGGAGGATCTGCTTTACGCTTCCGTTCTGGCCAGCGGTGCAGACGGAACAAATGGTCTTGCAAATGCTGTTGCAGGCTCAGAGGAAAAGTTCGTTGAGCTTATGAACGCAAAGATACAGGAGCTGGGTCTTACCGGTACAAGCTTTGTGAACTCCAGCGGACTTCACAACAAGAACCATTATTCTACGGCGCAGGATATTGCCGTTATAACAAAGGCGGCTATGGAAAACGAGACCTGCTATAAGATACTTACTGCGACTAAGTACACAACCTCCAAGACTAAACAGCATGAGGACGGTATCGAGTTGACGAGCATAGTTGCGGCAAGACTGTCGGGTTATTTTATAGACTGCGACGGTGACGGAAACGCCGACGACGGAATTTCTGTCGAGGGTGGAAAGACGGGCTTTACAGACGAGGCGCTTTACACGCTTTCCACCATACTTGACGATAACGGACACAAGTACATATGCGTGACGACCAAATCGAAGGACGAGTTCAAGTCTGTTGAGGACGAGATAGCTATCTATGAAAAGTATCTCGGCGACGCTCCCGCACAGAGCGATGACAAGGCTGATGATACGGATACCTCGTCTGTATCCGATGTTGAGGATTAAGGCAACATCACACAACTATCGCCTAACGGCTTTGTGTACGTCTAACTTGCCAATTTTCCGTTATCTTGCACAGAAACTCCTTGAAAGACACAAATGTAATAATAAAAAATGCACGGACATTCGCCCGTGCATTTTTTATGTCATGTATTTTTATTTGAATCATGTTTGACAGGTTGTCGAAGACGCCTGCCTCTGCATTTACTAACGTTGCCGAAAACCGCCAAACGTGCAACGGGTCTAACAGGACGATAAATTGTCGTGAGTTAGCCGAACGACAATTTTCATCACCCCTACTTTTTACAAAGGTGGCTGTAACAACGTTACTGAAAATCACCAAACGGACTTTGTGCGGTTTAATGCTATTGAGAAACTCCTGCAAGCGAGGTCTTCGGGCGGGAAAAGTTACTCCTTGAAGTACCTATCGACCCGAATTAAAAAA
>JAETQO010000082.1 GCA_021770655.1 Ruminococcus sp. | reverse complement strand
CATAATAATCTCCATTCCGCCGCCAAGTCGGCGGCACAAATAGTAATGAAAGTCTTCCAATTCTCTGCGTTGTTAGTAAAATAATTGTTAAAGAAGCTATACTACAAAGCACGGGAAGGTGAGTCGTAAAGACTTTCTTCGGTTTTAGACAGCATAATAATCAGTGTAAGTTCCATCTTTCAAGCACAAATAAGAGGCTCTATTAGACCGTACAGTAAGAATTGTTTTAACTACTTTGTTAAATGTGTGGTGGAACAGTCAATGGCTTTTTTATCTCATTTTGAAAGGAGCTTTGGCCATGAAAGTTGTTTACCAAACCTGCTGTGGCGTCGATGTTCACAAATCTTTTCTCGTTGCCACAATCATAAAAACCACTTCTGGTATAGAACCTTCTTATCAAAAGAAGCGTTTCTCTACCTTCAACAATTCTATCCTGCAATTCAAAGACTGGCTTATGAAAAACCAATGCCGTGATGTCTGCATGGAATCTACCGGTAAATACTGGGTTCCTGTATTCAACCTTTTAGAAGACGAAATCAATGTCACCATTGCCAATCCCAAATGGGTAAAAGCGGTCAAGGGCAATAAGGATGATACAAAAGATTCCAAGTGGATTGGGGATTTATTCCGATTAGGCCTGGTTCCGGGAAGCTATATCCCTTGTAAACCAATCCGTATCCTGCGTGAATTTACAAGATACCGTTACAAACTGACTTCCTGCCGTACCAGTGAAAAGAACAGATACCAGAATGCGCTTACTGTCTGTAATGTCGCATTAGATTCGGTTGTTTCCGATATCTTTGGGAAATCAGCTACATCTGTTATTGATTACCTGATCGGGCAATCCGACAATTCCATCAACCACGAAGAAATCGCCTCCAGACTCCTCCGTTCCCTAAAGAAGAAGTCTGACAGTGTCATTGAATCCATCGAAGGGTACCAGATGACTGACTCCCAAAAATACCGTATGCGCCTCATCCGCGCACATCTGGATTATATCACATCTACGATAAATGATATAGACACTATGCTTGATTCTTTGGTTGCACCGTATGAAAATGCTGTCCAGTTACTGTGTACCATTCCGGGTGTTGACCGTAACAGTGCAGTCACTGTTATCTCCGAGATTGGTACCGATATGGCTCCGTTTTCTAATTCCAAACGCTTATGCTGTTGGGCGGGATTAACTCCCGGAAACAATGAATCTGCTGGTAAGAAGAAATCTGTCCGTATCACACGTGCCGGTGTCTACCTCAAACCTGCATTGGTGCAAGTCGCTCATGCAGCCGTGAAATCTAATAAATCTCCTTACTATAAGCAGAAATATGAACGCATTATGAAGCGCCGTGGTAAAAAACGTGCCATCATTGCTATCGCCCGGATGATTCTCACTGCTGTCTACCAGATGCTGTCTACTGGTGAAGCGTGGAATCCGACCGACCTATACAAGGTTGATATGCCTGAACCTCTAAAAGAAAAACAGAAGGAAAAGGCTATCAAACAGGCTAAGAAACTACTTATCAGTGAAGGGATAATTTCCGAATCACAATTAGCTTCTTAACACTTTATCCCAATATATTTTTTTCAATTGCTGCCATAAGACAGCTTGTTAAAGTGCGCCATTTATCGGCTGTCCTCTACTTTCTTTCACAGTA
>JAETQO010000037.1 GCA_021770655.1 Ruminococcus sp. | reverse complement strand
TCCTGCGGGAGCGACGGGGGCTCTGCCCCTCGACCCCGCAAGCGGCAATCGCGTCGCTTGACCCCGCTCTTTTTACCTCCTTGGCAGTTATAAAAAGACTTTTTCGACAGACTGAAAAGGACGGTTATTGCCGTCCTTTTTATTGTTATCGATGCAATGCTGAAAAAAACTATTGACAATATAAAATTACAGTGCTATAATATAAGTACCGAAAGGTTACGCATCCCGTTCCGCGTGTAATAAATGTACGGCAGATGACATATTACCGCAGGTCTGCGGAGACAGGAGCAAACTTTTTTCCATTTTGCGTTTATTGATATGTTTTTATCCCTTCGGAAATAACCGACTTCTTTTATGGAGTTTAAGGAAATAAGCTTTCCCTGCAAAAAGACTATTTACGGCTGTTGCAAAAACGCAACAGCCGTTTTTATTTTTTATATCGTATATGATTTTATCTTATCAGCAGATAGTCACTTGATAAATTCACCCAACAAACCGCTTGCCGTTGCCACGAGTTCGGAGCACGGACGCTTTTTATAATACTCGGTTGTGCGCTGTGCAGGTAGGGGCTTGCTCGCTCCGTCAAGTCCCAGCAGCTCTCTGCAAACAATGGAATCGAATTTGTTCTCTTCCTTAAATCTCTTGGCAAACGCCTGTACACGCTCATAATCCCTAGCCTTTGCAATTCGGTCCGCACCGCTTATGTTTCCGTATTTCAGCCCCAGCACCATGACCGCTCCCGAAAACGCTCCGCATACTTCCCTGAGCCTGCCCATTCCGCCACCGAAACCTGCCGCCGCTTTTACCGCAAGCTCAAAATCTATTCCAAGCTCCTCCGCCCATGCGCCGACGACCGACTGTGAACAGTTATAGCCTTTCATAAAAAGCTCTCTTGCCTGTGCCGCTTTCTTCTCGTCCATAAAATTATCTCCTTTCCGATTTTCCGTAAGACAACACTGCAATAGCTGCGCGGCGCTGTCTTGACCGCCCCGATCTGCCTCGAATAGTATATCACATTATCTTCTTTTTTTCAAGTGCGGCGTATAAGCTTTTACGAAAATTACTGTTGTTTCAGTAAAAGGCGAAGAATACATAGTTGAAAAAGGACAATAAAATTAACGGGGCAGCCGCACATAAACGCGTGACTGCCCATTTTTTCAGAAGAAAATTCCGTTTTCAATTACATACTCGGCTTGTTCTCTCATTTCGTTCCAATCGGCAAAATAATGCTTGTTCAGGCAAGCCGCCGTATGAAATCCGCCAAGCTTTGCGCCCTTTACTCCTTCGCATATATCCTCGTAGACTATACAGTCGGCGGGGTCGAGGCCGAGCCTTTTTGCAGCAAGCTCATACACGTCGGGAAAACCCTTTCCGCGGCTTACCTCCTCGGTCGAAACAAAGCTGTGAAAATATCCGTATATACCGTTGTGTTTCAGTACAGGTTCATAAAGCGCGGCGGAGGACGCTGTGGCAAGAGCGATTTTTTTGCCGCTGTCATAAAGGCTTTTCACGTATTCGCCCGCATTTCCGCAAAGTCCGATAACATTTGAATACTCGTACACCGCCGTATCGAACCATTCCCTGCAAATATCTTCGATACTTTCGCCCAGTCCGAATCTTTCGTTGGTATAAACAGCCGCCTGCTCGAAATTCATAGCGGAGACTGTTTTGAAGTAGTCCTTCGGAACGGCGATGCCGCGCCTGCCGAGAAATTCCTCGTCGATCTTCGACCAGACGCCGTTGGATTCTATAAGCGTCCCGTCCAGATCAAAAATATGTCCTTTGAAATTTGTTATATCCATTTTCATTGTCCTTTCAGTTGCTGTATTGCCCTGCAAAATATTTTGCGGGGCTTTCGGCGGAAGTATATCTGCGCCTTTTTGGGGGAAATTACTTCCGAGGTGTGGAAAATATGCTGAACAGAATTTTTTCAGGCAAAGACGGCAAAGTAAAATATCCCCTGCTCATATCCGGAGCGGCGGTTTACGGAATCGCATTGGGCTTTATAATCAGTCCTAACGAACTTGCTCCGGGGGGCATTGCAGGCTTATCCGTAATGCTGTCAAAATTCCTGCCGCTTGGAGTCGGTTCTCTTACCATGATCCTGAATATACCTTTGCTTATCATAAGCTTTAAAGTGTTCGGCCGGAATTTTCTTGCGAGAACTATTATCGCAATTGCCGTATCGGGTGCGGCGGCAGACATCTGCGCTCTTTTTCCCTCCCTCACCGCAGACCCGATACTGGGAGCGGTTTTCGGCGGCGCTTTACTGGCTTTAGGATGCGGAACGGTTTTTCGTTCCGGCGGTACGACAGGCGGCACAGACATAGCCGCAAAGCTTATCAAAAGAAAAAAACCTTATCTCGGCACGGGGGAAATTTTTCTGCTGATAGACGGTACGGTATGTATCCTCAGCGGGATCGTATTCCAAAGCTTTGACAACGCCCTGTACTCATTTATTACACTGTTTGTTTTCTCCAGAATGTTGGATATGGTTTTATACGGCGGAGATTTCGCCAAGCTTGCGCTGATAATAAGCGAAAAGAGCCGGGAGATACAGATAAAGCTGCTTGAAAGCGCAAACGTTGGCTGTACGGTTTTAAAAGGAAAGACCGGCTACGGCGGAAAGGACGCAGAGGTAATTCTCTGCGCAGTCAAAAAACGCAAACTTCCGGAAGTTAGAAAGATCGTTGCCGCCGAGGACGAAAATGCGTTTGTGCTTGTGAGCGACGCCAACGAGATAATCGGAAAAGGCTTTAAATCGCCGAAATCGGAAAGCTTCTGATACTTTGTCTGCTGCGGCAGTATTACGGCTACAACAGCGGTGCAAAGGGTCTTAATACGACCGACATAAATTTTCCCCACGCACTTCTGTTGTTTATATCGTCATGCGTTATCTGATGACAGCGGTTCGCAAACAGATCGTCGAAGTCTGCCCGTATATCTTTTATACAGCTTGTTTTATAAAGGTATGTCGCACATTCAAAGTGGAGGTACAGACTTCGGTAATCAAGATTTATCGTCCCCACGACCGCAGACTTATCGTCCGAAAGAAAGGTTTTTGCGTGGTTGAATCCGCCCTTATATTCGTATATCTTCACACCCTGCGCTATAAGATCGCTGTAGAACGATTTCGTTATACAGCTTACATACCATTTATCGGGAATCTCAGGCGTTATTATACGCACGTCCACACCGCTTTTCGCCGCATAGCCCAGAGCGGTTATCATCTCATGGTCCGGCACAAGATAGGGCGTAGAAATATATATGTAATCCTTGGCGTTGTTTATCATATCCATATAAACAAGCTCGCCCACATTTTCATCGTCCAGCGGCGAATCGCCGTAGGGGATAACAAAGCCGTTGTTTACGGTATTTTTTACAGTCGGACGGTACATATTATATTCCGTCTTATCACCCGAAATGACCTCCCACATTTGCAGAAACATCATTGTAAAATTCCACACGCCGTCGCCTTTGAGCATGACTGCGGTATCTTTCCAATGTCCGAAGCGTTCCTTGCGGTTGATATATTCATCGGCAATATTTATTCCGCCGTTAAACGCCACGTTTCCGTCGATAACCAGAATTTTTCTGTGATCGCGGTTATTCTGTATAGAAGAAAGCATGGGTCGGAAGGGATTAAAGACAAGGCATTTTACGCCCTGCTCGGTAAGCTTTTTCTTATATCTGAAAGGCAAGGTGAACTGCGAACCCATTCCGTCGTAAAGAAGTCGGACCTCTACGCCCTGTTTCGCCTTTTCAAGCAGTATTTCAACTATCGCCTGCCACATTTCGCCGTCGTCGATAATGAAATATTCCATAAAGATAAAATCCTTAGCCTTTTTAAGCTCCTCCAGCATAGCGGCAAATTTATCTTCGCCCAAGGGAAAATAAGTGACCTCCGTATTTCCGCATATGGGATAGCCGCCGGAAATATCAACATATTTTGCAAGCTTATAGAACTCCTTATCTGTTTCTTTGAGATAAGACATTATCTGCTTATCGGTTTTGAGATAGGGTCTTGTGGCGGCGCATTTTTTTGCGTACTGATTCCTTACCTTTCGTGTTGAAAACTGATTTTTCAGTATAAGATAAAGCACTACTGTAAAGATCGGCACGATAACAAGTGGAACTATCCAGGCAAGCTTATATGCCGGATTTTCGCTGGAGTTCAGAATATATATCGCCAGAACAATAGCTATCGTAGAAAAGACAACGTCCAGATAGGCATAGTTAGCCGCAAAGCTCTGGAATATTACAAAAATAAACAAAAGTTGAAGCGCCAGCAAAAGAATAATAGTCGTTCGCTGTGAAAAAATTATGTTAATAAGCTTTTTCGGCTTTTTCTTTTGCTTTTTTTTAGCAATCTCGTCCGTCATGTTCTTCCACCTCTCTGAAATCAAGTGCTTTAAATTTTATTATAACATTTTTTTTTTCCTTTTGCAACTTTTTTTTAATTCGGGGTGCAAGGTACTTCAAGGATTTACGACTCAGCCCGAAGACCTCGCTTGTGTGGTCTTTTCCATAGCACTAAACCGCACAAAGTGTGTTTGGTGGTTCTTTCGCTACGTTGTTGTAAGATAAAACTATATTTTATCTGTTGGGCTGTTCACCACAACTTTGTTGTAACAGTCTTTGTGTATGTAGGGGCTGGCGTCCTCGAAAGCCCGTCAAACCTGTTGCCCGTCTGGTGATTTTCAGCGAAATTAGTTCAAGTCACGAAAGAATGCAAGAAATACGGCAAAATTGTCATTTGATTAACTCGCGACAATTTTCATCGTCCCCTACATTTTACAAAAGCGATTATAACAATGTCGCTTAAAACCACCAAACGGACTATGTGCGGTTTAATGCTATTGAGAAAACCCCGCAAGCGAGGTCTTCGGGCTGAGTCGTCACTCCTTGAAGTACCTTGCGACCCGAATTAAAAAAAGTCTTCGGGCGGGAAAAGTCTCTCCTTGAAGTACCTATCGACCCGAATTAAAAAAAGGTTATGACAACATTGCTGAGAACAACCAAACGGACTATGTACGGTTTAGTGCTATGGAGAAGTTAATGCAAGCGAGGTCTTCGGGCGGGAAAAGTCACTCCTTGCACTACCTTGCACCCCGAATTAAAAAAGGGTTGCAATGAGAGGGGGTTTATGATATAATAAAGGAAGTTAATTTGTTTTGTACCGTAGTTGTACGGGTAAATTTCAGGGAGATGATTTTGTGATCGAAACGCTGGCAGGCGAGGCAGTTGCTCTTCAGAATGTATACGCACCCTTGCCGCTTAACGTACATATGATTTTCTGCGTAATTGCTACGCTTTTGTATATTACTCAGTTTATACGAAAAGGCTCTGTGCATTATCTCATAATAATGACCGCCGTAGACCTTACGCTGGTTACGCAGTTTTGCACGGAAAACATTGTTATTGCATTTCTTTTCGGACTTGAGGTAATTCTGCTTGTGCTTGCGGGAATATTCTCCCACAAATTCAGCAAGGCTCAGGCGGCAAAGGCTGAAAGCGCGGAAAACGCTGCGTCGGATTCCGACGACAACGATAAAACAGAAAATTGATTTTCAGGGATATGTCAAGGAGGACGACGGTCATTCGCTGACCTATCCCTTTTACTATTTTACTATGATACAAAGGAACTCTTCTTATGAAAATAGTTATTCTCGATTCCGAAACGGTATCAAGGAACGATGTTTCTCTTGAAAGCATAACCTCTCTGGGAGAATGCGAGGTTTTCGGATTTACTCCCAACGAACGGGTCGCAGAAAAGATAGGCGATGCGGACGCAGTAATATGCAACAAATGCCTTATTACCGAAGAGGTCTTTTCAGCCTGCCCGAATCTTAAATATGTGGGTCTGTTTGCAACAGGCTACAACAACGTTGACTTAACGGCGGCAAGTCGGCGTGGTGCGGTTGTATGCAACGTTCCTGCATATTCCACCGACGCAGTGGCTCAGCACACCTTTGCGCTGATACTTAATTATTTCAGCAAGATAAGAGAATACGCCGAAAAGGTCGATGAGGGCGGCTGGGTAAACTACAAGCTTTTTTCCTATTTCGGCATACCGACTTATGAGCTGGCGGGAAAGACCATAGGTATAATAGGCTACGGCGACATCGGCAGAAAAGTGGGAGAGATAGCAAGAGCTTTCGGAATGAACGTAATAACTCACACACGTTCGCCGCAGAAGATATCCGACAAAACAAAAGCGGTGACTTTGGAAGAACTTCTGAAAGTCTCCGACATTGTAACGCTTCACTGTCCGCTTACCGCTGAGAATGAAAAAATGATAAACGCTGAAACGCTGGGACTTATGAAAAAAACGGCGTTCTTTGTGAATACGGCAAGGGGCGGTCTTGTTGACGAAAATGCTCTGGCGGAGGCGCTCAACAGCGAATCAATTGCCGGAGCAGGCATAGATGTGCTTACAGCCGAACCGATGCGTGAGGATTGTCCGCTGAGGAGTGCAAAGAACTGCACTGTAACCCCGCACATTGCATGGGCGCCAAAGCAGACGAGAGAAAGACTGCTTGAAACCGTAGGCGAAAATCTGAAAAAATGGATCGAGGGAAAGCCTCAGAACATTGTAAATAAGCAAGGGCAACACCACACAACTACCGCCTAACGGCTTTGTGCACGTCTAACTTGCCAATTTTCCGTTATCTTGCACAGAAACTCCTTGAAAGACGCAAGTATTCCTGCGTCGTTTCTATACAATCTAACGAAAAATTTTCTGCGCTATCCGCACACAATAGTTGTGCGGTGTTACCCAAGAAATATAATATTGATTTTTCCGAACTCATAAAAAGGGGTAGAATTATGAGAATTAAATGCGATTACTGCGGCGAATATATAAGCGATACCGACAAGACCTGCGGCTTTTGCGGTGCTCCTAACGATCATCTTGTACGCAGTGCGGACGGTATTCCCAAAACCATAGAGGAGCTTAAAAGCTTTTGTGCCGAAAAAAATCTGCCGCTGGAGAAAATGCGGTTTTTTATCGGTAAGGATTACAAAGAACCGAGGGCGTTCGGTATTTACAAAGACGAAAGCGGAAATTTCGTTGTATATAAAAACAAAGCCGACGGAACACGGGCGGTGCGCTACAGGGGAACGGACGAGGCTTATGCCGTAAACGAAATATATCAGAAAATGAAATCTGAGATACAGATACGGAAAAAAGCAGGAACTTCCTCCTCAAACGGCGTGAATTACAATAAAAACCATAGGATATTCCGAAAAAGTGATATATTGACGTCTGTGATATTTTTACTGGTCATGACAGTGATCATTATCACCAAGGCGATCGTTCCGGACGACCCCGACCGAGGTTACTACCGCTACGATAACAGTTACTACTATTATCAGAACGACAACTGGTATCTCTACGGCTCGGACGGCTGGAACCTTGTTAGAAGTATAGACGATGAGCTTGAAGATAATTACTCCGATTACTTTGAAAGCACCTACTATGACTCCGACTACGGAACGGAAGATTTTGAAGATACGGAATATTACTATGTGGCGGAAACCGACGAGGACGATTGGAACGACGACTGGGACGACGACGATTGGGACTTCGGCGGAGATTGGGACGCAGGCGATACCGACTGGAATACCGACTGGTAGCACAACCCTATCAAAGCGGTATATACGGATATTTTCGGCAAAAATACAGATAAATAAAGGATTTGAGTAAAATGGCAGATATGGCGAAGAAAAAAAGAGTCGTGGTAAAGGTAGGTACTTCCACCATTACCCACAAGACCGGCAGACTGAATATAAGGCGGGTCGAACAGCTTGTGAAAACGCTGGCGGATCTTCAGAACGCAGGACACGAAATAATTCTCGTATCTTCGGGAGCGATAGGTCTGGGAATGGCTAAGCTGGGACTTATGGAGAAACCGAAGGACACGCCCACAAAGCAGGCATGCGCCGCTGTAGGTCAATGCGAGCTTATGTATCTTTACGATAATCTTTTTTCAAATTACAGTCTGAACGTCGCTCAGCTTTTGCTTACTAAGTATATTTTGCTGGAGGACAGAAAGATCAACGTTCAGAACGCTCTTAATCGGATCATTGAAGTCGGCGCTATCCCGATAATAAATGAAAACGACACTGTGGCTATCGATGAGCTGGAGCTTGAAATGGGAGAGAACGATTCTCTTGCCGCAAACGTAGCGGTGCTTTCAAATGCTGATCTGCTTATCATAATGTCCGACATCGAAGGGCTTTTCGACAAAGACCCGCACAAGTACGACGACGCAGAGCTTATTCCCGTTGTGCCGGAAATAACCGAAGAGATCAAGGCGATCGCAGGCGGAGCGGGCTCCGCTCTGGGTACGGGCGGAATGGCGACCAAGATAAAAGCGGCGGAAATATGTATAAAGGGCGGTATCGACCTTATCATAATGAACGGCAGAGATCCGAGACATCTTTACAAGGTGTTTGAAAATAAACCGATAGGTACATTGTTTACAGCAAACGGGGAGGTATAAGATATGAGCTATATTGACATTCTGGGCGAGAAAGCCGTTTTATGCAAAAAAGAGATTGCTTTCGCTTCGACGGAACAGAAAAACGACGCGCTTTATGAGATCGCTCACGCATTGAGAACACGCAAGGACGAGATAATGGAGGCGAACCGTATCGACCTTGAAAATGCAAGAATGAGAAAAACGTCCGAGGCTATGCTGGACAGACTTGCGCTTAACGAAAAGAGGATAGAGGGAATGGCTAAAGCCTGCGAGGAGCTGGCTTTGCTTGACGACCCTGTCGGAGAGGTAATTTCAGGCTCGACAAGACCGAACGGAATGAAGATCGAAAGAGTAAGAGTTCCTATGGGCGTTATCGGCATAATCTACGAAGCAAGACCGAACGTTACGGTGGACGGAGCAATACTTTGCCTTAAAAGCGGAAATGCAGTCATTTTAAGGGGCGGCAAGGAAGCTATAAGCTCCAACAAAATGCTGTGCGATCTTATGAGAAAAGCCGTTTCCCTTGCGGGATTCAATCCCGACATCATTCAGCTGGTAGAGGACACGGACAGGGCAATTGCGCTCGATATGATGAAAGCCAACGAATACATAGACGTGCTTATTCCGAGAGGCGGCGCACAGCTTATAAAAGCGGTCATTCAGTCGGCAACCGTTCCTGTTATCGAAACGGGTACGGGAAACTGTCATGTTTACGTTGATTCCAGCGCAGACCTGAATATGGCTGTAGATATTGTGGACAACGGAAAGACCTCCCGCCCGTCGGTATGCAACGCTGTGGAAAGCTGTCTTGTACACAGGGACGTTGCGGAGGAATTTCTGCCGAAGCTTAAAGAAAGACTTGACAAGCACAATGTGGAAATACGCGGCTGTGATATGACAAGACTTATTCTGGGCGCAGAAAACGTCGTTCCTGCCGACGAAGAAGATTACGCCACGGAATTTCTTGATTATATAATCTCCGTAAAGGTAGTTGACGACATAGCGCAGGCGCTTGAGCATATCGACAGATATTCAACGGGACACTCCGAGTGCATTGTAACGGAAAGTCTGTTTGCGGCTCAGGAATTTCAGAAGAGGGTAGATTCTGCGGCGGTATATGTAAACTGCTCCACAAGATTCACCGACGGCGGAATGTTCGGTCTTGGCGCAGAGATAGGCATTTCTACCCAGAAGCTTCACGCAAGAGGTCCTATGGGCTTAAAGGAAATGACTACGACAAAATATCTTATCACCGGAAACGGACAGATAAGGGAATAGAACAAAAGCGGCTGCTGCACCATGCACTGCAACAGCCTCTTTTATTTTTGTATGCTGAAATAATACTTGACAAAACCGATTTAATGTGATATGATATATACATAAGGAGAACATACCGATAGACGGTTGTCCTCAAGTTTGGCTAAAAAATAACCGCGCTTTTGGACGGGGGCGGTTATTTTTTTATACTTTTTATAAGCTCAGTAAGAGCTACAATAAGTATTATAAACAATATAATGTACAAAATGTTCATCATAAGTCTATCGACCTCCTTTCGCAAAACCATTTCACACTAAGTGATACTCAGGTTAATGCTAATGGGAGGACAACCGCCTACCGTTTTATGGTATGTTCCCTTATTTTCAAGTATATCATAAAGCGCAGATTTTGTCAAATTATTATAGCCCTGAACCAAACGTAAATTGCGTAAAACAACTTGACATTTATACGCAAACAATGTTATAAAAAAACAAATAAAGCACCGTAATATTGTCGCTTTGTACAATACACACGGTGCTTTTCTGCTTAAAGAAAGCATATATCGGAACAAATTCCGTAATTATTATGCGGATCAAAAACCAAAAAATCAGATTCCTGCGGAGTAGTTCGGAGCTTCCTTGGTAATATAAATATCATGAGGGTGAGATTCCTTCAAGCCTGCTCCCGTGATTCTTATAAACTTTGCCTTCTCGCCAAGCTCTCCGATCGTATGACAGCCGCAGTAGCCCATACCTGAACGGATTCCGCCCACAAGCTGATAGATCGTGTCGGAAACGGGTCCCTTATATGCTACACGACCCTCAACGCCCTCCGGAACAAGCTTCTTTGAGTTGGTCTGGAAGTATCTGTCCTTAGAGCCTTTGTTCATTGCCGCAAGAGAACCCATACCTCTGTATACCTTGAACTGTCTGCCCTGATAAATTTCCGTTTCACCCGGAGCTTCGTCACAGCCTGCCAGCAGAGAGCCGAGCATTACTACGTTTGCACCTGCCGCAAGAGCCTTTACAATGTCGCCCGAATACTTGATACCGCCGTCTGCGATAACCGGAACACCGTATTTGGCGGCGGCGCAGGCCGCGTCATAGATCGCTGTTATCTGCGGAACGCCTATGCCTGCGACAACTCTTGTTGTGCAGATAGATCCGGGGCCTATGCCGACCTTGATAGCGTCTGCGCCGGCTTCGCAAAGAGCCACAGCTGCTTCTGCGGTCGCAATGTTTCCTGCGATAACAGGAGTATCCGGGAATGCCGCCTTGACCTTTTTAAGGCAGTTGATAACGTTCATTGAATGACCGTGAGCAGAATCAAGAACAAGCACGTCTACCTGCGCTTCTACAAGTGCGCCGGCTCTTTCAAGAATATCCTGAGTCATACCGATAGTTGCGCCGCAGAGAAGTCTGCCCTTTTTATCTCTTGCGGAATTAGGATACTGAACAGCCTTTTCAATATCCTTGATAGTAATAAGGCCCTTTAAAATCCCGTTTGAATCCACAAGCGGCAATTTTTCGATCTTATGCTTCATAAGAATCTTCTGCGCACCCTCAAGATCCGTATCAACGGGAGCGGTAACAAGATTATCCTTTGTCATAACGTCGCCGATCTTGATGTTGTCAAAATCAGTGATAAATCTAAGATCCCTGTTTGTGAGGATACCTTCGAGCCTTCCGTTTTCATCGACCACAGGAACGCCCGATATCTTATATTTGCCCATAAGCTTATCAGCCTCGGCAACGGTTTTGTCCGCAGTAAGGGAGAAAGGATTTACGATAACGCCGTTTTCGGAACGCTTTACCTTATCGACCTCCTCTGCCTGCTGAGCAATAGTCATATTCTTGTGAATGATACCGATACCGCCCTCTCTTGCGATAGCGATAGCCATTTTGGATTCCGTAACGGTATCCATAGCTGAAGTCATGATCGGAGTGTTAAGAACAATGTCCTTTGTAAGATGAGTATGTATATCCACCATATCGGGCGTACAATCGGATTCGCCCGGAATGAGCAGAACATCGTCAAAGGTAAGACCTTCTTTACCAAACTTGTTGTTTACGTTAGTATCCAGCATAAAGTTAACCTCCCACAAATCGTACCAAGCCCTTAATAAACATCAGCCAAGGGATCAGTCTTTTTATTTAAATCTTCCTATATTATTCTTATTAATATACACTATTTCAATCAACTTGTCAACAGCATTATTATCAACAAACAATTAACTTTTTGCCACATATTTCGTTTATTTCACACAACCGTAAAATGCAGTCATTATTCTATGCTGTGGAAATCACTGTGATACAAAGATAAAGTAATTGCAAAACTAAAGTGTTTATGGTATAATGTATTTAAGGCAGCACCGCACAACTACCGCCTAACGGCTTTGTATACGTATAACCTGCTGATTTTCCGTTATCCTGCACAGAAACTCCTTGAAAGACACCAGTATTCCTGCGTCGTTTCTATACAATCTAACGGAAACTAACGGAAAATTTTCTGCGTTATCCGCACACAACAGTTGTGCGGTGTTACCTTAAACAGCGGTATTTTGCCGTATTTTTCTGAAAGGCTTTTTTATGAAATTTATTAATGTCGGAAACGTTAAAATAGAACAGACCGCCGCTCTTGCGCCGATGGCGTCGGTAGCGGACAAGTCGTACCGCCTGATGTGCAAAGGATTCGGCGCTTCGTATCTTGTGAGCGAGATGATCTCCTCAAAAGGACTTTGCTTCGGCGACAAAAAAACCTCAAGGCTTTGCGAGATCGAAAGCGAGGAACGACCCTACGCTTTACAGCTTTTCGGAGAAGATCCTTACTACATGGGCAAGGCGGCGTATATGCTCAACAAATATTCGCCCGACATCATTGACATAAATATGGGCTGTCCCGTTCCTAAGATAGTAGGCAACGGAAGCGGCTCCGCTCTTATGCGGCTTCCCGATACGGCGGCGGAAATATGCCGCGAGACGGTAAAGAATGCGGACTGTCCCGTTACGGTGAAATTCCGTGCGGGCTGGGACGAGGAAAATATCAACGCCGTGGAATTTGCCAAGCTTATGGAGCAATGCGGAGCGGCGGCGGTCGCCTGTCACGGCAGAACCAGGACGCAGTATTATTCGGGAAAAGCGGACTGGGATATAATACGCAGGGTCAAGCAGGCGGTATCCGTACCCGTTTTCGGAAACGGAGATGTTGTTGACGGAAAATCGGCAAAGGAAATGTACGACTATACGGGCTGTGACCTTGTGATGATAGGCAGAGGAAGCTACGGCAGGCCGTGGGTATTCAGAGATATAAAGCATTATCTTGAAACGGGCGAAGAGCCTGCTCCCGTGACCGTGGAAGAAAAAATGACGGTAATGAAAAGGCACTGCGAGCTTATTTGTCATTACAAGGGAGAAAAGCAGGGAATGAAAGAGGCGCGAAAAAACTGCGCATGGTATGTAAAGGGACTTAAAGGCTCTGCAAGGCTGAGAGCCGCCTGCGGAGGGCTTAACACTCTTGACGATCTTTATAAAATGATAGACACGGTTTTACAGGCTGAAAGGACATAGAATAAAAATGGGAATTTTATATGTTGTGGGAACGCCCATAGGCAATCTGGGAGATATGACCTACAGAGCGGTGGAAACTCTGGAAAAGGTGGATTTTATCTGTGCCGAAGACACAAGGGTCACGGCGAAGCTGCTTAATTACTTTGAGATAAAAACGCCGCTTGTAAGCTATCATGAGCATAATGCAAAAGCAGTGGGAGAGGGAATTTTAAACAGGATAATTTCAGGCGAGAACGCGGCTGTAGTTACCGACGCGGGAATGCCCTGCATATCCGACCCGGGTGAACTGCTCGTTAAGCTCTGCGCCGAAAACGGCGTTAGGGTAGAGGTCGTTCCGGGACCGTCGGCGGTCGTATCCGCTCTGGCGATAAGCGGACTTGACACGGCTAAATTTCAATTTGAGGGATTTTTATCCACCACGAAAAAACAGCGGCTTGCTCACCTTGCCGCAGTAAAAAACTGCACAAACACGCTTATTTTTTACGAGGCTCCCCACAAGCTTATTTACACGCTTAAGGATATGCTGGAATATTTCGGCGACAGAAAGATCTCCCTTTGCAGAGAGCTTACAAAGATACACGAGGAGGTTTTCAGAACCACTCTTGCAAACGCCGTGGAATATTACGAAGCAAACAAGCCAAAGGGCGAATTTGTGCTTGTCATCGAGGGTGCAAAGGAAAACGAGCTTTGTCCTGCGGAAACTATTGAGCAGGCTTTTGAACAGGTAAAAAGCCTTGTTGAAAAGGGTATGCGAGGTGCGGACGCCTGCAAGGAGATAGCTAAAGCTACGGGATTTTCAAAGGGCGAGCTTTACGGAATGCTTTTAAACGAGAAGGAATAACAGATTACATTCGGAGGTATAAAAATGAGTCTTAAAGAATACATCGGAGAACAGTTTGCAAATCCTACGGGAATAGGCGGAAATTTCTCGGCAAAATTTATGAACGTTTTCAACAGAGGGCATTACAGAGCGGTAAAAAAATTTGTCTGCAAGGATAAGGGTGCAAAAATTCTTGATATCGGTTTCGGAAACGGCGCGCTGATAAAAAAACTAAGCAAGACCCTTGACGCCAAATTTTACGGTATCGACATTTCTGAGGATATGGTAAACAAGGCTAAGAGAGAAAACCGTGACGAAGTTAACACCAACAAGGTGATACTACAGCAGGGAGAGGCTGAGAATCTGCCTTATAACGACGACTTCTTTGACACGGTGTATACCGTCAACACCGTATATTTCTGGGAGAACGCAGACAAAGTCCTTGACGAAATAAGGCGCGTTTTAAAGGACGGCGGAAATTTTATCTGCACGTTCTACTCAAAAAACTATCTTGACAAGCTACCGTACTGCGATTCGGGCTTTGCAAAATATACTCCTCAGCAGATAAGAACTATGACAAGAGAAAGAGGTTTCCACGACGTAAAGGTGAAGATACTCAAGGACTGCAAGGCATACTGTCTTGTGGGAACAAAAATCGAGGGTGAATGATTTGAACCGCATTGAGATTACCCCCATGAATGAAAGCAACGTTTCAGCTGTTGCGCAGGTGGCAAGTGAAAATCTTCCGGAGGCGTGGAGTCTTGAAACTTACAGAAACCAGCTTTCCAATCCCAATGATTTTACTTTTTTAGCCTGCCTTGACGGCGAGCCTGCGGGATTTATAAGCGTATGGTATGTTCTTGACGAGGCGGAAATAAATAACGTTGCGGTATCCGAAAAATTCAGAAGAAAAGGAATCGCTTCCGCACTTTTTGCGGCTGTTGAAAAAGCCCTCCCGAATGCTCAGCGGTGGGTATTGGAGGTAAGAGAATCCAACGAAAAAGCAATTTCATTATACAAGAAATTAGGGTTTGAAAATGCGGGAATAAGAAAAAATTTTTATTCCAAACCTATGGAAAATGCGATCATTATGGTGAAAAGACATGGAGAAGAAGTATGAACTACACCGATTTTACCTTTGAAAAACTGAGCGATAAAATACAGATCTGCATATCCGACGAGCATCGCTTCGGTACGGACGCCTTTCTGCTGGCGGACTTTGCGGGGGCAAGGCACAAGGACATCTGCGCAGATTTTTGTACCGGCAGCGGAATAATCGCTTTGTTGCTGGAAAAGAACTTTCAGCCGAAAAAAGTTTACGCATTGGAAATTCAGGAGAAGGCTCACGAACAGTTAAAGATCTCTCTTGAAAAATCGGCTATCGACAATATCGAACCTGTGCTTACTGATCTGAAAGATTGGAAAAGCGACCAAGAGCTTGATCTTATCACCTGCAATCCTCCTTACAAGATTTGCGGAACGGGAGCGAAAAACGACAGCGAGGCGGTTTCTATTGCAAGACATGAAATGATGTGCACCGTTTACGACGTATGCTCAGCCGCAAAAAAGAATCTTAAATTCGGCGGCAGGCTCTGCTTATGCAACCGACCCGAAAGGTTATGCGATATAATGACGGCAATGAGAGAAAACGGCATCGAACCGAAACGCCTGAGAACCGTACATAAAAATCCCGACTGTCCGCCGTGGCTTATCCTAGTGGAGGGAAGAAAGGGCGGAAAGCCTTTTATACAGATCGAAAAGCCGTTATATGTGCGCTCCGCCGACGGAGGAAACTCGGAAGAAATGCTGAGGATATACGGGCAGGGATAATGACAAATAAAATTACGGAGGTATAATATGAAAATACTCGGAATAGAAAGCTCCTGCGACGAAACCGCTTGTTCTGTCGTTGAGGACGGAAAAAACGTACTTTCAAATATCGTGGCAAGCCAGATAGATGAACACCGTCTTTACGGCGGAGTAGTGCCTGAGATAGCCTCACGCCGTCACGCGGAAAACATTTCATGGGTTGCGAAAGCCGCTCTTGACGAGGCGGGCTGTACCCTTGACGATATCGGGGCGATAGCCGTGACCTACGCCCCCGGACTTATCGGCGCTCTGCTTGTGGGGGTAAGCTTTGCAAAGGGACTTGCTATGTCGGCGCACAAGCCGCTTGTACCTGTACATCACATAGCAGGACATATTGCGGCAAACTATATTTCTCACCCCGATCTGAAGCCTCCCTATCTTTGCCTTGTGGTTTCGGGAGGTCACTCCCATATTGTGGAGGTGCTGGACTACACGAAATACCGCGTTATCGGCAGAACAAGAGACGACGCGGCGGGAGAATGCTTTGATAAAGCGGCAAGGACGCTGGGCTACGAATACCCCGGAGGAAAATTCATAGACGCGGCGGCAAAAAAAGGAGATCCCGACGCATTCAAACTCCCGCACCCGAAGGTTCAAGGCAGTGAATACGACTTTTCATTCAGCGGGCTTAAAACAGCGGTAATAAACACCGTTCACAATGCCGAGCAAAAAGGTGAAAGCATAAACCGAGAGGATATGTCGGCAAGCTTTCAAAAGACGATCTCTGACATTCTTGTGGAAAAGGCGATGCTTGCGGCAGAGAATTTCGGCTACAAAACCTTAGCCGTGGCAGGCGGCGTTTCGGCAAATTCGGGAGTAAGAACGGCATTGCAGAAAGCCTGCGATGAAAGAGGCTGCAGGCTTTATATGCCGGAGCTTAAATACTGCGGCGACAACGGCGCAATGATAGCCTGTCAAGGGTACTACGACTATATTTCCGGCAAACGGGCGGACGAAAGCCTTAACGGTATCGCTACGCTGTCGCTGGATAAATTGTCGGAGGGATAATGGATCTGCCCAAAAGAAAACGGATTAACCCTGAAAATTATCAGAATTATATTTTAAAGAGGAGTTAAGTTTGAAAAATAAAATAATCCCCCTAAGAAGAGAAAAAGGGCGCACTAAAGAAAGCCACAAAAAAAGTGACTAAAAAGATATAAACCAAAGCTATCAGCTGAAATCA
>JAETQO010000081.1 GCA_021770655.1 Ruminococcus sp. | reverse complement strand
CCGTTATGAAGTGACTTTTGTCAAGAGGTAAAATTAAAAAATAACAAACTTTTTTCCCTGACAAAACCCACATTTGTTTTCTGAAGATATCTTGGAGAAGCCTTTTGAGTAACAGTTCCCGGCATTTGGCCATTCCGTTATTCGTGGATTGGTTACCTACAGGTCAATGGTCCGCCGTAAGCCCTGCTGTCCTAAAACGTGGATCAGCGCATAAATGCACTGCCGACAAGGAGGTGCCGCAGATGGCTTGAACCTTGAAGTTCCAAAAGACCCCTTCAAGATATCTCCAGTTTTTCTTTGTTTTCAGTTGCTGCTGATTATGCAGCTGCGTCTGCTTAATCAGCTTAATTGCCGGTCATCAGGATGACAGCCGGCTGTCAAGGGCTGCGCAGCAGTTTATTTACCCTTGGCGGACGGATGGCAGTCTGATATCACACCATGCCGATGTTGTCTGTCATCATGCCCCATATAAAGCAGGCAAGCTCCCTTGCTACCGCTGTTACTGCCACATTTTTTTTCTTACCATTCCTTATCATCCTGTAATACTTTCTCCTCAGCCTCTCATTTGCTTTGTCTGCATATGCTATTACCTCCGGCGGATTGCCGCTCTGCCTTGCTTTTAAATCTTTTGATTTATGCCCCACTGCACCTTTACAGATGCCCCTTGCTGCCTCTACCAGCAGCCTCCGCAAATGGCTGTTCCCTGCTTTTGTGATGGGCAGACGGTTGATGCTGTCGCTGCTCGAATCCTCTCCCGGTGCAAGCCCGAGATATGCCGCATAGATATTCCCTTTTGCAAACCTCTGGAAATCCCCCGTTTCCACCAGGCAGGATAATGCCGTATGGGTTTTCACTCCGAGAAAACATACCAGTTTCTTTACTTTTTCCACATATTCCGTTTCTGATGCCAGTTCCTCAATCCGTTTATCAAACGCCTCTATACGGTTTGTGAAATATTCATACGTTATCAGATATTCATCCAGTGTCTCCCTGTCCATTGCCCCAAGTTCTATGGTCTTAAGCCATTTTAAATGTGCCTGCGTCCATTTTCCCTTTTCGTAATGGAAGCCCTGGCTGAGACAGAATGCACAAATCTGCTGTTTTGTCTTTTTCAAATCGGACTTATGGTCATCACGCATCCGGATGTAGACTTTTATATCATCATCCTGATCTGTCGGGATATGCACCGCATGATATCCGCCATATGCGAGGCACTGTGCTATCATCAGGGCATCCCGTTTATCCGTTTTGATCCGCTTCCCCTGCTGCGTCATCATTGTGGTCGGGGCAAGAATCACACAGCGTATCCCTTTCTTTGCTAATGCGTGGTATAGGGAAAACCCAAGACATCCCGCCTCGTAACCGCAGAGAATATCGCATTCGTCTTTTATTTTAGATTTCAGTTTTTCAATAAACTGCACGATATTATCCGGATCCGGTGTTACCTTGACATTTGCGTAAATAATATCATCCCCGTCAAATCTTGGCTCAATTGCGCATAAAGTATAATTTGTGCTATGGACATCCATTCCAATTCGTAGTATTCTTTTCATAAGGTGACCTCCTTTTGTATGCGGTAATCCCTGTTACCATTGTTTTTATCAAACTCCAGTATACAGGTAAATCCACGTTGCTACAAATGTGGGGTCACTTCATATTGTCCT
>JAETQO010000080.1 GCA_021770655.1 Ruminococcus sp. | reverse complement strand
TCATTTGTATTACCCGTCTTTCTGCGAAAGACACCAATGCGTCATGAAACAGGTGCATTGTTTTTTCGCTATCTAATTTGTTTTCCCTCTGATATTATTGCTTTATAAGACTGACACACTACAGAACACGTGGAGGTGAGTGGCGGGGCTGTATAGCGGCGACCTCGCATTTGTATATGTTGTCGGTCATCCGTTAAGGCATCAATGAGTGGCGCATAACAGTAGCCCGTAAACTTATCTCTTCCGAAGTCGACTCGATCTCGCCGGATGACCAGTCACTGTCAGTTTTATCACTATAATATCAGGAGGTAGTTACTTGTCTTTTAAAATCTTGAAATTTAATTGCTGTGGACTGGATGTCCACAAAACCTGGATCTATGCCTGCATTGGTATCACTGATTCCAATAACCGTACGGAGTATAAGCAAGCTCGCTTTTCTTCCTTTACGAAAGGTTTGAATGAGCTGTGTGATTGGCTTGCAAAATACAACTGTAAAGATGTCTGTATGGAATCTACCGGCAAGTATTGGATCCCTGTTTTCAACATCTTAGAGCAACATGAAATATGGGTTACTCTATCCCATCCCAAATACACGAAGCCAATGAAGGGAAACAAAACCGACCGCAAGGATGCCAAATGGATTTGCGATCTTTATATGTGTGGTATGGTTAAACCTTCCTTTATTCCACCTGCTGACATCAGGGGGCTCAGGGACCTCGTAAGATACCGTTTCAAACTTACCTGTATGGTTACCGGTGAGAAGAACCGTGCCCAAAATTGTCTTACTGTATCCAACCTAAAACTCGATGATGTTTTTTCTGATGTATTTGGTAAATCCTCCCGTTCTATTACAGAACACATTTTACAACACCCTGGGGAAACCTTTGATGTGGCACCTTTTGTTGACAGGCGCTGTAAAACTCCTATCGAAGAAATACAGGCTGCTGTTGATGGTGCCATCCCGAAAGAGCAAGCTGTGAAGCTTAGACAATGTCTCGACCATATCGATGAATTACAAAAGCACATTTCAGAAATAGAACAGGAAATCCTTCGTCTCAGTGATAAATATGAGGCTGCTTTAAACTTAATAAGGACTGTTCCCGGATTCGGTAAGAATCCAATGACCGCTATCCAAGTGCTTTCAGAGATTGGCGGTGATATGTCTGTCTTCCCCACAGCGAAACACCTCGTCTCCTGGGCAGGATGTTGTCCTCGGAATGATATGAGCAGCCGCAAAACCAAATCCACTCGGATTTCCTGTGCTGGTTCCTATTTTAAACCAGTTTTGGTACAAGTTGCAAATGCTTTAATCAAATCCAAGAAACATCCTGAATTTACAACGCGCTATAAGCGTATCAAAGCACGCCGTGGTCACAAGAAAGCCATCATTGCTATCTGTCGTATGATCCTGACCGCTATCTGGCACATACTTTCAGATTTAAAGCCATATACACCAGACGGTTTTCTTGAATCTCGTCCTGTAAGCAAAGAAAAAACACTTACTACTTCACAGGCACTTAATCTGCTTAGACAACGAGGTTATCTCATCAAAGATGATCCTTTACCAGCTTCCTGATTAGGTGGTGCGTTTATATTCAATTTTTCAGCCACCAAAAGATGGCTTGTTTGCTATGCCCTTTATTTCTTGGCTGTCCTCTACTTATTTGTTTCAAACTT
>JAETQO010000036.1 GCA_021770655.1 Ruminococcus sp. | reverse complement strand
GACCACACAAGCAAGGTCTTCGGGCTGAGTCGTACCCTTACGAAGTACACTGCGACCCGAATTAAAAAGAACGGTTTAATGCTATTGAAAAGACCACACAAGCAAGGTCTTCGGGCAGAGTAGTAACTCCTTGAAGTACCTATCGACCCGAATTAAAAAGAACGGTTTAATGCTATTGAAAAGACCACACAAGCAAGATCTTCGGGCAGAGTAGTAACTCCTTGAAGTACCTATCGACCCGAATTAAAAAGAACGGTTTAATGCTATGGAAAAGACCACACAAGCGAGGTCTTCGGGCAGAGTAGTAACTCCTTGAAGTACCTATCGACCCGAATTAAAAAGAACGGTTTAATGCTATGGAAAAGACCACACAAGCAAGGTCTTCGGGCTGAGTCGTTACTCCTTGAAGTACCTTGCGACCCGAATTAAAAAGAACGACCCGAATTATAAACCATTGGGATTGTTTTTGATAAAGTTCCAGCTGTCCGCTGTCATCTCGTCAAGACCGTATTGAGCCTCCCAGCCGAATACTTCCTTAGCCTTGGAAGTGTCCGCATAACAGGTAGCAATGTCGCCCGCTCTTCTCGGCTTGACTTCGTAAGGAAGCTCTTTTCCGCAGGCTTTTTCAAAACTGTGGAGTACATCGTAAACGCTGGAGCCTTTTCCCGTGCCAAGGTTTACAGCGTTAACGCCGGAGTTCTCAAGAACGTATCTAACAGCGCAGAGGTGACCTTTCGCCAGATCTACAACGTGAATGTAATCCCTTACGCCCGTGCCGTCGGGAGTGTCGTAATCGTCGCCGAAAATTCCCAGCTTTTCAAGCTTGCCCACAGCAACCTGGCAAATGTACGGCAGAAGATTGTTCGGTATCCCGTTAGGATCCTCGCCGATAAGTCCGCTCTTGTGTGCACCGATAGGGTTGAAATATCTCAGCAGAGAAACGGACCATTCGTTGTCCGAAACGTATACATCTCTCAGAATCTGCTCTATCATTACCTTTGTGTAGCCGTAAGGATTGGTAGCCGAGGTCGGCATATCTTCAGTATAAGGCGCTTTGTTTACAGGACCATAAACGGTTGCGGAGGAAGAAAATACTATCTTCTTGCAGCCGTATTTTCTCATAGCCTTGATAAGCATAAGCGTTCCCGTTATGTTGTTGTGATAATATTCAACAGGCTTTGCAACCGATTCGCCGACAGCTTTAAGACCTGCAAAGTGAATTACCGCATCGATCTTGTTCTCAGCGAAAATATTCTCCATAGCGGCAAGATCCAGCAGATCGGCCTCGTAGAATTTAAATTCCTTTCCCGTAATCTTCTTTATCCTGTTCAGCGCCTCCGGCTTTGAGTTGGAAAAGTTATCAACGATAATAACCTCATAACCAGCCTCAAGCAGTTCCACGCAGGTGTGGCTTCCGATAAAGCCTGCACCCCCGGTAACAAGTATTTTTGTCATATCCATTACCTCCGTTGTTTTTTAGTTGTGTTTTGACCTATTTTTTCTTACACTTATATTATAGCAATATAAACAATATTTATCAATACTTTTTTTGTTTCATTTATATGGATTTTTGTTGCAATCTCGGTTCGGCTTTGCTATAATAACATTACAGGCAATGTCGTCTTAATAATGAGATCGCAGAAAAGAGGTCGCAGCAATGAATACGGATCGTCATTCCTTTAAATCCGAGCAGAAGGACGCGCTTTCGCTGTCAGTGTATAACGTGGGCTATGAAAAGTGCAGAGGACTGCACAGCTGGGGCAGCGGAGTGAGAGATCACTATCTGATACATCATATCATCAGCGGTAAAGGGACATATAAGACGCCAAAAGGCGAATTTCGTCTGTGTGCAGGAGATACCTTTCTTATCTATCCCTATACGGAAATAACCTATACCGCAGATAAGAACGATCCGTGGGAGTATTATTGGGCAGGCTTCAACGGCTCGGACGCGGAAGTGATACTTGGTCACGCAGGCTTTACAAGAGAATGTCCCGTTATCTCACGGGATTTCGGCGATAAGCTGAAAGACAGCCTTGAAAAGATATACCGTCTCAGCGGAAATCAAGGCTCGGATATGGTCAAAATGACAGGCCAGCTTTATATAACGCTGGGAATACTTATGGAAAAAGCCGACCTTACGGCATCGCCCCAAAGTACCTTTGACGTGTATGTAACAAAGGCGAAAAACTTTATCGCTCATAACTATACTTTGGATATAGGCGTTGAAAGCGTCTCCGATTTTGTGGGCGTAAGCCGTGCAACTCTATACAGAGCATTTATGGAAAGGGAAGGCTGTCCGCCGGTGAAATATCTTACCGAATTCCGCATAAGCCGTGCCTGTAAGCTTTTAAAAGAAACAGAACTGCCAGTATCCGCCGTGGCAAGATCTGTGGGCTATAACGATAATCTATATTTTTCCAGAATGTTTCATAAAACCACAGGCGTTTCACCGGTTGACTACCGTGTTTCGGCTTTGTGTTCAACCGATGAAAACGCGCCGTCTGCGGTTGACAACAAATGATAAATGATATATAATAAAAAAGTATATCGGGGAAAATTTTATCGCTTTGTGGGGAAATCGGCGTGTACCTGAAAGGATAATGTCTAATGAATTTCTTTATGGTCGGTTCGGTGTTTATGCTCTTTATGCTCAACGCCGACTGGACTTCCAATTATGTAATAAAGCTTGCAGGGTTTGTGTTTTTCGCTGTCGGCGTATTCGAGTCGGAGGAACATACAGACGCTTTTTCGCATCTGAAAAAACCGGCTTGGACGTCTTCGGCAATGTGCGCTGCAGCCGCTGCGGCTCAGCTGCTGTTAAAGCTTTTGAAACCTGCCGATATAGCGGCAAATATAATCAGTATCCTGTTGTGCGTGGCTGTCACATATATGTCGCTCAATCTGTTCAGAATGTTTTATGTCGCTCTTGACAAGCACAGGGAGCTTGTGACCGACGCATCGAACATAGTAAGACTGGGCGGAAACTTTCAGAAACTGGCGCTGTTTACAGCGATTAATGTAGTCTGTGATCTTCTTAACAGGCTGATCCCTCTCGAACTTGTTTCGACCCTTGCAGGCGTATTTACGGCGGTATCAAAAATACTGGTATACATATTTCTTTTAATACTGGCTTTCAATTTCTACAAAGTAAGAACCGATTTTTTTAAAAAGCAGGATTCTTTTTAATTCGGGTCGCAGTGTACTTCAAGGAGTGACGACTCAGCCCGAAGACCTCGCTCGCATTAACTTCTCCATAGCATTAAACCGCACAAAGTCCGTTTGGTGGTTTTCAGCGACGTTGTTTCAACGCTCAAAAAATTTGTAGGGAACGATGAAAATTTCTATTTGGTTAACTCACGACAATTTATCGTACCAACAGACCCGTTATTCGTTTGGCAATTTTTTGCCAGCTCATACATTTATATAATCGGCTACACCAACGCTGTTGAAAACCACCAAACGCACTCTGTACGGTTTAATGCGAACGGTTTAATGCTATGGAAAAGACTACACAAGCGAGGTCTTCGGGCAGAGTAGTTACTCCTTGAAGTACCTATCGACCCGAATTAAAAAGAACGGTTTAATGCTATGGAAAAGATCACACAAGCGAGGTCTTCGGGCTGAGTCGTTACTCCTTGAAGTACCTTGCACCCCGAATTAAAAAAGGAGACAAAACAAATGTTATCGGTAATAATTCCAAGTTATAATGAAGAGGGCAATGTGGCGAAAACCGCCTCGGTGGTTTCAAAGCTGTTGTGCGAGAATAATATTGATTACGAGCTGCTCTTCGTAAACGACGGCTCAAAGGACAGAACATGGGATGTAATTTCAAACCTTGCGAGAAACGACGAGCATATCGTGGGAGTGAATTTCTCAAGAAATTTCGGCAAGGAAAGCGCGATCTTCGCGGGACTTGAAACCGCAAAGGGCGACGCCTGCGTGTTGCTGGACTGCGACTTGCAGTTTCCGCCGGAGGTCATCATTGAAATGTATAACATCTGGAAAAACAATGACGTTGACGTTGTTGAGGGCAGGAAAAAGACACGGGGCAAGGAAAATCCCGTCTATAAGTTTTTCTCTCTGTGGTTTTATAAAATGATAAACAGCTCCAGCGGACTTGATATGGAGGCCGCCTCCGACTTCAAGCTTCTTGACAGAGCCGTGGTTGATTCGCTCAACGCTATGCCCGAAAGGCTCACCTTTTTCAGAGCGATGTCAAGTTGGGTGGGCTATAAGACGGAAAGAGTTTACTTCGACGTGGCGGACCGTGAGATCGGCGAGTCGAAATGGTCGGTGAAATCACTGTTTAAATTTGCGGTGAACAGCATAACTTCATTTACCTCCGCTCCTTTGCAGATAGTAACGGTCTGCGGAGTGATAACCTTTGTGATCTCTGTTATTCTGGGATTGCAGACCCTCATAAAGAAGATCATTGGCGCTTCTGAAGCAGGATTTTCAACGGTAATAATCTTACAGCTGCTTACGTCAAGCATAATAATGTTCAGCTTGGGAGTTATCGGTTTTTATCTGTCAAAAATATATGAGGAGATAAAACGGAGACCGAGGTATATAATAAGAGATATTATAAGAAAAGACGAAAACGATACTGAGGAGAGATAAATATAACAATGGAAAAAACAAAGAAGCTATTCCGCACTTCTCCTCTCACGGCGCTGAGAGGCTGGTGCTATGACAAGAGACTGTATTTTCTTGTTTTCTTTCTTCCCGTGGCGATAATGTTTGCCGCATATGCCTTTTTTAATATCCACCCTTTCGGCGACGGCTCGGTGCTTGTGCTTGACCTGAACGGGCAGTATGTTTATTATTACGAGGAGTTCCGCGACGCTTTCTGGGGCGACGGCAGTTTTATCTATAACTGGTCGAGAAACCTGAGCGGAGAAATGTTCGGCGTTTTTGCCTATTATCTTGCCAGCCCCTTTATGCTGATAATCTGCCTGCTGCCGAGAACAATGATGGCGACGTCTATACTTATTATGCAGCTTGCAAAGATCGGTACCGCCGCCGTGACCTGTATGTTCTTTCTGAAGAAAATATCAGCGCAGAAACCGAAAACGCTGTCGCTTGTTATCTTTCCGACAATGTATGCGCTTATGGCATATATGGTCGTACAGCTTATGGACCCTATGTGGCTGGACGGGCTTATTTATCTTCCTCTGATATGCTGGGGTGTTCACAGACTGGTGGACGAGGGCAAGCTTATCCCTTATATAGTCCCGCTGGCGCTTATGTTTATAGCACATTTTTATATCGGCTATATGGTGGGAATATTTACTTTCTTCTATTTCTGCTGGTACTGCCTTTCGAGAGAGGGAAGAATACTTCCGAAGAAATTCTTCTCACGCTGTGTGGCATTCGGTGTGGGAACGCTGGTTGCGCTGATGTGCGCCGCCTTTGTGCTTATCCCGGTTTATAATTCGCTCAAGCTCGGTAAGTTCGAGTTTACCGATCCGGATTTCTCACTCGCCACACAGTTTGACTTTTTGACCTTTATAACAAAGCTGTTCCCGATGTCCTATGACACGGTATATCCCGAGGGTATGCCGATGATATACTGCGGAACTGCGGTGCTGCTGCTTGTTCCGTTGTTTTTCCTCAACGACAGGATCACTATGAAAGAAAAGACGTCGAGGGGTATTCTTGCGCTTATTCTTGTGATCTTAATGTACATTAAGCCTGCGGATATGGCAATGCACGGTTTTCAGGTGCCCAACTGGCTGCCTTACAGATATTCCTTTATCTTCTCGTTCCTGCTGGTGATAATGGCGTTTAGAGCTTTTGAAAATCTGGAGGGTATCACTGCAAAGAATATCGGAGGAGTTTTCTTCGGATTCATGGTATTTCTATTCTGGTGCGAAAGAGAGAACTATGCTCATTTTCAGCTTTTTGAGACCAAAACCAATGAGGCTGGAGAAGCGACCAACGTCATTCAGGGAATATGGGTGTCGATGATAGCTTTGGCGGCTTATTTTGCTCTTATCTATCTGGCGAAAAAATATCCGCGATCAAAGGCGGTATGTATCGTGACGGTAGGAGTGCTGGCGGTGGAGCTTTTCGCAAACAGTGCGGATACAGTTGACAAAATAGATACCGACGTGGCATACAGCAAGTATACATCTTACGAGCCGTATATGTCGCAGTTGAGAAACGCTGTCGATATGATGGAGGAATATGACGATTCTGAGTTTTACCGCATGGAGGCGACTTTCCACAGGACGGTAAACGACCCTATAGGAACGGGCTATATCGGAGTTTCACATTCAAGCTCCACAATGAACAGCCCGGCGCTTACAATGCTTCATCAGCTGGGCTATGCTTACGGCGGTCATTATACCAAGTATGACGGTACGACATTTATGACGGACGCTTTGTTCGATATAAAGTATCTTATGGATAAAACGGGAGATACTTCATTTGTGGGCTCGAGGGTAAAAGTACCGGAGGAATACAGCCTTACTACAGAATATACCGAGGGTGAAACGACCTTCAAGTTCTACAACAACCCCAATGCGCTGGGTCTTGGCATAGCTTGTCCGCCGAATATTACGAACGTGAAGCTTTCCGACGACGACCCATTTGAAAATCAGAATATGCTCTTTAACGCTTTGACCGGAAAGCAGGAGCAGTATTTCACCAAGGTGCCGCTTATCAACAGCGAGACTGAGAATATGGCGACCTCAAAGCTTACCGACGGACATACAAAATATTATCCTGCCGACGCTTCGATAGCCGAATGTCATATCGATTATGTAGTGCGCATGGATAAGGATTCCTATCTTTATATGTATCTGCCCACAAGCTACGAAAGGAGCTGTAACGTGTGGATACAGAACGAGGACGACTATATGGACGGCTCAGAGCCTATGGATTACGCAGGACAGTTCTTCGTGGGTGACAATTATTCTATCCTGAATCTGGGCAAATTCCTTGAGGGCGACGAGATACGAATAAGGATAACCGTTGCTAATGATGAGAACGAAGCGTTCTGGAAGGACCAGCTTTTCTATTCTTTCGACTACGATAAGTTCTCGCAGACCTGTGCAGAGATGCAGTCAAGCGTTCTGAACGTAACAAAATTCGAGGACACCTATCTTGAAGGAACAGTGAACGCCGCTGAGGGGCAGGTGCTTTTCACCACTGTTCCGTACGAAAACGGCTGGACTGTCACTGTTAACGGACAGAAGGTCGAGCCTGAAAAATCACTCGACAGTATGATAACAATTCCGCTGAGCGCAGGCGAGAATAAAATAACCATGAAATTCTCACCCGATTACTGGAAAATATCACTTGTGATAACGGGATTCGGTTTGACAGTGCTTATCATTATTTTCCTGTTTGAGTTCAGAAACGGAAGAATAATGAAAAAGGCGCTGAAAAAAGCCAAGCTTGACGGTTCGGACAAAAAGCACATATCTGAGGAGATTCCGTCAAAGCCGCTTATTCCCGACCCGGAGAACGGGGAGCAGGAAATAAAGATATTCCGACCCGACGATAACGACAGTGAAATGGTGAAAAAAATTCTTGAAGATTTAGAAAAAGATGATGATTCCGACAGTTAGCGACAGAAAACTTGTTAAAAATCTATTGACAACAGATCGATAAGATAGTATGATTAAAGAGGCGAGAGACGAATCCCGCCTCTGTTTTTTTACTGTTTTTAAGAGGCTGATATGCTAATTGTTTCTCAGAATGAAGTTAAGGCAGCACCGCACAACTACCGCCTAACGGCTTTGTGCACGTCTAACTTGCCAATTTTCCGTTATCCGCACACAATAGTTGTGCGGTGTTATCTTAAAAGAAAGGAATTTGAAAAATGACAAAACAAAAGCAATATGTCAAGAAATTTACTTATGCAGGCGGCTCGCTGTGCGCACTGAGCTTTATTGCTCTGTTGCTTTCAATTGCGGCGTCTTTGCTTGAACCGGCAGGCGTTTTAATTTACAATCAATGCTTTGACAGAGAGGTGGACTACATCTTTTCTCCCGACGTGTATACCTTTGTGTATATCCATTCCGCCGCCTTTGTTATTGCGGCGTTTTCTGCGGCGGCGTTCTTTACCTGCGCAAGCGCGAAGTCCAAAAAGAAGCTTGGCGGCAGTTTTGCAGGGGCTCTCATTGTAGTGCCTTTTGCGGGTGCGGCGTCAAAGGCTTTCGGCATAGTTGAAATGCTCAACGACGGTTCTTTCAACGACGCAATGTCTTACGGTTCAGACGGCGACAAGTTCAGAGCGGTTCTGTCTTTGCTTGAATTTGCTCTTCCGCTTGTGGCTTGTTTCCTGCTTTTTATCGGCGGTATTGTTCTCGCCGGCAGACTTATGGGAGAGGATTTCTATGTCGAGATACCCGTAAGAGCCAAAAAAGTTCCCGATCAGGCGGCTGAGCCGATCCCTGCTCCTGTACAAAATGTATCGGATCAGCCTCAGCCTTATATTCAGCCCGACATGACGGCACAGTACAGAAAGCCGGACGGTGCGGAGCCTGTTATGGCTCAGGTAGAACCGCAACAGCAAACCGATCAGCCTGAACTTACCGAACAGTCTGAGCAGACTCCCGCACAGACTGAACCGGCTCAGACCGAGCAGTCGGAAACAGAGCAAAGCCGGAAATGCCCTCACTGCGGTTCGGAGCTGAAAGAGAGCGCAAAGTTTTGCAGTGTTTGCGGCAAGCAGGTGTAAATTTTGAAATAAGAGCGGCAGAAAGAGCCAAATTGAAAAGGACTGAAAGAGGTTTTTTCATCAAACTTCTTTCAGTCCTTTTGTTCGTCGGTGTAAACAAACCAGTTGATATTTTTTGGGCTGATCTCGTCAAGAAACTCCGACGGCACGGTTACGACTATCTGCCGCTTTGCCACCGCTCCCCGGCGGCTTTCGGGTATCCGCTTGGCCACATAAATGTCCAGCGAATTGTTCCGCTTTATCGCTCTTATCACGTCGTATTCAATGGATTCATAGCCTGAGATCTCTCCGCGCAGGAAAACAACGTGGGTGTTGAATCCGCCTTGCTCGTCGAAATTTTCCATATCCAGCATAAGCTCCCGTATGCTCAGTTCCTTATTGTATTGCAGATAATAATTCTTGAAATCAGCATAGTCGGAGAACGTCTTTTGATATGGAAACGTCATGTTTGCGTCGGGATCACAGCTGTAGACCGCTTTTTCAAAGGGCAGACTTTCAAGCTTCTCGCCGCGGTTTTCGGTTTCATATACGGGGTATTCTCCGGCATAGTATATCAGTTTGTCTTTATCGTCAAAAGAATAGATTCCCTCGGAGGATACGGTCTTTGACATTAGTTTCAGAACACCGTCATCGCTTTCGGCAATATCTATGTTAAGATTCATTCCGTCGTCTGAAGGCGCACTCTCAATGTGGGTTATCTTGCTTTCACTGCAAACCGTTATCTCTGCTTTTTTCAGGTTCTTTACCGCCTGATAAAAGTCCTCCCAGCTCTGATCGCTTTCTTCCGAGGCGTTCATAAATACCATTTCATTTTCCGCTGCCGTTTCTTCGGTAATAACACTGCCGTCCCAGCTTGAAAAAAACGACCGTCCGCTGTTGTCCGCTCCGTTCTGATACAGGCTGTCGGTGGTAACGTTTTCAGAGACGGACGGGTTCACATTCGTTCCTACGCTTGTGCAGGAGGTCATCAAGGAAACAGCAAGGGCGGAAAGCACCGCTGTGCAGATTATTCTGTTGTGCAAATAAACGCCCCCTTGCTCCCGTGTATACCGTAATGCAGTCAACAAAGAATAACTGCCTTAATAATTAATTATACCATATCAATATATTTTTGTGAATATGTATTTTTATCAAATCGCAGTCCTTCCTTTTGTTGATTCTGTCAAAATAAAAGGCTGAGAAAAGCTGTGAATTATGTGTTCTGTTCTTGCCGGATTTTGCCGGCAATATTGTAATTAAACTGTCATTGACATACATGAGAAAAAATATTATAATATATATAGGCAGCACTGCACAAAGGCGTTAGGCGGTAGTTGTGCGGTTTTGCCTATACATAAGCTGAAAATGAAAGGACGGCGAAACCGGTCGCAGGATTGGAAAGTATATGAATGAGCAAAAAAATAATACAGCATCGCAGAAAACCTCCGGCGGCGCGGCAAGCGTTGTCGCTATAATAGTTGTGGGAATATTCGTGCTGTGCGTGATAGTTCTGCTGGCGAAGGGGCTTTTTGCCAGCAACAGTGCGGAAGTGCCTGAGGGTATTAATACAGCTACCATAAATACCGATGAAACTGCGCCCGTTTATGACGAGAGCGCGGCAGAGGCCGACACGTCGGTAACGGACGAGTCTTCGTATCTTGACGAAAGCGGTATCGCGGCAGAAAGCGAGCCTGATGAGTCGGACGATTCAGAGGGGGAGCAGGTTCTTGCAGTGATGTATGTAACGGAGTATGCTTATCTCCATGTTGCTCCTGATAACGAGGCTGAAAACATTGTATGTATGTCGCCGGGCGTTGAAGTTAACGTGCTTGAATATGAGGACAACGGTTATGTAAAGATCACGTTTATGAACATTGACGGGCCGCTTACGGGATATATTTACGGAAGTTATCTGGCAAGCTATGAATAACGAATGTGCCGCACATTATTGATATTAATGCGCGGCGCTTTATTTTACAGGCAATACCGCAAACAATAGTTGTGCGGTATTGCCTGTTGAGGGGAGACGGAGAAAATGCCTAAGTATAATACGTTCGTTTTGCTGGAAACGGGCGAAAAAATAAATTTCGTTCTCGATGTCGGGAAACGAAGCAGGATCTCAATGAGTTACCGTGAGGGCGTTTTATGGGTCAAAGCGCCTTACGGCTGTTCTGCCGAAAAAATACAAAGCTTTGTTAAGGATAACGCTGATTGGATAAAAGAGCGCGAACGGAATTACAGGCTGAGCATCGGATTGCCAAGGACTTACGAAAGCGGTGAAAGGCTCCGCCTTATGGGCGAGGAGCTGATACTGGAAACGGAGATCGCACCGAGATATTTTCCTCCGAAAAAAGAAAACGGAAAACTGATAATTGCCGTTAACAGGGACAGCGGCAAGGACTATGTCGCCGCTCAGGTCAACCGCTTTATAAACGATCTTGCTCTCAGAGAGATAAAGGACAGCATGGAGAGAATGTCTGCTGTGACAGGGCTTTGTCCCGAAAAAGTTACTGTCAAGCCGATGACCGCAAGCTGGGGGAGATGTATTTCAAACAAGCATATCTCTATAAATTCCAAGCTGGTGGTTTATCCCAAGGAGTGTATGGATTATGTCTGCCTTCATGAGCTTTGCCACCTTGTTTATATGAATCACAGCAAAGATTTCTGGTCGCTGGTCGGTCGTTATTGCCCCGATTGGCACAGGATAAGGGACGAACTCAGGGAGGAGTGAGGAATTGTTGGCAAAGGCGGGGGTGTTTGGTAATAATAACGGACTGTGGGGTTGACGGGGCGATAAATTGCCGTGAGTTAGTTGAACAAAATTTTCATTGATCCTACACATTTACAAATACGGTTACAATAACTTTACTGAAAACCACAAAACGGACTATGTGCGGTTTAATGCTATGGATAAGTTAATGCAAGCGAGGTCTTCGGGCTGAGTCGTACCCTTACGCAGTACACTGCACCCCGAATTAAAAAAACATTGACAAATACAATATCTTGTGGTACTATATAAATAAGCTACAATTTGTGCTGTAAGAAATTTGGTATAAAATAAAAGAGAGGTAATGTGAAATGGTAAATGTAAACGTCATCGGCGGAGAGATCGGACAGGCTGAGATCAACGCATATATCGACAGGGCGCAGAAGCTTTATCCCGAAAAGACCATTGAGGCGATCGACTTGAAGATCGACGGCGATTATGTCGATGTCGATTATCATTTTGCCGATGTGCCGTTCCAGAGAATAAGACGTATTACCGGCTATCTTGTAGGTACGCTTGATCGCTTTAACGACGCTAAGAGAGCCGAGGTCGAGGACAGAGTAAAGCATAGCCTTGCGAACTGATAACTTAAAGGCAATACCGCACAACCGTTGTGTACGCCTTAACAAGCCGTGTGGGATCTCCATGCGGCTTTTGTATTTAGGCAATGCACAACCGCCGGTTAACGCCTTTGTAATTTAAGGCGACGCCGCACAACTACCGCCTAACGGTTTTGTGTACGTCTAACTTGCCAATTTTCCGTCATCTTGCACAGAAACTCCTTGAACGACGCAAGTATTTCTGCGTCGTTTCTATACAATCTAACGAAAAATTTACTACGTTATCCGCACACAATAGTTGTGCGGTATTGCCTTAAGGTAAATAATAAAAGAAAGGAAGAATTAAAATGAAACTTTTCTATCCCGAAATATTTGAGAAATTTCAGTGTACCGGCTCGAAGTGTAAGGATAATTGCTGTAAAACCGACTGGGATATTGAGATAGACGACGATACATACAGCTTTTACAAAAACCTTGACGGCGGAATCGGCAAAAAGCTTGTTGACTGCGTTTCTGATGAGGACGGCTGTCATTATCTTGCCAGAAAGGACGGCAGATGTCCGCTTTTGAACGATAAGGGACTTTGCTCGCTCCAGCTTGAATACGGAGAGGATAAAATATCCGATATTTGCCGTGAGCATCCTAGATTTTACGAATGGTTCGGAAACTATAAGGAGGCAGGCGTTGGGCTTGCCTGCGAGGAGGCTGTGAGGTTACTGCTTTCCGACGACCGCCCGATAAAGTTTTTTACCAAAGATATAGATGAAGAACCTGATGATCTTGAGTATGATACCATAGTTTTCGATCCTCTTCTGAGAGTGAGAGGCCTGCTGATAGACCTTTTGCAGGGAAGCGGACTTACTCTCCGTGAAAAGCTTTCGGCAGTTCTCTGTACTGCGGGGGCCATACAGTACGCTCTGGACAGCGAGGATTATGGAAAGATCAAGGACGTAATAAAGGAGCTTTCAGACCCCGTCGGCATACTGGCTGCGGTTGCCTACGCTGATATTTCCAGTGCCTCTCCTAATGAGGCGGCAAAAAATATTCTGGAGTATCTTAAAGAGCTTGACTATATGGAAAGCGCATTGCCGCAAAAGATCGCTGAAGCAGAAAGCTTTGCGGAAAACACATCTCCTAAGTCTGCGGAGGGCGGAGAAAGAGCCGAGTACGAAAAGCTTGCGGTGTATTTTATCTACCGCTATTTTCTCAAGTGTGCAAGAGATTTCGACGTTATGTCAAAGGTAAAAACGATGATAGTTATTATTTTCACTGCACGAATCATCAATCTCAGCCGCGGAGCAGAGCAGAGCGACCGCTTTGATACTGTCAAGGAGATATGCAAGGAAATAGAATACTCCGCAGATAATATGTGCAAGCTGAGCGAGGACAGCTATACCGACAATATCTTTTACGATGAAAATCTTATAGCTTTGCTCGGTTGGCTGTAAGGAGGCGCTGAAATGAGTTTGTTCAAAAAGAAAGTAACCGTTTCCGTTCCCGATGAGTGTAAGGGTATGGAGATAAAGATACAGTCAAGCACTTGTACGGGAGAAAAAATTATCGGATTTTATAATCGTAACACCCGTGAGCTGATGTATCCTGAGCTTGTAAAAAATGACGGGGACGTCGGTTCTTTTTATGATAAATACGGACTTATCATGCCGTCGGATAAATAGATAGGGTTTAGTACTTGGAGCTTATATAAAAATGTAAATTTAAAATGAATAATCAGAGGCAAATAGTGGCATAATCATCTTAGGAATAAAAATCCAAACGGCTTAAAACCGCAAGTTACGGGAGCAGTCAAAAACGCTTGTAAAGTCAAATGTTGCAAAAATATAAATACTGTAGATAATGTGTGAATAGATGCAAAATCTGACCGTTTTCAAGCGGCATTTTTATGAAAATCTACAAAGATTGCCGCAAAGCCTTTAAAATAGGGGAAAAAATTTGACAATATGGAATTTATGCTGTATAATAACAGCATAAAATTTACACTGTATACAGCAGAGTAAACGGCATTATAAAAAATTATAACGGAGGTAATTAAAATGACAAAGAATGATTTGCTCGCCGCTATTGCGGAAAAAGGCGGTTACACTAAGAAGGACGCTGAAAAGGCTCTTATGACAGTAACCGGAACTATTACCGACGCTCTCGTAAAGGGCGAAAAGGTTTCTATCGTTGGCTTTGGTTCTTTCGAGGTAAGAGACCGCGCCGCCAAGGAATCTATCAACCCTGCAACCAAGCAGCCTATTCACGTTCCTGCAAAGAAGGTTCCCGCTTTCAAGGCAGGCAAGGCTCTTAAAGAAGCTGTTGACAAGAAATAATCTGTCGGCACAGTAATAACAGAGGATATTTTTATAAGGAGAGATCATCATGACTGAAAAAAAGACTACCGCCGCAGTAAAAGCGGAAGAAGCGGTAAAGGAAGTAAAGTCAACTGCAAAGAAGGCAGTTAAGACTGCTGAGAACGCAGTAAAGACAGCCGCAAAGGCTACAAAGGAAAAGAAAGAGACAGTTAAGAAAACTGCCGCTAAGAAGACCGCAGAGAAGAAGGAGGAAGTTATTCTTCAGATCTCCGGCAAAGAGGACATTAATGTTGCCGCTATTCTTGAGGCCGCAAAGGCAGACTACAAGGCTAAGGGTCACAGAACTCCTAAGAACGTTACAGTATATGTAAAGCCTGAGGAGGGCGTTGCATATTATACCGTAAACGGCGTAGGCGCAGACGACTATAAGGTAGAGCTTTAATTTCTGAAAAACAGGCGGACGTTTATTTTGCATGATTGCAGAATAAACGTCCGCTTTTTTGTTTTGAAAAAGCGATACCCGCAAACGCAGGTATCGCTTGATTATTTTTATGCTGTCGGTACAGTTCCGAAGAAGGTATGCCAAGCGTAACCCTTTGTGCCGTTGTAATCCACATAGTACCAGCCGTTTTCGTCGCGGTAGAACTTACAGGTCGCGCCCTGCGGAATGGTGAGCAGATTTGCAGAACTCGATGTCGGCTCAGGGTGCAGATAAACAGCGCTTATGCACTGAATATCTCCCACAGCGTCGCCGTTGTCGTCGTCATCGTATGGGTCTTCGTCCTCCTCGGTAGTTTTCTTTGGTTTCTTGGTTTCCTTCGGTTCTTCCGAAGTGGTAGTGGTTTTCGGTGCAATATATTCCGTAGAGGTTATAGTACCCGTCTTTTTCGGTGTGGTGTTCGTATTTACAAACAAGCTTTTTGCAAATATCATTATTACGATTATTACAATCAGCAGAGTGATGAGAATTGCAATTATTCCTTTTATCGTAGGCGTTAGCCAGGTTGAGTCCTGTCTATTGCTTTCGCCGGTTCTGTCGTTTCTCATATCAGACCGTTGATTTCTGCTTTGATTGGGACGGTTATTACCGTTTCTGTTTTTGTTGTCAAGCATTATCTATTTTCTTCCTTTCAAGGTAAACTGATCGACAATATTCGTTTTTATACTATTAATTATACAAAAATATATCCTGTATGTCAATTAAAATTCGGTTACGATTTACAGAATTATAAATAGTAAGGTCATATTTTATATTGTTAACGTTTTCCGGCGAATATATTTTGTAATAAAGTGAAAAAATTGTGAGAAAATTTTCAAACCCCTTTTAATCTTATATATTGTATGCTATAATAATAAAAAATATGAATATTTTAAGGAGCGTGTGATATGAATATTGCCGTTGCACAATCAGGCGGACCGACCTGCGCTATAAACGCCTCGCTGGTAGGAGTTTTCAAACAAGCGGTAAAAACCCCGCAGATAGACGCCGTTTTCGGTTCGATAAACGGGATCGAGGGGATAATCAACGATCAGCTTATAGATCTGAAGCTGGAGATAAAGACCAATGAGGACATGGAGCTTTTAAGACAGACCCCTTCGACGGTGCTTGGTTCCTGCCGCTATAAGCTCCCTGATATAAGCGAGGGAAGCGAGACCTACGAGAGGATACTAAGCTGTCTTGAAAAGCACAGGATAGAAGCTTTTTTCTACATCGGCGGCAATGACTCTATGGATACCGTTGCTAAGCTTTCGGACTATCTTGCAAGCGTGGATTCAAAGATCAGAGTAATAGGTATCCCCAAAACCATAGATAACGATCTGCCCGTGACTGACCATACTCCGGGGTTCGGCTCTGCGGCAAAATATGTAGCTGCGACCGTACAGGAAATTATTCGTGACAGCTCGGTATACTCTATCGAGTCTGTAACTATAGTCGAGATAATGGGCAGACACGCAGGCTGGCTCACTGCCTCCACCTGTGTTCTGAGAGCCAATGACGAGATAGCTCCGCACCTTATTTATCTCCCCGAAAGCGACTTCACGGCAGATAAATTTCTTGAGGATGTAAGAAATCAGATGGCAAAGCATAAAGCGGTCATTGTTGCCGTTTCTGAGGGCGTAAAGCTGAAGGGTGAAAAAGATAAGCCCAGAATGGTAGACAATTTCGGTCACGAATATCTTTCCGGCATTGGCAAGACGCTTGAACAGCTTGTCAAGGAAAATATCGGCTGTAAGGTTCGTTCGATCGAGCTGAACGTTATGCAGAGGTGTTCTTCGCACATCTGCTCAAAGACCGACATAGACGAAGCGGAGGAAATAGGCTCGGCAGGAGTAAGGGCGGCGCTGTCGGGTGAAACGGGAAAAATGATGATATTCAAGCGTCTGAGCGACGTTCCTTATGTTGTAACTATCGAAAGCGCCGACGCACATGAGACTGCCAACAAGGAAAAGTTTTTCCCGCCTGAATGGATAGGCGGAGGCGGAAGCGACATAAAGCCTGAGGCTGTAAAATACTTCCTTCCGCTTATTCAGGGAGAAGTAAAAATTGCAATGAAAAACGGAATGCCCGTTCATTTCAAGCTGCCGTTTTAATTCGGGTCGCAGTGTACTGCGTAAGGGTACGACTCAGCCCGAAGACCTGTTTGGTCGTAAACCGTTCATAGCATTAAACCGGACAAGGCTTGTTGAGGCATTCTTATTATACCTTGGTGTGAATCTATTCTTATGTCAATGCGATAGAAGAGCAGCCGGACGGACTGCGGAACGCGTGTGCTGTCGAGGTCGCCAGCCCCTACATTTACAATGACGGTTACAACAAAGTCAGATAAGAACAACCAAACGGACTATGTACGGTTTAATGCTATGTAAAAGACCACACAAGCGAGGTTTTCGGGCGGGAAAAGTCAATCCTTGCACTACCTTGCACCCCGAATTAAAAAAAGCGGACTGTTGCAAACAAGCAACAGTCCGCTTTTAGTTGTCGGTAAAGTACGGAGTAAATCGTACTTTGTGAATATTTGTTATACTTTTTTAACGCCGATAGTTACCTTTTCACCGTTGATGTTCCATGCTTTGGCGTCATCGGAGCTTTCGCCCGATCTGATGTCGTCTGCAAGGACGTCGTGAGATATTTCAGCCTTATTGTTTTCAACTACAGCCAGAACCTTTTCACTTCCGCTTACGGTTACGATAATGTGATCCATTACCTCAAAGCCGGAATCCTTTCTCATAGTCTGTACCTTACTGATGACCTCTCTTACAAAGCCCTCTTCGATAAGTTCGGGAGTAAGAACGGTACTTATCGCAACGGTTACGCCGCCCTCGGAAAGTGTGAAGAATCCTTCCTTCTGCTCGGATTCGATAAGCAGGTCTTCCTTGTCAAGTGCGATCTCGCCTATTGAAAGCGTAAGCTTTAGACTGCCTGTTTCGTTAAGCTCAGACATTGCTTTGTGTCCGTCAAGCTCAGAAAGCTGAGTTCTTATCTCGTTAAGCTGTTTGCCGTACTTAGGTCCGAGCGTTTTGAGCTGAGGCTTGAATCTGTATTCGATATAAGCCGAAACGTCCTTGGAAAACTTGACGTCTTTCAGATTAAGCTCGTCTCTGATGATGTCTACATAGTAGCCGTCAAGCTCGTGATCTGCGGAAACATACATAACGCTGAGCGGCTGGCGGTTTTTAAGGCTTGCGCCGTTTCTTGCGCTTCTTCCGAGAACAACGATCTCAAGAACTTCCTCCATGTCCGCTTCAAGCTTCTCGTCGATCATATTCTCATCGCATACAGGGTAATCGCAGAGGTGGATACTTTCGGGAGCGCTCTCGTCAACGCTCCTTACAAGGTTCTGATAGATTTCCTCAGTGATAAACGGAACCATAGGAGCGGCGCACTTGCAGAGCGTCACAAGGGCAGTATAGAGGGTCATATATGCGTTTATCTTGTCCTGCGACATACCCTGCGCCCAGTATCTTTCTCTGCCGCGTCTTACATACCAGTTTGAAAGATCGTCTACAAATTCCTGCATAGCCTTTGCCGCCTCAGGTATCCTGTAGTTGTAAAGATTGTCGTCCGCCGCCTTTATCATTGAGTTCATCTTTGATAAAAGCCACTTGTCCATTACGGAAAGCTTGTCATATTCGATCTTATGCTTAGTCGGGTCGAATTTGTCTATCTCAGCGTAAAGAATGTAGAATGCATAAGTGTTCCAGAACGTTCCCATGAACTTTCTTTGACCCTCTGTAACGCCCTTGTCGTGGAACTTGTTAGGGAGCCACGGCGCTGAGTTGGTGTAGAAATACCACCTGATAGCGTCTGCGCCGTATTTCTCCAGAGCTTCGAATGGGTCTACTGCGTTGCCCTTTGATTTGGACATCTTCTGTCCGTTCTCGTCCTGGACAAGGCCAAGCACGATGACGTTCTTATACGGCGCTTTGTCAAAGATAAGAGTGGAAATTGCCAGCAGAGAATAGAACCAGCCTCTTGTCTGATCGACCGCTTCGGAAATGAAATCGGCAGGGAACTGAGCCTCAAAAAGCTCTTTATTCTCGAATGGATAGTGGTGCTGAGCGAACGGCATCGAGCCTGAGTCGAACCAGCAGTCGATAACCTCGGAAACTCTCTTCATCTGTTTACCGCACTCGGGACACTTGATAGTAACGGCGTCGATGTACGGTCTGTGCAGCTCTATATCGTCGGGGCAGTTGTCCGACATGGATTTCAGCTCCTCGATAGAGCCGATAGAATGTCTGTGGCCGCATTCGCATTCCCAGATGTTGAGCGGAGTACCCCAGTATCTGTTTCTTGAAATTCCCCAGTCCTGAACGTTTTTCAGCCAGTCTCCGAAACGTCCCTTACCGATGCTTTCGGGTATCCAGTTGATGGTGTTGTTGTTGGCGATCAGTCTGTCCTTGACGTCGGTCATTTTGATGAACCACGTATCTCTTGCATAGTAGATAAGCGGAGAACCGCATCTCCAGCAATGAGGATAGTCATGCTCGAACTTAGGCGCGGCAAAAAGCTTGCCCGATTTATCAAGGTCTTTCAGTACCTCAGGGTCGGCGTCCTTTACGAAAAGTCCTGCAAAAGGCGTTTCCTCAGTCATATTACCCTTGCCGTCAACGAACTGGACGAAAGGCAGGTCGTAGTTTCTTCCGATACGTGAGTCGTCCTCACCGAATGCCGGTGCGATATGAACGATACCTGTACCGTCCGACATAGTAACATAGCTGTCGCAGGTAACGAAATGAGCTTTCTTGTTCTGTTTAGCGGCACACTGTGCGGCGCAGTCATACAAAGCCTCATACTCGGTATATTCAAGGTCGGTGCCTTTATAGCTTTCGATCACCTCGTAAGCGGGCTTGTCCTCTGACGCAAGCTTTCCGAGAACCGTGTCCAGCAGCGCTTCGGCAAGAATATAGGTATAACCGTCTGCCGCCTTTACCTTGCAGTAGGTTTCATCGGGATTGACGCAGAGCGCAACGTTTGACGGCAGGGTCCATGGAGTAGTCGTCCATGCAAGGAAGTATTCGTCCTTATCTTTAAGCTTGAATCTTACGATAGCCGAACGCTCCTTGACCAGCTTATAGCCCTGAGCGACCTCGTGAGAAGAAAGGGGAGTTCCGCAGCGCGGGCAGTAAGGTACGATCTTAAAGCCCTTATAAAGCAATCCCTTGTCGTAGATCTGTTTCAGCGCCCACCATTCGGACTCGATAAAGTTATTGTCGTAGGTAACATATGGGTGCTCCATATCAGCCCAGAAGCCGACTGTGCCGGAGAAGTCCTCCCACATACCCTTGTATTTCCAGACGCTTTCCTTACACTTCTTGATGAAAGGCTCAAGACCGTATTCCTCAATCTGCTCCTTACCGTCAAGTCCGAGCATTTTTTCAACTTCCAGCTCGACGGGAAGACCGTGGGTGTCCCAGCCTGCTTTTCTGGGCACCTGATAGCCTTTCATAGCGCGGTATCTCGGTATCATATCCTTGATAGCACGGGTAAGAACGTGACCGATATGCGGCTTACCGTTAGCCGTCGGAGGGCCGTCGTAGAACACATAGGATTCTCCTTTTTTACGGCTGTCGATACTTTTTTCAAAGATCTTGTTATCGTCCCAGAATTTTTCGACTTCCTTTTCTCTCTGAACGAAGTTCAGATTTGTGTCAACCTTTTTGTACACAAAAATCAATCCTTTCCTGAAAATAAGACGTTGTCAACAAAAAAGGCTTTCGCCCTGAAACAGGACGAAAGCCAAAGCTTTACGTAAACCACCTTTTCAGCATACAGACATATGCGTTCCCTTTAACGCAGGAAAAGCGGCGCAGCCTAATGACGTGCAGGTCAGCCCTACAGTGTTTTTCAGCCCGCAACTCGGAAGTGATTTTCGGCATTCCCTACTTGTTCCGCCCTTTCACCTACGGCGGCTCGCTGAGACTTTCGGATAAAGCTTACTGTCTTCGTCAACGTTTTTCACATATGTCAATATTATATCACGCATTGCGTGATATGTCAAGCATTTTTGAAAATGAGGAATTTTCTTTTTAATTCGGGGTGAAAGCGACTGCAAGGAGTGACTATCCCGCCCGAAGATAGGTTTGATCCTAAACCGTACCTAGCATTAAACCGTACTTAGTTCGTTTGGTTGTTCTCATGAACTTTGTTAGAAAACTAAAATGTTTTTTCGGGACGATAAATTGTCGGTAGCTAGTCGAACGACAATTTTCATCGTCCCCTACACATGCGTGGTTTATTCAGCTTGTTTGATGTTTCTCAGCAATGTTCTGACTTTGTCAATAATTCCTCACTTCTCACTTTTCATTTCTCATTCTACAGTTTAAGAAACTCTTATGAAATAGTTAAGCTAATAATCTGATAAAATTTTGTATGTTATGGTATCATTATTAGAGCAAGGGAATGTTATGACGAATGCTTACAGGCTTGTTATGTAATACAGTTAAAAAAGGAGACATACAGATTGACAGTGAGAAAACATAAAAAGCATATCATAATTGCGGCAGTTGTAATTGTTTTGATAACGGCGGCTTGGTTTTACAGATACTACATATTTGACGGAGAGTATAAGGAAGCTATTGCGCCTGAAACAGTTGAATATATTTACGAAGATGAGGCAGACAGCAATGTGCTGAAAGAATACCGAAATAAAAAGGACTGGGAGCTTATTGTTGTAAATAACGATAACCCTATTCCGGAAGGATATAAAGTTATTCTCACGAGGCTGGATAACGGTCAAGCGGTAGACTGCCGTATTTATCCTCAGCTCCAGAAGATGTTTGACGATGCAAGGGAACAGAATATTTATCCTACGATCACATCATCTTTCCGCACCGTAGAAGAACAGTATGATATGCTTGCTGATAAATACAAGGAATATAAATCTCAAGGTTACAGCGATAAAAAGGCAAAAGTTCTGGCGGAAAATTGGGTAGCGCTTCCCGGAACGAGCGAGCATGAGTTAGGGCTTGCGGTTGATATTGGAAGCGGGGACGGCAGTGTTACCGACAAAGAGGTATGGGAATGGCTTGACGAAAACAGTTATAAATATGGATTTATACTGCGTTATACCGAAGAAAAGCAGGATATAACAGGAATAATTCCCGAGGAGTGGCACTTCAGATATGTAGGCTTAAAAGCGGCGGAAGAAATGTATAATAATAATCAGTGCCTTGAAGAATACTGTTCGGCTGATTAATGCAGATTAGTTATAACAAAGTTAGAGGATAACCACCAAACGGACTAAGTGTGGTTTAATGCTATGTAAAAAATCATGCCAGCGAGGTCTTCGGGCTGAGTCGCAACTGATTGCAGTACCTTGCGACCCGAATTAAGAAAAGCGGTTGGCGCAAGTTACCAACCGCTTTATAATATTGAGTTTTTAAACAATGTTTCAGGAAAGCGCTAATATAGACTAAGTGTGGTTTAATGCTATGTAAAAAATTATGCAAGCGAGGTCTTCGGGCTGAGTCGTAACTACTTGCAGTACCTTGCACCCCGAATTAAAAAAATTAAGAAAGATGCTGAGCGGTATATAGATTATAGTATTCGCCTTTCTTTGCGATAAGCTCGTCGTGGGAACCGCATTCCACAATGCCTTTTTGATCGATGTACATTATCTTGTCGCAGTTTTTTATGGTCGAGAGCCTGTGCGCAATGATAAAGGAGGTTCTGCCTGCAAGAAGCCTTTGCAGGCCCTGCTGTAAGAGCTTTTCGGTTCTTGCGTCGATCGATGAGGTAGCCTCGTCCAGAACAAGTATCTTCGGGTCTGAAAGCAGAGTTCTCGCAAAGGAGATAAGCTGCTTCTGTCCGCCGGAAAGCTTTGAGCCGCGCTCGTTTACTTCGGTCATATAGCCGTCCTTCATCTCGCTGATGAATTCGTCAGCGCAGACTGTCTTTGCCGCCTCCTCGATCTCTTCCGTCGTCGCGTCAAGCCGTCCGTACCTTATGTTGTCGTATATCGTTCCGCTGAAAATAAAGCTGTCCTGTAACATTATTCCCATTTGCGAACGCAGAGAATGCAGAGTTGCTTGGCTTATGTCTTTTCCGTCTATGGTTATCATTCCGCTGTCAAGGTCGTAAAAACGTGACAGCAGTGAAACGATAGTCGATTTGCCTGCTCCCGTCGGACCGACAAGCGCTATGTTTTCACCCGGCTTTACGTCGAACGAAACGTGTTCAAGCACCGTTTTTCCTGGATCGTAGCTGAAAGTAACATCTTCAAATTTCACGCCGCCTTTTATCTCGCCCAGTTCTGATGCGCCGGGCTTGTCGGCGATAGTGGCGGGTTCGTCAAGGGTTTCAAAAATTCTCTCAAGATATGCAATGTTGTTGATGAAATTATTGAAAAGATTTGACAGGTTCATTATCGGCTGCCAGAAGCTTGAAGCGTAGCTCGTCATTGCAACGATAGTTCCGAGACTTACCGCCGCAGGAGTAAGCACCAGAAGCCCCACAACGAAGATAGCGGCTCTCACTAGAGTGGAAATGTTGTCTGTCGCGGGCCACACGAGGTTGGAATATGTAACGGCTTTCATCCAGCTTGAACGGTATTTGTTGGAAAGACGGTCGAATATCCCGGCGTTTTCTTCTTCTCTGGTGAAGATCTGAGTTACCCTTGCTCCTGTGATATTTTCCTGAAGATATGCGTTAAGGTTGGAGGACTTGTTTGAAACGTCCTGCCACGCTTTTCTTTGCCTTTTCTTGATACCGAACATAACAAGTACGAATATCGGCAGTCCCGAAAGAGTCACAAGAGAAAGCTTTACGTTCACAAAGAACATGAATATCATAATGAACAGCATATTCAGAAATTCAAGTATTACGTTGATAACTCCGTTTGAAAGCATATCCGATACTGAGTTTACATAGTTAACTACTCGGATAAGTATCTTTCCGTGGGGACGGTTATCGTAATACTCAAAGGGGAGTTCCTGCAAATGCTTGAAAAGGTCGCTGCGTATGTCGAAGATTATGTCCTGTCCTACCACTGTCATTATCCTTGAACGAATGGTGGAAAAGGTTATCGATACGGCGATCGTTCCGACAAAGGCAAGCGCCAGCAATAAAAGCTCTTTGACGTTTTTCTGCGGAATGGTGTTATCCAGCGCATACTGTGTGATAAGCGGTCCGAGAAGTCCTGAAATTGCGGCGAACACGCTGAGCAGAAGTGCGGTGAGCATTTTCCCTTTATACTTTTTGATATACACATAGGAGCGTTTTAAATGAGCGAAGTCAAAAGGGGTTTCAAGAACTTCGTCAACGTCGTAACGGTTCCTTGCCATTTAAACCGCCTCCTTTCCGAAGCCCTCGTTCTGGAGCTTGAATACTTCATAATAGTAACCCTTTTTGGCGAGCAGTTCGTCGTGAGTACCCATTTCGGCGATCTTTCCGCCGTCCAGAATGATGATCTTGTCGGCGTCCTTAGTGGAGGAAATTCTCTGAGCGATGATTATTTTCGTGCAGGGGAAATCAAGCTCTCTCAGATTGTCCTGAATATACTTTTCGGTTTCAAGATCGACCGCCGAGGTGGTGTCGTCAAGAATAAGGATACCCGGTTTTATAGCCAATGCTCTTGCAAGGGAAAGTCTTTGTTTCTGTCCGCCGGAAAGACCGACGCCTCTTTCACCCACGATAGTTTCGTAGCCGTCGGGCATTTTTTCCACGAACTCGCTTGCCGCCGCAAGCTTTGCGTAATGCCTTACGTCCTCTTCCGGCATATCAGAATTTCCGTAGGCAATGTTTCCGTCAATGGTGTCGGAGAAAAGCAGAACGTCCTGAGTCGCCATGCCGATATTTCCTCTGAGCTGTTTAAGCTTTCTCTTTCTTACGTTCACGCCGTCCACCAGCACTTCTCCGGCTGAAACGTCGTAAAAGCGGGGGATAAGATTTATCAGCGAGGTTTTGCCCGAACCGGTTTCGCCCATGATCGCCACGGTCTCGCCCGCTTTTATTTTAAAGCTGATGTTGTCGAGGACAACGTGCTTGCCGAATTTAAAGGTAACGTTTCTGAATTCGATGTCGCCGTGCAGTCTTTCGGTCTGGTCAACGGCGTCTTCTCTGTCGGTAATGATAGGTCTTGCATAGTAGATCTCGATTATCTTCATTGCCGAAGCCATAAATCTTTGCAGGTCGTTGACATAGATGCCAAGATTTTTTATTGGGTTGGCTATCGCCCAGATAAGTCCTGAGATAGCGACATACTGCCCCATGGTAAGTCCGCCTTTTATGAGAAACATTCCTCCGCCCAAAAGCATTATTACCGACAGTGCGTTGGCGAAGGATTCCATATAAGGATAGAATTTCAGCCAGAGGAGCGAAGCCTTTTTATTTGCCTCGGCATATTCTTTATTTGATTTCTGGAATTTTTCTATCTCGTAATTCTCTCTTGCGAAAGCTTTTACAACTCTGTTTCCTGAGATGTTTTCCTGAGCGTCGGTGTTCATTCTGGAGAGCTTTTCACGGAGGTCTACATAAACCGGACCGGCTTTACGCTTGAATATGATCATTATTCCGAAAATAAACGGAGTTACTGCTAAGAGCATAAGCGCCATTTTCCAGTTTATCACAAAGAAATATACCATTGAGGCTGTGAAAAGGGAGAACGACTCTACGATTCCTTTGAACACCCACGAAACGGCGTGTCTTACCATATCAAGGTCGCCCGTTAGGCGCGTCATAAGGTCACCGGTACGGTTTCTGTCATAAAACTCCATATCCTGATTTTCGATTCTGCGGAACAGGTGATTTCTTATTCTGTAGATCATACCCTGCGACGATATTTCGTAGGTCATATTGCAGGTGTACTGAAAGATCGTTCTAAGCAGGGTAAAGCCAACCATTCCCGCAAGCAACAGCCAGAACAGCTTTCTGTTATGCTCAAGGTTATAAAGCGCATTTCCGCCTGAAATGAACTTATCCACTAACTCCTGGCTGAAATAGGGTGTGGTGAGATACAGCGCATTACAGGCGACAGAAAGTATCAATGCGGCGACATAATAGCCCCTATATCCTTTCAGATTATGCCATATCCATTGTATCTGAAACATAGTTATTCCTCTCCTTTATACTTCGTTATTACTTCATTACCGTTTATTAATGAGAAACACAGGTATATAAAAATATGAAACTCCGCATTTCTTAAGGCTATGGTGTATTATAACGCTCATTATAGCTAAAGTCAAGGGGGTAGAGGAAAATTTTTCACCGTCACAATGCAGAAAAATCCGCGCTTTTATGGGCGTTTAATCGTAATCCTGCACAATTTATTAACCTGTAGTGTATATAAAAATATATTTGAAAATCGAAAACGTTTTTTTAATTCGGGGTGCAAGGTAGTGCAAGGAGTAATTTTTCCCGCCCGAAGACCTCGCTTGCATTAACTTCTCCATAGCATTAAACCGTACATAGTCCGTTTGGTGGTTTTCAACAACTTTGTTGTAACTGTATTTGTAAATGTGTAGGGTCGATGAAAATTGTCGTTCGGCTAACTTACTACAATTTATCGCCCCGATAGATCCGTTGTCCGTCTGGTGGTTCTCAGCAACATTAAATGTAGGGGCTGGCGACCTCGACAGCCCGTTAATCCCGCAGTCCGTTTTGCTATAA
>JAETQO010000079.1 GCA_021770655.1 Ruminococcus sp. | reverse complement strand
GGGTATCCAAAATATTTGGGGGGCTAAACTTTAGGGGTCAATTTAGGGGTCTGAACTTTGAGGGACACTTTAGGGGGATAAATCCCAAAAGAAACAGGTGGCATTCATCTGTTTCTTTTTCTATAATGTTCTATTGGTTATGCTTCTGTGAAGGAGGTAATCATGGATCATTCTTATCTATTTAAATTATTAAACATTCCCGATGATGGTTCTATTATCATCAACGATGTTGAAATCATCGCTGATACCAAGTATGTATATATCTCTCGACCATCTATCCCGTCTTATTGCCCTAATTGTTCTTGCAGAATGCACTCAAAAGGTATTTATAAGCGCAAAATCAAACACCCTGTCTTACAAGACGGAACTTGCATCATCTTTATCGTGAGCCAAAGAAAGTGGAAATGCACTAACTGTTCCACATATGTTAATGAAGATTTCCCATTCTTTCAGCGTTATAAACAATCCTCTGATATTACTCCTCTACTAGTTTTAGAGGCTATGAAAGACCTTGATCGTTCTACCGCATCTATTGCCAGACAATTCAATTTATCTGATACTCAAGTTCACGATCTTTTCACTGCTTACGTGGATTTGCCACGTTTAACTCTTCCTGAGTTTCTTTCCGTTGATGAAGTACATATTGATATTTCTGAAAAAGAGAAATATGCCTTGATTCTTATGGACTTTACTTCTGGAGAGATTGTTGACATCTTGCATAACCGATGGCATCATACCATTGAAAACTACTTCTTCTCCATTCCATACGAAGAAAGAAAACATGTTCGTTATATTATTTCTGATGCATATAAGCCTTATCTTGAATTACCCAAGCATTTCTTTCCAAATGCTGTGTCGATTTTAGATAGTTTTCATGTTGTTAAATATTTATTAGGATTGATTAATACTTATATCAATTCAGTAATGAAAGCATATAAAGATAGAGATCTTAAAAGGCTTGAAAAACAAAATCATGACACCAATAGAGACAATAAAACGATTCAGGAATCACAAGAAGTTATCTTGCTTAGAAAATATCGCTGGGTGCTTTTGAAGAATCAAGACAATATCAATTACTCTGACAAAAGGTATTACCACAGCTCTCTTAGAATGTACGCAGATACATATACTATTGAAAAACTATTTCTCTCACTAGATCCTAAGTTCAATATAATCAGAGATGTGAAAGAAAAATATATTAGATTCAATAATACTCACTTTAGTTCTGAAGATGAAGTAATGCAAGAATTATTAAAAATGATTGAAGAATTTAAGGCTCTCAGAGGTTACATTCCTCGTCTTTTCTCACAATACCTTGATAAATATAAGCATGAGATTGCCCGCTCATTTACTATAACTGAGGTATCAAGACGTAGTGCAAAGGATAATGAGCGTTACTATGCACGTTTATCCAATGGACCTATGGAATCATTCAACCGAAAGCCGAAAGATTATAAGAGAAACTCACGAGGTTCCTCTAATTTTAATTATACTAGAAATCGAATCTTATGGTCTACCAGAAATAGACCTGCATTGAGAAATACGCCCAAATCATCTAATGAAGTACATAGCTATGTTGGAAAGAAACGTGGTAAATATAAAGTAAAAGAATAAAGAGATTAAGAATTTGTACAGAAGCATAACCAAAAAAAGAGAATCAGAATGTTTTTTCACTGATTCTCTTGATTTTAACTTTAGGGGTCTTAATTTTTAGCCTTTATTTTTTCTCTCCCCCAAAGTTGACCCCCAAATTTCTGGCGAAAACCCCTAAAAAATTTGGATAGCC
>JAETQO010000035.1 GCA_021770655.1 Ruminococcus sp. | reverse complement strand
AATATGAATACATGATAAAATTACGGTTTACCTTTACAAAGTCATTTTCCTTGGTCATTTGCAGCCTTGCATATGATTCATTTCCGTAAGCGATCGTTCCGTCGTTATTCAACCATGACTCCTGTACTCTCAGATCACGCCCTACATAAAGCTGTCCGTTATTTATGTACAATATTGCATAATAACCTAATGCTACATCGTTACCCACTTCAACCTTATGTCCGTTTAAATTGAATGTATCATTTCTGATATACAGAGAGCCTCCGATCACCCAGTCGCTGTCAAGTGTCTTATCCTGATTTATGTTCAAATCATAAGACCATGTATTATCGGCAAGAACTCCTGAACCGCTCAGGTAAATATGCGTGCTGTTTTTTACGACCGATTCCGTATCGTAAAGCTTTGTCTGTACCCACACATCCGTTGCAAAGGTCACTCCTTCCTCGGAAGTATTAGCTATTTCAAGTATGTTGAACCTTGCACGATCTCCATTGTATCTTGAGTCAAAAGATACAGTCTGTTTTTCTGTTCCGTTGAGAATGGTTTTGTGCGTTCCAGATGTCTTAAAGTTGTATATTGAATTACCGTACTGATACAGATCTCCGCCGATACACATTGCTCCGGCTGTAAGTAATTTGCTGTGATCAATGGTAGAACGTGTTGCAAATGTGCCTGCAACAGTTACCTTATCGGCTTCATTGGTCATGTTAAGTCTGCCCGAGCTTGCTCCGTTTCCCGCGGTCTGTATCTTGTAATCTCCCGTTACGACAAGCTCTCCGCCGTTTACTTTTATCTCTCCGCCTGACTGGGTGAGATTACCGTTTACGGTCAGCTTGTGTCCGTTAAGGTCGAGGGTACCGTACACCAATTCAAATCCGTCTACGGTTTCATCTTTTTCAAGTTTCCAACCGGTCTTCCTTCCATCTGCAAAATTAAGTTTATTGTTCTTATCGGTAATATTATTTGCATTGAAAGCGTCGCCAGAAATCTGAGTAAAGTTTCCCTTGACCTCAAGTATTCCGTTCGTCAGATATCCATTGTGAGAATAATATGAATACATGATAAAATTACGGTTTACCTTTACAAAGTCGTTCTCCTGTGTCATCTTTAAGTATCCGTAACAGCGTTCTATATATGCGGTTGTTCCGTCGCTTTGAATGTAAACTTCCTGCAGTCTTAAATCTTCGCCTATTTCAAGTTGTCCTCCGTTTACAAACAATGTTCCTGTGCTGACAACCGCATTTTCTGCTATGATCAGCTTATGCGAATTCAGATCTACAGTTCCTCCATCAACAATAAAAAGAGAACCGCCAATACTCCAATCGCTGTCAAGTATTATATTCTGATTTACATTAAGATCATACGACCATGTATTTTCCGCAAGCATTCCTGTACCGCTCAGATACAACCGGTTACTGCCTTTTACCACGGATTCAGTATCATATAGTTTGGTCTGTACCCACACGTTTGTTGCAAAGGTTACTCCTTCTTCGGATGTGTTGTCAATTTTAAGTATATTGAATCTTCCGGCATCCCAATTGTACCTCGATTCAAAGGACACCGTCTGCTTTTTCGTTCCGTTAAGAACTACCTTATGCGTTCCAGATGTCTTAAAGTTGTATATTGAATTACCGTACTGATACAGATCTCCGCCGACAGTCATTGTTCCGGCTGTAAGCAATTTGCTGTGATCAATGGTAGAACGTGTTGCAAATACTCCTGCAACCGTTACCTTATCATCTTCATCGGTCATGTTAAGTCTACCCGAACTCGCTCCGTTTCCTGTGGTCTGTATCTTGTAATCTCCCGTTACAATCAGCTCGCCGCCGTTGATCTTTATCTCTCCGCCGGACTGGGTGAGATTGCCGTTTACTGTCAGCTTGTATCCATTAAGGTCGAGGGTATCACCGATAAGATTCAGATCTCCGTTATATTCTTCATCATCTTCTAACTTCCAACCAAGAACTCCCGAATTTTCAAAAGAAACATTACAGCCGTTCCTTACAAAAGAATTCGCATTGATCGCTTGATTGAAATGAACTCCTTCTTCTGAAAAATTCTGGAGTTCAAGCGTTGCAAAATGCAGACCTGTACTGTCTCCAGCAATAGTCTGGAGTTCATCACCGCTAAGAATTGTTTTGTGATTTCCGGAAGCATAGAAATTCGACCCGTTTCCGGATACTTGTCCGGATACTTGAGTAAAATCTCCTTTTACTTCAAGAGTACCTTCAGTCAGATATCCGCTATGTGAATAATAACTGTAAGTAATAAAATCACCGCCGACTTTAACATAGTCGTTTTCATTAGTCATATTCAGATATCCACAGTTTCTATAATATGATATATTGCCGTTTGAATCGGTATTTTTTGTCTCTAATCTCAGATCGCCGCTTATGTCCGCAGTTCCGCCATTGATCTTAAATGTTCCGTTAGAAACTATTACATTCCCATTCACATGAAGAGTCTGCTCATTCAGATTGAGTGTACCTCCGTTAATGTACAGATCTCCCACAGTAGTTTCTTCCCATAGAGCGGTATCTTTCGTAATAACCAGGTCTGTTATAACGGAAATATCGTCGCTCGTTTCAATTACTTCGCCGTTTTGATTTATGGCTTTTACTGATATATCATATGTGTTTGCCGATTCAAGGTCGGTAAGCGTATATGTAGTTTCGGTAACATCTTCCTGAATCAGAACAGAATCAAGGTATATGTCATATGTACCACTGCCGTCCGCAAACATATTATTCCAAGACAAAGTTACCGTTGTATCAGATTCGTTTTCGCATATTAAATCTAAGCTATCCGGAGCAGCTGATTCAATATCTGCTATTTCTGCTGTCTGCACAACATCCTCATCGGATTTTCCGAAAATAGCAGTATGTGCAGTTTCTGCTGCCAATGAAACTATTGCGTCTAACGGCAGCATTGCTGCTGCAAGAAACACGCACATACTTCGAGTGATTTTAGTTTTCTTCATTTTTCTGCATTCCTCCGTTAAAGTATATTCTCGCTAATACCCTTATAAATATCAACAATATTATCTCCATTGTCGTATTCAGTAGACTGAATAAACAAATAATAGATCTGTGTTACAGGCTGCATGGCGTTTTGTGTGATATATTCGTCAAGAATATGTTCCGAACGCTCAATTTCCTTCATACTGCCTTCGTGTCTGATTTTTACTGCATTTACAAGTTTGAAAACAGGTTTAAATTTAAAAGCGGAACTTTCACTGATTTTCTTATTTACAGGAATGAGAAATTCTATATCCGACATTTCCACGCCGGATATATTCTCTTTCTCATGTACGGTAGCAGCGATATTTCCGCATATTTTCAAATTCAAAGCGTCTGTATTTCTTTGTATAAATCCTATCATTTTATTAACGTCAGATATTTGAATCTGAGTGCGATAAGAAAGTACATTTTCATACTGCAGTATCTGATTCTTAAAAATATGCATGATTTATCATTAACCCTTTCTGAAAATAAAATTAAAAAGCCAGTTCCACATAATAATTCTCCCTTCATCAAAATTATCTGCATTATATAATTTTTATGAGAGAAAATCTATAATTTCGGAGTGAATGGTATCGATTTTGGAGTGAATGGCAAAAATCGAACGGTAGTTCTTGCTTTGAAACTTAGACAATTATTTAGATATGTGGTTATTTCTATTGTCTTTATTTTGAATTTGTGATATAATAAAATAAAAGCAAATTAAAATCAAATTTTGGAGAGAGGCGTGAAAAATGCGTATAGGTATATGTGATGATGAAATTAATTTTCATTATAGATTGAAAACTGTCATTGATAAGTATGCCGCTTCCAAAGCAATATCTGTTATTTATTTTGACTTTACTTCCGGAGAAGATCTCATAAAATACTTATTAAATCATGACGATATTGACGTTATTTTTATGGATTATCAAATGGATAAAATGAGCGGACTGGAAACATCCCAAAATATTCTTGAAAAGAATATTGGCATCCCTATAATTTTTCTGACAAGCTTTCCCGAAATTGTTTATGATACGTTTAAAGTTAATGCTTTCAGATTTCTTGTTAAGCCTGTAGATGTAAAAAAGCTTAGTGAAGCCCTTGATGATCTGCTTGATCTTTATTCGAGCGAAAATTACATATTGGTAAGTGCCGACGATATGTCCAAAAGAATAAATATAAATGATATACTATATATCGAAGCAAGAAATAAAGGCTCTCTTGTCCGTTTAAAAAGCCAAACCTTGAACTGCGGTTTATTACTGTCTGATTTTCAAAAAAAGCTGCCCGAAGACAGATTTTTCAGAAGCCACAAATCCTTCTTAGTCGGATTTAAGTATATCACTGAATACGGTTCATCAGAAATAGTATTCTGCAACGGAGAAAAGGCAAAAATAAGCCGATACAGATTTAATGAATTTAAAAGCTCGTATTTTGATTATATGAAACGCTACATATTCGAGGTACGTCTGCCATGAAAATACTAACAGGAATTTTTCTTTCTTTGGCGACTATAGTAATGCTGATTAATAATTTAAAAATACAAACTTCTTTATTTCAGGAAGAATATAAAACAGCCAAAAAAACAGATTTACTTTTAATTACGTTATTTTCAGCTTTGTGTGCAGTAACGTCATATATGGCATTATGCGATCCTATTCCGTTATGCTATATCTTTTTATTTGTTCTTCAATATATCTCAATAGCAATGATACCTATTCTGGCTTTTAAGTGTAATATTAAACGTATAATTTACACTGCTTTGTTTTTAATATTTTCTGATTCGTTACTTAGCTCGGCTATGTATGTGATTATTCGGATATCATTAAAAAATCCCGATAAAGATTTATCTCACAGCATCATATCGTTTGCCGCACAAATGATCATACTTATTTTTCTTTCTTTTTGTGAAAGAAAAAACTATTACAGAAGATTTCGCAAGAATCTTTCTTTATTAAGCAACTCAATATCTATCCTTATATTAATAATGCTGATCTTTCTCAGCGGACTTGCCGCAAGTCTTTCGGTAAGTACCGAACATATAAATATAAAGATGCTGTATATACAAGTATTTACTGTAATTCTTGTGGTTATATCTTTAATTACAATAATTGTCTTACTTATAAATTCTATTTCAAAAAAGCATTTTGAGCAGACCTCGGAGCTTCTTGAGGATAAAATGAGAAGTCAGCTTAAATACTATATGATGCTTGATGAAAAAGATACGGAAATGAGAAAATTCCGCCATGATTTCAGAAAACATATGATGTGTGTTATTTCTATGCTTGAGGAGGAAAGTTTTTCAGACGCTGAAAACTATATACGAAGTCTCACAGATAAATTCAATGAAACAATTCCGTTATATAAAACAGGTAATTACATAGCCGATTCGATACTATCCGATAAGGCTCAGGAATGTAAAGACAAAGGTATTTCGTTTAAATTCACAGGTGTGATTCCTGAAAAAAATCTTAATCCCTTGGAGTTATGCACCATTTTATCAAACTCTCTGGACAATGCAATAGAAGCCTGCGTCAAGGTATCGGAAGTGTCGGCTCAGATAAGAATGGCGTCGGATTTCAAGAACAATTATTGGTATATGAAAATAGCTAACACTTCAGATTCCGATATAGAAATAAAAAATAATAATGTTCTTACTACAAAGAGCGATTCTTTAAATCATGGCTTTGGTTTACAGAATATAAAGGACGTTGTTAATAAGCATAAAGGAGAATTCAAGATAGCTCAAACCGACGGAGAATTTACTCTTGAAATAACTATGAATTTAAAATAAAGAGTCCCTGTTTATTTACTAAAAGCGGAGTACGGTTCATTACCGCACTCCGCTTCGTCATTTGATTTCAATTCTTTTGGTCTGATTTTCATGCGTAATGGTATTCGTCGGCGGCATACAGGAATAATCTTTACATACATAGTAGGTAGTCATATCATTTATCAAGTGATATTCCTTGCTTTCCGATACTACCGATATATTTGAAAAGAACGGAATATTGTCCTTTACGCTTTGTAAGTCCGTACTATCCTTAACTGCGACAGTAATATGCTCAGGCGGATTTTCATACATCAGCTTTGCGAGCAGAAACATACTGTGTCCTGCCGGATAATCGCTTGCCTGTGATGACAAAAATTCAAACTGTTTTTCTGCAAGTTCACGGTATTTTTCATTTTCCGTGATCTGATACAGCCTTACAAAATTATATGCCATAACGGAATTTCCGCTTGGTATCGCTCCGTCGTAGGTTTCCCTCGGATTCATAAACAGCTCGTCATCATCGGCTTTGCACAGATAAAAACCGCCGTTTTGTTTATCTGAAAAACGCCTTACCGTTTCATTGCAAAAGCGTTCTGCCTTTTCCAAATAAGACTTATCCAAAGTTGAGTTATACATTTCGATCAAGGTCGCCGTGTAAAAAGCATAATCGTCTAAAAAAGCTTTATCCGAACGTTTTCCGTCACGATAGCTTGCATAAAGACCGGTGTTACCGCACAAATTCTTTTCAATAAAACTCTGTGCGGTTTTCGCCGCCTGCAAATATTTTTCATTGTGCGAAACTCTGTAAAGCATAGATAATGCCGCAATCATCAAAGAATTCCATGAAAGCAGTATCTTATCGTCAAGATGAAGCCTAAAACGCTGTTTTCTGTAGTCATACAGCTTTTGAATTTCTTCACTAAGATCCGTACTTAAATCATTGCTTTTAAGAAGATTGAGAATATTTGCCCCTCAAAATTACCGCCTGCTGTAATATCAAAAATCCGTGCAAACTCTTTTCCATTTCCTTCGCCTAAAACGTTCAGTATTTCGCTTAATGTGAAAGTATAGAACTTACCCTCAACACCTTCGCTGTCAGCGTCCTGAGCACTGTAAAATCCGCCATCGGCAGAGGTCATTTCACACAGAACATAAGCAGCTGTTTTGTCCGCCGTATCAAGATATGCCGATAGAGGCATGGCGGCTGCAAGGCTTTACAGACGAACAGTTCAATAAAGTTGCGGCAACAGGAATGTCCGACGCACAGCTGTACAAGCAAGCAGGAAATGCGGTTACTACAAATGTGATCGAGGCTCTTGCTAAGTTTATTTTAGAAATTGATAAGGAGAATTCTTATGGAACAGATAATAAAAATTTTTGAAAATGAAAAATTCGGAAAAGTGAGAACAGTTATTAAGGACGGCGAGCCGTGGTTTGTAGGAAAAGATGTGGCTGTGATATTGGGTTATGCAAAGCCCGAAAATGCTATTGCAGCACACGTTGACAGCGAGGATAAAACCACTACCCTAATTCAGGGTACCGGTTCAAATTACAAAAGCAAGACCACAATTATCAATGAAAGCGGACTTTACAGTTTAGTTCTCTCAAGCAAGATGCCGAGAGCCAAAGAGTTTCGGAGATGGGTCACAGCCACGATTTTACCGACCTTGAGGAGATCCGGCGGTTACGTTGCCAACGAGGAAATGTTCATAGAAAACTACCTTCCCTTTTTGGAAGAGCCGTACCGTGGTCTGTTCAAACTTCAGATGACGGCTATTAACAAGCTGAACGAGCGGATACGTCACGATGAGCCTTTGGTGGAGTTTGCAAATCAGGTCGCAGGAACGGAAAATCTCATCGACATGAACGCTATGGCAAAGCTTGCAAGAGCCGAAAATATCCCTGTCGGCAGAAACAAGCTCTACGGCTGGCTCAAAGGAAAGGGCGTGCTTATGGCGAATAACCTCCCCTATCAGGCGTTTATCGATCGTGGATATTTTGCGGTAAAGGAGTCAGTGATTGAAACTCCGACTATGACCAAGACCTATCAACAGACGTTCGTTACGGGCAAGGGTCAGGGATTTGTCATTAATCTGCTGAAAAAATATTACGGGAAGGAGCAGTCATAATGCATACAAACAAAATCAAAGCTAAAGTGGATTTCAAGTTCTGCATTTGAGATTTTTCATATCTATCTTTTGGTTCTTAGCTATATTCGGAATTTGCCGCTTGACCAATTCTCTCCACGCTTTTAAGTTATCATATCCCATAGCCTGAGCGTTACCTCTGCGAAGCGATACGACATGAGTCCAGACATTACCGCCGTGATTTGCTATTTCTTTTGCGACTTTTTCAAGATCGATAGGCTCGTCCGATTGCGAGAATAAACCGTGTAAACCGAACTTGACTGCACCTGGACGGTTAGCAAGATAACCAACATAATTTTCACGGGTGGTTAACCTATCCATATTTCGATCAAGGATTTCAGATATGAGTGCAGAACCGTTTTTGACTGTGGGATTCTTTTGGTAATCTTCGTACTCGAATAAATCCTTACTGTCGGGGAAATCGTTAAGCAGAGATAAAATTAGCTCCTGCTGATTTTTTGTAGCAGGAGCTGTTTCATTCATATTCGGTATCGGTACTGAACCCTCACGGGTTGCGATGTATTTTACATAGTGATATAGCTGTTTTTTCTTTCCGCTGCCGCTTTTCAGATAGCGGCTTGTTACAATTAACTTAGGCATTTTATTCATCTCTCCTCATCAGCTTTTCTGATACTCCACAGCATCTTCGTAATCAATAATGCCGTTTATCTTACGAACTTCATTCACGCACATCGCATGAAGACTTCTCAGCGTTTCATCATCGACATCATTGATTGCCGCAGTCATATGCGACAGCTTTCCAAGCTCCACGGCAACTTTGAAAAGCAAACGAGCGAGCCGCTGTTCCGTACCTTTGATCTGTGCCTTTACAGTTTCAGTTATCATGGGTGAGATGTAATTCACGCTTTTTTCCTCATCAAGATAACCGACATAGAACTTGATAGCCTTTTCAATAAACTCGCTCTGAGATTTGCAGTTGTCGCTTTTGTAATGTACCTCCACATCTTTCAGCGTTTCGGGATACGCCCATAACGCAAATTTCACCTTATTTTGAAAACTCATCTTTCATCACCTCCAACTCCTGATAAAATGCCGTATTTTCGTGCCTTTTTGCTGATACAACCCTGAAATTTCAAAAAGGCTGAATTTACAACCCCTTTGCCTAAAGCTGTACAAACCTCGCAAAATGCGGTCGGCTTTGCCGTCCGCTGTGAGTGTGTCGGGGTCACAACCCCGACACTTTAACTCGCAATATATTAAATCCCCCTCAAGCCCACCCGAAATCATCTGATTTCTGCCATTCTCAAACTCTGCGATAAATGCCCCCATTTCGCCCCGATGGTTCTTAGGGTAAAAGTTATCCCACCCATGCCATGAAAACGCCACACGAGCCGACACGGTGTGAACTGGGGCGAATTACTGCTCGGACTGCTTTTCCGATTCGGCAGGAGCAGGGTTTCTCGGCTTTCTCGCCAGCTTTTTCGCCGACATCATGTCAATAAAATCTCTGACATTCTGAGGCACGGTCTTGAGGTAGAGCTGGTCAATGTACTTGTCAAGCTCCGCCGCAAGAGTAGTGTTTTTCTGCTCCAGATACATTTCTATCGCTGAGAGTTTTTCTTCGTTTACGCTTACCGTAACTGATTTTTTCAATCTATCACACTCCAGTCAAATTAATTTTCTGATGAGCTGTCCCCATTCAAACTTTCAACAGCGTCTGTCACCTCCTGCGGATAATCCACTCCCTCATAGGTACACCAGCTTGACCAACCGCCACTTGAAACAACTTCTTTTGTCACATAACCGCAATCAGCAGAGGAGAAAACGACTTCGCCGTTACCGACATAGATACCATGCTGACTGCCGTCAAACAGTCCTATTCCTGCGGTCTCCGGCATAGTATCAAGACCGCCTTGCTCGGTGTAAACAAGCGTATTGTAATCGGAAGTGAACACCTTTTCTGTGGAATCATAGTTCAGATATCCAAGCATAAGTCCTGCGTTATCTGCATAGCGTATCCTATCGCTTTCGTTTCTTTCGCCGATAAAACCGCTCATATATCCCCAGCCTGAGATGTACGCATTTTCCGCCCAAGCCGCAAGATCGGCACAGTTCTTTGTACTTTCATCGCTGAACATATACTCGTTGATCGTAGAATTCATCACCCAAGTGTAGCTCCGCATATATTCGTCGTAGTCTATTTCCAAGCCATAAGTCGAATTTATCGCCGCAATTAAATCACTGTCATTCGGAGCAACGGCGAACAGATTTGCATATGATTCGGCATTGAAATTCTGCACCTCATCGAAATATGACATATATATCAGCTGTGCCTTTATGGTCTGAGAGCGGACTCCTGCATTTGTCATAGCGTCCTCGATTGCCTGACCCTGATTCTGTAAATCTGTTATCTGTGCCTGCTGCTCGCTATCCAACCCTGCCATTATTGCGGACTCATTAAACAGACTTTTATCTATTTCGGGCGACTCGATCTCCATACTGCCCATGCTTGAAAGTACAGCTACAGGCAGACACATAAGTCCGAGAAAGCCTGCGGCGATGCTTCCAACTGCCACAAACAGCTTGCCTCGCTTATCTTTATCACCAAGAATGTATATGGCTATCTTTTTCAGAGCCGCCCCAACCGCAGCCGACATTACACTACCTCACGGACTTCAAATTCCGTAAACACACTCTGCATTTTCATTTCCATTCCGTGCATATATTCCAGTACTCCTCTCTCCGTGGCAAACAAAATGGGCTCACCGTTTCGGCGAACCCAGTCTGCAAAAATATTTCTGCTGTTTTCGGCATAGCGAGTTTTCCATATGCCGTATTTTTTCTTCTGCATTTTTATCAGTCCTCCCTTTGTAGTCACACTCAAATTCCACGCTTACTGCGAACAGTTTGGGGCATAAAAAAGAGCCGTCATAAAGACAGCTCTCTGTGTTAATATTCAGTTTTTACTACATAGTCATACCCTGATCCGATTCATCCAAATCATACTCTTGAGCTTCTTCATTTTCATACACCGGTGCAATTTCCTGCATGAGTTTTGTATGGATCTCATCATAAATATTTTTAGCCTTATCATATTTCTTTTTTGAAAAAGAAATATACGGATCGTATCGGCTCTTAGATTCCCACAGTGTCAGTGAATCAGAAATATCATCAAGATTATCCGAATAGTTTTCTCCCAAAGCTTTGCAATGATCTGCCAGCTTACCAATATCATGAGTAAAAGCCGGATGTTCTCCGTTATATATAATAACTGCTTTCAATAATTTTTCAACTGCCTGCTGCAGATGATACAAAGCGGTTCTTACGGCAAATTCATCGGGGAAATGTTCTTCCATTGCCTTGCAAGCCATATAGTCGCATTCGGCTATTTTTACAAGATCGTCAAATCCCATTGACATAAACATCAACTCCTTTTGAATCAATTTCACTCAGCAAAATCGGACTGCGGATTCTGTTGTAATGAACAATATCCGAATCTACGTTAAGCGCTCTTCTGATAGGGCGAATTACACCTATAAATTCATCATCATTTGTAATTTCGGGTGCGTCAACTGCAATATCCAAATCGCTGCCTATTCCGCAGTTCATAGTTACAGCACTTCCAAAAATTATTATTCTGCGAATCTCGGGCAGGTCCTTTGCCGTATCGATCACCTTCTGTACTTCCTTTTGCATCAGCGGAAAAATATATTTTAACTCATCTGCGCCGTCGCAGCGCTTTGGAAAAATATACATTGATATTCACCCTCTTTTCATAATTATTGTACCATATTCCTTCCACGAAATCAAGCGATTTATCATAATATTATTGTAATTTATCTTCCTCCCGCCGATCCAAACAGTGACGCCTTAAAGCTAGGAGCAATGACCTGTAACAGATACCTCTCATTTCCGCACCGATACAGACAAGTTCCTCTTTCGGGATACTTTATCAAGCCATACTCCGATTCTTCTAACTGCAAAGTATCAATAAAAGCAGTCGGAGAGATATTTCCGGGATTGAACAGAAAATGGTGAGACGGAATGGAGAACAAAGGCTTAGTAAACTCCTTTATCTCAGGCAGCAGAAAGTCCTCAATATTTTGCGAAGCTAATATGAAAGACGATTCCTTTTTTCGAACACGCTTCATGCCGTTTCGGATATATTCAATTGCAGTCATGTTGGTCAAAAAGAGGTAGAGTTCGTCAACTGCCGCAACAGTATTTCCGCAACCTAAAAGCTGATTGCTCATATAGCTGAGAATGTTGAACAGCAGAGTGTCTTTCAGCCTTTTGTTGGTATCCATCAAGCCCTTAACGCCGAAACATATAAACTCTGCATCACGGATATTGGTATGCCCGTTAAAATATTTGCTCTCCGCACCCTTGCACATACTGTGCAGACCAAGACAGATATTCTGTAAAATTTCTTCGGTGTACAGCTGCTTTTTTGACTTATCAAAAGCGTAAAATTCTTTTTCAATGAGTTCGTAGAGATCGCTCATAATCGGATAATCCTCGCTTTTCAGCGTACTGAAATCCGTAAAATCATCAATGCCAAACCTTGCGTAGAGCTTCATCAGCATAATTTCTATTGTGTCAACCTCTGCGTCGGTGAAGTCTTTGTATGCCCTGAAAAAGTCCTTGAGATAACTGATGTGCTGACTGAGCCTTGTAACTTTTCTGAATGTTTCAGGCGAATCGGAATCCGCTCTGTCGCCGTCGCTCCATGCTTTCGGTTCAAGAGGATTTATCATATACTCACCCGACATCATGTCAATGTAAGTGCCGCCGAGATTCAAACAAAGGTCACGGTACTCGGCTTCAGGGTCTAAACAGAGGATAGATTTGCCTGCCTCACGCTCATTACAGAGAAGTAATTTCATCAAGTACGACTTACCCTGACCGCTGTTGCCGAGGATAAGAATATTGCTGTTTGTCTTATCCTCGGTACGTTTATCAAAGTCAACAAGCACATTGCTGCCGTACTTATCTCTGCCAATATAGAATCCGTTTTCATCGGTCTTACCGGAGTAATTCAAAGGATAAAGATTAGCCACAGAGCTTGCAGGAAGAACACGTTCAAACTGACTTGCAAACACGTTATTACCCGTAGGAAGAACAGCAAGGAATCCCTCTTTCTGACGTAAAAGCAGACGGTCTACGCTGATTTTTGAACGTGTAAGCTCCATTTGTATATCCGCCTGGAGTTCTTTCAGCTTATCCTCAGTACTTGCTTTCAATTCAATAAACACAGCCGTATGCAGAAGAGGCTCTTTGTTCCTGCGAAGTTCTGAAAGCAGTTCAACTACATCGTCGATGTTATTCTGAGCCTTGATACTCTCGTTGACATCGTTTGTAGTGGTCATCATGTGATTCTTCCGCATTGCCTGCTGAACGATTTTTCTCTGTTCCATGCTTGTAACAAGGCGGTTGTAAATTCTCAGAGTTACACCGTTTCTGTCAGCTAAGTGCGCTAAAATCGCCGTTTCTTCCGTTGACGGCGGATATTCGGTTACCGCCCAGCAGAACTTGTAGAAGTTGCCGCAGATGTAGTGGTCGGTATAGAATTTTATTATGCCCGGCACAATACGGTCGAAATAGTCCTTTGTGTCCAATATCTCAAACTGTTCATCAGACAGTTCTTTTTTCTTCTTTTGCTTTTTATTCTTCATTGACAATTACCTCCTGTCTTTCTAAATCAAAGTTTTCCGAACCCTCGATATCGGGGATTTCTTCACCATTAATTGAAGTTCCGAAATACAGAGCAAGCATTCTTTTGACCTCCGATTTGCTCATTCTTTTTGCAGAAAATCCATGCTCGGCTATTGCCTTATCCACTCGGTTAATGGTGTTAAAGATCTGCTCGTCTTTCTCTCTGCGAAATCTCACCGCAAACACAAACTGCCTTGCAGAGGACATCTCCACCTGAATCTCGTCAAGAAAATCATAGTCCGCTTGCAGCAGTTTTCTGACCGCCTCATTCTGCTCCGACTACAAACGCTTTTTGACGTACACCTTGTTGGTATCGAAACATTCGCAGGAGTCCAGAGCAAGTATTTCAAGGTCGGGGATCGTGCTTAACAGCATCATCAGGTGATGTATCTTCACGTCGATATTCGCCGCAGACAGCACGGAAATATTGGTCGGCTCTACGCTGAAAAACGCAATTTCTGCCTTGTCGGATTTTACTCCGTATTTAGAAAAGCGTTCAAGACCTATCAAGCCCTGAACGCTGTTTTTGCTTTTCTTCATTAATTTTTCCTCCATAAATACAACTGCTGTGAGGTCACAAAAAACTTCACAGCATAGGTTATGAAGAAAACATCATTGTTTTTGAACTAAAGTGTTCAAATTTCAATGGTGTTTTCATTTTTTAATCAAATTCGATTTCCTCGTTAACTTTCTGATGTATATCGATTCTGTTCTGAATCTCTATAGCGTTAACAAGCCACCCGTTAAGATTACAATTCCTTATAAACTCATCTATTCGGTTAATCCCATCAATGGCCTTAACAGTCACTACCACGCCAAACCTAAGACCTACATATTACGCATTTCTACATCGAAATTTACATATGTGGCTGCTATAAATAAATCTGTTGTTGCTGTTCGTGATATATGATTCCATAGACCAATCTTTTCGTATTCACCATAATTATTTAAAAAGGGATCAGTTGACTTAGACCAATTTCTAATTGCTATCAATCCATCCCTGAAAGTAATAAACGTTCTTGAGATTTCCAAGATATAGTTAATATAAAACCTGCCGATATCATTCTTTTCTTTATTCATAAAATCCACGAGTTTGTATCCTGGGTAAAACACATCAAGCACCCTCATAATATCATCTATGTGCCCCCAGCGAATATCTTTAGCAAGACAATTTACAAGATTACTCCTGGCATTGCAAAAATCATCACGTATATTTTTTCTGTAATTATTAGTATAAACAGAGTCTCTATCAGTAATTGCATTGTATGCTTTTGCATATATTTGTATCAAATCCACGTTATTAAATTCAGTTTCCGCAAATGGAAGAAGTATAGCTTTTGCGAGTAATATATTATATTCATAATTTTTCAAGCGATCACTCCATCTCAGTCAATTTTCGCCACTCACGTTTCTCCAGATTGTTAATATATGGTTCTATAATCTTTTTAATATCTTTTGAAGTAGGCGTTAATGGCATTTTTGCATTTTCCGTTTCTATTGATTTTAAAATCAAATTAATATAGTACTCTATATACAATTGGTAAGTTTCATTCTCTCCAATTGTATCAAGAATCTGAAAATAAGTAGAGTTATCTTCTATATTCTCATCAATAATAACATTACGATCCAAACACTTCTCAAATCTTGAATACCAATTTCTGAGATCTAGATATTCGTAATCACTCATTTCAATCACTGATCTTATAGTGTTAAGCCTGCTTATCAGACTGCTTCTTGGGAAAACTTCATTGTCTTTTATATATTCACTAAAAGAAGCAATTTCCTTTTTTACTTTGTTGTTATCAAAATAACTAAGTTCGCTAATAAGTGCATTAATATCTTCGTTGTCAAATTTGATACTTAACATAAGATTTTCTATACAAATACGCAGTTTAAATTGATATTCCTCCATCAATTCAACGGAATAATAATCTTTTGGATATGTTTTTCGAGAATTTTTTCGCTGTTCAACAGTTTCCTTTATTTTTTTATAAAGATGTTTCTGAATGTTGTATATTTTTCACCTGCATAATTATAATTTCTCAATATAAAAAGTTCTTCTTTATATTCATTTAACCTTGCAACCGGATTAAAGCGCTTAAAAAAGACATTTGATAATAATTCACACCATTCATATGAGTATTTCTTTAACTTATTAATTTTCTTTGAATCGATCAGTTTAAGATAATCAATTGCGACAATAAAATTGTTTTGATGCTCCAGCTTGTTTATATCAAACTTTGGGATAATATTTAATGAGTGAAACGTAAAATACTGTTTAAACATATTGTTTAAATCATCACTGTATTGAATAACCTTGATATCACATAACCTCATAAGTTCTAAAAACACTTCATATCCATGACTTTTTCTTCGCTGAGGCATAACCAAAACTATTATTTGCTCTATAAAGTTCAAAAGACAAATCATTTCTACAAATGCATCACAATTTTTCTTATTATTAAAAATATACTTCTCATCTCTGAAAACTTCGAGAACCTTAGCATAGTCAACATAAAGCTGCCAATGAAGCAATTGAGTTTTAACCAAATCACATACTATACTTGAAAACATTGAAAACTTACGATTTGAACTAATAGCCGCATTAAGAAATTTAATTATTATTTCGTAAATTTTTTCGTTAAATGTTACTGGAAGAGCAATACTTATATCTCCATAATGCCCATTATACATTCTTTTTAGCGTTTCTTTGAGATCAGTGAGCATTTCTTTTAGTGAATAAAAAACAGCCATGATATCTCTAGGATATCTACCAAAAAACGATAAATACATTTCATTATCAATACTATGTGTCGACTCCATCTTTGATAAATAGAAAAATTTCTTTTTTTCTTCTATAGTTTTATTGGACGGTTCGTATTGTCCCGGAACATTTTCATTACTGATTTTTACAGTGCCAATATGTGATTCATGCGTTATATATATATCATTTTCAAAATTGATAAAAAGATTAATAAGTCTATCTGATAATCTGACGCTCGAGTCACAGTCATATTCTTCATTCTCAAAAATCTGAAATAATTTCTTATCTTCATATCGGTCGAACTTCTTTATGTAAAATCTATTATTAACAGGAAACAGTTTTCTAAGTATTTCATCAGATAATCTTTTAATTTTATCATACTCTTTTCCATAGTGAAGTTCATGAAAACTAAGAATACCACTGTTATCATTTATATAGCTTTCTCCATTATAATTATATTCCGCTTGCATTAAATCTGGCAAATCAAAGGCACTCTTTGTTAATGACTCATACATATGATTTTTAACCGCATAAGCAAGAGTTTTATGAGCAGCGGAAACAAACACCACAACGTTCGGATGCGAAAGGTATTTGGGAATAACAAATAACAGTTCATTTATTATTTGCGGTTTAAGATCTGTGTCATCAATAAATATAAATATTAACGGCGTTACATCATTTAGTTTCCTGCTTTCTTTTAAATACTTTGAATAAACATCAACTAAAGCATTCCAGTAATCGACAAACATCTGCATTAACTTAAAACTGTTTTCTACCATTCTGGCTCTAAGATACTGATTATCCGGATAGTTTGCCACTACATTTTTGCTTGATTTCATGTAATAAGCATTTTCAAGCTTGCTAAATTTATTTCTAAGCTCATTATTTTTATTAAATATACATCTATCAAACAATCCATATTCACTACACATTGACGCATATTCTGAATTCCTATTTTTTACGCCAAAAAGCTCTATTTCGTCCTCCACATTTTTTAAGTTTTCCTTCATTGCAGATAAAAGCCAACTTATAATACTTTCATCGGAATCTATAAGTTCCGGCATTATAATCGGAAGTACTATGTTCTCCTTGTTATTTTTTAATTTTTCATATAGCGTAAGTAAAATACTGGTTTTACCTGCACCTCGACCTCCTATAATTGATAATATCTGATCGTACTTTAATGTCTCAAATGTCTCTTTGCTCAGTTGTTTTCTATCAATTTTACTTGCAACAGTTCTAATGTCATTTATTTTTGACTCTAACATATCATAAGCTGGCAAACCAATTCTTCAATCCACCAGACTTATAAACGGGGATCGTCCGTATTGATGCCAAGCGTCACTGTTATTTTTTATAAAATTCTTTTAAATAATCATCGGGAATACGCAAATCCAGTTCTTTTTTAAGTTCATGAAAATATTTTTTCCATTGAATTGAAATTTTTTCCCACCAACCATCAATTGAGGTTTTAATAAGTATAGCCTCATTATTATCACCCCAATCATAACATATGCAGCATCCGCAAGCACCTTGACCATAATTAAAGCGCATATCAAAATAGTCACAATACTTGAATCCCAGACTAAATTCTTCATGTCCATTGCCGTAAAAAGCGTCTATCAAATTAAAATCCGAAACTAAACTACCAAAATATTTTTTTATTTCAGTTTCAACAGCTTGGGCTTTTATTTCTGTTTGATTTTCATTCATTATAAAAACCCCTTTGCTTTTAAAAATTTCTTGGGAATTTGCTTTTTTACATCTGTCGTTATACATTTTATCAAACTGTCACAAAGCTTATCAAAGTCGGTATTAAGCGATGACGAAAATAGCATTTTCTTTTCACTGCGATTTGTTATGATAAAAAAATATAAGTTGTTATCTCTAATTTCAACCTCAAATGGATAATAATCATAAACAATAGAAGACATTTTATTGTCATAAAAAGAAACTGTATCTATTAATTCATTGTTATTGCCACATGCTCTTTGAGATAAAAATACATCTGCAATTTTATCTAGGAATTCATAGTTAGTAGGTTGCATACCAAAAATCTCCTTCTGAGAATAATTTTTTATACCCATATTTATTTTTTTAATACTCCCATTCATTCCACAATGATTTTCCTTTGAAATTTATATCGGTTGGGTCATGTGAAAAACGAATTGTTTTACCCGCTGATACTGCATCATCTAAGGCAGGCTTATTAAACAAATCAAATAAATCTGAGTTACTCAAATTATATGTATCTTGGATAGTGTTCCAATCATCGCCTAAACTAAAATATGTTGTATTTCCAGCCTTGTTTATATATGATGTTGGTCCTCCACCATCATAACGTCCAAGTGTCATTGTGTTACTTGATGGATTATGGATTGAACTTTCTCTATATCTTTTAAATTCTGCAATCGGCAATCCTTTACCATTTGATGCAATAACAATATTATCACCTTTTATAGCTAATCCTGATTTTGAATATTGCAAAACAAATGATGAATTTTCTTCACCTTTAGCTACATATTTAATTGTATCGTCTAAGTATTCATCACTCTGCTTTGAAGCCGTTTTTACAAACGATTCCGCTGCGTCATCGTCAAGGTTATTAATTACCTTGACAAGATAATCGCCGCTTTTAGCCGCAACTTTAACGCCCTCATCACCATGGTGCTATTTCTTCTGCTTTCACTTCAAGTTTAAAGTATTAATCTAAAGATCTAAATTACAAATTGATTACCAAGGTCTTAAACTTTCAATTCGTTTAACAAAAGTTCCGTCGTCGGGTGAAAACACAAATCTGAATCCGTTGAAATCATTTACAATTAATTCACCATCAATATAATTAATCATTACATACGGCGAAATAAACTTATATTCCGGACATACCCTTTCTTTATTCTGAATTCGCCAGATAATATTTCCTTCCATATCAACAGCATATACGTTGTCGATTTCATCAGATTTTGCAGACGCATCCAGTTCATTTAATTGTACAATTATCCTATCATCAAATAAAACAAAAGAATAAATGTTATGTTCGAAATAAACGGCAGAGTTATTAAAATATAGATTATTCTGATTAATTTCTACTATAAAATCTTTATCTAAGTCTGATCTTTGAAAAGGCTTATTATTTTTTTCAATAATGTTACCTTCCATATCAACAGCATATAAATCTCCGATTTCCAGCTGTACAATTATCTTTTGCTTTAAAATTATTACAGACTTAACATTATAATCAAAACAAACATCATAACTATTTATATGAATCCATTTTTCAGATATTATCATTCTTAATACCATACTATATTCCTCATTATGATAACAATCTTTAATTATAAAATTCCTCAATTTTTTATTTTCATATTCCCTTGATAAGTATTTTCTGTTTTGAACACGCCAACCTATTGTTCCGTCAAAGTTTACCGAATAGACGTTATCATCTTCATTTTTTATGCAACTATCCAGTAAGATCACTATTTGAGATTTTAAAATTAAAACTTGTTCAATTTTGTACGGAAAAGTTACTTTATTAGAATTAATGTAAAGAGTTTTACCATTCGTTTCAACTATCGGTAACATAAAATCTCCTCCTTTTATAGTGATCTGAAATTACCAAATGAATTAAAATATTGACCCATTAAATCAAATTGTAATCCCCCTCCCAAACCCCATTCGGGAACTTCATTTGCTATACCAAAACGCACCTCTGTACCAGCCGGTAGTTCTACATCACAAATATGTGTTGGCTCATATGGTAATGCAAACTTATCTTTAATTTGCTTTGAAGACAATCCTTGAATCTCTTCATAGTTCATTACCCACTGGCCCTTTGCACTTGTTATGTTTTCAGTATACACTCTAACAAACGTGGTATCTTCAGTTAATTCAATAGTTGTTACATTAGTTCCCGGCTTATAAGGGAGATTTGTATATCCATTTTGTTTTAAAATTTCATTTACGTTTTCAGCTGAATTAAAATCAATTACATCAGAGCATGCCCAAGAAGGAATATCATCATATTTTGACATCAAAACAAAAAATGCATCATCCTGTTTAGAAGCAGTTTTTATGAACGAATCAGCCGCACTATCATCAAGGTTCTTAACTGCCCTTACAAGATCATCGCCGCCCTTAACAGCAACTCTAGTTCCGTCGTCTTCGTGCTTAGCAATGAAATCTACAGGGCATCTTTGTTTGTCTTAAACTTATTCAGAGCCTCATAGATATCATCAGAATACTTTGACACATATTCAAAAATATCATCCGACATCTTTTCAACGTTGGAATTTTATAAATATTAATCTAAAATTCCAAATCCATAAATTTCTCTCCAATATTCATCTGTTGCTTTTATATATCTCAATGCATCGGTATTTGTTTCTCCGTTCACATAGGTAACACCACCGGCAATATCGTCAAGATTTTCTGACAGCCTTTTTCTTAACAGAGAGAGAAATTTTGTTCTGTCAATGCTAAAAGCTGCAAGATTGTTTTCTTCATAATATAAACATTCATCAAAATATATAAAACCAAGAAACAAATCTGCAGCGGAACCATTCATAAGCAAAGTCAAAGCCTCTTCAAAAATTTTTTTATTGGTTTTTTTTGAATATATATAATCTGGCATAACTTGTGAGGTATCTGTTGGAAGCGGTTCTGATGCTTCCATAGGGTGAATAGGTAATGGATACTCACCTCTCAGCAGTTTCATTACCTCATCTATATTTTTAAAATCTATATTGTAATTATACATATACAAATACATACTCCTTTCATCTAATTTAATCGTGTAACTTTCGCTTCAGACAATTTAATTGTATCCGAAACTGCCTCCGGGACACCGCCGGAAGTGTAACCGCCGGGAATCCATAACGAACTCGCTCCGGTTTCATTACCATTTGGAATTCTTAAATTACACTTAGATACATCATCTACATCAATTCTCCACATTGTGCCACCGTTTTTCGAAAAGTGTCCTTTTTGAAATCCCAAAGCTTCTTCAATATATGCAACATCTCCATTTGCTTCTGAAAATATCTTGTCGCAATAGTCTTTAGGCATAACAAATAATGTATTGTCATTTGGATTTCCGACTAATTGACCACGTATAGTGTATCTATTATATGATTCATTAGTCTGTATAACAGTAAATCCATTCTCAAATTTACTTAAATGTTTTTGAATATACTCATCAGTCAAATAAGTAGAAACATCAGGTCTGTTGCCCCTTTCTTTAGACAAAATGTCATACATTGTATCAGACGATATATCAGCATAATCAATACCATTATTACCAAACTTCGATACAATATATGCAGCACCATCGCCATGATCAACAACATATTTAGCTACTTTGTCAGGATCAGAACTTTTTGCAATTGCTTCAAAAAATGCATCATCCTGTTTAGATGCAGTCTTTACAAATGAATTAGCTGCACTATCGTCAAGATTAAACACTGCTTTTATCAGATTATCATTCTGTCTGATAATTGGCAGCGCATCTTCTTTATTTTTGGCTATCAAATACAGTGATTCGCTTACTGCGTCTGATTTTGCAAATCTTTTGATAAGCTCTTCGCTGTGATTTGAAAAAATATCAGCTGCATCTTTTCGAAACGCTATATCAATATTGGCTAATGCTTTTAATGATTTTGATGAATATTTATTTATCTGATCAGGCGATAACAGGAGCTTATAAATTGAATCTGTATCAAGTCCCAAGTCTTCCGCTTTTGTGATAAATTTTAATGCGTCATAAGAATTGCCTTTGTATAATTCTTTTATCAATGGAGCTTGTGTTTCAGAAAGTTTTTTGACAATTAATTTATCAGCATGAGCATTTAAGAAAGGTTTTGCAATTCTATTTACCAAAGTGCCTGTTGCGGTAAAAAATAATGTACAAGTTGTACCAATACCAACCTCAAATAGCGCATCTACACTTCCGTCTAAAGCTCTTTCACAATTAGACAGTGTCAGCCAATAATCAACAATTGAGCTAAAGAAGATTGTGCTGGCTACAAAAAATAACAAGCCACCAAACAAATAACTTCCAGTCAACATCATTGGTATTGCTTTACTGAGAATGCCAATGACTTGTGTTATTGTGACTACTGTATCGCCAAATGAAACAGAAGCACAAAAATCAATAAAATGAATTATATCACTATATGTTACTTCTTCATCTGATGAACCACCGTTAAGATTTCCTGTAAGTTTAAAACTAAAATCACCAGTTTCAGTGTTTTGAATAATATATCCAACACCACACCACTTTCCAAGAGTGATATTACTTTCGGGAACAATAACAGTACTTCCGCTATTGACAGCTTGTTTAATGATGGAAATATCCTCTGGATATAGCTGTAAAGTATCAAGCTTACCGATATTATTGGAATTTATTATTTTAATTTGTTTTCCACTTTCAATAGCCTTATTAAGAACCTTGGCAGTTGAAACGCTTTCCATTCCAGTAAACTGTTCTATTATTGAACTTTCAAGATAAGATGAAATATATCCAGATGCAAAATGATAATTCAATTCATCATCGTGATTGTTCTTCAAACTTAATAATGAATACGTATTTCCTATTATATCAACTGTAAAAGAACCTTTTGTTTCCAATTCATTTCCATAAAATGAATTTTTCACAGATGGATCATATGAAAAAACGCCAAAACTCAGATATTTGTCACTATATATACTATTACTAGCCGATAAAAACTTATTTTGTATATCCAGTTCTGCAAAATACATCTTACCCATAAGGCTAAGATAATTGCCAAGATATTTATTATCAAAAACATTTTTACTGTTAAGACTACTAAGTTCATTTTCGGACAATGACATTTTATCATATGCCGTCAATAGTTCTTGAGCAGAAATTACTTGTTCATCAAAAACAATGGCATTAGATGAACCAACTAAGAGTTCTTTGCTATAATTAAAAACTTGATTAGAAGAATTTATCTCTATATTTAAAATATCCGTATCACCAATATTAGTATTTGTGTTCCAATAATATAATATCTTATTATCAATAATAAGTGCTGGAACAGCGGTTACTTTTAAGCCAGTTGCCTGATAAACAGAATTGAGTTCATAAATAGACTTTGGAAAAGTAAGATCCAATATATCAAAAATTTCCCGCATATCGGGGTTAGGTACATATTCAATGTTAATATTATATAGTGTAATATCCGATGAATAATATTTTTTCGCCTTTCCATTAATGGAAAATTCAACGTCATCTGATTGTATTACTTTAGATTTTCTTATATCAGATATTTTCTCCGATACCTTACTATATGTATATGGCAAATTTGTTGGTAATTTAGATATTCTTTTTTGAACTAAAACCCTGTTTGAAACAACTATCTCTTTTGATTCAAAATTAATACTATCTGTTAATTCATCATATGTGGCATAAAAGTCTGATTCCTCAGAAATTTTTGAAATGTCAACATTCAAGTTTAAATCATCATATTCATCTGAAATAGGCTCTACATATTTATATTTTTTGAAACTAATATCAAGGTTATATTCTTTTCCATCAATATTTGTTTTCACCCATGTATGGTCAATATAGCACATATTAGCGGAACGACCTACATTACCTCCATGAATACCCCAAATCTTTAAAGCATCATCTATATCTTCAGTTCCTGTCCAATCTATCAGCTGCTGCTCGGTAACCCCGACAGTTCCCGTAACATACTCAGCCTCATACCCCATATACCTGAGCATAGCGATAAGCAAGCTTGCGCAGTCAACATCGTTACCGCCGTTCTGCTCGTATGTACCGATTGCGCCTTTTCGTGAACCTTTGTAAAACTCCGTGTTTACATTGTTGTAAAGATATTCGTATACCGCAAGAGGCGTTTCGAGATGGTCTACTAAATCAGCCATTTCCTCAGTCATTTTTGTTTCCGTCTTTTCATTGGAATCAAGGATCACTCTTGCTCTTGGTTCGGGAGTATACTTGTTTTCGTAATCTCCCGTTTCTTCATCATCGTCGCCGATATCGATTTTTTCTTCTGTAACGGTGATGTATACAGTCTGACTTACGGTATTTCCTTTCATATCCGTTGCCGTAACAACAAGCTCGAAAGTACCAGTCTTATCGGAAACAAAGCTGAACCCGTCCTCGTTTTCCGTAACAGTTCCTCCATTTGCTGTGCATGACAGTGAAACCTCACCAAGAACCGACGATGTGCTTACAAACAAATTAGTTGTTTCATCTGGCTTGATATTGTCCTTTTCGACGGTAACGCCGAGCTTAAGCTCAAATACCGGATCTTCCTCGGTAATGGTAACGGTCTGAGTTTTCTCGGTATAGTTTCCGCTCTCATCTTCGGCACGAACGACAATCACATAATCGCCGATTCCGACGGGAGTGTATACAGCCTTTCCATTCTCAAATATTACTTCTTTGCCGTTTACGGTTCCGGTGATCGCAGCATTGCCGCTGTCGTCTGTAGCCGTGGCGGTTATTTCAATATTTTTGCCCTCGGTAAATTCAACAGTTACGTCAAGCTCAGGCACAGTCGTATCCACAAGCTGATTGCTCAGAACGTTGAATTCATAAGTATAATCTGTCTATTTCACACCATCCGACGCACTCAAACCCACCTGTCTTTTCAAATGCCGAGCGGAATGCACCGATTCCTGCAAACGCTTCAAAATATTTTATCATTTATCACCGATC
>JAETQO010000034.1 GCA_021770655.1 Ruminococcus sp. | reverse complement strand
GAGGTTGTCAGGGTGTGTTCGTCCACAAACCTTTCGTCTATATCCCACAGCTTTTCCAAAAGCTGCCCACGGGTCAGCACTTGCCGGGGATTTTTACGGAACAGGTTCAGCATTTTGTACTCCATCGGGGATAGGGTCAGGGGCTTGCCATTTAGGGAAGCCGTCTGCTCCGAGAAGTCCAGAAACAGCCGCCCGTCGTCGTAAATGTCCTTGGCCGGTTTGTGGTGTTCCAGCATGGCAAACATGGCTTTGATTTTCCGCTGCAAGGCCCCGATCACAAAGGGCTTTGTGATGTAGTCCACCGCGCCCACCTCATAGCCCCGTATCTGGTCGCTCTCCTGATCGTTGGCGGTTAGGAAAATCACGATGGTGTCCGGGTGTTGGGGCTTTATCAGCTTGCACAGCTCAAAACCATTTCCATCCGGCAGGTTGATGTCCAGCAGCACTAAATCAAATTCCCGCTGGCGGATGGCGGCGGCTGCGGTTCTGGCATTTAGGGCAGAAGTCACGCCGTAGCCGTCTGCGGTCATGTTATAGGCCAATTATAAAAGAAAGGACAGCAGTATCAAATTGCTGTCCTTGCGGTTTATTATAGCTGGTAGTGTATAAGCGTGGGTTCATCATATTTGGTGTGGTATCTTTAACTATGGGAAACTCCTCTCTCCCATTTTGACACAGCCTGCCTAGATACGTTTAGTTCCTCCGCCAACTGTTCCTGAGTAATACCGTTCTCCTTGCGCAGTTTGATAATGTTGTCCGAAAAACTCATTTTTCAAAACTCCCTTCGTGATCTTGTACCGTAATTCTATCACGAACCTAAATAAAAAGCTACAAACCTTGCGTTTCTTTTGCGAAACTTCAGGTTGCATTGCAGATAAAACCCACATATTACATAAAAAGCGGCAGGACGATTGCTGTCATGCCGCTGATTTCCCTTTTCGATCGAAGACAACCCCTTGTATGTGAAAAATCCCGTCTTTACTTCTGTCTGTATCCCGCAAGGAAATCCTTCATCTCTTTCATAGAATACTCAAGCTCCGCCAGCTCGGGAAGATAAACTATCCTGAAATGGTCGGGCTTTTCCCAATGGAAACCGCCGCCGTGAACAAGAAGAATCTTCTTTTCTCTGAGAAAATCAAGTACGAACTGCTCGTCGTCGGTTATTCCGAACTTTTCCGCGTCTATCTTCGGGAAAATATAGAATGCCGCCTTCGGCTTTACCGCAGAAAGTCCGCCAATATCGTTCAGCGCATTGTAAATATACTCTCTCTGCTCGTAAATACGTCCTCCCGGAAGAAGCAGACTGTCGGTAGTCTTGTAATCGCCAAGAGCGTATTTTATTATGTACTGCGACGGCACGTTTGAACAAAGCCTCATGCTTGAAAGCATATTCAGCCCCTCAATGTAGCTTTTCACTCCGCTCTTATCGCCGCTGAGAGTCATCCAGCCTGCTCTGAAGCCCGCTACTCTGTGTGATTTTGACAAGCCGTTAAAAGTAATACAGAAAAGGTCCGGACAAAGAGATGCTATGGAAGTATGCTCCACGCCGTCCATAAGCAGTCTGTCATATATCTCGTCGGAGAAGATTATAAGCTCGTGACGTCTTGCCACATCGGCTATCTTTTCGAGTATCTCCTTAGGATAAACCGCACCCGTTGGATTATTCGGATTGATTATAACTATAGCCTTGGTCTTATCCGTCACCTTTTTTTCAATGTCCTCAATGTCGGGATACCATTCCGACTGCTCGTCGCAGATATAATGCACAGCCGTACCGCCCGCCAGAGTAACCGAGGCTGTCCAGAGAGGATAGTCCGGCGCAGGAACAAGCACCTCGTCGCCGTTGTTGAGAAGACCCTGCATGACCATTGTGATAAGCTCCGACACTCCGTTGCCCGTATAAATGTCATTAAGGCTCTCCACAGGTATGCCCTTATAGCTGCAGTAATCAAAAATCGCCTGTCTTGCCTCGGTAATGCCGTGGGAATCGGAATATCCCTGCGCATTCCTCAGATTGTCGGTCATAGCCGCTATTATCTCGTCGGGCGCATTAAAGGCAAAGGGTGCAGGATTTCCGATATTGAGCTTTAATATCTTTTCGCCCCTTGCGATCATCTCGTTCGCCTCGTCCATAACTGGACCTCTTATATCGTAGCATACGTTATCAAGCTTGCTTGATTTCAAAAAAGTTCTCATTATATAAACTTCCTTTCAGTTTAGGCAGCAGTGCAGTGACGCCTTTTCGCTAATCAATATAATATCACTGCCTAACCGCTCTGTCAAGAGCGTTTTCCGCTCCTGTTCACAATATAGATCCCGGCGCAGATCAAAGCCAGCGAAACAGCGCCCCGAATCCCGAAAATACCCTTTTCATTCAAAAGCAGGGTAGAAATTATCACTCCGCAGACAGGGTTCATAAAACCGAACACCGTCACCTTTGACACAGGGTTATATTTAAGCAGAGCCGCCCAGACAGAATACGCCGCCGCAGACACAAAGGACAGATACATAAGCATTCCCCAACCTGCCGCTCCGCCTCCGTCAAGCTTTCCGCCCATTAAAAGACCTGCCGCCGCCAGCACGGCTCCGCCGACAGCAAACTGCCAGCCGCTCAGCATAACAGGGTTCTCATCTGCGGAGTATTTTTTCATATATACCGACGAAAAAGCGTATGCGCAGGTGCTGAGAAAGATAAATCCGTCTCCGAAAAGATCAAGCTTAAGCCCCTCAAGTCCGCTGAGATTTATAAGCACGATACCTCCGAAACCAAGCGCACAGCCTGCGACCTTAGCCGCCGTAAGCTTTTCCAGCCTGTAGAGCAGGGAAGAAACCAGAATAGCGATAAAAACGTTTGCCCCCACGATTATCGCCGTTTTCACTCCCGTTGTACGGGCAAGACCGATGTAGTAGAAGAAATACTGCAAGACTGTCTGAAAAAGGCTTATGACCGCGATTTTCGGCAGTGCGGCTTTCGTAGGTAAAAGCAGGCGTTTCTGAGATACGCTCCCGAACAGCAGAGTCATTATCCCGGCGATAAAGAATCTCACCCCCGCAAAAAGCAGTTGCGAGCCGCTGTCCGAAACGGAAATGGAAAACAGTCCGTATCCGATCTTCACACAGGCAAAAGCGCTTCCCCAAAGTATCGAGCAGAACAGCGCCAGCGCCGCCACGACCCATGTCCGGGTTATCCATGTTACTGGATTTTCTTTCAATCCCTGTCCGCCCCTTTCTCATTATCCCGGCAAACCGGCGGCGGAAACCTGATATTTCCGCCGCCGATAAAACAGTTATTCTAAAATTCTATCTTCTTCTCGATATATGCAGTAAGCTCGTCGATCTTAACTCTCTCCTGCTCCATTGTATCTCTGTCTCTTACGGTAACACAGCCGTCCTCCAGAGAATCGAAGTCGTATGTGATACAGAACGGAGTTCCGATCTCGTCCTGGCGGCGGTATCTCTTACCGATAGAACCCGACTCGTCATAATCAACGACAAAATGCTTTGAAAGCTCCGCATAAAGCTCTCCTGCCTGCTCGCCCAGCTTCTTGGAAAGCGGAAGTACGCAAGCCTTTACAGGCGCAAGCGCAGGGTGGAAACGCATTACGGTTCTTACGTCCGGCTTTTCCTCCGTACCGATGTTCTCCTCGTCGTAAGCCTCGCATACCACCGTTAAGAACAATCTCTCTACGCCGAGAGACGGCTCGATAACATAGGGAACATATCTTTCGTTAGTTTCGGGATCGAAATAATCAAGGCTCTTACCGCTGGTCTTGATATGCTGATTAAGGTCGTAGTCGGTTCTGTCCGCCACGCCCCAAAGCTCTCCCCAGCCGAACGGGAACAGATACTCGAAGTCTGTGGTAGCCTTTGAATAGAAACAAAGCTCCTCGGGAGAATGATCGCGGAGTCTGAGGTTTTCCTCCTTAATGCCAAGGCTCAGCAGCCAGTTCTTGCAGAACTCTCTCCAGTAGCTGAACCATTCAAGGTCGGTTCCGGGCTTGCAGAAGAATTCAAGCTCCATCTGCTCAAATTCACGGACGCGGAAAATGAAGTTGCCCGGAGTGATCTCGTTTCTGAATGACTTACCTACCTGAGCAACGCCGAAAGGAACCTTCTTTCTTGTAGTTCTCTGAATGTTGGCGAAGTTTACGAAAATACCCTGAGCGGTTTCAGGACGGAGATAAAGCTCCGACTTGGAATCCTCCGTAACGCCCTGAAAGGTCTTGAACATAAGGTTAAACTGGCGGATGTCGGTAAAATTCTTACTGCCGCAATCAGGGCATACGATACCCTTTTCTCTGATGTAATCCATCATCTGCTCGTTTGTCCAGCCTGCAACGTTAGTTCCGTCAAAATCCTCGATAAGGTTGTCCGCTCTGTGACGTGTCTTACAGTCCTTGCAGTCCATAAGCGGGTCGGAAAAGCCGCCGATATGACCCGAAGCGACCCATGTCTGAGGGTTCATAAGAATAGCCGAATCAAGACCGACATTATACTTGTTCTCCTGAATGAACTTCTTTCTCCATGCATTTTTGATATTGGTTTTCAGTTCAACGCCAAGCGGACCGTAATCCCATGTATTAGCAAGACCGCCGTAGATTTCGCTTCCGGGATAAACGAAGCCTCTGTTTTTACAAAGCGCGACGATTTTGTCCATAGTTTTCTCAGAATTGTTCATAATCATTCTCCTTATATAAGAAATAATACTACCATTTTATTTTATAGCAAAAAACAAGATATGTCAAGTAGGAGTACAAAAAAAGCAATAAAAGCAATTTTCGGAGTTTAATATTCTGACCGTGATAAAATGGTATATCCAAACACGGAATACAGAAGTTTATATTGTCTTTCCACCTCCGTACGGCGGGGGAAAGACAACATAAATATGCTATTTTTACCGGAACAGCAGTACTTTTCGTATTATGTTTTCAGAATTGATTTCCATGAAAAAAAGAAGGCGGAACCAAAAAGTTACCGCCCTCTCTATGGGAAAATATTTCTTACTTGTTAGCAAAATATCTGTCATAAAGACCCTTGAAACCACAGCCGTGTCTTGCCTCGTCCTTTGCCATCTCATGAACGGTGTCGTGAATAGCGTCGTAACCAAGCTCCTTAGCCTTCTTAGCGATCTTCATCTTGCCCTCGCAAGCGCCGTTTTCAGCCATGTATCTCATTTCAAGATTCTTCTTTGTGGAGGTTGTTACTACCTCACCGAGAAGCTCCGCAAACTTAGCGGCATGCTCAGCCTCTTCGTAAGCCGCCTTCTCATAGTAAAGACCGACTTCGGGATAGCCCTCTCTGTAAGCTACTCTTGCCATTGCAAGATACATACCGACCTCTGAGCACTCGCCGTTGAAGTTTTCTCTGAGTCCCTCAACGATCTCTTCGTCAAGACCCTGAGCGATTCCGACCTTATGCTCATCAGCCCATGCGAGAGCCTCTTCTTCTACTTTATTGAACTTATCCGCAGCTGCGTGACAGATCGGGCACTCAGCCGGAGCTGTCTCTCCCTCGTAAACGTAACCGCATATTGAACATACAAACTTTGACATAATTTTTGTCCTCCTTGAAAATAAATTTTGCTGATATTATCAGCCGTGACAGCCTTTTCCCTTGACTGCAATTAAAGTATACCATAACGGTGTACATTTGTCAAGAACTTTTCATTGATAAATATGCCGAAGTTAATCACAACATTTTGTGCATATTAACAAAATGTCAAATTTCTTTACTATCTGCATCTACACAAAAAAGCCGCCGCACTCTTATGTGCGGCGGCTCTTGAATTTATTTTGCTTTTCAGCGCTTTTTCGCAAAAGGGAAAATTACTTTTCCTCAGTGTTGTAAAGCTTAGCGTATCTGAGCAGATAATCGTATCTGTCCTTAGCGTTCTGAACAGCCTTACCGAACAGCTTTTCTGCTCTCTCAGGATTCTGTCTTGCAAGAGCGTTGTAACGAACCTCGCCCATAAGGAAGTCCTTATAATCGGAGGTCGGAGCCTTGGAATCAAGGGTAAACGGATTCTTGCCCTCAGCCTTAAGACGAGGATCGAATCTGTAAAGATGCCAGTAACCTGCCTGAACAGCCTTCTTCTCCTCGGTCTGAGCAATAGACATACCGCCCTTGATACCGTGATTGATACACGGAGCATAACCGATGATAAGTGAAGGTCCGTTGTAGGACTCAGCCTCGTGGATAGCCTTTATGCACTGGTTGTAATCTGCGCCCATTGCAACATGAGCAACGTATACATAACCGTAAGACATTGCGATACCCGCAAGATCCTTCTTCTTAACTTCCTTACCTGCGGCAGCAAACTGTGCGATAGCGCCTGTAGGTGTGGACTTGGAGGACTGTCCGCCTGTGTTGGAGTAAACCTCGGTATCAAATACGAAGATGTTTACGTCCTCGCCCTGAGCGATAACATGGTCAAGACCGGAGAATCCTATATCATAAGCCCAGCCGTCGCCGCCGAAGATCCACATAGACTTCTTTCTCAGATAATCAGCGTCCTTGAGGATTTCCTCTGCAGCCTTGTTCTTTGTTTTCTTGAGAGCGGCAATAAGAGCGTCCGTAGCAGCGGAGTTCTTCTCACCGTCGTTTACTGTTTCAAGATACTCCTCGCAAGCCTTCTTAAGAGCAGCGGCCTTAGTTGTCTTGGAAAGCTCAAGAACCTTAGCTACTGTTCTGTTTCTGATAGTTGACTGTGCAAGGAACATACCGTAACCGTACTCAGCGTTGTCCTCAAAGAGGGAGTTAGCCCAAGCAGGACCCTTGCCGTCCTTATTTACCGTGTAAGGAGTTGAAGGTGCGGAGCCGCCCCAGATAGACGAACAGCCTGTTGCGTTTGCAATATACATTCTGTCGCCGAAGAGCTGAGTGATAAGCTTAGCATAAGGAGTTTCGCCGCATCCTGCGCAAGCGCCTGAGAATTCAAGCAGCGGCTGTTTGAACTGCGAACCCTTAACTGTAGTAGCCTTGAACTTTTCAAATACTTCAGGCTTCTCTGCAAGAGTAAGACCGTAGTTGAATACTTCCTGCTCTGCAAGCTGAGTCTCCAGAGGAGCCATGCTGAGAGCCTTATTGCCCTTCTTGCCCGGACAAACGTTTACGCATGAACCGCAGCCTGTGCAGTCCAAAGCGGACATTGTCATAACAAAGTTGTATCCCGGCATACCTGTCATAGGAACAGCCTTTTCCTGAGCAAGCTTAGGAGCCTTCTTAAGCTCAGCGTCTGTCATAACAACAGGTCTGATTACTGCGTGAGGACATACATAAGAGCAGAAGTTACACTGGATACAGTTGTCGCTGTTCCAAGCAGGAACGTCAACGGCAATGCCTCTCTTCTCAAATGCAGCCGAGCCCTGCGGGAAAGTACCGTCTGCCATACCTGTGAATGTAGATACAGGCAGCTTGTCACCCTCCTGAGCGTTGCATGGGATCTGAATGCTGTTTACGAAATCCTGAAGAGTCTTATCAGCGCACTTAGCAGCAGGCATACCCATAGGAGTATCCTTGCTCTTCTTCCATGAAGCAGGAACCTTGACCTCGTGTACCTGCTGGCAGCCTGCGTCGATAGCGTCGTGGTTCATCTTAACGATAGCCTCGCCCTTCTTTGAATAAGAAGCGGTAGCGGCGTCTTTCATATACTTAACGGCGTCATCGATAGGAATGATGTTGGCAAGCTTGAAGAATGCGGACTGCAAAACAGTGTTGATCCTGTTGCCCAGACCGATCTCCTTACCGATCTTGATACCGTTGATCGTGTAGAACTTGATGTCGTTCTCAGCAATGTATCTCTTAACCTGTCCCGGAAGATGCTTATCAAGCTCCTTATCCGTCCACTGGCAGTTAAGAAGGAATGTTCCGCCCGGCTTGATGTCCTGAACCATATTGTACTTTGTAATATATGACTCATTGTGGCATGCAACGAAATCAGCCTGGTTGATAAGGTATGTGGACTTGATAGGAGTCTTACCGAATCTCAGGTGAGAAACCGTTACGCCGCCCGACTTCTTGGAGTCATATGCAAAGTATGCCTGAGCATAAAGATCAGTGTGGTCGCCGATGATCTTGATAGAGTTCTTGTTAGCGCCGACAGTACCGTCCGCACCAAGACCCCAGAACTTACAAGCGGTAGTGCCTGCGGGAGCCGAATCCAGCTTATCCTCAACAGGGAGGGAGAGGTTTGTAACATCGTCCTCGATACCGATCGTGAACTTAGACTTGAAAGTTTCCTTCCAGCTTGCGTTCCAGTAAACAGCCTTGATCTGTGCAGGAGTCGTATCCTTTGAACCAAGTCCGTATCTGCCGGAAGCGACAGGAACATCGTGGAACTGTGAACCCTTGAGTGCGGCAACAACGTCGAGATAAAGAGGCTCGCCCTCAGCGCCCGGCTCCTTCGTTCTGTCAAGAACGGAGATCTGCTCGCAGGTCGAAGGAATAGCTTCGATAAGCTTGTCTGCACGGAAAGGTCTGTAAAGTCTTACCTTAACAAGACCGAGCTTTGTGCCCTCCTTCTCGTTGAGGTAATCTATTGTTTCTTCGATAGTGTCGCAAACCGAACCCATAGCAACGATTACGTGCGTTGCATCAGGTGCGCCGTAGTAGTTGAACAGCTTGTAGTTTGTGCCGATCTTAGCGTTTACCTTATTCATATAATCCTCAACAATGCCGGGGATAGCGTCATAATAAGGATTGCACGCTTCTCTTGCCTGGAAGAAAATATCAGGGTTCTGAGCTGTACCTCTGAGTACAGGGTGCTCAGGGTTAAGAGATCTCTTTCTGAACTCCTCGATCTTCTCGAAGTTTACCATATCTCTTACGTCTTCCATATCCCATGTCTCGATCTTCTGGATCTCGTGAGAAGTTCTGAAGCCGTCGAAGAAGTGGATAAACGGAACTCTTCCCTCGATAGTAGAGAGGTGAGCAACGGTACCCAGATCCATAACCTCCTGAACATTGGAAGAACAGAGCATTGCGAAACCTGTCTGGCGGCATGCATAGATGTCCGAGTGATCGCCGAAGATGTTCAGCGCATGAGAAGCAACGCATCTTGCCGAAACGTGGATAACGCAGGGCAGCAGCTCGCCTGCAATCTTATACAGGTTAGGAATCATAAGAAGAAGACCCTGAGAAGCCGTATATGTTGTAGTGAGCGCACCGGCGGCGAGAGATCCGTGAACCGTACCGGAAGCGCCTGCCTCAGACTGCATTTCTGCAAGCTTAACAGGAGTACCGAAAAGGTTTTCCTTACCCTTAGCCGCCCACTGATCGGTTACCTCTGCCATAACCGACGACGGGGTGATCGGATAGATAGCAGCGACTTCTGTAAACGGGTATGAAGCCCAAGCAGCAGCGTTGTTACCGTCCATAGTTTTCATTTTTCTTGCCATTTTAGAATCATTCCTTTCTCGATATTTCAAGCCCGAGGCTTAAAACTCAATTTCCCATAACAGTCAAGAACAGCGGACAAATATCTGTACTCTTCCCTATAAAAAATCCCACCGGGGAAACAAGCAATAAGTATATCCGCCTTAACTATTATAGTATAACACTATTTTTTTGATTTGTAAATACCTTTCACCACATTTTTTCTTGATTTTTACCCTGTCTGCCCACTGATTATCCAACCAAACCGCACAAAATCGTTCCTGATTTTCAGACAGACGCCTAACGTATCTGTTAAATTTATCCTGTAGGTATTGCACTATTATAATACGCCGATTTTACAAAGCATATTCTCATAATTTTATTACGCCAAATGTTTCACGTGAAACAAAAATATTTTTGCAAAAGTCTTTTCAAAACGTCATTTTTGTAGTATAATAAATTTGTAGTATAATAAATTTAATATAAATTTTTATTACGATAACAATTGGAAACGAGGTATATATATGGGAAAAATTATTGCCGTTTCAAATCAGAAAGGCGGTGTGGGAAAATCTACCACAGTCGTTAATCTCGCCGCAGTTTTCGGTCTGAAAGGTTCAAAGGTACTGATAGTAGATTTCGACCCTCAGGGCAACACAACTACCAGTTTTGGTATACAGAAAAAAAGCATACGCAATACAATATACGATGTGGTTTCGGGCGAATGCGGGATTTTTGAAGCAGTAGTGCCGACCGCTTGCAGAGGAGTTTCGGTCGTACCCACCACGCAGGACCTGTCCGGTGCGGCTGTAGAGCTTGTAAGTGCAAAAGACCGTGCGGCAAAGCTGAGAAACGCACTTTCTCCCGCCAAAGAATTTTATGATTACATATTTATCGACTGCCCCCCGACATTGGATATGCTAACCATAAATGCGCTTGTTGCCGCAGATTCAGTTCTTATCCCCCTGCAATGTGAATTTCTTTCGCTGGAGGGTCTTGTGGAACTGCACAACACCATAAAAAGAGTAAAAAACAGGTGGAACGCCGACCTTGAGATTGAAGGCATACTGTTCACAATGTGCGTAGAGCGATATAAGATAACAGGGCAGATCATCAGCGAAGTCAAAAGACATTTTCCGAAAGAAGTCTTTGATACGGTCATTCCGCGTAACGTGGCTATTTCGGAAGCGCCCAGTTTCGGCGAACCTGTGATATATTATGACAAGAAAGCAAAAGGCTCAAAGGCTTATGAAAATCTTGCAAAGGAAATGACAAAGCGTGAGAAAAAACGCAGGCAAAGCTGAACTCATTCGGAAAATGTTCCACGTGAAACATTAATTATAAGAGATAACGAAAGGATAAAATATCATGGCTAAAAAGAATAAACTTGACAGAGGGCTTGACGCCTTGTTTTCCGATAATTTTTCAAGCGACGAATTTGAAGAAAACTCAAATCATGAAAAAACGGGCGATAAAAATAACGAGAGCGTTTCAAAGATAAGAATCTCGCTTATTGAGCCGGACAAAAAACAACCCCGTACCAACTTTGACGAAGAGGCTTTGAACGAGCTGGCGGACAACATCCGCACTCACGGAGTTTTACAGCCTATTCTTGTTAGACCTCTTGACAACGGCGGATATAAAATCGTTGCAGGCGAACGCAGGTGGAGAGCGTCGCGCCTTGCGGGTCTTGAAGAGATACCCGTCTACATAAAGGAAATGACCGACCTTGAGGCGGCTGAGATTTCCCTTATCGAAAACATTCACCGCCGCGATCTTACACCGCTGGAGGAGGCGGAGGCCTATCAGACTCTTATGGATACTTACGGCCTTACTCAGCAGGAGATTTCCGAGACGGTAGGCAGATCCCGCTCGGCTGTTGCGAATTCGCTCAGACTTTTAAATCTCTGCAAACCGGTAAGACAACTGCTTGTAGAAGAAAAGATCACCGAAGGACACGCAAAAACTCTTGCGGGAATACACAGTGAAAACGCTCAGCAGTCGCTTGCCGAAAAGTGCGTGGAGAAAGGCTGGTCGGTAAGAGAACTTGAACGCGCCGCCGCACAGTTTGATAAAGGCGAACCGCAGAAGAAAAAGCCCACACCTGTTTTCGGCAGCGGAAATCCTCTTTACAATGAATTTATGCTCTCGGTGAACAAATCAACCGACAAAGTAAAGGTCAACCTAAAGCAGGATAAAAAAGGCGATTCGCATCTTGAAGTAAAGTTTGATAAGAACGTAAACGTTGAAGGACTGCTCAGCACCCTAGCGGATCTGTTTATGAACTGCTGAATCGAATATGAGATTATAAAGCGGACAGCAATGTGCTGTTCGCTTTTTGTTTTCACCGAATGTTCCACGTGAAACATTCCGACAAGATACATCATTCCGCATAGTGGTTTCTGCCGATATATACGGATAAAAATAAAACTCCGCGCTTTTTCGTCGCAAAAATACGATATTTTCTCAGCATAATAATATAGAAAATACCAACGCTTTATGTTATCATTATTAAAATACGCGAGGAGGTAATAAAATGAGCATTATTCCCAAAGCATTGACAAAAGCTTTTTTAGAAGATATGTCCGACAGCGAGGATATTCAGTCACGAGAAAAAACACCACAAAAAGCTCGGGGACAATATGAAACACTGGGCAGAATAATCGAAGTATCCATAGCGGAGATAAGACCAAATCCGTCTCAGCCAAGACGGCATTTCGGGACGGCTGAGCTTACAAGCCTTGCAAAAAGCATATCACAGGACGGGATCATTCAGCCGCTTACCGTCCGCAGAGTGAACGGTGAATTTGAGCTTGTTTCGGGTGAGCGCAGACTGAGAGCCGCAAAGCTTGCGGGACTTCGCTGTGTGCCGTGTATACTGATAAACGCCTCGGAAGAACGCTCTCAGGTAATTGCGCTTATCGAAAATATACAGCGGGCCGACTTGAATTTTTTTGAGGAGGCTGAGGCAATATCAAAGCTTGTAAACAAATACGGAATGACGCAGGAATCAGCGGCGATAAGATTAGGACTCGCACAATCCACGGTAGCGAACAAGCTGAGAGTGCTGAAACTGAGCAATGAAGAAAGAAACATAATAATTAATTCAAAGCTTACGGAACGCCACGCCCGCGCTCTGCTTAAAATTTCCGACGAGGCGAGAAGAAAAGCAGTGCTTGAAAAAGCGGCGGAAAGCCTATGGACTGTTGACGCTCTGGAAAAATACATAGATAAGCTTTTAAAAGAGGACGCCGAACGGACAAGTTATCAGAAAAGGGCAGTCATGCTGAAAGACGTAAGACTTTTTTTCAACTCGGTAAACAAGGCAATGAACGTCATGAAACTTGCAGGCGTGAACGCAGACGCAAAACGGATCGATCACAAGGATTACATCGAATACATCATAACTATCCCCTCGGTAAAAGAAGACGAAACTGAGAAAGATCAACAGTAAATTCCTCATAAAATTTTTCTCCTTGATTGCTGAATCAGAATGTTCCACGTGAAACAAAAAATCCGGACAACATTAAGCTGTCCGGATTTTTTTATCTGTCATTATAGAATATCTGCTCCCAATAAGTAATTTCGTCGCCGTTTACTTGCCGTGTGGATTTTGCCACCGCCATATACTTCATATCGGGATTAAGAATATTTGCTCTGTGTCCTTCGGAATTCATCCAGGCGTCAAAAGCCTCCTTGACTGTTGTCATACAGTTTGGTCCGTTTCCGATATTTTCCGCAATGTGATACCATTCGGGCAAACCAACCTCGTCGATCACCGTGTCGTAATCCCTTCCGTCGGGACGTTTGTGTGAATATGTATCGGCAATCTCTTCCGCTCTTATCCCGCTGGCCTCGTCAAGAAGTTCAAGACCGCTGAGTTCGGGCAATCCGTACTGCTTTCTAACCTCGTTCACATAGCCGAGCATTTCCGCAGTTTCTTCAGAAATATTTCTGTTCTCGACATTCGTGTCGGAGTCCGGCTCCGAAGGCTGTTCGGGCTGAGGAACTTCCGGTTCGGGCTCCGGTTCCGGCTCAGGCTCCGGTTCCGGTTCTGCGACAGGAGACTGAGTTTGCGGCGGCTGTGTCACAGTCGTGGTTGTTGTAGTTCTTTTTGTGGTGGAAACCGTTGTTGCAGATGTTGTCGTAGTAACGGTTTTAATATCATTTGAACCGGGAGGAGTCATCGTTTTACCGTTGATAATGACCTTATCCGATGTTACTCTTATAAAGTATCCGTTTACAACTATGGAATCCATAAGCTCATTATCGGAATTTGTTATCTCAATTCCCTTATCCATAGCCTCTATGACAAATTTATCGCCGTTCATGTCCGTAACGGTTATTTTATCGGTTTTTGTTCCGTTCTTTTTGACTGCAAATTTTCCGTCGGAAATACATTCCAACGTATTTTCATCGTCAAGCTTAAAAGTACAGAAACTTGTATCCGCATACGCGACCTTTGTATCCGCATAATAGACTTCGTTATCCTTGATAATAATACGAGTACCCTTATAGCTGAAAGAATTTACCTCAGAGTCGTTTTTCATCAGAGTTATCTTTCCGCCTTTACAATTGATAACAAGCTTATCGCCGTTATCATCGGTCACTTCCATGGAATCAATGACTTCGTTCTTATCATTAATAATAGTATATCCGCCCTGAGAATTTGCAAACAGCACACAGCCGTTGTCAAATTCGATTTTGGTGCAGACTGCCTGAGTTTTAACGGTAGACACCGACCCTGTCAATTTAAGCGCAGATTTTTCGCCCATCACCGTAGTAGTGGTAACTCCGGTACGAACGCTTGACAAATCGTCCTTTGAAGATGTTTCAACATCTCCGCAGGAGGACAGACTGCAAGCAAGTGCCAAAAATGCGCAGGCGGCGACAATATTTATTTTTTTCATATTTACACCTCCGAGAACGTTTACAGGCAAAGCTTGATATAATTATACTACCAAACCGCAAAAATGTCAAGTTAAATAATGCAAAATGCACAAAAAGCCACAAATTGAAAAAATATTCCACAGCGAATGTTTAAGGCAACACCGCACAACTATTGTGTGCGGATAACGTAGTAAATTTTTCGTTAGATTGTATAGAAACGACGCAGGAATACTTGCGTCCTTCAAGGAGTTTCTGTGCAAGATGACGGAAAATTGGCAAGTTAGACGTACACAAAGCCGTTAGGCGGTAGTTGTGCGGTGTTGCCTTAAGGAAAAAAGCGGCTCTAAAAGAACCGCTTTTACTGATTTCCGATTGTACTCAAGCCGACAGAACACCGGTCTTTATTTTGTATTTGACAGCGTCCAGCGGAAAGGAGCAATTCTCTTCGCTCTTGTATTGTCAATATTCCAGTTGTTGAATGTTATCGACGGATCAAAATAACGGTAGTCCGTCTTCATTTTACCCTTATTTATGCTTAATCCCATACCGGGGGTCTTCTGAATTACAGCGCCGATACGGTGATGTTCCTTTTCATAGTCGATGATTTCCTTCGCCGTGGTCTGTCTGGAATCGGATATGTTATAGATTCCCTCATATCTTCCGGTAGGAACGTTTATGATTCCATTGATAAAATCAATCAGATTGAAAACACAGCAGAAAGAAAAACCATATTCGCCGTCCTTGAATATGTATGCCACATTTTCCTTTGCGTCAAATACTCTGTCCCTCAGATTCTGCGTATATTCGGCGTCATAGATAGGCGCAACTCTCGCTATTACTTCTACGGTATCGGCCTTCTTGAATTCCTTCTGCATTATTTTTTCCGACGTAAGCTTCATATCCGCATAGTTGGAATTTCCCTTTTCCGGTGCGGTTTCCCTTATCGGCTCTCTGCCCTTCTGTATTCCATAGACCGCAGTCGTACTAAGCAATATAAAGCTTCTTACACCTGCCTTTGCGGCAGCGGCATAGATAAACTTATCGCAGGCTTTGCTGCGCTTTAACTCTGCGTCGGTCACATATGGATCAATATCGTTATCGACAGAATTTGCCAGATGAACCACCACGTCGATCTTATTGCTTTCTATTACAGAAGTGATAGTATCCTTATCAGTAATATCGCACTGAACAAAAGTATAATTAGGATCAGTGCCTATGTAATCGTTTTTACGATTATCGATACCGTAAACGCGATGCTTTTTATGCAGTAGGCTGGAAGTTAGATACAAACCTATCATTCCGCTTGCACCCGTAACTAAAATTGATGCCACATCTGCCACTCCTTCCCCAAGTAATAATTGCATATTTACTTACTGTATATTATACCACAGTTTTGTTTTTTTGCAAACACTTTTTGAAAAAAACTGAAAAATTTAGATTTTCTTTATAATTTTGCTTGCTATATTTAGTGAATTGTGATAAAATTATAAGTGAAATTCTCTGCGAAAAGCCACCGAGTTTTTAAGCACAGGTTATTTTTTTCACGAACATTTTAAGGAGATAATAAATTTGGTTTATTCTGATCTGATATTTATACTGGGAATGTTTCCTATTGTGACTATCGTTTCGCTGTTTGACAGGAGCGCTGAGTACAAAAATCTGATACTTATTCTTGCTTCTCTGCTGTTTTTCAGCTGGGGAAGACCCTTTGCGGTTTGTCTGATTTTTCTGTCGGCATTCGCGGACTGGATTTTTGGAATGATCATCGGCAAAAACCGGGATAAAAAAGCCCTATGCGCCGCTTTTCTGACCATAGACGCAATAATGAACATCGGACTTTTTCTGGTGTTCGGTCACAACTATATTTTCGCAAAGTTTGACAAGCTCAGCTTTGAGGCGGCAGTACTGCCTGTAGGAATAGGCTTTTACACACTGAGAGGTTTTTCCTACGTTTACGACGTTTACAAAAGAAATTCGGTTTATGAAAAGAATTTTTTCTGCCTTTTCACCTATATGGTTTCCTTTCATCTTATGCTGGCAGGACCTATGGTGAGATACAAAGAGCTTGAACCCCAGATAAGACACAGAGAGATAACGGGAACGAAGCTTAACGACGGACTTACAAGGATAGTATGGGGATTCGGAAAGGTCGTTCTTCTGGCGGGTGTTTTTGAGAGGATAAAGCTTGCGGGACTGAACGGCAGAGAGATAACGACCGTCGGATGCTGGCTTGGTATGCTGTCTTTTATGGCTCAGTATTATTTTCTTTTTACAGGTCTTTCGGATATGGCTAAAGGACTTGGACTTGTAGGAGGCTTTGAATATCCGGACAACTATGAAAACATTGAGGCGGACGGACTTTTTATCGGAACTGTAAGAAGTTTCAACACAACCGTGGTTGAATTTTTCGGCGAGCTGTTCGGCTGTAAAAAGGACAAAAACGCCGTTCTGAATTTTATTTCGTATATTCTATGCGGATGCGCTCTTTCGATATGGTATGAAGCAAAGATAAATTTTATAATCGTGGGATTATGCGCAGGGGCGCTGGCAGGACTTGAAAAAATCTTTCTTTCAGGAGTTCTTTCAAAACTGCCCTCGGCGCTGAAGTATTTATACATTCTGCTGGCGGCTATGCTGATATTCGGCGGACTCTATTTCGACAGCTTTTACGGATATAAAAAGTGGCTTTTGGCTCTTGTGGGAGTGAATGTAAAATACAGCCTGAGCGTATCGGTAAAATACGCCGTACTGAAAAACATTACGCTTATCGCTGTCGCATTCTTTATTGTTTTTTCACCTGCAAAAAGACTTTTCACAGGTTTCTGGAAAAAGCTTTCTGAAAGATCGGCGGCGGCTTACGGCAGAGTAATGATAGCTAAAACAGTATTTACTGCGCTGATATTCATGATCAGCGTAATAACCTTAGCGGCAGAACACGCCGCATGAACCGGAAAAGATCACAGGTCTATAATGCAAGGTCAATAAAGGATTCGGGTATTTAAAATGAACGATAATGCTAAACAGTTTAATATTATTCACGGGGAAAAGGATAAGGAATATGAGATTCCCGAAGAATGTGCGCTGGCGGAGAAGGCTTCAAAGGAACTTTCGCAGGACAATTTAGAAGGACACTACCGCTTTATAAATATTCTTACACTTGCCGTAATTATGCTTTTTACCTGCATATTTTTCATTGCGGTATCGGGCAGTGATATTGTTGAGGATAACAATGCCTCTCTTTCATTCAAGACTTTTATGTCGGGCGATTATACTCAGGCAATAGAGGACACTTACAATAACAGTCTGCCGTTCCCGGAGGCTATGAAGGCTATTGAGGAAAGAATCTCGCTTATTTACGGAATAGGCAACAAGGTCACCGATCCTATCAGAGAGATCGACGATGACACGGACGTCAACCACAACAGCTTTGACGAACCAAACGGCGGCGATGAAAACGATACGGACGAAAATGTTATTACTACGACGCAAAAATCCGATAACGGCGAGGTGACCACTACCAAAAAGGCGGAGGAAAAGAAAAAGACCACTACCACCACGGCTATTGACAGACCTGACGAGAGTGAAACTTCCTCGACAACTACTACAGGTTCGACCACGACGAATAATGACAAGCCGTATTTTACGGTAACTACTACGGTGCCGATAGATCAGCCGGGACCGACGACCACTACGACGACCACAGAAACAACTACGACGACCACGACAACAACTACTTCGGAGCCTCCGGAGGTAACTTCGTCATCTTCCGAAGAGACGGGAGAAGTGGAATAAATGAACAGCAAATTCGATAATCCTTTCCCGTATTCGGACGATAACAAGAGGTATCACACCTATAATTATTATCTTCGTCACAAGTTCGGCAAAAAGGTCTATAAAGTTCCTCTTAATATAGATCTGGGCTGTCCGAACAGAGACGGTACTAAAGGAACGGGAGGCTGTTTGTTCTGCTCGGCAAAGAAAAGCGGAGATTTTGCCGGAGATCCGAGAGATGATATTCTTACTCAGTACGGTGAGATAAGAGAGAAAATGAGAAAAAAATGGTCTGAGGGTCTTTGCATACCTTATTTTCAGGCAGGGTCCAACACCTACGGCGATACAGAGACTTTAAGAAAGATGTTCTACACAGCCCTGTCCTTTGAAAATACGGCAGGGCTTTCCATTGCGACAAGAGCGGACTGCATAGACGAGAAAAAGGCTGATCTGCTTAAAGAGCTGAGCGAAAAAACCTTTCTCACCGTGGAGCTTGGCGTTCAGACTGTTCACGATGAAACGGCGCTGAAAATGAACCGCTGTCACACCTTTGCGGATTTTATGAAAGGCTATGAACTTCTCAGGGAGAGAGGCATAAACGTATGCGCTCACATCATTGACGGTCTTCCGGGGGAGGACAGAGAAATGATGATAGAAACGGCTAAGGTAATGGGTTCGCTGGGTCTTCACAGTATAAAGATACATCTTCTCCACGTTTTAAAGGGTACAGCGCTTGCCGAAATGTATCTTCGGGGAGAATTCCGCTCTTTGGAAATGGACGAATATGTAAACATCGTATGCGACCAGCTTGAAGTTCTTCCTCCTGAAACGGTAATTCAGAGGGTGACCGGTGACGGAGCAAGAAGCGAACTTATTGCTCCTTTATGGAGCTTGAAAAAGCTAAGCGTAATGAATGAGATCGATAAAGAACTGGGTCGAAGAAATTCCCACCAAGGCTTTTTTAATTCGGGTCGCTCTTTTTAATTCGTGTCGCAAGGTACTTCAAGGATTCACGACTCAGCCCGAAGACCTCGCTTGTGTGGTCTTTTCCATAGCACTAAACCGCACATAGTCCGTTTGGTGGTTTTCCACAACGTTGTTTCAAAGCACTAAAAATGTAGGGGACGATGAAAATTGACTTTCGGCTAACTCACGGTAATTTATCTCCCCGTTAGACTTATTGTGCGTTTGGCGGTTCTTCTACCACGTTCAGTTTTTGTCAACAATTCCTCATTTACAAAATATTCAATTGTCAAGCTGGGTGTTCTTACGGAGCGGAAAGGAGCGGCAGGACAGAATTTCCCATCGAATCCCCCAAGACCTCCACGCAACTTTAACCGATGTAAGAACGGGTTTGGAACAACTGACGGGGCGGCACGCCGCAGACCGTACGCCAACTCAGGGTGTTTATTTTACGCGCATTCAATTCTCAATTATTCACAGGGTTCGCACCCTTTTTTTAATTCGGGTCGCTCTTTTTAATTCGTGTCGCAAGGTACTTCAAGGATTCACGACTCAGCCCGAAGACCTCGCT